>NZ_BAAAQF010000019.1:0-133279 GCF_039531525.1 Glycomyces endophyticus
CCGCGGCCCGACCGGGCCGCGGGGCGCCGCCGGCGTCTAGCGGGGCTTGGGCGCGGCCGTGCTCTCGCGGAGGACGAGCCTGGGGCGCTCGGTGGAGTGCCGGCGGGCGTCGGTGCCGTCGATGGCGTTGCGCAGGAGCTGGAAGCCGCGGCGGCCGAGGCCGGCGAAGTCCTGCTCCACGGTGGTGAGCGGCGGGCTCCAGAGTTCGGCGAGGGGGTTGTCGTCGAACCCGGCGACGGAGATGTCGGCGGGGATGCGCAGGCCCGCTTCGGTGATGCCGCGCATGACGCCCATCGCGATCTCGTCGTTGCCGCAGAAGACGGCGGTCACGGCGGGGTCGGCGGCGAGGGCGCGGCCGATGGCGACGCCGCTGCGCGGGTCCCAGGTGGCGTCGACGGCGGGCGGCACGTCGGCGCCGGCGCGGCGCAGGGCGCGGCGCCAGCCGGTGGTGCGGCCGTCCGTTCTGCGCGAGGGCGGCACCCGCACGTGGTGGACCGTGCGGTGGCCCAGGCCCAGGAGGTGCTCGGTGAGCTCCTCGGCCGCGGCGGCCTCGTCGAGGACCGCCTGCGGGAGGCTCGCCTCACGCACGCCCGAGAGCGCGACCACCGGGAGGTTCCCGGGGATCTTGCCGAGGGCGGCCACGCCGGGCGGGTCGAACTTGAGGACCGCGACGCCCGCGAGCGGCTGAGTCAGAGTCGCCTCGATCGCGCGGTCCACTTCGTCCTCGTCGGCGGACTCGACCACGGTGATCATCACCGTGTACCCCTCGGCGCGGGCGGCGATCTCGATGCCGCGGATGGTCTCGGCGTACCCGTAGCGGGAGGTGTTCCCGGCGATGATCGCGATCGTCTGCGGTTTGCGGGAGACGAGGGCGCGGGCGGCGGCGCTGGGCCGGTAGCCGAGGTCGGCGATCGCGGCCTCGACGAGCTCGCGCTTGGCCGGGCTCACCTTCGCGGCTCCGGTGAGGACGCGGGAGACGGTGGGCACCGAGACGCCCGCCCGTGCGGCCACATCGGAGATCGTCGGGTTGCCGGCCATGCTCAACTCACCGCCTCGCTCGTGCGGGTCCTCATGTCGCCGCTCCGCTGGTACTGGTCCTCATTTCACCGCTCCGCTTGTGATCCCGGAGATGATCCTGCGCTGGGCGACCATGAACGTGATCAGCAGCGGCAGGCTCATCAGGATGATATAGGCGAAGATCAGGTGCCAGTTCTGCAGATACAGGCCCGCGCTCGCGACCTGGTACAGGTTGAGCGGCAGGGTGTCGATGCGCCCGCCGATGACGAACAGCGCGTAGAACACGTCGTTCCAGATGTACAGGCAGATCAGAATCGTCGCCGTGGCGAGCACGGGCCGCAGCAGCGGCAGGATGATCCTGACGAACACGCGCACCGGCCCGGCGCCGTCGACGCGGGCGGCCTCCTCGAGCTCGTGCGGGATGGTGCGCACGAACCCGGTGACGAAGAAGATCACCGTCGACAGGTACATCCCCATGTAGACGCCGATCATCCCGAGCGCGGTCCCGGCGAGGCCGAGTTGGCGCAGCAGGAGCACGATCGTGACGACCGCGGGCGGCAGCACGATCCCGGAGATGCCGAGCGCGTAGATCGCCGCGGAGAGGCGCCCGCCGCGGCGGCCGAGGATCCACGCGGCCATCGAGCCGAGGACGAGGACACCGACGACGGCGGGGACCATGACGAGGAGGCTCCCGAAGAACGCCGAGGGCATCCGCCCGTCGGCGAAGACCGTCGCGAAGTTCTCCCACAGCCGCCATTCGGTGGGCGCCGACAGGTTCGGGTCCAGGGCCTCGCCCTGGTCCTTGCCGGCGGTGGCGACCACGAGCCAGAACGGGACGCCGAGGACGGCCGCGGCGGTGAGGACCGCGGCGATCGGCTGGCCGGGCCGGGGCCGCCGGCGCGGCGCGCGGCGCGCGGCCGGCTGGGTGAGCGCAGTGGTCACAGGACTTCCTCTCGCTTGCGGAGGTACCGGATGACGGGGAACGCGAGGACCGCGACCATCAGGAACAGCACCAGGCTCATGGTGGTGGCCTGGGCGAACAGGCCCTGCCCGAACGTCCGGAAGATGAAGATGTTCAGCAGCTCGGTGGTCCCGCCGGGGCCGCCCTCGGTGGTGGCCTGGACGATGTCGAAGCCGTTCATGGAGCCGAGGAGCGCGGTCGCGACGTTGAACGTGACCGCGGGCGCCAGCAGGGGGAACCGCACCGAGCGGAACATGGTCCACCGGCCGGCGCCGTCGAGGCGGGCCGCCTCCATGACGTCCTCGCTGATGGTCTTGAGCCCGGCCAGGTAGATGAGCATCGACAGGCCCATCCACTTCCAGGCGTGGACGATCGCGACGACCACGATGGTCCACGTCGTCGACCCCAGCCACGGGATGGACACCTCGGAGCCGGTGAACCAGCCGATGATGCCGTTCAGCGCCCCGTCGGGCTTGAGGAGCGCCTGGAAGATGTACCCGACCGCCAGCGCGGACATGACGACCGGGACGAAGAACGCGACCCGCACGGCCCGGTTGACGGCGGTGTCGCGTTCGAGCAGGAGCGCGAGGCCGAGTCCGAAGAGGTTCTGGAAGACCGCGACGAGGACCGCGTAGACGAGCGTGACCTTGAGGGAGTTGAGGAGCGTGCCGTTGGTGAACAGGGAGGTGAAGTTGTCGGTCCCGGCGAAGTTGATGGCGCTCTTGAAGCTCGACCAGTCCGTGAACGCGTACACGAAGTTGAACAGGGTCGGAACGAAGAAGAACACGACGAGGACGGCCAGGGCCGGGACGAGGAACCACAGCGGGTGGTCGCGGCGGTGGGAGCGCGGGACTCCGGTTGCGGTGGTGGCCATGAGTACTGCCTTTCCGGGGCGGGGCGCCGGCCATGCCGCCGGCGCCCCTGCGGGGACGGTCTAGAAGCCCTCGGCGCCTTGCGCCTTGGCCAGCTCGGCGAACTGGGCCTGGGTCGCCTCGGCGACCTCGGCGGGCGTCTTGGTGCCCTGGATCATGTCGGCGAGGTAGATGTACAGGTCGGGGTTGGCGATGGCAAGCGCCTGCATGGACCCGGCGGCGGTGCCGACGGCCTCGGAGGCGGACAGGAGCGCCTCGGGGACGTCGGCGGGCGTCTCGGTGCCGGTCTGGAGCGAGACGGTCGACTGGGCGTTCACGAAGTCGCCGTAGCCGTCGCCGAGCCAGTAGGACAGGAGCTGGCGGGCGGCGGACTCGCGCTGCTCGTCGCCGGTCTTGAAGGCGACGAGGGCGTTGGACTGGTCGGGGATGAACGTGCCGGTGGTGCCGGACGGGGAGATCGGGAAGAAGCCGATCTTCTGGTTCAGCTCCTCGGTGTCGGCGAGGGACTGGAGCTGGCCGAAGAAGGAGTTGACCTGCATGACCATGGCGGCGTCGCCGGCGAGGAGCGCGGCGCCCTGGTCCTCGAAGGTCGCGGTGGCGATGTCCTCGTTGAACAGTCCTTCGTCGATGAGGGCGGCGTACTGGTCGATGGCGCCCTGGATGGTCGGGTCGGTGAAGGCCTCCTCGCCGGCGTTGACGCGGTCCCAGAGGCCGTCCTCGGCGGCGTCGGCGAGCTGGACCTGCACCCACCACTGGGTGGCCCAGCGGTCGGCGCCCATCTCGTAGAAGGGGGTGGTGCCGGCGGCCTTGAGGTCGCGCGCGGTCTGGAGGAAGGCGTCCCAGTCGGCGGGGGTCTCGGTGATGCCGTTGGCGGCGAAGACCTCCTTGTTGTAGTAGACGCCTTGGACGGCGGGGGTGGTGACGAGGGCGGCGTACCGGGTGTCGTCGAGGATGCCGGTGATGTCGCGGAGGGCGGGGTCGTAGGCGTCGAGCCAGGGAGCGCCGTCGAGGGACTGGAGGTTCTGGCTCGCGTTGAGGGCCGTCAGCTGGGAGGCGGTGGGCTGCCAGAAGGCGAGGTCGGGCTTGTCGCCGGTGGCGACCTTGGTCTGGACGCCCTGCTCGTAGGGGTCGGGGATGGTGACCACTTCGACTTCGGCGCCGGTGAGGTCCTCGAAGCCGGCGATGACGCTCTCGGGCACGGTGTTGGAGTTCTGGGCGGCCCAGATGGTGAGGGTGGTGCCGGTCAGGTCGGCGTCCTGGGCGGGCCAGTCGGCGGGGCCGGTGGCGGTGTCGCCGGCGCCGGGGTCGGAGCACCCGGCGAGGGTGACGGCTCCGGCGGCGGCGAGCGCCAGCGCGGTGCGGAATCCGTTCTTCATTGAAACTGCTCCTTAGTGCTTCGAAGGGTTGTGGCTGGTGGTGAGGCGCAGGGTCCGGGCGGCGGTGGCGGCGCCGCCGGCCTGCACGGTGAGGGTGCCGGCGGCGGCGTCCCATTCGGTCTTCCACTCGGGGAGGTCGGCGGGGAAGACGGTGGCGACGTCGACGTCGTGTCCGGCGAGGTGGGGGAAGTGGAGTTCGGTGGCGGCGGGTCCGCCGCGGCGCCAGACGGAGACGAGGTCGCCGGCGGGGGTGCGGAGGGCGAGGGCGGTCCAGGGGTCGGTCCAGCCGGGGAGGCCGGCGGGCCAGTGGGGGCGGCCGGCGGCGATCTCGGCGCGGAGGGTCTTGGCGGTGGCGACGGCGGCGGCGACCTGGTGGCGCTGGCGGTCGCTCATGCGGTTGAGGTGCCCGGAGACGTAGTAGCGGCCGAGGAGGCCGGTGACGAGGCAGAAGGCGACCTCTTCGTCGTCCATCTCGGGCTGGGGGTAGGCCCAGTTGGCGGCCTGCTCGGGGAGGAGGGAGAGGGGCGCGGCGGCGGCGATGGGCGGGAACTTGGTGAAGTCCTGCTGGTCGGAGGTGGACTGCATGGCGAGGCGGGAGAGGAGGGCGTAGTCCTGGCGCATGGCGCCGGAGGAGCAGTTCTCGACGACGAGGCCGGGGTGGCGGTCGAGGAGGCCGTCGAGCCAGTCGAGGTGGGCGCGGTTGTGGCCGAGGAGGCCGTCGCCGACGCTGTGGGCGTCGTGGTCGGTGCCGGGGCCGGGGTTGACGTTGTAGTCGAACTTGAAGAAGCCGATGCCGAACTCGGCGACGAGGCGGTCGACGACGCCGTCGAGGTGGCGGCGGGCGGCGGGGTGGCGCAGGTCGAGGTGGTATCGGTGGTGTTCGACGAGGCGGCGGCCGTGGCGCTGGAGGAAGGCCTCGGCGGGGAGGGTGTCGGCGACGGGGCTGCGGACGCCGACGACCTCGGGTTCGAGCCAGAGGCCGGGGGTCATGCCGGCGTCGCGGATCGCGTCGACGACCTCGCCGAGGCCGCCGGGGAAGCGGGTGGTGGAGGGCTTCCATTCGCCGACGGTGGGCCACCAGTCGCCGCTGTCGTCGTACCAGCCGGCGTCGATGCAGAAGGTCTCGGCGCCGGTCTCGGCGGCGGCGGTGATGAGCGGGAGGAGCTTCTCGGTGGTGGGGTCGCCGTTGAGGGTGTTCATGTAGTCGTTGAAGACGACGGGCATGGCGGCGTTGTCGGGGTGGGGGCGGCGGGCGGCGCGGCGGTGGTCGGTGAGGGCGCCGAGGGCGTCCTCGAAGTCGTCGCCGGCGGCGATCGCTGCGGGGACGGTGGTGAAGGCGTGGCCGGGTTCGAGGCGGCGGGTCCAGGAGGCGTCGGCGTCGGTGGGGCCGGCGAGGCTGAGGTAGCCGCCTTCGACGTCTTCGCCGAGTTCCCAGCGCCAGGCGCCGTTGTGCTCGATCTGCCAGACGAGGGCGAGGCGGGCGGCTTCGGACTCGACGCCGCCGACGGGGAGGTGGTGGCCGGTGGACCAGGTGCCGTCGGAGGTGGCGGACCAGTTGCCGCGGGGGTTCTGGTGCGTGAGTTCGGAGGCGAGTTCGGGGAAGTCGCGGCCGCGGAGGGGGTCGACGGTCCAGCGGCCTTCGCCGAGCCAGTCGTTGACGCCGTGGAGGCGCCGCCAGGAGTCGAGGGCGCCGGGGGCGGGGGCGGTGAAGCCCATGGTCCAGGTGGCGGCGGCGCGGAGGACGACGGGGCGGTCGAGGGCGCGGAGTTCGAGGCGGGCGCGGATCGCGGCGGGGGCGGCGTCGCGGATCTCGAGGACGGTGGCGGCGGCGAGGCCGTCGCCGGTCTGGCGGAGGACGAGGCGGCGGCCGCCGTCGAAGGCCTCCTCGGTGTGGGAGGCGTGGCGCAGGAGGGCGCCGAGCTCGGTGTGGGCGAGGCGGTCGGAGGAGGGGAGGTGGCCGCGGTCGGCGGTGAGGACCTCGGCGACGGGGACGGGGTGGACGGGGAGGTCCCGGCCGTCGCGCACGATCCCGGTCACGCGCACCGGGGCGTCCTGGCCCCACTCGAACCGGAGTGCGAGTCGGTCACTGCCCCAAGCGAACTGTTCGGCCACGATGCCCCTTGTCTCGGTGGTGGGATCGGACTTCCGGGGTCCGGGAGTCTGATATCGATTTCACTCGGTACCCTAGCCCGATCTGATATCGATTTCAAATCTCGTCTTGAAATCGTTATCAAAATTCGGTACGGTCGGGCTTCGGATCTACGGATCGACCCCTGTCAATGACGAGAGGACCGAGAGATGAGGAGACCGATGGCAACTGTCGCTGCCGCGGCGGTCGCCGCGACGGCCGTGACCGGCCTCGCGAGCACCCCAGCGAGCGCTCAGGACACCGAGGTGCTCGCCGTGGACTTCGCCGAGCGCACCGGCGAGTTCCGCGGCGGCGCCTCCGGCACGCTGTACGGCTTCGGCGACGAGGGCGCCCCCACCCAGGCCGTCATCAACGGCGCGCACATCACCAACTCGTCGCAGAAGGCCCCCTACGGCACCCAGCACCCCTCCGGCGACGCGATCAAGATCGAGGACGGCTTCTTCGACAAGCACGGCGAGGACCTGTACATCTACGTGCAGGACTACTACCCCGACTGGCCGTACAACGGCGGCCGGCGCCCCGGCGACGACCGCGCCTACGACCAGGCCGACGGCACGTACACCGAGGAGCCCAACGGCGTCTGGGACTTCCTGGAGGTCACCGAGTTCGTGGCCGAGGCCGTCGCCACCGGCTCCGACCGCCCCCAGGACTACGTCTTCATCCCCTACAACGAGCCCGACGGCGGCAACTGGTACCCCGACTGGGCGACCCAGCAGGAGCAGTTCCTCGCCGACTGGCAGGCCGCGTACGAGAAGATCCAGGAGGTCTGGGACCGCCACGGCCTCGGCCACGCCCGCATCGGCGGCCCCGGCGACACCCGCTGGCAGCCCGAGCGCAGCGCCGACCTCCTGCGCTTCGTCAAGGACCACGGCTCGCTGCCGGACGTCTTCATCTGGCACGAGCTGGGCATCGACAACCTGGCGACCTACCGGCAGAACTTTGCCGACTACCGGGCCCTGGAGCGGGAGCTCGGGATCGACCCGATCCCGGTCAACATCACCGAGTACGGGATGCTCCGCGACATGGGCGTCCCCGGGCAGCTCGTCCAGTGGCTCGCGATGTTCGAGGACACCAAGGTCGACGCGCAGGTCGCCTACTGGAACTACGCGGGGAACCTCTCCGACAACTCCGCCCGGCCGGGCGGCGCCAACGCCGGGTGGTGGATGTTCAAGTGGTACGGCGACCTCGCCGGGTCGCAGACCGTGGCGGTCACCCCGCCCGAGCTGAACGCCGTCGACACCCTCCAGGGCATCGGCGCGATCGACGAGGCGAACCGGCGGGCCACGGTCCTGTTCGGCGGCACCGGCTCCGACGTCACGCTCGACCTGAGCGGCCTCGACCGCTCGGTCTTCGGGAGCAGGGTCGACGTCGAGGTCCGCGAGGTCGCGCTCAACGGCGCCGAGGGCCTCACCGACACCCCGCGCGTCGTCACCGCCGCGAACGGCGTCGCACTCGACGGCGGCGCACTCTCCCTCGACGTCCCGGTGTACGACCGGTACGCCGGGTACCAGGTGGTCATCACCCCGGACGGCGCCCGCGACGTCGAGGCCGACGCCGCGGCGCAGGCCTGGACCGCGTCGATCGAGGCCGAGGACATGGCCCTCACCGACGCCGTCGTGTACACCCAGGACCCGCAGGCCAACGGCGGCTGGAAGTTCCTCGCCTCCGGCGGCCGGGACGTCGGCTCCTTCAACAAGGCGACCTCGCGCGCCGAGTTCACCGTGGACGTGCCCGAGGACGGGACCTACCGGCTCCAGGTCACCGGCGGCGCGCCCGGCGTGCCGGGGCGCCACGCGCTGTTCGTCGACGGTGCCGCGGCCGGCACGATCCAGTACGCGGCCGACTTGGCGCTCAACGCGAACAGCCGCTGGCAGTACCGCGGCAGCGCCGAGGTCCTGGTGGACCTCGCCGCGGGCGAGCACCTCCTCTCGATCCGCTCCAGCGAGGACGGCTCGACCGTACTCCCGAACTCCGACATCACCCTGGACAAGGCGTCGCTGACCTCGGTGGCGACCGAGTCCACCGTGTACCCGGCCGCGACGTTCCGACTCGAGGACGGCGCCTCGCTCGACTGGGCGAGCGGCGGCGACCGCGGCTCGGCGGCGCTCGCGGGCGAGGGCCGGGCCGACCTCTACGCCAACGCGATGGAGACCGGCTACTACGACCTGCACGTCGACTGGTCCTCCGTGAAGGCGTCCTCGGTCGAGGTCGTCGTCAACGGCGAGCCGACCGCGGAGCTGACCGCGAACCGCAAGGGCAAGTGGCGGTCCAGCGCCACCGTGCACCTGGTCGAGGGGATCAACGAGATCGAGCTCCGCTCCCCCGACGGCGCCACGGTCCGGTCGCTGACCACCGTCCGCGACCGGGCCGCCGACGCCGCGGCCGTCTCAATCGAGGCCGAGGACGCCGTCCTGCTGGGCTCGGCCGCGGTCACCGAACTCGCCGACGCGACCGGGTCCAACGCCTCCGGCATGGCCTACGTCGGCTGGATCGGCGGCGGCGAGGCGAACGCGATCGAGATCCCCCGCGACGGCTTCGCCGCACCCGGCGACTACGACGTCACCGTCTACTACGCCAACGCCGAGCTCTCCGGCGACCACGACTACAACCCGCAGGTCGTCGACCGCCTCCTCCAGGCGACCGAGGCCGGCGCGGAGGTCGGCCACGCCTACTTCCGCTACACCTACGCGTGGGACAGCTTCTTCCAGCGGTCCTTCCCGGTCACCCTGGCGACGGCCGACCAGCCGCTCCGCCTCGGCAACCCGGACGCGTGGGCGCCCAACCTCGACCGCATCGTCATCTCCCCCAGGGTGATCGGCGACCCGACCACCGCACGCCGCTAGCGCCGCACAGGGTCCCGGACGCGCCGCGTCCGGGACCCTATGTCGCACCTCACGCGACCGGAACTTGACCTTGACATAGGTGTCAAGGTTGGAGGCTTCTGGTCATGACGACGACACTTCACCCCGATCCGCAACCGCCGCAGGCGTCCCGAGCCGAGCGGCTCCCGCTCTCGCCACTGCTGGCGCTCGCCACGGCCGCCTTCATCGCGATCCTCACCGAGGCGCTCCCGGCCGGCGTCCTGCCTGAGATGGCCGCGGGCCTGTCGGTGAGCGAGGCGGCGGCCGGCCAGACCCTCACCGTGTACGCCGTCGCCACCGGCGTCTCGGCGATCCCGGTCATGGCGGCGACCGCGGCGTGGCCGCGGCGGCGGCTCCTGCTCGCGGCCGGCCTGGTCTTCGCGGCCGCGAACCTCGTCACCGCGGTCTCGGCCTCGTACGCGCTGACCATGGGCTTCCGGCTCGCGGCGGGCGTGGCGGCCGCGGTGGTCTGGGCCGAGCTCGTGGCCTACGCCCGCAGGCTCGCGCCCCCGCACCTGCAGGGCCGCGCGATCGCGCTGACGATGGCGGGCGTGCCGCTGGCGCTCTCGCTCGGGATCCCGCTGGGCACGTTCCTGGGCGAGTGGATCGGGTGGCGGGCGACGTTCGGCCTCGTCGCCGCGGTCTCGGCGCTCCTCATGATCTGGATCCGCGCCTCCGTGCCCGAGTCCCCCGGCAGCCGGCCCGGCGCGCGGGAGCCGATCCTCGCCGCGCTGCGGCTGCCCGGCGTCGTGCCGGTCCTGTTCACCGTCGCCGCCTACGTGCTGGCCCATAACATCCTCTACACGTACATCGCGACCTTCCTGGCGGCCAACGGCATGGACGCCCACCGGGAGTCGGTGCTGATGGTCTTCGGCCTCGCCTCGGTGGCGAGCATCGTCGTCACCGGGGCGATGGTCGACCGGCGGCTGCGGCGGCTCACGATCGCGAGCTCGGTCCTGTTCCTGGTCGCGGCCGCGATCCTGACGGCGCTCGCGCACGAGCCGGTCCCGCTGTTCCTGGCGGTGGTCCTGTGGGGCCTGGGCTGGGGCGGCGTGCCGACGCTCCTCCAGACCGCGGTCAACGACGCGGGCGGCGACCGCGGCCAGGCGCTCCTGGTGACCACCTGGAACACCTCGATGGCCGCGGGCGGCGCCGTCGGCGGCGTCCTGCTCAGCCTCCTCGGACCGGCCTCCTTCCCCTGGGGCGTCCTGGCGCTCATGGTCCCGGTGGCGGTGGTGGTGATCGCCGCCAAGCGTCACGGCTTCCCGGTGCGCAGGCCCGAGACCGAAGCCTGACCGAACGGGGCCGCGGCGCGGCCGCGGCCCCGTCTACTCGGAAGCGAACCGGCGGCGCAGGGCCGCGACGTCGTCCTCGGTGAGGCCGTTCGCGGTGAGGAGCCCGGTGAAGCCGCCGTGACCGGCCTCCAGGACGGCCAGGCAGGTCGCCATGGCCTCCACCGGGGCGCGGCCGAGGATCGGCGGGAGTCCCCTCGTGTCGAACGCGAAGGCGTCGCCCACCGTGGCGACCATCGCCACCACCTCGCGCATCGCGGCGTCGGTGCGGCCGTAGTCGGCGGCGATGTCCTCGGCGTCGCAGCCGAGGAGCTCCAGCACCGCGGCCACGGCGACCCCGGTCCGGTCCTTCCCGGCGGCGCAGTGCACGAGCGTCGGGCCGTCGTGGGCGACCAGCCGCACGACCTCCACCAGCCGCTCGGCCGCGACCACCGCCAGCGCGGCGTACCAGCGCCCCAGGTCCTCACCGGTGGTGATGCGCCGCAGCGGTTCGGGGTCGATGACGTCGCCGCCGAGCGGCAGGCGGTGCACGCGCACGGTGTCGGGCAGGCCGGTCCAGGGGACGCGCCCGGCCTCGGCCTCGGTGCGCAGGTCGACGATGTCGCGCACACCGAGCCCGGCCACGATCGCGGCGACCTCCTCCGGGGCGAGGGCGCCGGGCTGGGCGGAGCGGTAGAGCTGCCCGGCGCGCAGGCGCTCGGCGGGGTCGCGCAGGTTGACGAACATGGAGGGGTCCTTCCGGAACTCGGCGTTGACCCTCACGATGATCCGGCACCCGCCCGCGGGCGCGTGCGGCGGATCAGCCGGCGGGGCGGAACGCCGGGAGTGCGACGGTGCCGGGGTCGAACGCGTACGCGGCGGGGCTGCCCTCGATGCCGAAGCCGAAGAGGGCCAGGAGCGCGGCCTCGCCGAAGTCGAGGGGGTGGAACGGGAGGGGGTAGTCCTCGTCCACGGCGTGGTCGCCGTTCCAGAAGGGGGCCTCGAAGGTGAGGGGGTCGCCGAGGTCGTCCATGACGCCGGAGTCGGGGGCGAGGCTGATCGAGCGGCGGATCTCGCCGTGCTCCCAGACGGCGACGGCTCCGAAGTCGACGACGCTGTGCATGAAGACGCCGTGCGCGTCGCCGCCGGGGGCCACGGCGCGGATCCAGTCGGTGATCGTGCCGGGCCGGTCGGGGCAGATCTCGGCGTAGCCGACGAGCGCGGTGTGCTCCCCCGCGCCGACGCAGATCGTGCCGCGTTCGGGCCAGACGCCGCCTTCGGCGAGGGTGCGCGCGCCGGCGGGCGCGACGGGTCCGCCGAGGATCGTGGCGGCGAGGGCGGCCGAGCGTTCGGGGTCGAACGCCGGGCCGCCGGCGAGGGCGTGCGCGGGGATGCCTCCGCCGAGGTGGATCAGTCCGGCTTTCGCCCCCATCGCGTGTCCTTCCGTCGCGGCTCAGCGCCGAACTGTAGCCCGCGGGTCCGACATCATGAGACGGCCTTCCGGTCGAAGCCGGTGGCGGCGTTGACGACCAGGATCGCCCAGGCCGCGGCGGCGGGGGTGAAGAGGGCGAGGTTGGGGCCGACGACCGGGAGCTGCGCGGCGCCGTAGGCGAGGACGGCGAGGGCGAGCCAGGCGACGGGCGCCTGCGGGCGCACGGCCGCCGCCTTGAGCGCGGCGGTGAGGACCGCGAGCGCGGGGCCGTCGGCGCCGGCGAGGGCGGCGCTCGCGACGGCGACGAGGGCGGCCAGGAGCAGTGCGGCGGCGGTCGTGACCAGGGTGAAGCCGGTGTCGTCCGCGCCGTAGAGGACCGCGTTGTAGGCGAGGAGGAGGCCGATCGCGGCCGCGCCGGTCCAGATGCGCCACAGGCGGGTCCAGCCGCGGACCCAGGCGCGCCGGAACGTGGCGAAGGGCGCGCCCGGGTAGCCGTCGGCGGCGAAGGCCCGCATGCACGTCAGGGCCGCGTACAGGCCGGGGCCCGCGGGGATCGCGGCGAGCGCGCCGAGCCAGATGCCGAGGTGGGAGAGGCCGACGAGGTGGTCGACGGCGGCGAACGGGAGGGCGGTGGCGAGCAGCTGGACTGAGGTGGCGAACCACCAGAAGACGACGAGCAGCACGCGGGAGAGCCGCGAGTCGTAGGCGAGCCAGGAGGTCATCCCTTCACCGCCCCGATGGACATGCCCTTGATGAAGTACCGCTGGAACGCCGCGAAGAGGACCACCGAGGGGACGATCGCGAGGATCGCGCCGGTGTAGATGAGCTCCCACTGCGAGGTGAGGAGTCCGACCATGCGGCTGAGCGCGACGTTGATCGTCCCGGCCGAGGAGGCGTCGAGGAAGACCAGCGGGATGAAGAAGTCGTTCCACAGCGACAGCGCCTGGATGATGACGAACGCGGAGGTCACCGGCAGGAGCATGGGGAAGACGATCGACCAGAACGTGCGGAGCCTCCCGGCGCCGTCCACTTCGGCCGCCTCCTCGACCTCGCGCGGGACGCCCTTGATGAAGGAGCAGTACAGGAGGATGCCGAAGGAGGCCGCGCCGCCGAGGTGGACGAGGATGACGCTGGTGAGGGTCGAGTAGAGCCCGATCTGGTTCATGGAGGAGACGAGCGGGATCATGCGGACCTGGAAGGGGATCATGAGCCCGGCGATGAACAGCAGGTAGATCCAGCGGGCGGAGCGCCCGCCGAGGCGTTCGATCCCCCAGGCGGCCATGGGGACGACGGCCAGGAGCAGCACCAGGGTGCCGCCGGTGATGATGAGGGTGTTGAGCAGGGCCTCGCCGTAGTCGGTGGTCTGGAACAGCCGCACGTAGTTGTCGGGGCTGAGGCCCGTGGGCAGGCCCATGGGGTCCTTGGTGATCTCGGCGTAGCTGCGGAAGGAGTTGAGCAGCGCGTAGAGGACCGGGAACGAGACGGCGAGGACGAGGACCGACAGGACGGCCATGACGACGACCTCGCCGGGGGTGGTGCGGCGCCGCTCCCTGCGGCGTTCGGCGGTGCTCATGCCTGGACCTCCCTGCTGCGCATGTACCGGTTGGCGAGCACGGTGGTCGCCATGACGACGATGAAGAGGACGATGGCGGCGGCGGAGCCGTATCCGGCGCGGTACTCGCCGAAGCCGACCTTGTAGATGAAGAACGCCATGGTCTCGGAGACGAACCCGGGGCCGCCCGCGGTGAGGACCATGACCTGGTCGAAGATCGTCCACCCGGCGATCATCATGAGCGTCATGTTGACGGTGACGGCGCCGGCGAGCATGGGCCAGGTGACGTAGCGGAAGACCTGCCCGCGGGAGGCGCCGTCGATCTCGGCGGCCTCGACGAGGTCCTGCGGGACCGACTGGAGGTTGGCCAGGTAGATGAGGGTGGTGTTGCCGCCCAGGGTGAAGCAGACGATGAAGAGCAGGACGCCGACGACGATGTCGTTGTCGCCGAGCCAGTCCATGGCCGCGCCCTCGAAGCCGAGGTCGCGCAGGACCGTGTTGACGGCCCCGAAGTTGAAGTTGAGCATGTACTTCCAGATCGTGGCGGCGATGAAGCCGCTGACGAGCGCGGGGAGGTACACGATGGTCCGGAAGAACCCCTGGGCGTGGTGGAGCTTGTCGAGCATGAGCGCGGTGCCGAGGGCGATCGCGTTGATGACCACGGCGGAGCCCAGGCCGAGGACGAGGGTGTTCCGGGTGGCGTTCCAGAACCGGTCGCTGGTGAGGATGTCCTGGTAGTTCGCGAGGCCGACGTACTCGTAGGCGGGGTTGATGCCGTCCCAGTCGGTGAGGCTGAGCTGGATCGACTGGATCGAGGGCGCGATGACCATGAGGACGTAGACCAGGAGCGCGGGCGCGATGAACAGGAGCATCACGGCCCGGTGGCGGGCGGCGCGGGTGGCGCGCGGGGGCCGCGCCCGGCCGCCGGCGAGGGCGGCCGGGCGTTCGGCGGTCGCGGTGCTCACCCCTGCTCCGCCTGGGCGTCGAACTCGTCCTGGGACTTGGCGATGCACTCGTCGACGGAGGTCTGGCCGTCCTGCATCTCGATGCGGGCCTGCCGGAAGAACGTGTGGAAGGTGCTGAAGCCCGCCCAGGTGGTCTCGTTCGCGAACCAGGTGAGGTCGGGGTTCGCCAGGAGCGCGAAGTAGTCGTCGGCGCCGGGGATCGTGGCGTTGCGCTCGACCTGGTCGGAGGCCTTTACGTTGGGGGCGATCATGCCGGCGGCCTCCATGAGGTCGCAGGCCTCGACGGAGAAGTAGAACTCGAGGAACTCGACGGCGGCGTCGTACTGCTTCTCGTCCTCCTGGGCCTGCGCGGAGATCGCGAAGCCGGAGGCGGTGTCGCCGTTGACGGAGTTCTTGAGGACGTTGAGGCTCCCGTCGTCGGCGGGCAGGTAGAAGATGCCGGCGTTGAAGTCGGGGTCGACCTTGTTGACGTCGTTGAGGCGCCCGATCCCGGCCGAGGAGGTGGCCATGACTGCCTGGCGGTTGACCAGGAGCGTGGTGGTCTGGGCGTCCTGCGTGGACTGCCAGCCTTCGAGGACGTACGCGTCGGTGATGTCCTTGAGGCGCTCGAGGGGCTCGCGGAGGTCGGCGAGGGAGGCCTCGCCGCCGCGCACGGCGTTCCAGAAGCCGCCGGCGGCGTCGTACTGGGCGAAGACGGGGGCGGCGAGGGGCTTCCAGAGCTGGTCGGAGGGCCAGATCTCGCCGGCGGCGGTGGCGAGGGGCGCGTCGCCGTTGCCCTTGATCGCGTCGAGGAGGGCGATGAACTCGGCGTAGGTGGCGGGGACGGCGAGGCCGTGCTCGGCGAAGTAGTCCTTGTCGTAGACCATGTTGAAGCCGAGTTCGCCGTTGAGGGCGGTGGTCGGGACGATGTAGACCTCGCCGTCCGCGACGGGGGCGTAGACCTCGTCGTTGAGCAGGCCGGTGACGCTCGCGGGAATGGGGGCGAGCTTCCCGGCCTCCAGGTAGGTGAGGGTGTCGCGCATGTCCACGAGCGCGGGCCAGTTCCCGGTGGCGTCCATGGTCTTCATGGCGGTCGGGTAGTCGGTGCCGGCGGGCAGGGGTTCGAGTTCGACGACCGCGGTGGCGCTCTTGGCGTTGAAGGCGTCGGCGACGCCCTTCGCGACCGCGTTCCAGGTCTCGTCGCCGGTGGCGTACAGGAAGCGGATCGAGGTCTTGCCGCCGGTCGTGCCGCCCGAGGTGCCGCACGCGGCGAGCGCGAACGGGACGGCGGCCGCGACCGAGAGGCCCCCGGCGGACTGCATGAGCGAACGGCGTGAGAGTCCCCGTGCCGGCGCGGCGGCCGACGAACGCGCCCTTGCGTTTCGCATGTCTTCTCCTTCAGAGCGGTGAGAGGCTGTCGGGCATCGCATAGATACCGTTATCTGTGAGACTAGGGGCGAGGGCCCGCGAACACAAGCCGGGTTTGCCAAATCGTTACCGTTGTCGGTCGTTCAGATTGCCTGGCAGGAGGTTCGAGCAGGTCAGCGGCGTGCCTGAAGGACTGGCGACATGGTTGCGAGCGAGGCTCGACAAGTCGGGGTTCGGCTTCTATGGTAGAAACCGATAACTATCCTTCCGCCGAACCAAGGAGCCCCCGGTGGCCGATCGTCTGCCCGCGCTGTTCGCCATGGACCCCGTCCACCTGCCCGGGCTGTTCCCCGCGCCCCTCATGCGCCGACTCCGGGCGGTGCTCGACATCGACCCGTCCCGGGTGGCCGAGCGGTACGAGGACTTCGGGCCGCTCGCCGACGCGGAGGTCATCGTCTCCGGCTGGGGCGCACCGCGGCTCGACGCCGCCGCCCTGGACCGGGCACCGCGCCTGCACACGGTGCTGCACGCGGCCGGCTCGGTGAAGCCGCTCGTGGCCGACCCCGGCTGGGAGCGCCTGACGGTGTCCTCGGCGGCCGACGCGAACGCGCTGCCGGTGGCCGAGTACGCGCTGGCCGCGATCCTGCTGGCGGGCAAGGGGGTCTTCACGCTGCGGGAGGTGTTCCGGGCCGAGCGGACCTTCCCGCTGGGCCGCATCCACCCCGGGGTCGGGAACTTCGGCCGGACCGTGGGGATCGTGGGCGCTTCCCGGATCGGGCGGCGCGTGCTGGAGCTGCTGCGGCCCTTCGACTTCCGGGTGCTCCTGGCCGACCCGTACGCCGACCCGGCCGAGGACCTCGGCGCCGAGCTGGTCGACCTGGACCGGCTGGTCGCCGAGGCCGACATCGTGAGCCTGCACGCCCCCGACCTGCCCGAGACCGCCGGGCTGCTGGACGCCGCGCGCCTGGCGTCCCTCAAAGACGGCGCGGTCGTGGTCAACACCGCCCGCGGCAGGCTCGTGGACACCGGCGCGCTCGTCGCCGAGCTCGCGACCGGCCGGATCTCGGCCGTCCTCGACGTCACCCACCCCGAACCGCTGCCGCAGGACTCGCCGCTGTTCACGCTGCCGAACGTGTTCCTCACCCCGCACGTGGCGGGCTCGCAGGGCAACGAGCTGGCGCGCATGGGGCTGTACATCGTGGAGGAGGCCGAGCGGCTCGCCGCGGGACGCCCGCTCGCCCACCGCGTCAACGGCGACCTGCGCTGGCGCCAGGCGTAGAAGGGAAGCCTGCCGGTGCCGAAGCGGACCGACCCGGGGAGGCGGCCCACGCTGGCCGACGTGGCCGCGCGGGCCGGCGTCTCGGCCATGACCGTCTCCCGGGTCCTCGCCGGGAACTACCCGGTCGCCCCGCCGACCCGGTCGAAGGTGCTGCGCGCCATGCGCGACCTCGACTACGTCGTCAACGCGCACGCCCGCGCGCTCGCGGGCGCGGCGACCAGGACGGTGGCGGTCGTGCTCGACGACCCGACCGGCCCGTTCTTCGCGTTCATCGCCCGCGGCGTCGAGCAGCAGGCGGCCTCCGAAGGGCGCCTGTGCCTCCTGTGCACCACCCACGGCGACCCCGAGCGCGAGGCGGCGGTGGTCGAGCTCCTGCGCGAGCAGCGCGCCGAGGCGGTGATCCTCGTCGGCGGGGCCCAGGACACCGCCACCTACACCGAGCGCATGACCGGCTTCGCCCGCGCCCTCGACCGGTCGGGGTCGCGCCTGGTCCTGTGCGGGCGCCCCTCCCCCGGGCCCGGCGTCCCGGCCACGGTCGTGGAGTACGACAACGAGGGCGGCGCGTACGCCATGACGTCGTACCTGCTCGCGAACGGGCACCGCACGATCGCCTACGTCGGCCGCGAGCCCGGCCTCTCGACCACCGACGAGCGCGTGGCCGGGTTCCGGCGCGCGCACGCCGACCACGGTGCGCCCCTGGACGAGTCGCTGATCCGGCCCGGCGCGTTCTCGCGCGGGGGCGGCCGGGTCGCGACCGAGGCGCTCTGGGCGGAGCGGGCGGACGTCACGGCGGTCTTCGCGGCGACCGACATGATCGCGGCCGGGGCGCTCCAGGCGCTGCGCGGGCGCGGCGTGCGCGTCCCCGAGGACGTCTCGGTGGTCGGCTTCGACGACATCCCGCTCGCCTCGGACCTGACCCCGGCACTGACCACCGTGCACGTGCCGCACGAGCAGCTCGGCCGCGAGGCAGTGCGCCTGTCCCTCCACAGAGGACCTGATCTCGACGACCGGGTCATGCTCGGGACCCACATCGTCGTCAGGGACAGCGCCGCCCCGCGGCGCCCCTGAGCGCGGCCGCCGCGTACTCATAGGCGATCCCTATACGCCGCAAAGGGTACGACTCTTGGACGTTTCTTCCATCGGGTGCGACAGTGATCACAGTCAATCCCTCAAGGAGGAGGCATGGCTTCGACAGCCGAGCACGAGGGCGCGCCCGCGCCCTCGGACGTGCCACGCACCGATGTGGACAAGGCCCTGTTGGGCGGGTCCACCTACCGCAGTCTCTCCGAACTCGGATCGGGCGCCGAGGAGCGGTTCGAGCGGGGCCGCCGCCTCGTCGGCTGGTTCCTCGCCCCGCTCGTCAGCCTCGTGTTCGGGTTCCTGCCGCTCGACATGCCCGGCGACCAGCAGACCCTCGCCGCCGTGCTCCTCGGTGTCGTCGTCCTGTGGATCTGCGAGCCGATCCCCATCCCGATCGGCGGGCTCGTCGGCGTCGCCGCGATCGTGGTCCTCGGGGTCGCGCCGGCCGACGACGTGCTCGCCCCGTTCGGGTCGACCACCGTCTTCACGTTCATCGGCGCGTTCATCCTCGCGCAGGCGATGCTCAAGCACGGTGTGGCCCAGCGCGTCGCGTTCTTCGTCCTCGGCCTGCCCGGGGTCGGGAAGTCCACGTTCCGCACGATCATCGCGTTCGGCGCGATCACCTGCCTGCTGTCGGCGTTCATCTCGAACACCGCCACGGTCGCGATGCTCATGCCCACGGCCCTCGGCATCCTCGCCGTCATCGCCAAGCTCATGCAGACCCAGGGCGTGGTGCGGCCCGACTTCGACCCGATGCGCCTGCGCGTGGGCACCGCGCTCATACTCATGCTCGCGTACGGCGCCAGTGTCGGCGGACTGCTCACGCCGGTGGGATCGCCGCCGAACCTCATCGGCCGGGGGCTCATCGAGGAGGCCACCGGCGAGCGGATCTCATTCGGGCAGTGGATGCTCGCCGCCCTCCCGATCTGCCTCATCATGTTCGGGGTCCTCGCGGCGGTGCTGCTCCTGGTCAACAAGCCCGAGATCCGCCGGATCGAGGGCGTCGAGGAGTTCATCCGCGAGCGCCGCGCCGAGGCGGGCCCGATGAGCCGCGCCGAGAAGAACACCGTGGTCGCCTTCGCGGTCACCGTGGTCCTGTGGCTCGTCCCGGCCGCGGTCGGCCTCATCGCGGGCACCGACTCGGGCGCGTACGCCACGATCAGCGACCGGCTCGACGAGGGCGTCTCCGCCGTCATCGGCGCCGCGCTGCTGTTCGTGCTGCCGGTGAACTGGTCGAAGCAGCAGGCGACGCTGAGCTGGAAGGACGCGGCCAAGATCGACTGGGGCACGATCCTCCTGTTCGGCACCGGCATCATCTTCGGCGCCATGCTCTCCGCGACCGGCCTCGCCGAGACCATCGGCACCGGCGCCTCGGACGCCCTCGGGATCACCAGCACCTTCGCGATCACCGCGTTCGCGGTCATCCTGGCGATCCTCATCTCGGAGACGACGTCGAACACCGCGTCGGCGGCGGTCGTGGTGCCGATCATCATCCCGCTCGCGGCGGCCGCGGGCGTCGACCCGCTCGTACCGGCCCTGGCGGCGACGTTCGCGGCCTCGCTCGGGTTCATGCTGCCGGTCTCGACCCCGCAGAACGCGATCGTCTACGGCACCGGCTGCGTGCCGATGACGAAGATGATCAGATCCGGGATCACGTTCGACCTCATCGGCGCGGTCGTCATCATCGCGCTCATCCCGGCGATGGTCGCCCTCACCGGGATCGGGAGCTGAACGAACTAGCGCAAAACGGGCGCCCGCACGTACACTGCCGAGAGGTGGTGCCCAAGGGGGCGGGCGCCCTCGTCACGCCGGAGCCGCATGGACGCACGCCAACTCGGATACTTCCTCGCCGTCGTCGACCACGGCGGCTTCGGCAAGGCCGCCGACCGGATCCACATCGCGCAGCCCTCGCTCTCCCAGGCCATCGCGAACCTGGAGCGGAGCCTCGGGGTCGAGCTGTTCCACCGGGTCGGCCGCGGCGTCGTCGTCAGCGACGCCGGCCGGCGCCTGGTCGAGCCCGCCCGGCAGGTCCTGCGCGACCTCGAGACCGCCCGCGACGCGGCCCGCTCCGTGCGCGAACTCGAACGCGGGCGCCTCGACATGGTCTCGATGCCCTCCCCCGGGATCGAGCCGCTGACGGCCATGATGACCCGCTTCGCCGAAGACCATCCCGGGATCGAGATGAACGTCGAGGGCGCGTTCACCGCCGACGAGGTCGTGGCGCACGTCAGGACCGGCGCCAGCGAGGTCGGGCTGCTCGGCTCCGCCGAGGACCTGCGGACCGCGGAGCTGCGGGTCGTCCCCGTCGAGCGCCAGCCGCTCGTCCTCATCTCCCCGCCCGGCGACGGGCCCCCGCACGGGGACGTGGTGCGGCGCGAGGACTTCCGCGGCCTGCGCCTCATCGCCTCCCAGCGCGGCAGCATCATGCGCCGCTTCGTGGACGACCTCCTCGCCGACGTCGACGGCGTGCATCTGGCGGCCGAGATCGCGCACCGCACCTCGATCCTGCCGCTCGTGCTCGCCGGGTTCGGGCACGCGGTCATGCCGGCGTCGTGGACGCCGCTCGCGGAGCGGACCGGCGCTTCGGTGCACCGGATCGAGCCGGCCTGGCACCTCCACGTGTCGCTGGTGAGCCGCCCCGACGGGCTGACCCCGGCCGCGCGGGCGTTCGTGGCGATGGCCGAGACCTGGTCGGAGGCCATGGACCCATAGGGCGCGGCGATCGGCGCCATCGCGAACCGGTCTTGGACGGCGGGTCCCGGGCGGGTGTTGACTCGGTGCGAGTCGCATCTGGAGGAGCAGCCGTGAACGAGTTCCGCATCGCCGCCATCCCCGCCGACGGCATCGGGCGGGAGGTGGTGGCCGCCGGCCGGGCCGTCCTCGACGCGCTCCAGGCCGAGGGCCGGTTCGCCCTGTCGTGGGAGGAGTTCCCGTGGGGCTCGGACTACTACGCCGAGCACGGGGTGATGATGCCCGAGGACGGGCTGGACGTCCTCGCGGACTTCGACGCGATCTACTTCGGGGCGGTCGGGTGGCCGACGGTGCCCGACCACGTGAGCCTGTGGGGGCTGCGGCTGCGGATCTGCCAGAGCTTCGACCAGTGGGCGAACGTGCGACCCGTGACGTTCCTGCCGGGCGTCGAGAGTCCGCTGCGCAAGGCCGACGGCGCCGACCTCGACTGGGTCGTGGTGCGGGAGAACTCCGAGGGCGAGTACGCGGGCCTGGGCGGTCGCAACCTCGCCGCGCGCGGCCCCGGCGGCGAGGTCGCGGTGCAGTCGGCGCTGTTCACCGAGGTCGGCTGCGAGCGGATCATGCGGTTCGCGTTCGACCTGGCGCGCACGCGCTCGCGCCGGAAGGTGTCGAGCGTGACCAAGAGCAACGCGCAGCAGTACGGGATGGTGCTGTGGGACGACGTGTTCCGCCGCGTCGCCGCCGACTACCCGGACGTGGCGACCGAGAGCGTCCTGGTCGACGCGATGGCCGCGAAGTTCGTGCTGCGCCCTGAGGACCTGTCGGTGGTGGTGGCCTCGAACCTGAACGCGGACATCCTCTCCGACCTCGGCTCGGCGCTCGCCGGAAGCCTGGGCCTGGCCGCCAGCGCGAACCTGAACCCCGAGGGGCGGTTCCCCTCGATGTTCGAGCCGGTGCACGGCTCGGCGCCGGACATCGCGGGCCAGGGCGCGGCGAACCCGGTGGGCGCCATCGGGAGCGCGGCGCTGATGCTGGCGCACCTGGGGCTGGAGGCCGAGGCGGAGCGGATCGAGCGGGCGGTGGCGGCGGCGACGGCGCAGGGGGTGCGGACGCGGGACGTGGGCGGGTCGGCGTCGACGGACGAGGTGACCGCGGCGGTCGTCGCGAACCTGTAGGGGCGGTGTGCGGGGCCGGCCGTTCGCGGCCGGCCCCTGGTCGTACTCCCGGATCAGCGGGCGCGCTCGTAGACGACGGCGACGGCGCCGTGCTCGCACGCCTGGTGGCTCTTCAGGTTCCACTTGCCCTCGGGCAGCGGGCGGTCGAACAGGACGGGGCCGCCGCCGAGGACGACGGGGAAGTGCATGAGGGCGAGGCGGTCGACGAGGTCGGCCTCCAGGAGGTCCTTGATGACGCTGGCGCTGGAGGGGACGAGGATGTCGCCGCCCTCGGTCGCCTTCAGCTCCCCCACCACCTCGGCGGCGGGCCGGTTCTCGATCGTCGTGCGCTCCCAGGGCGCCTCGGTGAGCGTGGAGGAGAGCACGACCTTGTCGACGTCGACGAGCCATTTCGCGAAGGCCTCGTCACGGGGGTCGGCGCCCTCGGCGCCGATGACGGTGGGCCAGAAGCCGAGGAAGCCTTCGGCGTTGGTGCGGCCCAGGAGTGCGGTGGTGGCGTTGCTCCAGAGGTCGGTCAGGTGGTCGCGGGCGGTGTCGGTGACGGCGTAGGGCAGGACCCAGGCCATGTCCGTGGGGGCGCCGGGGCCGTCGTAGCGGCCGTCGATGGAGAGGTTGATGTTGGCGATGACCTTGCGGCCGTGGTGGTTGCTCATGTGGTGCTCCTGGTCGGGTGCGGGTGGTCGGTGGTGCGGGCGGTCTCGGCGGCGACGGCCGCGGTGAGCTTGTCGAGGCTCTGGCCGAAGCCGGTGGTGATGCCGGCGATGAAGTCGGCGGACTGGACGGTGCTGTCGGCGATGCGGTAGCGCACGTGCAGGTCGGTGCCGTCGCCGCGGGCGGTGAGGGTGTATTCGACCTCGGCGGTGAAGGCGGGGTCGCCGCCGTCGAGGAGGGGCGACTGGCGGTAGGCGAGGCGTTCGCGGGGGACGGCGGCCTCGACGGTGCCTTCGGCGCGGCCGACGACTTCGCCGGTGCCGGCGCGGTCTTCGGCGTCGCGGTATTCGAGGACGATGCGGCCGCCGGGGCGGGCGTCGAAGGCGAGGTCGCCGATGCGCAGGCCGTCGGGGGTCCACCAGTGCGCGAGGCGGGCGGTGTCGGTGAGCTGGTGCCAGACGGCGTCGGGGGCGCCGTCGAGCGCGCGGTCGAAGTGGAACTCGCGGCCGTCGGCCCAGCCGGGCGCGGCGGCGGCGAGGCGTTCGGCGCCCATGGCGAGGCCGTGGCGGTCGAAGGCGGCGCCGGCGGTCTCGGCGGCGTCGGCGAGTGCGGTGAGCGCTGCGGCGGCGTCGCGGATCGGGCCGGGTCGCAGGGCGTAGATGCGGCGCTGTCCGCTGCGCTGGGAGGCGACGAGGCCGGCGCGTTCGAGGGCCTGGAGGTGCTTGGTGGTCTGGGGCTGGCGGGCTCCGGCGAGGTCGGCGAGGACGCCGACCGGTCGGGGGCGCTCGGCCAGGAGGGTGACGAGCCGCCAGCGGGCCGGGTCGGCCAGTGCCGCGAGGATTGCGTCCATGCGACAAGTATTCCTCAGAGAGAATATTCTTGTCAAGGAATATCTTGGGGTGCTTCTCACAGGTCGGGGACCGGGGAAACGGCGCGGTGAGCGCCTGCGGGCCCTCGGTAGGCTTCGCGGCATGAACGTGACGATGGCCCTTGATCTCGGCGGCACGAAGGTGGAGGCCGCGCTCGTGCGCGAGGACGGCTCGGTGGTGGCCGGGACGCGGTCGCGCGCGGCGACCGGCGAGGCCGCGGCCGCGGACCGGGGTGCGGCCGAGCAGGCGATCGAGCAGGTGGTGCGGCACTGCATGGCCGCGCCGGAGTGGGCCGGGGTGACGGCGGCCGGCATCGGCTCGGCGGGTCCGGTGGACCTGGGCGCGGGGTCGATCGCGCCGATCAACCTGCCGTCGCTGAAGGGGTTCGCGATCGCGGACTTCACGGCGGCCGTGTCGGGGCTGGAGCGGGTGGTGCTGCGCTTGGACGGCACGTGCATCGCGTTGGCGGAGTCGTGGCTGGGGGCGGCGCGCGGGGTGCGGAACGCGCTGGTCATGGTGGTGTCGACGGGCGTGGGCGGCGGCGTGGTGAGCGACGGGCGGCTGGTGGCCGGGAGCGGCGGGAACGCCGGGCACATCGGCCAGGTCGTGGTCGCGTCGGTCGAGGGGTCGGCGCACGACGCCACGGTCGAGGGGATCGCCTCGGGGCCGAGCACGGTCCGGTGGGCCCGGGGCCGGGGCTGGGACGGGTCGTCGGGCGAGGACCTGGCGCGGGACTACGCGGCGGGCGTGCCGGTCGCGGTGGCGGCGGTGCGCCGGTCGGCGCGCGCGGTCGGGCTGGGGCTGGTGAACGCGGCGACGCTGCTGGACCTGGACGTGGCGGTGATCGGCGGCGGGTTCTCGTTCGCGGCCGCGGACTACCCGGAGCTGGTGGCGGCGGCGGTGCGGGAGTACGCGGTGAACGCGTACGCGGCGAACCTGCCGGTGGTGCGCGCGGAACTGGGCGGCGACGCGCCGCTCATCGGCGCGGCGGCACTGGTCCACCGCGCCGATCTGCTGTCCTAGGCGGCGGTTCCGGCCGTGTAGAGGGCCAGGGCGAGCGCGGCGAGGGCGAGGAGGTTCGCGATGCCGCGCACGTGGTTCCACTTGATCCAGGTCGCCTCGACCTCGGTGCGCAGCGCGGTGGGGTCGGCGAGCGCGGCGACGTCGCCGGCGGCTTCGAGCTTGTCGTTGAGGGGCACGTTCTTCGCGATCGTGCCGATGAAGCCGACGAGGTTGAGCACGAGTCCGGCGATCGTCCACGGGAGCGCGGCGCGGTCGTCGAGGAAGATCCCGAGGACCACGGCCGCGAGGGAGAAGGCGATCGAGCCGAGGAACCCGCTCATGAAGCGGCCGTTGATGATGACGCGGTTGATGTGCTGGAGCGCGGCGACCCAGTTGCGGTCGTCGAGGATCGCGATGCCGGGCATCACCGAGTACGAGTACCCGGTGAACAGGCCGGCCATGAGGCCGGAGCTCAGCAGGGCGGCGATGAGGGCGATGAGGTGGAGCAGCTCCATCGGGGGCCTTTCGGTCGGTGGGGCGGGGTCGGGGCGCGGGCCCGCTCGGCCCGCGCCCGGTCCGCTCAGGACAGCGGCATGACGCGGGCGATGCGGATCGAGCCGCCGCCGCCGGCCGCCGGGTAGGCGGCGCTGCCGTCAGGATAGGCCTTGAACGCCTGGTAGGCGTGGTCCGGCACCGCGATGTCGAACCGGTCCCCGACGGGGTCGCCGGAGACACTGTAGACCTGGGCGGCGATGCCGTCGCCGGAGGCCCAGGCGAGGAGCAGGTGCGCGTCGCCGTAAGCGACGAGGTGCGGGTGCCCGGCGTCGACTCCGGTGTCCACTGTGGTGTCGGAGGGGCCGTCGGTGAAGTGCTCCAGGCGGGCCCGGCCCCCTTGGCTCCACGCCGTCCAGTAGCCGTCGCCGGCGGCCACGAGGTCGCCGCCGAAGAGGGTGCCGTCGCAGGTCCCGTCGGCGACGGTGGTGTAGGCGGGGACGGCGATGCGGCACTGGTTGTCGGTGGCGCACACCATGCCGAACTCGTCGCGGTCGGCGTTCCAGGCGATGCGGGTGGTCCAGCTGTGGCTGCACCCCGCGGCGAACGCGTCGGGGTGGTCGGCGAGGTCGCCGTCCGCGTCGACGACCTGCATGCGGTCGCCCTGGTGGATGTCGACGCAGCCGCCGTTGGCGACGGTGATCGCGGTGCCGAAGTAGGCGGCGGTGTTCGCGCCGTCGCTGGCGAGGCGGCCGTGGTGCTGGTACCACCACACGAAGCGGGCGCCGTCGTCGTACCCGGCGAGGCCGTCGCCGAGGTTGGTGACCTGGCGTTCCCACACCTGGGCGCCGGCGGCGTCGAAGCGGACCATGTGCATGGTGGAGCAGGGGCTGGAGGAGCCGCCGCAGAGGGTGCCGCCGCCGCAGGAGCCCTCGCGGGTGACGAGGACGGTGACGCCGTCGGCGTCGGCGATGACGTCCTGGAGGTCGATGCCCTCCAGCGCGATCGGGTCGCCTTCGACGCGGTCGTCGCAGTCGAGGCGGGCGAGGTGGATCCGGTCGTCGGCGCCGTCCCAGGCGAGCCAGGACCGGCCGTCGGGGGTGGCGGCGATGGCGGCGGGGAGCGGGTCGGTGTCGCCCTCGCCCCCGTTGCCGATGACGTCGGCGTCGATCTCGGTGACCGTGACCGCCGGGGCGGGGCCGGCGGTCCGGTCGCACATGCCGTCGCCCTGCGGGACGGCGCTGGCCTGGACGTCGGCGGGGGCGCCGTCGGAGGCGGCCTCGCCGCCGTCCGGGGCGGCGCTCGCGGACGCCGAGGCCTGGCCGGCCGCGGCGTCGGGCGGCGGCTCGTCCGCGGTGAGTGCGAGCGCGGCGGCGATGGTCGTGGCCGCAGTGAGCCCGACCGCGGCGCCGGCCACGATGACGATGCGCCGCCAGTGCTCCATGCGGGGCAGGCGGTGACTGTGGATGCTGTCGCGGGGTGAAGGTCTACTCATTGCCGGTTTCGTCCTTCATACGGCCGCCGCCCCGCGCGTGCCGGGCAGCGGCGGAGGGTCATACCCGCCCGACCCTACTGACCGCCCTGAGTCGACGGTGCACCTCCCCGGCCGGTGGCGGCGCGGCGCGCCGGGTTCGCTTGGACGGGCGGTTTCCTACGTCGTGGTAACCTGGCCCGGGCCCCGGTTATAACGAGCGTCATAGGGAGCGCGGATGTCCAGCGAGGATCTCGAACTGCGCCGCAAGGCGGTCGCCGAGCTCGGCCGCGAGCTGCGGTCGCTCATGGAGACGGTCGCGCGCACCGAGACCCCGACGGAGGTGCTGCAGGAGCTCGCGGGCGAGGTCCAGCGCCTCGAGGCGCGGTTCACCGGGCTGCGGCGGGAGCGGTCCGACATCCCCAGCGTCGACGTGTTCCCGTTCGGCCTGCGCATGTACAGCCCCGCGACCGGCCACGGCAGCGCGTTCGCACCGCCGCTGGAGATCGAGGAGGGCGAGGACGGCCTCGTCGGCCGCTGCGTGCTCGGCGTCGCCCACGAGGGCCCGCCCGGGTACGCGCACGGCGGCATGAGCGCGATGCTCCTGGACGAGCTCATGGGCTGGGCGTGCGCCGCGAAGGGACTGCCCGCCATGACGATCGCGCTCGACGTGCGGTACCAGCGGCCCGTCCCGGTGGAGATGCCGCTGCTGCTGCGCGCCCGGGTCACCGGCATCGAGGGCCGCAAGATCACCGTCTCGGGGTCGGTCGTCCCGGAGGTCGACCCGGAGACGATCCTGGTCGCGGCCGAGGGCCGCTTCGTGGCCCCCGACCTCGATCGCGCCCGGTCGCTGTTCCCCGGCGCGAAGGGCTATCAGACCTTCAAGGACTGAGCGCGCCCGAGCTCCTCGACGGCGGTCGCGTACGGCAGGCCGTCGATCGGCTCCCCCGCGAAGAAGCGCGTCATGAGGTCCGCGAGTTCGGCGCCGCGCTCCAGGTGGACGGCGTGGTCGGACCGGGTGATCGCGGTGAACCACGCCCGGCGGCAGGTCCGGGCCAGCTCCCGGCAGGCGTCCGGCGGCGTCAGCGTGTCGTGCTCGCCGGTGGTGAACAGGATCGGCGGCTGGGGTTCGGTCGTCGTGTCGATCATGGCGTGGGCGAGCAGGCGGCGGGTGTTGGCGATGAACTTGGCGGCCTCGTCGGAGCCGACGGTGCGGAAGCGGCGCGCGAGGACGCGCTGGACGGCGGCCGCGGCGACGACGGACCCGGGCGCGCCGCCCGTGATCGCGGCGACCACGAGGTCGGCGAACCGCTCCAGGTCGCCGGCGGCGACCAGGCGGACCATCTCGCGGAACGTCTCCTCCCAGTGGAGCGGGATCGCGGTCATGGTGCCCGCCAGGACCATCCGCGCGATCCGGTCCGGGTACGCCTGCGCCATCCGGTAGGCGATCGCGGTGCCGTAGGAGCCGCCGAGGACGTTGACGCGCTCCAGCCCCAGGTCGTCGAGGAGGTGGACGAGGGCGTCGGCGAGGACGTCGGCGCCGTACTCGGCCGGCAGCAGGTCGGCCTCGCCCCAGCCGGGCAGGTCGGTGGCGATCACGTCGGCCGACTCCAGCATCACGCGCTCGACGCGTCCCCAGTCCTCCTTGCGCTGGAGCGCGCCGCCGACGAGCACGACCGGTTCGAGCCGCGGGGCCCGCGCGCGGACCGAGCGCGAGCAGTAGTCGAACCCGGCCCAGTGGTGCTTGTGGATGATCGGCGCGATCGGACTGCGCTGCAATGCGGCTCCCCGGAGTCTGGCCACCGCGTCGGGCGACGGGTGAATCCAGGAGCGGACTCTAAGCGCTGCGCCCGCGTCCGGCCGCGGTTTGCCGCCGCGGCGCGCGCGAACATGATGATGCCCACAAAGGAGGGATTTCCGGGACGGATCAGCCGTTGAGGCCTTTCGCGAGGAACGTGATCGACTCGTCGATCGCGGGCAGGCGGGGCGGGTGGTTGAGGTGGCCGTGGGTCATGCCGGGCGCGAGGTAGGAGGCGACGGGGACGCCGAGTTCGGCGAGCTGGCGCGCGAGGAGTTCGGCGGAGGAGCGCAGGTCGTCGTACTCCGAGACCACGATGCGGGTCGGCGGCAATCCGTCGAGGCGGGCCGCGCCGGGGAGCGCGTCGGCCGGGACGTCGCTGATGCGGCCGACGTAGTTGCGGACCATGCCCTCAACGCCCGCGGGGTCGAACCGGGCCGGGACCTCGGCCATCTCCGGGTACAGGTTCCAGTCCAGCGGCGGGTTCGGGTAGTGCGCGAACGGGTAGGCGAGCAGCAGCGCGTCGGCCGGGCGCGGCCCGGCGTCCCTGGCGCGCAGCGCGGTCGAGACCGCCAGCGCGGCGCCCGCGGAGGCGCCGCCGAGGCCGAGCGGGAGCGCGGCGAACTCCCCCTGGGCGGCGAGCCAGGTCCAGGCGGCGTGGACGTCGTCGATCGGCACGGGGTAGAGGACGGTCGCGCCGTCGGCGAGGCGGTAGTCGACGGAGACGACGAGCGCGCGGGCGCGGCGGGCGAGCTCGACGGCGACGATGTGGCCTTCGGGCATGTCGAGGTCGCCGTGGCGGAAGCCGCCGCCGTGGGCCCACAGGATCGCGCCGGCGAGGCCGCCCTCGGGCCGGTAGGTGCGGACCGGGACGGGGCCGTGCGGGCCGGGGACCGCGGTGTCCGCGATCGCGACGCCGGCGGTGTCCCAGCCGTCGCCGATGCGGCGGTGGTCGTCCATGAACCGCTGGACGCGGGCCTCGCGCTCCTCGTCGGTGCCGCCGCCGGCGGCGGCCTCGGCGGCGCCGCGGAACATCGCGGTGAAGTACTCGTGGACCGGCATGGGACCTCCTGCGGCTCGGGGACGGGAGCATTCTCCCCCACCGAGGCAATCGCTTCCATGCCGGTCCGGGGGGCTCACCAGGCGACGGGCCCGAGGCGGTCCTCGAAGGTCCCGGTGGGGCCGTCGGGGCCGGCGAGCGCGAACTTGACGAACACGTCGGTGCCCTCGGTGACGGTGAGCTGGCCGCGGTGCATGTTCATGTCGGTGGCGGCGAACTTCCCGGTCGAGACCTCGCCGGGGGTGACGGCGTTGAACTTGATCTCCGGGAACGCCTGGGCGTAGCGCACGGTCAGCATGTTCACGGCCGCCTTCGAGGTGCTGTAGGCCAGCTCGTGCATCTTCGAGACCGCCTGGCCGGGGTCGGTGACGACCGAGAACGCGCCGCCGCCGCTGGAGACGTTCACGACGCGCGGGTGGTCGGCGGCCTGCAGGAGCGGCAGGAACGCGTGCGTGACGCGGACGATGCCGAAGACGTTCACGTCGAAGACCGGTGCGAGGTCGGCGACCGTGGCCTGCGCGGGGTGCACGGCGGTGCCGGGGGCGCCCGCGTTGTTGACCAGGACGTCGAGGTGGCCGGTGTGCTCGCGGACGAGGCGCTCGGCGGCGGCGACCGAGGCGTCGTCGGTGACGTCGAGCGGGACCGGGACGACGTCGACGCCGTCCGCGGCGAGCTTCTCGGCGGCGGCGCGGCCGCGGGCCTCGTCGCGCGAGCCGAGAAGGACCTTCCAGCCCTCGGCGCCGAGGCGGCGGGCGGTCTCCAGGCCGAGGCCCTTGTTGGCGCCGGTGACGAGGACGGTGTTGGCGTGCGTGGTTTCCATGGCTACCATCTGCTTTCTGTCGGGGTTGCGCTCACTGCTCTGACGGACGGCGTCGAAGGAACCAGACGGATGCGTGAAGAAAAGATCTCGGCAGCGGAGTTCGAGGCGTACCGCCCGCACCTGCGGGCGGTGGCCTACCGGATGCTCGGCTCGCTCGCGGAGGCCGAGGACGCGGTGCAGGAGGCGTGGCTCAAGGCCGCGCGCGCCGACGTCTCGGGCGTCGACAACCCGGGCGGGTGGCTGACGACGGTGACCGGCCGGGTGTGCCTGGACCTGCTGCGGGCGCGCAAGTCGCGCCGCGAGGACCTCGGGGCGGAGGCAGAGCCGCAGGTGCGGCTGGCGCGGCGCGTCGACCCCGAGGAGGAGGCGGTCCTCGCCGACTCGGTGGGCCTGGCGATGCTCGTGGTCCTCGACGCGCTCTCGCCGGTCGAGCGGCTCGCGTTCGTGCTGCACGACCTGTTCGGCGTGCCGTTCGGCGAGATCGCGCCGATTGTGGAGCGCAGTCCCGAGACGACCCAGCGGATCGCGAGCCGGGCCCGCCTGCGCGTGCGCGGGAAGACCAGTGTGGACGGGGACCTGGCGCGGCGGCACGCGGCGGTGGAGGCGTTCCTCCAGGCCGCCAGGGACGGCGAGTTCGCGACGCTGCTGACGCTCCTCGACCCGAGTGTGGCGCTGCGCCTGGACGAGGCCGCGATCCGCCTCAGCGGCGGCGCCGACCTCACCGGCGCCCGCGCCGTCGCCGAGGCGTTCTCCGGGCAGGCGCAGCTCGCCCGCGCGGTGCTCCTCGACGGCGAGGTGGCCGTGGCGGTCGTGCCGCGCGGCCGGCTCCTCATGGTCTTCACGGTCCGCTTCGAGGGCGACCGCATCACCGAGCTGCGCGCGATCGGCGACCCCGAGCGGCTCGGTAGTCTCGAACTCCATGTGGCGTAAGCGGAAGGAGCGGCGATGACCGTCAGGTTCGTCCTCGACTGCGACACCGGCTCCGACGACGCGATCGCGATCCTCGCGGCCGCGGGCCACCCCGGCCTGGAGCTGGCCGCGGTGACCACGGTGAACGGGAACGTGGCGGTCGAGCACGCCACCGACAACACGCTCCGGGCGCTCGACCTCGCCGGGGCGCGCGTGCCGGTGCACGCGGGCGCGGCCCGCCCGCTGGTGCGCCCGGACCTGCCGGTGCCGCGGGCGGTCCTCAACAAGGACAGCGCGTTCCAGAAGCACGGCCTGGGCCTGCCCGAGGCGGTCTCGGCAGCGCGGGAGGGGCACGCGGCGCCGTTCCTGGCCGCGTACTTCACGGACCCGGCGCACGCCGGGGACACGCTGGTGGCGACCGGGCCGCTCACCAACATCGCGCTCGCGCTGGCGCTGGAGCCGCGACTGGTCGAGCGGATCGCCCGGCTGGTGGTCATGGGCGGGGCGCACGGGAACGGGAACGTGACCGCCGCGGCCGAGTTCAACTTCTGGGCCGATCCCGAAGCGGCCGAAGCGGTCCTGAGCGCGGGGCTCAGGGAGGTGGTGATCGTGCCGCTCGACGCCACCCACAGCGCGCCGCTGACCGGAGCGGACTGCGCGGCGCTCGAGGCGCTCGGCACGCCCGGCGCGCTCGCGTCGGCGCAGCTGGTCCGGCACCGGCTCGACCACGACCGGGCCTCGGCGTCGCACGACCCCTCCTCGCCCGTGCACGACCCGATGTGCGTCGCCTACCTCGTCCGCCCGGACCTGTTCACCGAGGCCGTGGCGGCCCATGTCGCCGTCGAGACGGCCGGGGCGCGCACGACCGGGCAGCTCCTGGTCGACACCCGGCCCTGGCGTGACGAGCCCGCGAACGCGACCGTGGCGCTGCGGGCCGCGCCGGAGGTGTACCGGGAGTTCCTGCACGAAGCGCTCGGCTAGGACCGATCCCATCGGGCCGGACGCCGCCAGACCGGAGTCGCCGGGCAAGCCCTACAGTCGCGCCATGACCGAACCGAACGACGGCTACTTCGTCCGCCTCGACCAGGACGGCGACCGCGCCCGCTTCCGGCCGACCCCGCACACCGAGGGCGCCTGGAACCCGGCCGAGCAGCACATCAGCCCCATGAACGGGCTCATCGTCCACGAGATCGAGCGGCTGTGCGCCGCGCGCGGCCCCGACGGGATGGCGATCAGCCGCCTCAGCGCCGACATCCTCGGCGTGCTCACCCTCGACCCGTTCGAGGTCGGGGTGCGGGTGGTGCGCCCGGGCCGCACGATCGAGCTGCTGGAGGCCGAGGTCGTTTCCGGCGGCCGCCCGGCCGTGCGGGCGCGGGTGTGGCGCACGATCGCGCAGGACACCGAGAAGGTCGCCGGCGGCGAGGACGCGCCCCTGGCGGCGCCGGAGACCCTGGCGCCGTTCGCCCTCGACGACGTCTGGCCCGGCGGGTACATCAGGTCCCTCGACGCCCGCCCGGTCCGCGAGCCGCAGCCGGGCCGCAGCACCGTGTGGGTCCGCGCGAAGGTGCCCGTCGCCGCCGGGGAGGACCCGAGCGACCTCGCCCGGCTCATCGGCCTGGTCGACTCCGCCAACGGCGTCGCCGTGCGCCAGAGCCCCCGGGAGTGGCTGTTCCCCAACGTGGACTTGACGGTCCACCTGTTCCGGCAGCCCGCCGGGCGCTGGCTCGGCCTCGACACCACCGTGGTCTTCGGCCCCGGCGGCCTCGGCCTCACCTCTAGCGACCTCCACGACGAGGCCGGGCACTTCGGCCGGGCCGAGCAGGCGCTGACGATCCGCCCGCGGTGAGCCGGCCCGGCCGGTGAGGCCGGGCCGGACTCAGGTCAGCCCGCCGCGTCGGCGACGTTCCAGGCGTCGCGGAAGGCGTACTTCGCCGGCGCGGAGGCGTACCGCAGGAACGCGGTGCTCGCCGTCGTGCCGACCGCGGTGTTCGAGTGGTGGAACCGCGAGCCCTCGTAGATCATCTTGCCGTTCTGCAGCGAGGTCCCGGCGGTGTCCACGAGGTGGTAGCCGCCGAGGACGCAGTCCTGGTAGCGCACGATCGGGATGCGCCCGGCCTCGCCGCTGTAGCGGTGCGTGTTGTAGAACGCCGAGGCCTCCTGGATGGCGGCGATGTCCGAGCAGGAGGTGAAGGTGACGGTGCCGCGGTTCCAGCCGCAGTCGATGACCTTCTGGTCGGCGCTCTTCTTCGGCTCGAAGCGCACGCCGTTGACGTTGAGCCGGGCGGCGGTCGTGTCGCCGTCGGCGGTGTACGGCAGCACGAAGTAGCGGGCGGCCGCGGTCCCGACCATCGACCAGGACCCGCCGTAGACGTTGATCGAGCCGCCGCGGTTGAACTTGAAGAAGTCGCCCCCGGCCAGCGCGAAGTTGCACGACTGGACGTAGTAGTTGAGGAACTGGTCCTGCTGCTTGTTGCTCGCCGGCGCGGTGACGCCGCAGGTGAGGAACGCGTCGGTGTACTTCGAGACGGTGTCGGTGGAGCAGAGCACGAAGTGGTGCTCGGAGTTGTTGTTGGCCTCCGCGTCGCCGTCGACCCCGATGACGCGGTTCCAGCTGCCCTTCCACTCGATGTCGCGGTACACGAAGTACTGGTTCTGGCCGTACCCGTACTCGGGGTATGCCGGGGTGCCCGCGAGGGAGTCGACCGACCAGTAGTACGCGAAGTTGTTGGCGGGGTTCGTCGAGGTGAAGCTCATGCCCTCGAAGTAGGTGTAGCGCAGGCGCACCGCGGCGGTGATGAGGTTGTTGCGGCGCGGGTCGGCGTTGGCGGTGAACGCGGTGTCGAACCTGATGTTCGTGACGCGCGGCCCGCAGCCGCGGTAGCGGAGGCCGAAGACCTGGTCGGCGTTCCCGGTGGTCGGGGACCACATGAGGGTGTCGGCCTTGGTGATCCGGTAGTCCCCGGGCGGGAAGAACACCTCCTTGCCGACGACGCCGCTGCGGCGGCCGGTGAGGGCGGCGGCGACGGCGGCGTGGATCGCGTCGGAGTCGTCGGTGACGCCGTCGCCGACCGCGCCGTAGGACTTCACGTCGACGCTGTACTGGGCGGGGTCGGTGTTGGCGGCCTCCTCGGCGTGCGCGGGGTTCGCGCCGAAGAGGGCGAAGGTCCCGGCCCCGCCCGCGGCGCCGAGGCCGAAGGCCCGGCGAGAGAAGGTGCGTCCGGCGTCCGCCGGGCCCGTGCTCGTCTCGGTCACGTGCGGTGCTCCCTTTGTACTTGTGGATTCAATTCGATTGCCGCACAGGACGTTACGGCAGTCGCGACTGGACTCGCAAGACCGGTTCCGTGACGGTTCGATGTCGGCCGGAGACCGGCGGGCCGTCAGCGTCTGCGCGTAGGCCGGGGTACGACCCAGGTACGACCCGGGGCCGGTGAAGACCCGCGCGCAGGCCCACGCGGTGAGAGGCCCGCGTCCGTAGCGTCGAAGGCGTGAGGCCGCGACGCGCGGCCCGGAGGAGACGAGGGAACCGCGATGATCGAAGCGCGAGAACTGACGAAGCGCTACGGGGACAAGACCGTGGTCGACCGCTTGAGCTTCACGGTGAGGCCGGGCGAGGTGACCGGGTTCCTGGGCCCGAACGGGGCCGGCAAGTCCACCACCATGCGCATGGTCCTGGGCCTGGACGCGCCCACGGGCGGGTCGGTCACGGTGAACGGCCGGTCGTACGCGGGGCACGACGCCCCGCTGCACGAGATCGGGGCGCTGCTGGAGGCCAAGTCGGTGCACCCGGGCCGCTCGGCGGTGGGGCACCTGACCGCGCTGGCGCAGACCCACGGGATCGGCCGCGGGCGGGTGGACGAGGTGATCGACCTGGCCGGGCTCCAGAGCGTGGCCCACAAGCGGGTCGGGGCGTTCTCGCTCGGCATGGGCCAGCGCCTCGGGATCGCCGCGGCGCTGCTAGGCGACCCGGCGGTCGTCATGCTCGACGAGCCGGTGAACGGCCTCGACCCCGAAGGGGTGCTGTGGATCAGGAACCTGCTGTCGCAGCTCGCGGCCGAGGGCCGGGCGGTGCTCCTGTCCTCGCATCTGATGAGCGAGACGGCGCAGATCGCCGACCACCTGGTCATCATCGGCCGCGGGCGGCTGCTGGCGGACACCACGGTGGAGGCGTTCGTGCGCGAGACGGGCACGGGCGCGGTCCGGGTGGCCTCGGACGAGGCGGCGCGGCTGCGCACGCTGCTGGCCGGGCCGGAGGTGACGGTGTCCGCCTCGAACGACACCGAGCTGCTGGTGACGGGGATCGGGGCGCGGGAGATCGGGCGGGTGGCGCTGCGACACGGGGTGCCGCTGCACGAGCTGACGCCGCTCGGGGCTTCCCTGGAGGAGGCGTTCATGGACTTGACCACTGACGAGCTGGAGTACCGCAGTGCTCCGGCGGAGGGAAGGAGCGCGCGATGAGCGCTGTGACGATCGAGCGGCCCGCGGCGGGTCGGGCGCGGACCGCGGTGCGGCCGGTGCGGTTCCGGCGGGTCCTGCTCGCGGAGACGACGAAGTTCCGGACGATCAGGTCCACGTGGATCTGCCTGGCGCTGGGGCTGGTGCTGCTCGGCCTGTTCGGGTCGATCGGCGCGTTCACGTACGACGGCGGCGGAGCGGGGGTCACCGACGGCCCGCCCGGGATCGCCGGGCGGCCGCTGGACGCGGTGAGCCTGGCGGTCATGGGGCTGTCGTTCGCGTCGCTGGTGTTCGGGGTGTTCGGGGTGCTGTCGACCGCGGGCGAGTACTCGACGGGGACGATCCGGTCGACGCTCGCGGCGGTGCCGAAGCGCCTGCCGGTGCTGTGGGCCAAGGCGATCCTGGCGGGCGGCGCGGTGTTCGTACTGGCCGCTGCGGGGGTGTTCGCGGCGTTCCTGATCGGCTCGGTGGGCCTCGACGGGGAGGCGATCGCGGTGTCGCTGGGCGACGACGGGGTGCTGCGGTCGCTGCTGGGGGCGGCGGCGTACCTGGCGCTGGTGGCGGTGTTCGGGGTGGCGCTGGGGGCGCTGCTGCGGTCGCCGGCGGGCGGGATCGCCGCGCTGGTGAGCGTCCTGCTGATCCTGCCGGGCCTGGCGATGCTGCTGCCGGACTCCTGGTACGACGCGCTGAACCCGTACTTCCCGTCGAACGCGGGGGGCGCGGCCTACGCGCTGACCGAGACCGCCGACCGGCTGCCGCCGGGCGAGGGGCTCGCGGTGTTCGCCGGGTGGGTGGCGCTGACGCTCGCGGCGGCCGCGTTCCGGCTCAAGCGCACCGACGTGTGAGGCGCGCGAACGCCCCGGAGCCTTGCGGTTCCGGGGCGTTCGCGTGCGCTCAGGCGCGCTCGTAGATGAAGAAGTCGGCGATGGAGCCGGCGGCGCCGTGCTCGCTCCAGGGGCGGGGGTGGTCGATGCGCTTGCGCAGGCGCCAGCCGGGGAAGCGCTCGGCGACGTCGCGGAGGATCGGGCGGTTGCGCACGTGGGGGGCGAAGGTCCCGGCCAGGGACGGGTCGTCGCCGTCGCTGGTGAAGAGCACGACGAAGCGGCGGGCCGCGCCGAAGACGTGCTCGAGGTGCTTCTCGTAGACGTCGTCCTCGATGAGGTGGTAGATCACGTCGAGGGACTGCACCATGTCCGCGGTGATGAGGCCCGCGGGGTCGGCGAAGCACGTGGGGTCGTAGAGCGCGAAGCTCTTGGTCGGGTCGTCCGCGTACCGGGCCATGGTGCGGCGGAGCTGGGTCGGGGCCACGTCGAAGCCGAGGTAGCGGGGGTACTTCGCGTAGGAGAGCTGCTCGCCGTCGCCGCAGCCGAACTCGATGACGGTCTCGACGCCGTGCTCGGCGGCGAACCCGTTGAGGACGTCGGCCTTGAACTCGGCGAGTTCGCCGCGGGAGCCCGCTCCGGAGTTCCCGCCGGAGGCGTATCGCTGCTCCCAGTAGGCGGCCGATCCGGGGAAGATGTACCCGCTGGGCGCCTCGGCGGCCGGCGCCTGGTCCGCGTCCGGTGCGGCTTCTGGTGGTGTGGTGTCTCGGCGAGCGTTCATGTGCGGTCTCCGGGGAAGTCGTTGGCCTCGCAGATGTGGATCCTATCCGCGACGCGGTCGGAGGTGTGCAACGAGTGAGCCCGTTTCGCGGATCTCCCGATCGAATCGCGTCTCAGGCGTGCACCTGTATGAACGCGCGGGTGCCGGTGAGCCGCCAGTCGGGGGCGGCGGCGTCGAGTTCGGCGAGCCGGGCGGGGTCGACGCCGACGGCGAGGTCGGACTTGGCGGTGCGGAGCGCGGCCACCGGGCCCGGGAAGTACCCGGCGGCCTCGGCGAACGGGGTGGCCGGGTCCCACCGGCGGTCGCCGACGAGGCGGCGGTAGTTCAGGTCCCCCTTGAGGATCACGAGTTTGGCGGCCGCGAACTCGGCGGCGAGGTCGGTGGGGAGCGTCCGGTACTCGGTGGGGTGGACGTAGGCGCCGTGGGTGCGCAGGCGCAGCCAGCCGAGGCGGATCGCGTCGCGCAGGCGCCCGCCGAGGTCGCGGACCTCCTGGTGGGGGTCGCGGTCGAGGGCGTCGAGGGTGGCGACGAGGTCCTGGCCGGTGGCGTCGGAGACGAAGTACGGGTGCGGTTTGAGGTGGAGCTCGACCGGGCCGGTCGCGGTCTCCAGGAGGTGGTCGACGAGGGCGAGGTCGGCGGTGATCTCGCGTCCGGCGTTGTCGGCCACGATGATGACCGGCGCGTCCCCGGGGGCCTCGGCCAGCGCCCACAGCGCGTCGGCGTCGTCGGCGAGGAGTTCGCCGACGGCGGTGTCGGCGCCGGGGTTGTTGGTGCGGAAGCCGAGGTCGGCCTGGTTGCCCCAGAGGGCGGCGAGGAGGAGGGCGCGGCGGCGGTCGGCGGCGCCGGCCCCGCTGAGGGCGGCGTAGGCGTCGAGGTCGGCGCGGAGTTCGGGGCCGTCGAGCTGGGCGTGCTTCTGGGGCGCGAAGGGGTCGGTGCCGCACCAGGGGCTGTCGTAGTGGTGGTACTCGACGGCGCGCAGGAGGCGGCGGTAGAAGTACGACTCGGCCCACAGGAACGGCAGGGAGTCCCAGGTCCGGCCCGCGTGCGAGGCGACCTCGAGGTGCCAGGTGTGGATCTCGGGGCCGCCGGGGGTGCGCGCGGGGACGGTCCCGGCGAGGGACTCGGCGAGGAGCGCTTCGAGGGCGTCGGCGATCTCGGGCGGGTAGGGGAGGTCGCCGAGGAGGTTGGCGATGAGCACGGGGTGGCGCTCGTGGAAGACCGAGCGGCTGAATGAGCCGGGTCGGTCGATGCCGATCGGCGGGGGCAGGTCGGGCTGCACGGTCTCCACTCCGTTCACTCGCGGTCGACCGCCATGATCGCATCCCGCCGCGGGGCGGGGCGCGGCCGTTCGGGCCCGGTGTCGCCCTTGGGGTGTGACGCACCGCATCTTAGCGATAACACTTGTATCGGTCAATCCGTCCGCCACCTGCGGCGTCGTTGCTCGAATCGTTATCAAGAGGGGTCTATCCAACCATTTATCTATGGGTTAGATTTACCCCCGTCTCAACCCCGTGCCGACGGTGTAGTCGGCGCAAGACGAAGAGAGGCCGAGACATGGAGAACAAGATTCGCCGGCGCACCCTGGTCCAGGCCGCGGCCACGGCTGGCGTCGCGGCGCCCGTCCTGGCGGCGTGCGGCTCCGGTGACGACGGCAACGGCCCCCTGAAGATGGTCGTCTGGGGCGGCGACCTCGACAAGGAGACCTACCAGGCCCGCATCGACTTGTTCGAGGCCGAGAACCCCGACGTCAAGATCGAGCTCCAGCTGATCCCCTCGGACCAGTACGAGCAGAAGGTCCAGACCATGATCGCCGGCGGCGACGGCCCCGACATCATGCAGGTCGCCGAGGGCGTCAACACCTACTCCTCGAAGAGCCAGATCCTCCCCCTCGACGACTACGCGAAGGACGCCGGCCTCGACCTGGCCGAGCGCTTCGGCCCGGTGGGCGACCTGTACAGCTACGAGGACCAGGTCTACGCGATCCCGGACCGCTCGGGCGCGATGATCGTCTACTACAACAAGGACCTGTTCGACGCCGCCGGCGTCGCGTACCCGACCGCCGAGTGGACCCAGGAGGACGCCCACGCGGCCATGGAGAAGCTGACGGTCTCCGGCACGCAGTGGGGCTACGGCGGCGCTGGCTGGTGGCCGCAGTGGTGGTCCTTCGCCTACCAGAACGGCGGGCAGATCATCGACGACAGCGGGCAGCCGACGATCAACTCCCCCGAGGTCGTGGCGGCCCTCCAGTGGGCGAACGACCTCGCCCACAAGGACCACTTCGTGCCGACCGCCGCCGAGTACGCGGACATGGGCCCGGACATGGGCGGCGACCCCGCCTTCGCCGCGGGCACCGTCGCGATGAACACCACCGGCTTCTGGGCGATCGGCGGCCTCCTCGAGGCCGACATCAACTGGGACATCGCCCCGCTGTGGCGCGGCGCCCAGCAGGCCGTCTCGGCCTTCGGCTCGGGCCTGGCGATCTCGCGCGACGCCAAGGACCCGAAGAAGGCGTTCAAGGCCATCGAGTTCCTCACCGGCGCCGAGGCGCAGGAGATCATCATCGACAAGGCCCAGGACGTCCCGGCCAACCTCGAAGTGCAGCAGTCGGACGCGTTCCTGACCCCGGCGTGGGCGACCAAGCCGATCAACATGGCCGCGTTCGGCGAGTCCGCGGACTTCATCTTCCGCGCGCCGTTCATCCCGCAGTGGAACGAGATGCAGGCCGCGTTCAACGACAACCTGGGCACCTTCTGGAACGAGGGCGGCGACGCCCAGACCGAACTGGACAAGATCCAGACCCAGCTCGAATCGATCATCACCGATTAGGGCCTGACCGATGTCGAAGACCGTCGACGAAGCCCCCGGCACGGCGCGCCCCGCGCGCCGCGCCGGGAGGCGCCGCAGCATGTCGTCGCGCAGCAGGAAAGAAGCCTTCTACTTCTGGCTCTTCATCTCGCCATGGCTGATCGGGTTCCTGGGGTTCCTCCTGGGCCCGATGATCGCGTCCGTGTACATCTCGTTCACCGAGTGGGACTCGTTCACGCCCCCCGAATGGGTGGGCCTGGACAACTACGCCAAGGCGCTCACCGAGGACCCCGTGTTCTGGAAGGCCCTGGGCAACACGTTCTACTACGCGCTGGTGTCGGTGCCGCTGGGCCTGGTCATCGGCGTGTGGCTGGCGAACCTGCTGAACAAGAGGGTGCGGGGCCGCAAGCTCTTCCGCACCTTCATCTACCTGCCCACGCTGGTGCCGCTGGTGGCGACGGCGATGGTCTTCAAGATGGTGCTGGCGCCCTCGGGCCCCCTGAACGACCTGCTCGGGTGGTTCGGCGTCGACGGCCCGAACTGGCTGCTCGACCCGACCTGGGTCAAGCCCGCGCTCATCGTGCTGTCGGCCTGGGGCGCCGGCGGGGCCACCGTGCTCCTGCTGTCGGCCATGAACGGCATCCCGCGCGAGCTGTACGAGGCCGCCGAGATCGACGGCGCGGGCTCCTGGCGCCAGTTCTGGTCGGTCACGTTCCCGCAGATCACCCCGGTGATCTTCTTCAACCTCATCATGGGCCTCATCGGATCGTTCCAGATCTTCTCGCAGGTCTACATCCTCACCGCCGGCGGTCCCGACAACGCGAGCCAGATGATGGTGCCGCTGCTGTTCCGCGAGGCGTTCTCCTTCTACCACTTCGGATACGCGTCGGCCGTCGCCTGGCTGCTGTTCCTGGTGATCCTGGCGTTCACGCTCATCGCGTTCCGCTGGTCCCGCAGCTGGGTCTTCTACGAGCAGGAGGTCAAATGACCGGTCTCGCCTCGCAGGCCCCGGCCCGTGCCGGCGCCGGGCGCACACGACGCGGCAAGGAGCGCGAACCGCGGCTCCTCGCGGTGTTCAAGGCCACCCCCGCCACGTACGCGGTGCTGCTGGTCGTCTCGGCGGTCTTCTTCGTGCCATTCGTCCTCATGGTCTCGATCTCGCTCTCCAGCGACGTGACCAGCTCGCAGAACGCGTTCACGGTCATCCCGTCCGAGTTCGAGTGGCGCAACTTCACCGAGGTGTTCACCGCGACCGGCCTGCCCGTGGGGCGGTTCGTGCTCAACTCGGTCCTCATCGCCACGCTCTCGGCGGTCGGCCAGGTGCTCTCGTCCTCGCTCGTCGGCTACGCGTTCGCGCGGCTGCGGGCCCCGGGCAAGGGCGTCATGTTCATCATCGTGCTCGCCACCATGATGATCCCCGCGCAGATCACGATGATCCCGCAGTTCCTGCTGTTCAAGGAGCTCGGCTGGGTGAACACGTACCTGCCGCTCATCATCCCGAACTTCTTCACCAACGCGTTCAACGTGTTCCTGGTGCGGCAGTTCGTCTCCCGCATCTCCGGCGAGCTCGACGAGGCCGCGCAGATGGACGGCCTCGGCTACTTCGGGGTGTACCGGCGCATCATCCTCCCGATGATGTGGCCGATCCTCACGGCCATCGCGATCTTCACGCTCACCCACGCGTGGGGCGACTTCATGGGCCCGCTCATCTACCTCAACTCCGAGGAGTCGATGCCGCTGGCGCTCGGCCTCCAGTACATGACGGGGACGAGCAACGAGATGCAGCTGCCGCCGTGGAACCTCGTCATGGTCGGGTCGATCATATTGACGCTCCCGATGATCGCGATCTACTACCTCGGGCAGAAGTACCTCTACGAGATGAACCTTCAAGGCGGAAGTGCAGGAGTGAAGTAGTGACTGATCTGTCCACTTCGGCGGTGGAACTTCGTCCTGCCGGCCTGGTGCTCGACGGCCGCGAGGAGGCCCTGCTCTGCGCGTCGCTGTTCTACTTCCGGCTCCCGCGGGAGACCTGGGAGGCGCGGCTCGCGCAGGTCCGCGCCACCGGCTACCGCGCGATCGACATGTACCTGCCGTGGAACTTCCACGAGACCGCCCCCGGCGTGTGGGACTTCGCCGGGCGGCGCGACGCCGCCGCGTTCCTCGACCTCGCACACGAGGCCGGCCTCGCCGTGATCGCGCGGCCCGGCCCGTACATCTGCTCGGAGTGGGACGGCGGCGCGCTGCCCGCATGGCTGGGCCTCGACGAGGACCTGCGGGTGCGCCAGGCCGAACCGCGCTTCCTGGAGCAGGTCCGCGGCTGGTTCGACCAGGTCATGCCGCTCCTCGCCGAACGCCAGTGGGGCCGCGGCGGCGCGGTCGCGGCGGTCCAGCTCGAGAACGAGCTCGACTTCTTCGACACCGCCGACCGGCACGCCTACATCACCGCGCTGCGGGACATGGCGGTCGGCCACGGCGTCGAGGTGCCGCTCATCGCGTGCGCCGGCCAGGGCGACCTGGTCGGCGCGAACGGCGATGTGGAGGGCGTGTGCCCGGCGTTCAACTTCTACCCCGACGACCGCTCGCCGTTCGTCGAGGCCGAGGTGCGCCGGTACGCCGACCTCACCGCCGCCCGGGGCCTGCCGCTGCTGGTCACCGAGACCAACCGCAGCCACGCCACGCTCCGCCGCCTCATGGTCAGCGGCGCGTCCCTGATCGCGCCGTACCTCCAGGCGTCGGGGTACGACTTCGGCTACACGCCCTCGGTCGGCAACTGGGGCGACCCGGGCGGGTTCATGACCCACGACTACGACTTCGGCGGCTACCTCTCCCCCGTCGGCGAGGCGCGGCCCGAGACGGCCGAGGCCCGCACGCTCACCGCGTTCGCGCGCACGCTCGGCCCGGCCCTCGCCGGGGCCCGCGCCACCGGAGCCGAAGGCGTGCAGGCGGTCTCGGTGACCACCAGCTCGTCCCCCTCGCGGCTCGTCCTCGCGGGCGGCGGCACGGTCACCGGCGTCCCGAACCTCACCGAGGAGCCCGGGACCGCGCTGGTAGACGGCGTCGAGGTGGCGCTCGCGCCGCGCTCGACCGCACTCGTCGTGCAGGACCTGCCGCTCGCGGGATTCGGCCTGCCCGGCGTGCTCCGGTTCGCCTCGGCCGACCTGGTCGGCGCTGATGAGGGCGGACTGCGGTTCGCCTCGCGGGTGCCGGCCGTCATCGCCGTCGACGACGCGACCGCCACGTTCGCGGCCCCCGAGATCGGGAGCCCGGTGCGGCAGAACGTCGGCGGCCTGGCCGTCGTCGTCCTCCACCCGGAGGACGTGCTCGACCCCGGCGGCGCGCACGGCGAGATCACCGCTCCCCCAGAGGAGGCCGAGGAGCTCACCACCGCGTACCGCCGCGCGCTGCCGACCCGCACGGGCCGCACCGAGGCCCACGAGCTGCCGCCGGCCTCCGAGGCCGTCGGCGTCTTCCGCGGCCGCACGCACTACGCGACCGACCTCGACGGCGTGGAGGAACTGCTCATCGAGGGCGCGGCCGACATCGTCGACCTGGCCCTCGACGGGGAGGCCCTGCCGACCCGGGTCGTCTACGGCGGCACGATCACCGTGCCGACCGCCGGCAAGACCGCGTTCGAGGCGACCGTCGAGACATGGGGCCACGCCAACTTCGACGACTCCCGCCTGCCGGGCCTCGCCCTCGGGTCGCTCCGCGGCCTCGGACGGGTGTGGTCGGTGGCCGGCCGCGAGGACGTCCATGCACTGTGGACCGTGGACGGCGGCGCGCAGTGGGCCGGGGACCCCGCGCCCGTGCGCAGCCTCGGCGGCTGGAGCAGCACCCGCATCGGACGCCCGGCGACCTACCGCCGCACGCTCCCGGTCGACGGGACCTCGCACCACGCCTTCCACATCGACGGGCTCGTCCTGCCCGTCGAGGTCGAGGTCGACGGCGAGGCGCGCATCCTCAGCCCGAACGACCCGTGGCTGCACCTCGCCCCCGGCCGGGGCCGCGACATCGCGGTCACCGCGCCGCACTGGCCCGGCTCGGGCGGCGGCGGCGTCGAGCTGCTCCGCCTGGAGGCCGTGCGGGACTGGCGGATCGAGGCCCAGCCCGACCACGCGATCATCGCGCTGGCCGGGCAGGACGCCGAAGGGCTCGGCGTCGAGCTGCCGCTGCCGCTCGCACCGGGCGAGGAGGCCTGGCTCGACGTCCCGGTCCCCGCCGGCGGGCGGTCGCTCCGCTTCGAGGGCGAGCAGGTCCGCGTGAGCGCCTTCGCGGGCGGCGAACTCCTGGGGCGCGTGTGGCTCGACGACCCGCACCGGCCCCGGTTCACCGGCGGCGATCCGGGTCGACTGTGGATTCCGGCCGGGTGGAACTCCGGTACCGTCAGGTTGCTGGTCCGCGGCACCGCCGGGGGCGCGCACCCGCGCCTCGAGCGCGTGACCGCCGCACCCGCACCGGAGTAGCACCCCCACAGCCCCAGGAGTACCGATGGCCCCCACCAGGCGCACCTCGCGCGACATACGCAGCGAATCGCGGCTCGACGTGCTGCACGCGCTGCTCGCCGCGGGCGAGACGACCCGCAACGAGCTCGCGCGCACCACGGGCCTGAGCACCGCGACCGTCGCGACGGTGGTCAGCGACCTGCTCACCGGCGGGATCGTCACCGAGGCGCGCGTGGCCTCCGGGCGGGTGGGGCGCCCCACGACACTCCTGCGGCTCAACCAGGACCGCGGCCGCATCGTCGGCGTCGACGTCGCGGAGACCTACATCAGGGCCGTCGTCTTCGACGCCGCCCTCGACGAGGTCGCCGCCGCCGAGGTCGCCGCGGACGAGCGGCACGACGAGACCGAGGAGGTCGTCGACGGCGTGGCCCGCGCCGTCGACGCCGCCCTCGCCCGGGCGGGCACGCCCCGCCACGAGGTCCTCGGGGTCGGCGTCTCCCTCCCCGGCTCCATGCAGCGCTGGGGCGGGAACGCGCCCGCCATGCCCAACGCGACCCGGCACCACGTCGACCGGCTCCGCGAGCGCCTCGACCTGCCGATCGTGATCGACAACCCGCTCAAGGCGATCGCCACCGCCGAGCTGTGGTTCGGCCAGGGCCGCAGGCACGCCAGCACCATCACCGTGAACCTCGGCACCGGCGTCGGCGCCGGCATCATCCTCAACGGCGCGATCCTGCGCGGGGCCACGAACTTCGCGGGCGAGTGGGGCCACAGCCTCCTCGCCCTCGACGGCCGCGCCTGCCGGTGCGGGCGCCGCGGCTGCGTCGAGGCGTACGTGGGCGCGCTGGGCGTCCAGCAGACCCTGGGGGCCATCGACCCCGCGCACCCGCTCGCCTCGGTCCCGCTCCAGCGGGACTTCATCGGGGCGCTCGCCGCCGCGCTGGAGCCGCCCGCGCCGGACCCGGCCGTCACCGAGACGATCCAGCGCACCGCGCGCTACCTCGGGGCCGCCCTCGCCGACCTCGTCGCGATCGTCAATCCCGAGACCATCACCCTGACCGGGTGGACGGTGTGGGCGCTCGGCGACCACCTCGTGCCCGCGGTGCGCCGCAGCGTGGTCGAGGAGGCGCCCGGCGACTCGGCCGCCGACCTGGAGGTCGAGGTGTCCACAGTGCGCGGCAACTCGGTCGCCACCGGCATCGCCACGATCGCGCTCGAGCGCTTCCTCAGCGACGTCGGCCTCGTCACGACCCGGGTCCCCACCGCCCTCTGAAGGTGTGCCGCGGCCGGTGCGGGGTAACCCGGGACCGGAAGACGACGCGCCGACCGGCGCGTTCCGCGACCGAAGGAGCGAGTGCCTTGAGCACCATCACCGAATCAGTCGAGGTCGAAGTCCCGGTCTCCACGGCGTACGACCAGTGGACGCAGTTCGAGACGTTCCCCCAGTTCATGGAGGGCGTCGACGAGATCCAGCAGATCGGCGAGACGCTGACCCACTGGCGCACGAGCATCGGCGGGGTCACCCGCGAGTTCGACGCCGCCATCACCGAGCAGCACCCTGACGAGCGGGTCGCCTGGACCTCCATCTCGGGCCCCACGCACGCCGGCGTGGTCACGTTCCACCGCATCGACGACCTCACCACCCGGGTCACGGCGCAGATGGACATCGACCCCGAGGGCTTCGTCGAGACGGCCGCCGACAAGCTCGGCGTCCTCGACCGCCGCATCAAGGGCGACATGCAGCGCTTCAAGTCGTTCATCGAGGAGCGCGGCTCCGCGAGCGGCGGCTGGCGGGGCGACGTCGAGCCCCCTGGCCTGCCGGTCTGACCGCGCGCACTCGAAGAGCCCCGGCCTCGGCCGGGGCTTTCGCCGTGCCCGGGGCTCAGGTCCAGGCCGCCCGCAGGGCCCGGCATTCGACCGTGAGCGGGTGGTCCGGGCCGTACCCGGCCTCGAACGCGGCCACGGCCTCGTCCATGAGGGCGGCCCGCCGCGCGGGGCGCTCGGCGAGGTGCTCGACCACGGCGAGGTTGCGCAACGCCAGCGCGAGCACCTGGAGTTCGCCGGTGTCGCGGGCGAGCACGACGGCGCGGGCGAGGTGGTCGCCCGCGGTCTCGGTGCGGCCCTGCTGCTGGTGGGCGACGCCGAGGTCGACGAGGATCGAGGCGGTGCCGCGCTGGTCGTCGTCGTGCAGGCGCATCGCCAGGGCGCGTTCGAGGACGTCGGCCGCGCCGGGGTCGCCGAGGTCCTTGAGGACCGCGCCGAGCGCGGCGACGGTGCCCGCGAGGGCCGGGTGGCCGGGGCCGTCGGCATGCTGCCCGATGGCGAGCGCCTGCTCGTAGAGGGCGCGGGCGGTGTCGAGGTCGCCGAGGTCGTGGAGGACGCCGGCGAGGCGGGCGGCGCGTTCGGCGGTCTCGGGGTGGTCGGAGCCGAGTCCGGCCATGGTGTTGCGCAGGGCCCAGGCGTGGAGGTCGCGGGCGTCCTCGAGGCGGCCGAGGTCGTGCATGAGGACGCCGAGGTGGGCGACGGGTCGGGCGACCTCGACGCTGTTGCGACCGTGGGCGGCTCCGGCGATGCCGACCGCGCGGGTGAGTTCGCGTTCGGCGCGGTCGGTCTCGCCGCGGAGGACGAGGACGGCGCCGAGGTCGCCGAGGGTCGCGGCGAGTTCGGGGTGCTCGACGCCGTAGCGCTCCTGCTTGACGGTGAGGGAGCGGTCGAGGAGGAGCTGCGCGGCGTCGAGCTGGTCGTACTGCTGGAGGTAGGCGGCGGCGCGCTCCATGAGCCAGGTGGCGTCGTCGACGTCGCCCGCGGTCACGTCGCCGGCGGCGGCCAGCGCGTGGGGCAGGAGGGCGCGCCAGGCGGGCCGGGCCTCGGGGAGCCGGTGGTCGGGGAGGCGGCGGCGCAGGAGGCGGCGGGCGCTGGTGAGCAGGTCGTGGCGGTCGGGGGCGGGGGTGGCGTCCCTGAGCCGCTTGGCGAGCCACAGGTCGATGGAGAGGGTGTCGCGGTCGACGCGGGCGAGTCCGGCGGCGCCGAGGTGGGCGGCGGCGAGCACGAGGTTCGCGGGGGCGGCGAGGGAGGCGGGGAGGTCGCCGTCGAGGAGGCCGAGGGGGACGGGCGCGGCGCCGAGGTGGGCGACGAGGCGCAGGAGGTCGCGCTGCGCGGCGGGCAGGTCGTCGGGGGCGGCCTTGGCGCCGGTCGGCGAGGTCGGGGCGAGGCTGTACCAGGGCGGTTTCCGTTGGGCGAGCAGGGCGTCGCCGTATCGGGCGGCGGTCTCGCGGTCGGTCTGCGCCTGCGGCATGGGGGCTCCGGTGGTCGAGGGGTACGTCATTCAACCACGGGCGCAACGGCTCCGGCCAGGCCCGGAGGTCAGAGGGCGTCGAGGGCGTCGGCGAGTTCGGCGAGGCTGCCCACGTGCCAGTCGAACCGGTCGTCGGCGGCGGGCGGGTCGCCGACGGGGCGGTGGACGTAGGCGGTGCGCATCCCGGCGGCCTGCGCGCCGCGGAGGTCCCAGGCGTGGGCGGCGACCATGAGGAGGTGCTGGGGCGGGCGGCCGACGGCGTCCACGGCGAGGCGGTAGACCTCGGGGGCGGGCTTGTAGGTCTGCGCGTCCTCGGCCGAGACCGCCTGGTGCCAGCGGAGGCCGGCGTTGGCGGTGAGGTGGAGGAGCGCGGCGCGGTTGGCGTTGGAGAGGGCGAGGACGGGGCGGTGGCGGGCGATGCGCTCCAGTCCGGCGGCGGCGTCGTCCCAGGCGGGGTGGCGGCGGCCGGCTCCGGCGAGGCGGTCGAGGACGGCGGCGTCGGTGATCCCGGCGTGCGCGGCGACGGCTTCGGCGGCCTCGCGGTCGAGGGCGTCGGCGGTGGCGTAGGGCCGGCCGCCGGTGACGACGCGGTCCTGTTCGCGTTCGATGTGCCGCTGCCACAGGGCGAGCAGCTCGGCGGTGTCGGCGGCGGGCGCCGCTGCCCGGAGGGCCTCGGTGAGGCCGCGGGGTTCGTCGACCATGGTGCCGAGGACGTCGAAGACGACGGCGTCGATCTGAGCGGACATGTCAGCTCCCTCGTTGCGGCAGCGGCCGGTCGGCCGCGGCGCTGTGCGGAACGGAGTCTAGTCGCGGCCTCATGTCGTCGCGAGGGGGTCGCGCGCCCAATCTAGTAGGGCCGCTACACGAGCGGTCGCACGGAGCCGCGGAGGACGAGGTGGGCGCCGAGGACGGTGTGCGGGGGCGGGCCGCCGTTGCGGGCGTGTTCGAGGGCGAGGCGCACGGAGGTGCGGCCGAGCTCCTCGTGGGGCTGGAAGACGGTGGTGAGGTCGATGTCGGCGGCGGGCGGGAGGTCGTCGAAGCCGACGAGGGAGACGTCGCCGGGGATGGTGAGGCCGCGTTCGAGGAGGGCCTGGCGGGCGCCGGCGGCGATCTGGTCGTTGGCGGCGAACACGGCGGTGAAGTCGGGCGGCCCGGCGGCGAGGCGGGTCTGCATCATCCGGTAGCCCTCGAAGCGCTCGAAGGTGCCGTCGGCTTCGAGGCCGGGGTCGTGGGCGACGCCGTGGGCGGCGAGCGCGTCGCGGTAGCCGGCGATGCGGGCGTCGGGGGTGGTGAAGCCGGGGCGGCGGCCGAGGAACAGGATGCGCTTGTGGCCGTTGGAGAGCAGGTGGCTGGTGGCGGCGAAGGCGCCGCCGGTGTTGTCGTATTCGACGACGACGGCGGGGGCGTCGGGTCCGAGCGGGGGGCGTCCGCACAGGACCAGGCGGGAGCCGATGGCGGCCAGCGCGTGGGCGTACCGGCTCATGCGGGCCTTGTACTCGTCGTCGGCGTTGACGTTGCCGACGAGGATGACGGCTTCGGGGTGCTGCTCGCGCATGAACTGGACCATGGCGAGCTCGCGTTCGGCGTCGCCGCCGGTGGTGCCGATCTGGCACAGGCGCCCGTCCTCGGCGGCCTGGGTCTGGACGCCTTGGGCGACGTGGGCGTAGTGGGGGGAGATCACCGAGTTGACGATGATGGCGATGCTCTTGCGGGTGGTGCCCTGGAGGGCGCGGGCGTGGTGGTTGGCGACGTAGTCGAGTTCCTCGACGGCCTTCATGACCTTGGCGCGGGTGGCGGGGGCGGCGGGGTAGGTGCCGGAGAGGATGCGGGACACGGTCGCGACGGAGACGCCCGCGCGTTCGGCGACTTCGCGGATGGTGGTGCTGCGCTTGCCGTCGCCGGTGCTGCTGCCTTTGCGCGCCAAGTCCGTCCGCCTTTGTTTCAGATTTTCCGGAAACGGTTTCTGTAACAATGGTCCCCGCTCGGCGCGGGCCTGTCAAGTTCGGGGCGGGGCGGGGGGGCGACCCCTCAGACGCCCCCCGCCCCCGGGGTGGCTACTGCTCGCTGGCGAAGAGCGTCTCGGCCTCGGTGAAGAAGAGGTCGGCGGCGTCGGCGGCGGTCATGGTGGCGTACTGGACCTGCTGGTAGATCTCGGTGAACTTGGCCTCGACGGCGCCGGCGGCGGCGGGCGGGACGACGGGGGCGGCGGCGAGGTGCTGCTCCACGGTGGCCTCGTAGTCGATGACGGCCTGGGAGGCCTCGTCGAGTTCGACGTTGTCGAGGGCGGTCTTGGTGGAGGGGATGCCGCGGTTGGTGCCGAGGATCTTCGCGGCGTCGGGGTCGCCGAGGAGGAACTCGATGAGCTTGGCGGCGGCCTCGGGCTGCTCGGTGTTGGCGCCGACGACGTACTGCATCGCGGGGCGCAGGTGGAGCGCGAGGTTGGCGGGGTCGGTGGTGGGCGGGGCGATGATGCCGAGGGCGCCGCCGCCGTCGGTGACGGTGGACCAGTAGCCGTTGACCGCGGTGTCCCAGCGGAGCTCGGTGGCGATCGAGCCGGCGGCGACGCCGGGGGCGCTCTCGGCGGCGGTCTCCTCGGGCGAGGGGACGGAGCCGTCCGCCTGGAGCGGGGCGGCGATGCTCCACCACTCCACGAGCTGCTCCTTGGTGAAGTTCAGGCTCGCGGCGTCGTCGGAGTAGAAGCTGTCGCCCTGCTGGCGCAGCCACAGCTCGGCGAGGAGGTAGGAGCCGGTCCAGTCCGCGCCGCCCCAGCGGCCCTCGCCCATGGCGGCGGTGAGGTCGCGGACGAGCGCGGTGTAGTCGTCCCAGGAGTAGCCGGTCTCGGGGACGGCGATGCCGTACTCGGCGAACCAGTCGGGGCGGTAGATGAGGCCGAAGACGTTGCTGCCGACGGGGACCGCGATGAGCTTCCCGTCGAGTTTCGCGGTGTCGAGCACGCCGTCGCGGAAGTCGGCGGTGTCGACGAGGTCGTCGAGGGGCAGGAGCATCCCGGTGCCGCCGAACTGGCGCAGGCGGGGGTAGTCCATCTGGAAGACGTCGGGGAGGTCGCGGGAGGCCATGCGGCCGGTGAGGCTCTCCCAGTAGGCGGGGTAGTCGGCGAAGTTGGCGGCGACCTTGATGCCCTCGTTCCGCTCCATGAAGAGGTCGACGGCCTGCTTGGTGATGTCGGCCCGCGCTTCGTCGCCCCACCATTCGAAGCTGATCTCGACGGGGTCGTCGGCGGTCCCGGCGGGGCCGTCGTCGCCGCAGGCGGCGGTGGCGGCGAGGGCCGCGGTGGCGGTGGCACCGGTGAGGAGGGTGCGGCGGCGGATCGGGTTGCTCATCGTTGAACTCCTTCGTGAGGGATGGGATTGGGGGTTAAATCGTTTTAACTTCGCTCGCGGTCACCTTAGATCGCGCTTTCCGAGCCTGTCAAGCGGGCCGCTCACTCCCTTCCGGCATAGAACCGGGCGCGGTAGACGTGGCGGCCGGGTTCGAGGACGCCGGTGAGGACGGGCAGGACCGTCGCGGGCCAGTACATGTGCGTGCCGGGCATGGGCCAGACCAGCGCGGCCTCGCGGTTCCCGCCGTCGTCGAGGGCCTCGCTGCGCACGCCGCGGGAGACGACGGCGACGCGGTCGTTCGCGACCGCGGCCTCGTTGCCGTCGCGGGGCACGCACCAGCCGCCCTCCCCCGTGTGGAGGCGGCGGGCGGTCTCGATGACGTGGGCGCGGGTGTGCCAGCCGTCCTCGAAGGCCTGGAGCTCGGAGGTGACGGTGACGTCCTCCCAGGGGCGCCAGACCGTGGTCAGGACGCCGCTCCAGTCGATCGCGCACGAGACGGCGTCCTCGCGGCCGCGCCAGTGGACGCCGTCCTCGGAGAGCACGAGCGTCCCGTCCGGCGCGGCGGCCTCGAGGCCGGGCCCGTCGACGGCGTGGGAGAACCCGGCGAGCGAGGAGTAGGCGAGGCGGGCGTAGGTGTCCTTGCCGCCGCGCATCTTCGAGCGCCAGGACTGGCCGTTGAGGCGGGTGACGTGGCCGCCGGCGTCGCGCACGTGGACGGCCTGCGCGGCCGGGTTCGCGTCGGTCCCGGGCCCGGGGGCCTCGGGCTCGGCGGTCCAGAAGGGGTGGTCGGCTCCGGCGAGGAGGCCCGTGAAGGCCTTCGCGGCCCACCACGGCGACCCGGCGGTGAGGTACTGCTCGGCCGCGAGGTCGTTGGGGTAGCCGTAGCCGATGGAGAGGCGGTCGTCGGGAGTGAGGATCGGCTTGTCCCACCACCAGGCCAGGAGGCGGCGGCTGAACCCGGCGGCCTCGCCCCACGGCACGGCCTCGACGTCGGCGGCGGCCAGCGCACCCCACAGGGAGCCCTGGGCGAAGCGGTAGCCCATGCTGCGCCCGTAGGGGACGGCGGCGCCGTCGGCGGCGAACCAGGAGCGGAAGGTGCGGGCGAAGTCGGCGGCGGGGTCGACGAACCGGTCGTCGCCGCAGATGCGGTAGTGCAGGAGCGCGTAGGTGTGGAACGCGAACGGGTTGTAGTAGTCCACGCGGCCTTGGGGTCCGTCCTTGAAGACGCCGCCGCCGAGGTGGAACTCCCCGATCCGGTCGAGGTGGGCGGCGGCGACGGACGGGTCGCGGTAGGCGCCGACCGCGTCGAGGCCGTGGCCGACCATGACCGGGAAGTAGTGCCAGTTGTTGTCGACCACTCCGGTCTTGTAGGCCTGGGAGAGCCAGGCGACGGTGTCGTCCTTCGCTTTGGGGGCGAAGCGGTCCCAGAGGTGCTCGCGGGCGGTGGCGAGGGCCCAGCCGACGGCGGCGGCCTCGACGCAGCGCTGGTCGGCGTCGCCGAAGTCGCCGGCGTACCAGTCGTCGGCGGGGTCGAGGGCGCGCGCGAGGGCGGCGGCGAGGGCGTCCCAGAGGTCGTCGGGGACGGCGTCGGCGGCCGCGGCCAGGCCCCAGAGCGGGCGGGTGAGCAGTTCGAACCAGTTCTCCGCGTGGGAGTGGTTCGACATGGTCACGGGCATCGCGTCCGGTCCGCGGGAGGCGAGGTCCACGGCGGGCCGCGCGAGGGCGGTCGCGGCGGCCTGCCAGCCGGTGCGGGTCTGGTCGAGCGGGCCGAAGGCCCGCGAAGGAGTGGTCACAGTGGGTTCAATCCATGGGGTCGGGCGGGGCCGCCGGAGCGGCCCCGCGGCGTGTCAGTAGGTGATCGGGGGGCGGGGCGGGGTGCTCATCCCCGCGCCGAGGAAGTAGTCGGTGTGGTGGGACTGCATGTAGCCCTTGGTGGTCATGCAGTTGCGGTACTCGGGGTTGTGCGCGAGCGTGTAGAGGCGGGTGCTGGTGGGCTTGTCGGTGGTGAAGACGATGAGCTGGTTGTAGGCGGCGTTGGTGTAGACGGCCTCTTCGCGCCAGTCGCCGAGGAGGTCGCCGACGAGGGTGGGGCCGCCCTGGGCGGCCTTGACGGCGCCGTAGGAGGTGACGGTCTCGATGCGCGGCAGGCCGTTGGTGGGGGCGGGGTTGAGCGGGTCCCACTCTTCGAGCTTGCCGTCGTTGAGCAGTTCCATGGTCAGGTCGCCGTCCCACCAGAGGCCGAGCTGCGGCCAGGGGCGCAGGGAGGTGTTCGGCTCGGTGAGCTGGTTGGAGGCGGCGTTGTAGAGGCCGTCGAAGGACCAGACCTCCATACCGGGGTGCCGGGGGTCGACGTCGCCGGCCATGCCGCGGCCGACGTCGGCGGTGCCGGAGAGGGTGTGCTTCCAGATGATCCGGCCGTCGGCGGCGTCGTAGTAGTACTCGCGCAGGCCGCTGGGGTTGACCTGCTGGACGCCGTAGCCTTCGAGGCCGGGGTTGGCGGGGTCGAGGTCGGCGATGTGGAACCGGTCGCCGTGGATGATCCCCTGGCCCGCGAGGGAGTAGCGGAGGGTGCCGTTGCCGTTGAGGACGAAGCCGATGTGGGCGACCTCGTCGGTGCCGTTGCCGTCGACGTCGACGATGCGGATGTTGTGCCCGTCGGGGGCGTTCGTGCCGCCGCGCAGCCACTTCCACTGCTGGGTGAGGTTCTGACCCGACCACGTCCAGGCGGCGATCATCATGTTGAAGTCGCCGCTGCCGATGCGGTTCTTCATGGAGGCGACCAGGTACGGGCGGGTGCCGTCGAGGTAGCCGACGCCGAACTGCATGGCCAGGGGGCCGTCGGCGAGGTAGTCCTGGGGGACGCCGGCGTAGTTGAGCAGGGCGCCGGTGCGGCCGTTGAGGATCCCGATCCACTGCCGGTCGTCGTCGGCGTGGGTCCAGGTCTGGCCGTCGCCGAAGACGACGCCGTCGGCGAACTTGAGGGCGACCTCGGCGAAGCCGTCGGAGTTGAAGTCCTGGACGGTGACGCCGTCCCAGTGGCCGACGTCGATGGTGGCGGAGCCGGGTTCGATGTTGTCCTGGTTCGTGGAGTTGGGGCCCAGGTTGACCGACCACAGGAACGTGCCGGTGCTCGTGTAGGCCTCGATGGTCTGCGGCGAGGTCTGGCGGTCGATCACGTAGTCGTACTCGCCGTCGCCGTCGAGGTCGCCGGTCCAGGTGAACTTGACGGGGCCGCCGGCGCGCAGGGGGATGCGGACGGCGGGTTCGTCGGCGTGGTTGGCGGTGAGGGTGAACGCGGCGCTGGGGGCCTGCTCGGTGCCGTTGAGCACGGGAGCGATGCGGTAGGCGTTGGCCTGGGAGAGGTTCGCGCCGGTGTCGGTGTAGTTGGTGCCGCCGGTGAGGGCGGACCCGTTGAGCTTGGTCCAGGCGCCGCCGTTCGCGGACCGGTAGACGTTGAAGGCGGTGCCGGCGGCGTCGAGGCCGAGCAGGCGCCAGCTGACGAGGACGCTGGAGCCGTTGCGGACCGCGACGACGCCGCGGCCGAGGTCCTCCATGGGGCGGAGGGTCTGCTGGACGCCGACCTCCTCGGCGTGGCTCGCGCCGGTGCTCGCGGCGTAGGCGGCGCCCGCGGCCACGAGGCCGAGGACGGCTCCTATGGCCGAGAGTCGCTTAAACGTTTTCATGATCGCTCCAAGTATGCCGGTGGAAATGGCTCGCCGCCAGGCCCCGTCGCCGACCATGATGTCGGCACTGATGGTCGTAACCTCGATCGCTTGACGATACATCGATGGGTAACTATATTGAACCCCCTGAGTTAAAACGATTTACATCATTGCCCCTCTCGCACCCTCTGGAGGCACCATGCCGAGCCCTGCACCCGCTCCCGAACCGCTGGCCCGCACCGGGTTCAGCCGCCGCGGCGTCCTGGCCACGACCGCGGGCGTCGCCGCCGCGGCCGCGCTCTTCGAGGCCGCGCCCGCGCACGCCCAGACCGGCCCCTCGACCGACGCCGGCCCCGAGTCGGTCGAGCTCAAGTGGCTCGAAGGCGCGCCGGCCGAGTCCCCCGGCTCCACCTGGGGCGTCCCGTGGGGACCGGGCCGCTTCGGCCAGGAGCAGGCGTTCAAGCTCACCGCCGCCGACGGCGCGGCCGTCCCGGTCCAGACCTGGCCCCTCGCCTACTGGCCCGACGGGTCGCTGAAGTGGACCGCGCACGCCGTCGGCCCCGACGCCGTCGCCGAGTCGTTCACCCTCGAAGCGGGCGAGCCCGCCGCGGGCGGCCACGAGGTCGCCGTCAGCACCTCCCGCGGCCACGTCGACGTCTCCACCGGCGTCATCACCGCGCGGATCGGCAAGTCCGGCACGAACCTGATCAAGCACGTCAAGCGCGGTGACACGACCGTCGCGAAGGACGGGCACCTCGTCAACATCACCCAGACCGAGGCCCCCGACGCCGAGACCGGCTCGGTCAGCCGCGACCGCTACACCTCCGAGATCGAGGAGGTCACCGTCGAGCAGGAGGGTCCGGTCCGCGCGGTGGTCCGCATCGACGGCAACCACCGCAAGACCCGCGGCCGCGGCCGCTCCTGGCTGCCGTTCACCGTGCGCCTGTACTTCTACGCGGGCGGCGAGTCGTTCCGCATGGTGCACACGTTCGTCTACGACTCCGACGGCGACGACGCGTTCATCGCCGGCCTCGGCGTGCGCTTCACGGTGGCGATGTCCGACGCGATGTACGACCGGCACGTGCGGTTCGTCGGCGAGGGCCACGGCCAGCTCACCGAGGCCGTCAAGGGGATCACCGGCATGCGCCGCGACCCGGGCGCGGCCGTGCGCGACGCGCAGATCGCGGGCACCGCGCTCCCCGACCCGGCCACCTGGGACCAGCGCGTGACCACGCGCCTCCAGTGGATCCCCGACTGGGGCGACTACTCGCTCACCCAGCTCACCTCCGAGGGGTACGCGGTCAAGAAGCGCACCAAGGAGGGCCACGGCTGGGTCCCGGTCGACCAGGGCCGCCGCGCCTCCGGCTTCGGGTACGTCGGCGGCGTCTCCGGCGGGTTCGCGTTCGGCATGAAGGACTTCTGGCAGCGCCACCCCGCCGGGCTCGACATCCGGGGCGCGCACACCGACGAGGCCCAGGTGACGGTGTGGATGTGGTCGCCCGAGGCGCAGCCGATGGACAACCGGTTCTACCACGACGGCCTCGGCCAGGACACCTACGCGAAGCAGCTCGACGCCCTCGAGATCACTTACGAGGACTGGGAGGCGGGCTTCGACACGCCCTACGGCGTCGCCCGCACCTCCGAGCTCCTGTTCTGGGCCCTGGAGGCGACGCCCTCAGCCGATCGCTTGGGCGCCATGGCCGACGCGGTCCGCGCCCAGCCGCAGGTCGTGGCCCCGCCCGAGCACCTGAGCGCCGCCGGCGCCTTCGGCGGCCTCGTCGGCCCCGTCGACCGGTCGCACCCGTTCAAGGAGTTCACCGAGGACGTCCTCGACGCGAACTTCGCGTACTACCGGAACGCGCAGGACCAGCGGCACTGGTACGGCTTCTGGGACTACGGCGACGTCATGCACTCCCAGGACGGCGACCGCAAGGTGTGGCGGTACGACGTCGGCGGCTACGCGTGGGACAACTCCGAGTTCTCCACCGACCAGTGGCTGTGGCAGTACTACCTGCACACCGGCTCGGCCGAGTCGTTCCGGTTCGCGGAGGCCATGACCCGCAAGACGACCGAGGTGAACACCTACCACCTCGGCGACTGGGCGGGCCTGGGCACGCGGCACGGCGTCATGCACTGGGGCGACTCGTCCAAACAGGTGCGCATCTCGAACGCGAACTACTGGCGGTACTTCTACTACCTGACGGCCGACGAGCGCGTCGGCGGCATCCTGCGGTTCCTCCACGACTCGGAGAAGACCGCGCTGGTCCTCGACACCGGCCGCAAGATCCGCGACCCCGAGGCCGACCCGTGGGACCCCGACCCGAACGCGATCGACATCGGCTTCGGCACCAGCTGGGCGGCGCTCGCGGCCGCGTGGCTCACCGAGTGGGAGCGGCGCGGCCCGGACTGGGAGTTCTGCCGCGACAAGGTCCTCGGCACCATGGAGACGATCGCGGCCCAGCCCAACGGGTTCGCGCAGGGCTCCGCGGCGTACGACATGGACACCGGCCGGTACGCGATCGCGGAGACCCCCGTCGTCGAGCGCTCGAACCTCTCCAGCGGATTCGGCCGCTTCGAGATCGTCGCCGAGCTCCTCCAGCAGGTCGACATGCCCGCCTTCGAGGCCGACTGGCTCCGCTACTCCCGCTTCTACACCGCCACCCGCGCCGAGCAGGAGGCCGAGTACGGCGCCCGCTTCGGCGACCTGTTCCTGTGGGCGTTCTGCCGCGGCAACGCCCAGGTCTACGCCCGCACCGGCGACGAGTCCCAGGCCCGCCACGCCTGGAAGGTCTTCCGCACCCAGGCCGAGTACTGGCGCGGCGACTCCCCCACCTGGCCCGAGTTCGAGCGCGTCGAGACCACCCTGAACCCGACCGACTGGTGGCCCCGCATGGCCACCAACGACGCCGCCCAGTGGGGCATGGCCGCCATCCAGAACCTGCACCTGATCGGCGACTTCGTCCCCGACGAGTAGCCCACCCGAGGGCCCGGCTCAGGGCCGGGCCCTCGCCCGCCGCTCACTCGTCGTCGGCGGGGTCTTCGAGGAGGCGGATCTCCTCGATGTCGAGGGTGAACTGCATGCGGCGCAGCACGGTGTCGTCGATGCGGCGGTCGCGGCGCAGGCGGATGAGGGTGGCGCGCTTCTCGGCGATGACGGCGAGGCGGAGGCGGTTGTAGTCGCTGCGGAGCTGCGGGGCGGCGTCGGGGGCGTCGTCGTCGGGGTCGGCGCCGAGGACGTCGAGGTGCTCGCGCATCTCGGTCTCCAGGCGGTGCAGGGTGGAGGCGCGGGCGCCCTGCTCGTCGGCGAGGCGCGGAAGGGCTTCGAGTGCGGCGGTGGAGGTCTGGGTGCGGGCGTAGTGGAGCTCCTCCTCGGGTTCGGTGTCCTCGGGCATCCGGGCCCAGCGGATGACCGCCGGGAGGAAGAAGGCGGGCAGGAGCATCACGCAGATGACGCCGAAGGTCGTGAAGACGATGGTGTCGCGGTAGGGGAAGGCCGAACCGGCGTCGATCGCGGTCGGGACGGCGATCGCGATGGCGAGGGAGATCGCGCCGCGGAACCCGGAGAGGCCCGAGACGATGCGGGCGCGGGCGCCCACGCGCAGGAGGCGCTGCTGCGGGCGCCGGTCGAGCAGGCGGATGAAGAACACCGAGGTGAACAGGAATGCGATCCGCACCGCCACGAGCACGAGCGCGATGACCGCGACCATGCCGAGGGCCTGGAGCAGGTCGGCGCCCTCCATGCCCCTGACGGCCGCCTGCGACTCGATGCCGATGAGCACGAACAGGGCGCCGTTGAGCAGGAAGGTCACGAAGCCCCAGGTGGCGAACACCTGCCGCCGGGCGGGCGCGGAGCCGTAGACGGGGCTGGTCTGGGCGACGATGAGGCCGGCCGCGACGGCGGCGAGCACACCGGAGGCGTGGACGAGCTCGGCGAGGAGGTACCCGGTGAAGGGGATGAGGAAGAAGATCGTGGCGGCGGCGAGCGTGTCGGTGATGTGGCGGCGCAGCGCGACCCAGACGAGCGCGGCGGCGACGCCCGCGGCGATGCCGCCGCCGTAGGAGACCAGCAGCTCCCAGCCGATGTGGGCCGGGCTCAGCTCCTCGCCGCTGACGACGACGCCCACGGCGAGGCCGAAGACCACCAGCGCGGTGCCGTCGTTGACCAGGCTCTCGGCGCGCAGGACCATGATCTGGCGACGGGGCAGGTACCGGGCGACGACGTTGACGGCGGTCGCGTCGGTGGGGGCGAGCGCGGCGCCGAGCACCCATGCCGGTCCCCAAGGGACGCCGAAGGCGTGGGCGGTGGCAGCGACGGCCGCGGCCGTGGCGACCACGAGGAGGGTGCTGGTCAGGAAGATCGCGCGCCGGTAGCGGCGGATCTCGCGCAGCGAGGTGTTGAACGCCTCCCACCACAGCAGCGCGGGCAGGAACAGCAGCAGGACCACTTCGGAGGGGAGTTCGAGGGCGCCGAAGGTGGGGAGGAGGCCGAGGAGCACGCCGGCGGCGAGCTGGAGCACGGGCGCGGCGATCCCGGTGCGCTGCGCGCCGACGCGGCAGGCGACCAGGACCGCGCCGATGACGACGATGAGTTCGAGGCCCAGCATGTGCGTATCCTGCCGCAGGTTCGGCGGGTGCGGGCGGGTTCGCGCGCGGGGCCGTATCTTTGATCCGGCCGTCGATACGAGTGGAGGACGTGCGGAGATGGGCGATGCGATCGAGGAGTTCGAGCGCCAGGAGGCCGAGCTGGTGTTCGGCTCGTTCGACCACGGGGCCGCGTGGCGGCTGGGGTCGCGGATCACGGCGATCGCGCAGGAGGCCGGGCACGGGGTGGGGATCGACATCCGCCGTCCGGGTCTGATCCTGTTCCGGGCGGCGCTGCCGGGGAGCACGCCGGACCAGGAGTCGTGGATCGCGCGCAAGGCCGCGGTGGTGCTGCGCAAGGAGCACAGCTCGGCGCTGGTGAAGGAGCAGCTGGCCGCGAAGGGCGTCTCGCCCGCCGAGGCCGGGATGGACCCGGCCGAGTACGCGGTCACCGGCGGGTCGTTCCCGATCCGGGTGCGCGGCGTCGGGGTGGTCGCGGCGGTGACGGCCTCGGGGTTGGCGTCGCTGGAGGACCACGCGCTCGTCGTCGCGGGCATCCGCGCCTACCTGGAAGAGGACGCCTAGGTCACAGGCTCACTCAAAAATCACTACAAACCGCCTGTAACAGGGCGGTTTTTTCATGCCCTTGAACTCGAAATCAAGATAATTAAGATTCTCGAGTTGACTTCTTAAGATTCTCAAGCTACAAATGAAGGACGAACATCGTCGAGGAAGAAGGGGCCGGGATGGACTGGCAGGAGTTGACCGATCTGACGCGCGGCCAGGAGTTCACCGTCGAGCGCGTCCGGCTCGTGGAGAGCGGGATCGCGGTCGAAGGGGAGTTCGAGCCGCCGCAGCTCGCGCAGCTCGGCGCCGACGACCAGGTGTTCGTCGCCGCGTTCGTCAGGTCGCACGGGTCCATCAAGGAGATGGAGCGGATCTTCGGGGTCAGCTACCCGACGGTCAAGGCCCGCCTCAACCGGATCGCCGGCCGACTCGACTTCGTCGACACCGACCCCGCCCCGACCGGCGCCGACGTCATCGAGCGCCTGCGCCAAGGGGACATCAGCGTCGACGAGGCGCTGGCGGAACTTGAGAGGTCCCGATGATCCCCCAGCTGGTGACGGCGCGCTGGCGCCGCCCCGACGGCCGTGTCAGGCGGCTCTTCCTCCCCGTGGTCCCCATCGTGCTGCTGCTGTCGCCGCTGCTCGTGCTCGCCGTGATCGGCGGGGTGGTCGCCTGCCTGATGTTCGACATGCCGCCCTTCAAAACACTCGCCGGCGTGGGGCGCGTCTTCTGGGCGCTGCCGGGCGCCCGCTTCGAGATCGAGCAGGGCCGCACCGCCGTGGTCGTCTCCGTCAGATGAAAAGGAAACCGGGAACCATGAGCGAACAGCGACGCCAGATCCTCCAGATGCTGGCAGAAGGCAAGATCACCGCCGACGAGGCCGAGCGCCTCCTCACGGCCGTCGAGACCGAGGAGCCCGACGCGGCGCCCGCGGCCCGCGGCGGGAAGCGGCCGAAGTTCCTGCGCCTGGTCGTGGACGCGAACGACGAGTACAGCGGCGAGACCAAGGTCAACATCCGCGTGCCGCTCAAGCTGCTCCGCGCCGGAGTCAAGCTCGCGGTCTTCGTGCCGCCGCAGGCCCTCGAGCGCGCCAACCAGGAGCTCGTCAAGCAGGGCGTGCCGGTCGACCTGACCGAGATCAAGCCGAACCAGCTCGAAGACCTCGTCGACGCCCTCGACGACCTCACCCTGGACGTCGACCAGACGGACACCAAGGTGCGCATCTACTGCGAGTAGGCCGTGCTCGATCTCGGCCTGCTGCTCACCCTCTACCCACCAGTGAAGCGAGAAGACATGAACACCCCTGTGCCACCGGCGATCCGGATCAAGGGCATTGAGAAGTCCTACAAGGACCTGCACGTGCTCAAGGGGGTCGACCTCGACGTCGCCCGCGGCAGCATCTACGCGCTGCTCGGGTCCAACGGCGCCGGCAAGACCACCCTCGTGCGGATCCTCGCGACCCTCCTCAAGGCGGACGGGGGCACGGCGACCGTCAACGGCTTCGACGTCGCCGCCGATCCCGCCCGGGTCCGCGAGTCCATCAGCCTGACCGGCCAGTTCGCCGCGGTCGACGAGATCCTCACCGGCCACGAGAACCTGGTCATGATCGCCAGGCTCCGGCAGGTGAAGGAGCCCAAGCGGATCGCCGACGGGCTGCTGGAGCGCTTCGGCCTCGCCGACGCGGGCCGGCGGCGCGTGGCGACGTACTCCGGCGGCATGCGCCGCCGCCTCGACATCGCCATGAGCCTCATCGGCGAGCCGCCGGTGATCTTCCTCGACGAGCCCACCACCGGGCTCGACCCGGAGGCCCGCATCGAGGTCTGGAACGTCGTCCAGGACCTCGCCGACGGCGGGACCACGGTCCTGCTCACCACCCAGTACCTCGACGAGGCCGAGAAGCTCGCCGACCGCATCGCGATCCTCCACCAGGGCACCATCATCGTCGACGGCACGCTCGCCGAGCTGCGCACGCTGCTGCCCTCGGCCACAGTGGAGTACGTGGAGCGGCAGCCCACCCTGGAGGAGGTCTTCCTCGCGATCGTCGGCGACAAGTCCCCCGCGAACGGCAAGGAGGAGACGCGATGAGCGCCCACACCTTCAGCGACGCCAACGTCATGCTCGGGCGCTCGATGCGCCACGTCTTCCGAAGCCTGGACACCATCCTCACCGTCACGATCACCCCGATCGCGATGATGCTGCTGTTCACGTACGTGCTCGGCGGCGCCATCGACGCGGGCACCGACAACTACGTCAACTACCTGATGCCCGGCATCCTGCTCATCTCGATCGCCAGCGGCATCGCGTACACGGCCTACCGGCTCTACAGCGACCTCCAGAGCGGCATCTTCGAGCGGTTCCACTCGATGCCGATCGCCCGCTCCTCGGTCCTGTGGGGGCACGTGCTGACCTCGCTGGTGTCCAACATGATCTCGGTGGCCGTCATCGTGGTGGTCTCGCTGGTCATGGGCTTCCGCACCTCCGCGGGCGTCGGCGCCTGGCTGGCGGTGACGGGCATCCTCGTCCTCTTCACGCTGGCGCTGAGCTGGCTGGCGGTGATCGCGGGGCTGGCGGCCACCTCCCCCGACGGCGCCTCCGCGTTCTCCTACCCGCTCATCTTCCTGCCGTTCATCAGCTCGGCATTCGTGCCGACCGACACGATGCCCGCGCCGGTGGAGTGGTTCGCCGAGAACCAGCCGGTCACCTCGATCGTCAACTCGATCCGGGCGCTCTTCGCGGAGCAGCCGGTCGGGAACGACATCTGGATCGCCCTGGCGTGGCTCGTGGGCATCCTGATCGTCGCCTACATCTTCGCGATGGTCACCTACCACAAGAAGATCGCTTGATCCGCAAGGGAAACCAGGCGGGCCGGCCCCATCGGGACCGGCCCGCCGCCTTGTACGGGCGGCAGTTCGCCGATGAGCGCCTCCATGCGGGTCCCGGCTTGAGCTTCGAGAACCCGAGGAGCACCGCGATCCCGCCTCCGTTCTGCCTCGGTTCCGCCTGGAATGAGGCGTCCGCTCCACGAAGGATGGAGGACATGCCGACCGGACCCCCCGGCCGGCCGTCTCTCAGAGGAGCACCACATGACCGAACGACCGCTGCTCTCTCGGCGCCGTCTGCTCCAGGCCGCCGCGCTGGTCCCCGCCAGCGCGATCCCCGTGCTCGCCGTCGCCGCCCCGGCGAGCGCCGCCTACCGGGGCCTCGTCACCCGCGACGAGGTCATGAACCGGGCCCGCAACTGGTTCCTGCGCGACATCCAGTACAACGGCGGCAGCCGGGCCTCCGACATCGAAGGCAGCCACACCTACCGGCAGGACTGCTCCGGCTTCGTCTCGATGGCCTGGCACACCTCCACCCCGGGCCACAGCACCCGGAGCATCCCCGACATCGCCGCCAGGATCGAGTGGAGCGAGCTCAAACCCGGCGACGTCGTCAACTCCTACGACAACCACTGCATGCTGTACCACATGCGCGGCGACGACGGGAACATCTGGATCTACGACCTGGCGACGCCCTCGTCGGACATGCGGCACATCCAGGTCTCCCCCGCCTCGCTGCGGGCTCAGAACTACATCCCGCGGCGGTACCGGAACATCCGCGACAACTGACCGGGCGCCGGCGGCGGGGCCAGGGCCCCCCCCCCGGTCACGCCGCCGAGAAGACGGTGGCGGTCAGGCGCTCCGAGACCTCCCACACGCGCGCGGCCTCGTCCGCGCTGCGCAGCGGCCGATAGAGGGCCTGCTCGGCGGGCGGGCCGCCGAGGTGGCCGGGGCCCTCGGGACCGTAGAGGACGCCGGGTTTCGCGGCGGGGTCGGTGGCGGCCATGAGGGCGGGGAGCGTCGCGGACTCGACGGTGCCGAGGAGGATGCCGCGCTTGGAGAGTGCGCGGATGAGGCGCACCCCCGCGGTGTCGCTGGTGCGGCCGATCTCGGGCCGGGCGGCGAGGAGGCTGGTGGGGGCGACGCCGGGGTGGGAGAGGTTGCTGGTGATCCCCCAGCCGCCGGCCCTGCTGCGGCGGTCGAGTTCGAGGCCGAAGAGGCCGAACGCGATCTTCGACTGCGCGTAGGCGCGCCCGCCGTCGTACCCCCGTTCCCAGTTCAGGTCGTCCCAGTTGATGCGCCCGCGGCGGGCGGCGACACTGACCTGCGAGGTGACGCGGGCGCGCCCCGCTCGCAGCAGCGGCAGGAGGCGGCCGACGAGCGCGAAGTGCCCGAGGTGGTTGGTGCCGAACTGGAGCTCGAAGCCGTCCGCGGTGGTCTGCCGGTCGGGCGGGGTCATCACCCCGGCGTTGTTGACGAGGAGGTCGATCGGGCGGCCCTCGCCGAGCAGGGTCTCCCCCAGCGCGGCGACGGAGTCGAGCGAGGACAGGTCGAGGTCGCGCAGCGAGACGTCGGCCCCGGGCACGCGCTCGCGGATGCTCAGGACCGCGGCCTCGCCCTTGCGCCGGTTGCGCACGGGCATCACGACTTCGGCGCCGGCCGCGGCGAGGCGCTCGGCGATGCCCAGGCCCATCCCGTCGCTCGCACCGGTGACGACGGCGCGCTTCCCGGTCAGGTCGGGGACGGTGATGTCGATCGGTCGACGTGCCATGGTGACGCTCCTCGGTGTCGGGTTCGCCTTGGACCGTAGATCGGCTCGCCGCCCGTATCCAGGACTTCCCGATCCCCGGCTGCCCCGGTCCCCGCGCGCAGGCGTGAGGGTGGGATCGGTGATCCGTGGATGCGGTCGCGGCGAGGCGGTAGAAACGAGGCAGGACCGAGAGAAGAGGGCACACCGTGATCGACCGCGCCGGACTGGCCGAGTTCCTCCGCAGGCGCCGCGAGGCGCTCCAGCCGGAGGACGTGGGCCTTCCGCGCGGCCCGCGCCGCCGCACGAGCGGCTTGCGCCGTGAGGAGGTCGCGGGGCTGTGCCACATGTCGACGGACTACTACTCGCGGCTCGAACGCGAGCGCGGCCCGCAGCCGTCGGCGCAGATGCTCGCCTCGATCGCGCAGGGCCTGCACCTCTCGCTCGACGAGCGCGACCACCTGTTCCGCCTCGCGGGCCAGAACCCACCCGCGCGCGGCGGCGGGGGCGAGCACATCAGCCCGGGTCTGCTGCGCGTCCTCGACCGCCTCGGCGACACGCCCGCGGAGATCGTCACCGAGCTTGGGGAGACGCTGCGCCAGAACGCCCTCGGCGTGGCGCTGAACGGCGACACGACCCGCTACACCGGACCGTCCCGCAGCCTCGGCTACCGGTGGTTCACCGACCCTGAGACGCGGGCCCGGTACGCGCCGCGGGAGCACGCGTTCATGACCCGCATGTACGCCTCGGGGCTGCGCGAGATGGTGACGCTCCGGGGGCCTCGCTCGCGCGCCGCCGAGCTCTGCGAGCTGCTGCTGGCCGAGAGCGAGGAGTTCGAGCGGGCCTGGAACGCGCACGAGATCGGGGTCCGGCCCCGCGACACCAAGCACTTCGTCCATCCCGAGGTCGGGGCGCTGGAACTGGAGTGCCAGCGCCTGGTCGACCCGGGTGAGTCGCACGCGCTCCTGGTGTACACGGCGACGCCTGGCAGCGAGAGTCACGAGAAGTTGTACCTCCTGTCGGTCATCGGGACGCAGGCGCTCGAGTCGTCGCGGCCGACGGAGTCGGAGTAGTCCACGGGGCGATGCGCTGTCGCGCATATTCGAGGTCCTGCTTGTTGCCGGTGTCGAGGGAGGGGGTTCGATCGCGGCCGCCCAGGTCCGGCGTTCGGTCCGGTGTTGGGGTACGTTCCGTCAGGTGAGCGAGTCTTCTGTATCCGAGGTGGCCCGGTGGTTCGCCGAGGCCGAGGCCGTCGTGGTCCTCACCGGCGCCGGGATCTCGACCGAGTCCGGCATCCCGGACTTCCGGGGTCCGCAGGGGGTGTGGACGAAGAACCCGGCGGCCCAGTTCATGTTCACGTACCAGAACTACCTCGCCGACCCCGAGGTGCGGAAGCAGGCGTGGACGGCGCGGCTCGCGAGTCCGGTATGGACCGCCGAGCCCAATGCGGGGCATCGCGCGCTGGTCGACTACGAGGGCACCGGACGGCTCCGCGCGGTCCTCACCCAGAACATCGACGGCCTGCACCAGGCGGCGGGCTCGTCGCCGAACCTGGTCGTGGAGCTGCACGGGACCGCCCGGGAGGTCATGTGCCTCGACTGCGGCGACCGGAACCCGATGCAGGGCACGCTGCCGAGGATCGAAGCGGGCGAGCAGGATCCGGCGTGCCTGCGGTGCGGCGGGATCTTGAAGTCGGCGACCATCTCCTTCGGACAGGAACTCCTGCCGGAGGTCATCGAAGCGGCGGTCGAGGCGACACGCGGTGCGGACCTGTTCGTGGCCATCGGCACCTCGCTCGGCGTCTACCCGGCGGCAGGACTGTGCGATTACGCGATAGCACACGGGACTCGATTGGTCATCCTCAACGGCGAGCCGACGCCGTACGACGAGGACGCCAATGCCGTTCTGCGCCAACCGATCGGCGAGGTGCTGCCGCAACTTGTCGCGGCGGCCGTGTAATTTTTGCGCGAAATTCTTGCGGCCAATATTTGAGGTCGCAACGAGCACTTAAGAAGTAGCCGCTCGTGGCGGTTCTCGTTTGCCCTGCGGACATGGGAGCCTGAATGTCCCACCAGGTACGACGGAGGTGCTCATGGCTGTTCCTTCTGCACTCACGAGCTGGCAGGTCGGTGTCCACCTCGCCGATGGGCGAGAACTCATGGGACTGTCACCCAAACAGCTCGCGGTGATCCTCGGGGTCAGCGAAGGAACGATCCGCAACTGGGAGAAGGGCGTCACCCTGCCCACTTACCCTGAAATGCTCGGGATCGGCAAGACCCTCAACATGGGCGAGGAGATCACCCAGTTCCTGGCTGACATCGCCCGAGACAAGACCAGCCTCAACCTGGAGACCCACCCGCGATATAACGCACTGGGTCTGGCGAAGGCGGAGCTTCACTACGGCTCGATCTGGAAGTGCGAACCGCTGGTTCTTCCTGGCATCGTGCAGACGCGGCAGTACAACTCGCAGGTACTGCAGCCCGCCGAGGGAACCACCGATGCGCAAGCCGAGTTCGGAGCCAACTTCAAGGAGCTTCGCCAGGTCGAACTCAAAGCCCGGACCTCACCTTTCCGTATCAGCATCATCATCGGTTCAAGCGCGCTCTCCGACCTCAAGACAATGAACCGGTCAGACCGACAGGACCAGATCGAGGCGCTGAGAAGCTGGAACGCTCTTCCGCACTGGGACATCCGAGTCATGAACCAATGCAGCGACCTTGGGGGCCCGTTTGAGGTCTACGTGCCCGGGAAAAGTCGTACCGCAGGGCCAGCCTTCGTCTACGCGCAAATCCACGACCGCAGTTGGTGCATCGAGGAGCTCACGCGAGTGGAGAGCTACCATGAGCGCATCAAGAAGAACTGGACGCGCTGCGATGACCTGGAGGCATTCCTCGATGCAGAACGTGACCGCTTGGCGTAAGAGCACTCGCAGCAGCAGCGGCAGCGACGGCAACTGCGTCGAGCTACGACGCTCGTGGCGCAGGAGCACCCGAAGCAACGCTGCGGGAACCAACGAGTGCGTTGAAATCTCCCCCTGTCAGGACACCGGCTTCCACCTTCGGGACTCGAAGCTGGGCGACGCCTCCCCTCTCCTCGATCTGAGTGACCGCGACCTGGCCGCGCTCATCAGCGCGACCGCATAAGCACACCGACCACCGAGCCGGTCGCGCCCAGACGAGCGCGGCCGGTTCGCTTCGTCATGAGTCCGGTGTGACTAGACGCGGGTCCCCGCGCCGGGGTCGGTGGGTGGTGCCGCGATCGGGAAGAGGATCGGGCTGATGAGGTACTGGGTGCGTTCAGGCGTGGCCTCGTTGGCGATGCGGGGTGCGATCGCCTTGCGCATCAGGTCGATCATCGCTTGCAGCTCTTCAGGGCTGAGCCAGACGGCGTGCTGGCGGTACCCGACCTGGTCGGTGATCGGGGCGGCGTCGTCGCGGTCGAGGTAGGCGTCGTACTCGGCGGCAAGGGTCGCCAGGGCGGCCGCGAAACTGCGCCGGTGGTCGTCGCGGGAGAGCGACGCGACCATGTCGGCGTCGATCACGGCGCGGTCCTGGTGCAGCCGGAAGCGGCGCTCGACGGCACCCCGCACCCGACGCTCGGCGGCGACCTCCAGGACGCCGCCGGCCACGAGCAGCTCGACGTGCCGGTAGACCGTGGCCTTGGAGACGTCGGTGATGCGCTCGCACAACTCGGCGGTCGTCAGCTCCCGACCGCCGCGCATCGCATGGATCACCCGCAGCCGCACGGGGTGCGCGAGGAGTTCGAAACCTTCCATCCCGCAATGATCTCACATCATGCTATCGTTCGCATAGATTGAGAAAGGTTGAGATGATGAGCGACCCCGTCCCGACTGACACCGCGAACACCGGCTGGACCCCGCCCGCCTACGCCGACCCGACGCGCTTCACCGAGCAGGCGGTCACCGTCGGGACCGGCCCCTTCGCGGTACCCGGCACCGTGAGCCTCCCGGCCCGCCGCACGCCGGCACCGGCTGTGGTGCTGCTGGGCGGCGGCGGTCCGTTCGACCGCGACGGAACCGCGGGGCCCAACAAACCGCTCAAGGACCTGGCCTGGGGCCTGGCCGGCCGCGGCATCGCAGTGCTGCGCTTCGACAAACCCACCTTCGCCCACCCCGAGTTCGCGGCCGCATCAGACCTGACCATGACCGGCGAATACGTGCCCTACGCCGTCGACGCGGTCGAGCAGCTCGCCGACCGTCCCGAGGTCGACGCCGACCGCGTCTTCCTCCTCGGCCACAGCATGGGCGGCAAAGTCGCGCCGCGGGTCGCCGCGTCCGTGCCGACCGTCGCCGGGCTGGTGATCATGGCCGGCGACACCGAGCCGATGCACCACGCCGCCGTCCGAGTGGTCACTTATCTCGCCGGGACCGTCCCCGACCAGGTGCCGGCCTCGGCCGTCGAGACGATCGCCCGGCAGGCCGCGCTCGTCGACGGTCCCGACCTGACGCCGCAGACCCCTGCCGGGGACCTGCCGTTCGGCCTGCCCGCCCCGTACTGGCTCGAGTTGCGCGACTTCGATCCGGTCGAGGAGGCCGCCGCGCTCGACCAGCCGATGCTCATCGTCCAAGGCGGCCGCGACTACCAGGTCACGGTCGCCGACGACCTGGCCCGATGGCGCTCGGGCCTCGCCGACCGCTCCGGCGTCGATTTCGCGGTGTTCGAGGCCGACGACCACATGTTCTTCTCCGGGACCGGCCCGTCCCTCCCGGACGACTACCTGCTTCCCCAGCATGTCGACCCCGAAGTCGTCGACCACGTCGCCGACTGGATCGACCGCGCCCAGCCCAGATGACGCGGCCCTTGACCACCGCTCGTCGGCTCCCGCTCTAACCTCACGCCGCTCCCTCCCGAGCGGGCGGCACCGTCCGAAGCCGCGCGCCGCCTCATTCCCCGAAGGTCTTGAGCACCATGTCGATCATCAGCTCGACGTCACGGTCCTCCATCGGGCGGCCGGTCATGCCCATGCGGTGGAGCAGGGTGCCGGTGATGACGTCGATGAACAGCAGGATGCGCTGTTCGGACTCGCCGAGGTAGTCGCGCAGCATCGCCAGATAGGGCGCCTGGAAGCGGGTGCTGAGCAGCTCGCGCAGGGCCGGGTCGTTGACCGCGTCGCTGAAGACGCCCGCGAAGGCGGCGCCCACGCCCGGCTCGCCGATCTTGCCCGCGAGCCAGCGGATCGCTCCCGCGAGCGAGGCCGGGCGGTCCTCGGTGAGCTCCGGCATCGGGCTGAAGGCGTCGAGCAGGCAGTCGATGATGAGCGCGCCCTTGGAGGGCCAGCGCCGGTACAGCGTGGTCTTCGCGGTCCCGGCCGCGGCCGCGATGCGGTCCATGGTGGCGCCCGCGTAGCCGAGCTCGTCGACCGTCCTTCGCGTGGCCGCGAAGACGACCGCGTTGAGGTCCGAGCGCGGGCGCCCTGCTGAAGACGTGTTGGTTCCCTGCACTCGGACAGGCTATCCTGAGATTACGCTACTTCGAGTAGCGTATTAGGGAACTGGAGGAGACCATGTCCGAGAAACCCCACCTCGGCGTCCGGCTGCTGGTCAAGGACGCGACCGACTGGGACTCGATCGACACCGCCGGGATCGTCGCCATGCGCGCGAAGGCCGAGAAGCTCCTGGCCTCGCCCCTGCTGCGGTTCGTGACCAAGCGGCCCGACGCCGGCGCCCGGATCGAGGAGTGCCACCTCGACCTGCCCGGCAGGCGGCTTCGCCTGCGCGCGTTCGTGCCCGAGCGGGCGGAGGGCCCGCGGCCGCTGGTGCTGTCGTTCCACGGCGGCGGGTTCATCGGCGGGTCGCCGGAGCAGAACGACTGGGTGAACAGCGGCATGTCGGCCGCACTCGGTGCGGTCGTGGTCGGCGTGGACTACCGGCTCGCGCCCGAGCACCCGCTGCCCGCGCCGGTCGAGGACGGCGTGGACGCGCTCGAAGCGCTCGCGCGGGACCCGTTCGGCTGGGGCGTGGACCCCGAGCGGATCGCGGTGTTCGGCGAGAGCGCGGGCGGCACGATCGCGGCGCTGCTGGCGCTGCGCTCGCGGGAGGAGGGTCCGCGTGTGCGGGCGCAGGTGCTGGTCTACCCCGGTACCGACTGGTCCGCGACGGCCACCGAGTACCCCTCGATGGAGCGGAACGGGCGCAACCCGGGCCTGTCGGTCGAGCGGTTCCGCAAGTGCGCCGATCTGGCACTGGCGCCGGGCGACGACGGTGAGGTCTACTCCCCCGCCAAGTTCGCGGGCCTCGCGGACGCCCCGCCCGCGCTGGTCGTGGTCGGCGGGCTCGATGCGGCGCTCGACCACGGGCGGCGGTACGTCGAGCGCCTGGAGGAGGCCGGCTCGGCCGCGCGGATCATCGTGCACCCCAGGGCGACCCACGGGTACGTGAGCACCCCGGGCCTGGTCCCGGCCGCACGCCCGGCCCGCGAGGCGATCGTGGCGTTCCTGGCCGAGCGGTTGGCAGTGGAGCCCGCACGCCGCTGAGCAGCCTCGCGACCGGCCTCGACTATCCAGCGGGGGTTGCCCGCCCGGCGACTCGCCACCGCTTCCGCCGGCCGGTGGGGCAGGCAACCTCGGCGGCCGTTCCCACCGGCCGATCCGGCGGCCTTCGGCGGCGGCCGCCCCCCGGTGAGCCGTCCGCCGAAGTTCGTCGCGGCCGCTTCCTGCAGGCAACCGGTCTGAGGTCGCGGCAGCCGCTTCGGTAAGCCGCCCGCCGAGCGGCGGCGGCAGGATCAGCACACGTGCGGCGTGCGGATCGCGGGAATGCGATGAATCCGGGACGCTCGGGGCGTCTACTCCTATAGAGACCGGCACCGTCGGTGTGCGCGCGATCGGCGCGCCCGGTTGCCGCGAGCAAAGGAGACGCCCATGCCGACCGCCACTCTCACCGCCGACCTGTTCGTGTCGGCGGACGGCTGGGCCCGAGGCGAGCGTTCGCCCGGGTACTTCGGCTACTTCGGCCCCGAGCTGGGGCGATGGATCGAGGAGGAGTCGGCGCGGCCGCAGCACGTGGTCATGGGCCGCCTCACTTACGAGGCCCTGGACGCCGTGCCCGCCGAGGCCCGCGACGAGGGCTACGAGCAGATGACCCGCCTGCCGACGACGGTGTTCTCGCGGACGCTGTCGTCGGCCGCCTGGCCGGGCGCGGTCGTGGAGTCCCGAGACCTGGTGGAGGCGGTGGGCGAGCTCAAGGAGCGCAGCGAGGTTCCGTTGCGCACCATGGGAAGCCTGTCGCTGGTGAAGCAGCTGCTCAATGCGGGGCTGGTGGACCGGCTGCGGCTCATGACCTTCCCGCTGCTGGTGGGCCCAGGCGGGCGCGAGGCCACGTTCGACGGGGTCGAGGAGGCCGAGCTGGCGCTCGTGGACCACACGGTGCTCGACGGCCGGATCCTGCTCGTGGAGTACGCCCCGACCGGGCGCCCGATCCCGCACTAGCGGGCGAACCAGGCGCGGCGCTACTGGCGCTGTGCCCGGCTCGCGGCCGTTGGACACCGTGGCGGGCCGGGGCGCGGTTCGCGCGCCCCGGCCGGACCGGTCTAGTACTGCTTGGCGACCAGTCGATCCTGTGTGAACACCGTGAAGTTGTTGCCGTTGACGAAGGTGTTGCCCGCGACCTTGAAGTAGACGTTCGACAGGCCCGAGTACGCCAGCGTGCCCGTGAAGTTCTGGCTTCCCTGGTAGCAGGGAGCGGCGATGTTGGGACCGGGAGAGGACATGTAGTGCGTGGCGACGACCGTGCCGTTCGGGTTCGATCCGGTCGAGTTCACGGCGACCGTGAGGGTGGGGAGCGTGTAGCTCGACTGGCGGCACACCGTGATCGAGTACTGGAAGGTGGTGCCGCCGGTGTCGAACTGGACCCAGCCGGTGGCGTAGCCGAGCTGCTGGCCGTTGCCGGTGACCATGATGCTGACGGGGATCTGAGCGCCCCAGGCGGCCTGTGCCGGGGAGGCCGCCATGACCGATCCGAAGCTCAGGGCGAGTGCGGCGATGAAGGCGACGAGCGCGCGCCGGAGAAGGTTGGTTCGCATAAGACTCCTCTGCGGATAACTATCGAACATCATCGATGCGATGCTCCCGAGAAGTCTGTTGCAGTTCGACCACGGAGGGCAATCCTCCGAACGGATGACCTTGCAACTCAACGGTAATGCACGGAAGTCCACACCGGATGCGAGCGAGTCCATCGAGGACGTGGCAGGCGGGAGGGGAGCGACCGCCCGGCGTCCGTGCGCGCGAGTCGAGGCGGCTCCCGTCGCCCCGATCCGCGCGTTCGGCCCTAGATGAACCGCCACAGGTGGTCGGTGGTGCCGTTGTCGTCCCAGAGGACGATCTGGGCGCCGGTGGCGGTGGAGGCGTTCGAGACGCCGAGGACCCGGCCGCCGTTGGCGCACTGGATGCGGAAGGCGTTGCCGCCGCCCCAGCGCAGGCGCCACCGGTGGTCGTTGGTGCCGTTGTCGTCCCACTGCATCGCGCGGGCGCCGTTGGCGGTCGAGGCGTTCTCGACGCCGAGGACCCTGGCACTGTGGGAGTTGCGCAGTTTGAAGTAGCCGCCGGTGTCGAGCACGGCGGTCCAGAGGTGGTCGGCGGTGCCGTTGTCGGTCCACTGGACCGCGAGGCCGCCGTTGACGGTGGACATGTTCTGGATGCCGAGGACCAGGCCGCTGTTGACGTTCTGGATGCGGCGGGCGCCGGCGGGCACGAAGCGCCAGCGGTTGTCGGCGGTGCCGTCGTCGGGGGTCTGGACGGCCTGGGCCCCGGCGGTGGTGGCGGCGTTGAGGATGCCGAGGAGCTTGCCGCTGTGGGAGTTGCGGAGCTTGTGGGTGCCGTCGCCCTGGTCGACCGGGGTCCACAGGTGGTCGGCGGTGCCGTTGTCGGCCCACTGGAGTGCCGGGGCGTTGTCGGCGGTCGACATGTTCTGGACTCCGAGGACCTTGCCGCTGTTGCGGTTGCGGAGTTTCAGGGCGGAGCCGGAGACGAGCAGCTCCCAGTGGTGGTCGGGCGTGCCGGTGTCGTTCCACTGGAGGGCGAGGCCGCCGTCGGCGGTGGACATGTCCTGCACGCCGAGGACGAGGTTCGAGCCCGCGTTGTAGAGCTTGTACGCGGGGGTGTCGGTGCTGCCGCCGCCGGTGTTCCAGTAGACGGTGTAGTTGTGGTTGTGGGCGTCCCAGAAGGGGCCGAGGTTCACGGTGGCGCCGTTGGCGGTCGCGGTGAACGCGAGGGAGGTGGCGCTGGTGCGCTGGATCGACTCGGTCTCCAGGATCGGGAGGGCGGTCAGGGCCGTGGAGCCGTAGTTCCCGGACAGGACCGTGGGGCCGAAGACCGCTGCGGCGACGCCGTCGTTGTCGTTGGCGGGCTCGATCTCCAAGGTCATCGGGAGCTTGAGGGTGACGGTGTCGCCGGAGGCCCAGTTCCTGGTGAGGGTGGCGTAGGTGCCGGGGGTGGTCGCGATGGACTGGACGGCGCCGTTGACGCTGACCGTCGCGCCCTCGGTCCACGCGGGGATGCGCAGGCGCATCGTCCATGAGCCGCCGACCGAGCCGGTGACGGTGAGGGTGGTCGTGTCGCTCACCGGATACGTGGTGGCCTGGGTGACGGTGATGCCGCGCTCGGACCAGGTGAGGGTCGAGGGCGTGTACAGGTTCACGAACAGCGTGGTGCCCGAGTGGAAGTACACGGAGTCCATGAGCTTGGTGAACGTCTCGATCCCGGTGCCCTGGCAGCACCAGAACGAGTTGTAGTCGGTGGACCAGGTGCCGCCGCCCCACGCGGGGCCGACGCCGCGGCGGCCGCCGGGGTTGAGGGGCGTGAAGTAGGTGATGTGCCCGTGGGCGCTGCCGGGGTCCTGCCAGCCGATGAGGTGGTTGAGGAGCGCCCGCTCGTAGAAGTCGAAGTAGGAGGTGTTCTCCGGGGCGAGCTGCCACAGCTCGCGCGTGAGCTTGAGCATGTTGTAGGAGTTGCAGCCCTCGCAGGTGTCGGTGTCCAGGAAGGACGCGATGGCGTTCGGGGGCCGGAAGTGCTCGGCCTCGGAGTTGCCGCCGATGGCGTAGGTGTGGGCGGCGGAGACGATGCTCCAGAAGTTCGCGGCGATGGTGCGGTACCGAGCGGTGCCGGTGGCCTTGTACTCGCGGGCGGCGCCGATCGCCTTGGGCACCTGGGTGTTCGCGTGGAGGCCGTTGAGGGCGTCGGTGCCGTTGGCGAGCGGGTCGAAGACGGCGGCGTGGTCGAAGCGCTGGGCGGCGGTGAGCCAGCGCGCGGTGCCGGTCTGCTGGTAGAGGTCGGTGAGGACGGCGTTCATGCCGCCGAACTCGGTGCGCAGCACGTTCTGCATCTGGGTGGCGGAGAGGCGGGCGGTGCGGGTGTCGACCCAGCCGGCGAGGGCGAGGAGGACGTCGCGGGCCTGGGTGTTCTCGTTCAGGCGCCAGACGTCGAGAAGGCCGGCGAGGGTCTTGTGGATGCAGTAGTAGGGGACGTTGCCGTTGGTGAGGGTGCCGCCTTCGAGGGCGGTGAAGTCGGACTCGGGGAAGCCGGAGAGGTAGCCTGCGGCGAAGCCCGCGGTGGCGTTGTTGTTCTGGCACTTGGCGAGTTCGGCGACCATGGTGTTGGCCTTGTCGCGCGCCGCGGTGTCGCCGAGGACGGCCCAGGCCTGGGCCCAGGCGGTGAGGAAGTGGCCCTGGACGTGGGTGCGGAAGGGGAACGTGGGGGCGTCCCATCCGCCGTTGGCGGCGGCGCCGGCGGTGGAGAGGCGGTGGTTGGCGCGGAAGTTGTAGAGGAGCCGGTTGACGTCGACGTCGCGGAGGTATGAGAGGGTGCGGTTCTGGTTGTCGAGCCAGCGCCCGGCGTTGAGCCGGACGCGGCCGAGGGCGAAGGGCTGGGCGAGGTTGCCGATGTCGGTGCGCACGGGGGCGACGGCGCCGTGGGCGGCGCCGGGTGCGGCCGCGGCGGTCGCGACCGCGGCGGCGCCGGCGGCCTGGAAGAGGCGGCGGCGAGTCACAGGTGAGGACGGCATAGAGTGCTCCTAACTGGAGTATGTGCACGGTCACATTGATATCAATATATTTATCGATAACATCCCTGTCAACCCGCCCCGACCTGGATTTGTTGTCGTCATTGACAAATAGGTGTCCCAGTGATTAACCTGCGGATGTACCCCCGCGGCGAAGGGTTCGAGGCAATGAAACGGCAGTTCTCGGAGGGGAACGCATGATCCAGACGACGGCCATCCGCGACGACCAGGGAGCCCTGCTGGTCTCCACGGCCGAGGTCGCGACCCCCAGGTCGGCGAACTACGCCGACCTGCTGGCGGAGTTCCTGGGCCGCAAGGTCCCCGTCGAGTCGCGGCCCGGCGGCTACCGGCTCGACTTCGGCATCGGCGAGGGCCTGCTCAACTTCGGCCCCGAGTCGCTGTCGCTCATGGTGATCGCCGACGACGGCGCGTCCCTGAGCAACCTCCGGGACGCCCTCGGCGTCCATCTCGAACGCCTCGGCCACCGCGACAACCTCCGCGTCGTCTGGCGCTGAGGCGCGCGATGCGCGGGTGCGGGCCCCGGTGAAGCGGTAGGCTGTTGCGCGGCCGCGGCACGGCGGCCGCGGGCGGGGAGGAGGCCACCGATGGGGGCGAGGCGGAAGCGGGCGATCGGGGCGCACGTGCCGGTCGGCGGCGGACTGGTCAAGACCGGCGTCGCGGAGGCCGAGGCGATCGGCGCCGAGGTGCTTCAGATCTTCCTCGGTTCCCCGCGCGGCTGGGCGCTCCCCAAGGTCGACGAACGGGTCGCCGAGCGGTTCCGCGAGGAGTGCGCCGCGCGCGGGTGGCCCGTCTACGTGCACTCCAGCTACCTCATCAACCTCGCCTCGCCGGACGCCGACGGGGTGAAGCGCTCGGTCGAGCACCTGCGCGCGGCGCTGGCGGCCTCGGCGAAGGTCGGAGCCGCGGGCGTCGTGGTCCACGCCGGCTCCTCCCGCGACGGCGACCGCGCGGGGGCGCTGGGGCGCCTCGCCGCCGTGTACGAATCGGTCCTCGAAGGCGCGCCCGACTCGGTGCGGCTCCTCGTCGAACCGACCGCGGGCGCCTCCAACGCCATGGCGTGGACCTTCGAGAGCACCGCCGAGTACATCGACGCGATCGGCATCCCCGAGGTCGGGCTGTGCCTGGACACCTGCCACCTCCACGCCGCGGGCGAACCGCTCGCCGACCGCAGGAAGCTCAACGCCTCGCTCAAGGTGCTCGACGCGGCCATCGGCCCGAAGCGGGTCGGGCTCGTGCACTACAACGACAGCCGGGACCCCATGGGCTCGCGGCGCGACCGCCACGAGACGCTCGGCGAAGGGGTCCTCGGCGACGACGGACTGCGGTCCGTGGCCGCCGCGCCGCTCCTCAAGGGCGTGCCGCTGGTCTCCGAGACGCCGACCCGCGAGCACGACGTGGCCCACGCCAAGGAGCTCGACCGAACCTAGGCGGCGACCAGCAGCGCCGCGCCGACCCCGGTCATCACCAGCGTCGCGATCTCGAACTGGCGCTGTTCCACCCGCTTGACGACCGCCCGGCCCGCCAGCGCGCCGAGCGCGACGGCCGGCAGCAGGCACCCCGCCAGCAGGGCCGTCCCCCAGTCGATGATGCCCAGGCCGATGCTGAACGGGACCTTGAACAGGTTGACGGCCAGGAAGAACCAGGCCATCGTCCCCAGGAACTGAAGCTTCGTGAAGCCGGCGAGGAACAGGTACAGGACCATGACCGGGCCCGCGGCGTTCGCGAGCATCGTGGCCGCGCCCGCGGCCGTGCCGGTGGCCGCCGACGCGCCGTGGCGCAGCAGCGGCGGCAGCTCGGGGGCCTCCTCCCGGCCGCGGCGGGCGTACTTCATGACGAGCTGGACCGCGAGGAGCACCAGGAGGATCACGCCGATGAACGGGCGCATGGCGCCGTCGTCCACCGCGTCCAGGACCAGGGCCCCGGCGACGACGCCGACCACGGTCCAGGGCGCGAGCCGGGCCAGGATGCGCCACTCCACGTGCCGCGCGTAGTAGCGGATCGCGAAGAGGTCGCCGAGGATGAGGCACAGGAGCATCGCCCCGGTGGACTCCTTCGCGGGCATCACGGCGGCGAACAGCACGATCGCGATCGAGGAGGTGCCGCTGATCCCGGCCTTCGAGAAGCCGACGAGCAGGGCTCCGAACGCCAGCGCGGTCCAGGCGAGGGCGTCGGCGGGCAGGGCGGTCATGGTTCCGCATCCTCGCATGTGCGATCATCCGGCCACCGCGAGAAAGGCACCGCATGACATTGACCACCTGGTACTTCGAGATGCGCGACCGCACGGACCTGGCCCCGGCGAAGGCCCCGGCCGAGGACCTCGCCGTCGTGCGGGCCGAGATCCCGAGCGCCGAGTTCAGCCGGTTCCTGTACACGGCCGTGGGCGGCCGGTGGAACTGGACGGACCGGCTCGCGTGGTCCGAGGAGGAGTGGCGCGGGTACCTGGAGCGGCCCGGGGTCGAGACCTGGGTCGGGTACGTGCGGGGCACGCCGGCGGGGTTCGCGGAGCTCGACGGGAGCCGCGCGGGCGAGGTGGAGCTGGCGTACTTCGGGCTGCTCCCGGCGTTCATCGGCCGCGGCCTGGGCGGGCACCTGCTGTCGGAGGGGATCGCACGGGCCTGGACCCTCGCCGAGCGGTGGCCCGGTCTCGAAGCGCCGCAGCGGGTCTGGGGGCACACGTGCACCGACGACTCCCCCGTGGCGCTCGGCAACTACGAGCGGCGCGGGTTCCGGGTGTACCGGACCGAGGAGCAGTAGCGCCACTCGCAGACTCGTGACCAGAAGTGTATTCTGGTCACGAGTTGAACGGAGGCGGCCATGGCGGTGTCGCAGCGGGCGGATCTCGGACGGCGCGCGGACGCGCTGCTCGACGCGGCGTCGGCCCTGCTTCTGGAGCGGCGCTCGCGCCGGATCAGGATCGAGGAGGTCGCCGCGCGGGCCGGGGTCGGCAAGGGGACCGTGTACCTGCACTGGGCGAGCCGCGACCACCTGCTCCTGGCGGTGGGCGCGCGCGAGGCCGCGGCGATGTGGACCCGGATCGCCGAAGCGGTCGCGGCCGACCCGATCGAGGCCGCGCCGCACCGGTACCTGCGGCGGCACTTCCTGGAGGCGCTGGGGCGCCCGGTCCTCGGACTCGTCTTCGGCGCCGGGCCGGACGAGCTCGAAGCGCTGGCGCGGCACCCGGCCCGCGAGGAGACCGCGGCGGTGAAGGCGGCGACGACCCGTGAGTACCTGGCCGCGCTCGCCGAGCACCGGCTGCTGCGGGCGGGCCTGGACCTCGCCGACGCCGAGTTCGGCATGGAGGCGGTGGCCTACGGGTTCTTCGCTTCCGAGCCGTTCCGGCCCGGCACGGACGCCGGGTACCGCGCCGATCAGCTCGCCGCGGTGGTCCGGCGCGCGTTCGAGCCGGCCCGCGCGCCCTCCCCGGACCGCTACCGCGACGCGGCCCCGCGGGTCGCCGCGGCCTTCACCGGCCTCGCCGCCGCCTTCCGGCGCACCGCGTACGGCGACGCCGACCGATCCACGACCGAAAGGCGCACGGCATGACCGAGGACATCACCGGCATCCACCACATCGGACTCGTGGTCCGCGACATGGAGGCGGCCCTGGAGACCTTCCGGCACCTGGGCTTCCACGTCGGCGCGCCCGCGTACCCGGCGCTGCCGCCGCGGCCGGGCGCCGCGCCCGAGCCGGTGGGGGCCGGGAACACGCACGCGGACTTCCCGCGCAGCTTCATCGAGCTGCTCGCGTTCGCGCCCAAGGACCCTGCGCGGCTGCCCGCCTCCGCGAAGCTGATCCCGCTCCAGGTCCCCGACGACCGGCTCGCGGCCACCCGCGCGGTCGTCAAGCAGACCCTCGGCGGCCTGGCCCGGCGGCTGCGCGAGGGCGAGGGCGCGCACATCCTGGTGTTCGGCACCCGCGACGCGGCCGAGACGGCCGAGCGCCTGGCCGCGGCCGGGGTGCGCACCAGCGGCGCCCTCGGGGCCCAGCGGCCCGTCGCGACCGCCGAGGGGACGCGCCTGGCCGACGTGCGGTTCCTGGAGATCCACGACGCGGCCTCGGCGTCCTTCGGCATGGTCGGCGAGGGCCGGGTGGGCGCGGCCGAGGACGCCCCGGCCGACCTCCTCGACGCCCAGCTGGGCACCGAGCACCCCAACGGCGCGGTCGGCGTGGTGGAGGCGCTCATCTGCGTCGGCAACGACCGCCGCCGGTCCACGATCGAGCGGTACGGGCGCTACCTCGGCCGGGACCCCGTGTCCGAGGGGTCCGCGTCGGTCTTCGCGGCCGGCTCGGGCCGGCTCGTCCTCACCACGCCCCGCGACCTCGCCGAGCGCCTCCCCGGAGCGGTTCCGCGCCAGATACCCGGCGTCGCCGCGTACACCGTGGCGGTCGGGGACCTCGACGACACGGTCGCCTACCTCCGCTCCCGGGGCGTGACGGTCCGCCGGGCCGCCGACGGCCGCCCGTTCCTCCCGGCCACGGCCGCCCACGGCGCGGCGGTGGTGTTCCAGCAGGCGGCGTAGGCGAGCAGGCGAGGTCTGATGTGGACCGGCAGTCGTCCCCTGCGGCGGTCCGGGCGGGCGTCCATCTCGCCGTTCCCTGAAGTTAGCTTTGTTTTCATATACTCGTCCCCACGCCCGACCGCCTTCGGCCCGACCGGAAGGCATGCGACCGAACGGAGCTGGGATGACACGACCCTTCTGCACCGAGGCGTCCGGCCTGCGCCGGGCGCCCCTTCCCTGCGGCCGGGCCGACGTCGGGGAGGCGTCCTAGCCATGGGCGCGGGCATCGACGTCAACCCCGAGGAGCTCCGGACCCACGCCGCGCACCTCCGCGCCCTCCACGGGCGCTTCGCCGCGATCCGCGGGGCGAGCTCCCACATCGCCATGTCGGACGACGCCTACGGGCAGCTCTGCCAGATGCTCCCGCCGATCATGGAGCAGCGCCACCAGGACCAGGACGCGGGCATGGACGCCCTCGCCGAGAACTTCGAGCTGCTCGCGCAGGCCCTCGACGAGTGCGCCGCCGAGTACGAGTCCGCGGACGAGTTCGCGGCCGGCGGCTTCTCCGACCTCCAGTCCGGCGTGCGCGACCCGGGAGCGAGCTGACATGAGCGATCTGATCGCCACCACCGGGCAGATCAAGGAAGGGCAGGCCGGCTACCGCGACGGCGGCACCGGCTTCGCGTTCTACGAGGACTACCAGGGCATCAGCCAGGCCATCGCGTCGGGGAGCTGGATCGACGGCTCGATCGCGGGACTCGGTGCGGCGCTGAACGTCGGCTCGACCCTGATCGACCCCTTCAGCACGCTCCTCGCCATGGGCATCGAATGGGCGATGGAGCAGGTCCAGCCGCTCAAGGAGGCCCTGGACTGGCTCGCGGGCGACCCCGAGACGATCGAGACGATCGCGATGACATGGGACAACATCGCCGGCGAGCTGTTCGCCATCGGCGAGGAGTTCGGCGCCGCACTGGAAGCGGACCTCCCCGGGTGGAACGACGACGCGGCCGCGGCCTACCGCGCGATGGCGGCGGCGAACGTCGACCTCACCGGCGCGTTCGCGGGCACCGCCGCGGGCATGGGCGAGGCGGTGCGCGGCGCCGGGAACCTCGTGGCCATGGTGCGCGAGTTCGTGCGCGGATTCATCGCCGACTGCATCGCGAAGGTGGTGGTCTGGCTCGCCGAAGTGGTCTTCTCCCTCGGCGTGGCCACCCCCATCGTCGCGGCCCAGATGGCCACCGCGGTGGTCAAGTGGGTCGGCCGGATCTTCGGCTGGCTCATGGGCCTGGTGACCTCGATCGAATCCCTCCGTGCCCTCCTCGACGTGTAAGGACCCCTTCATGCGCGCACCCTTCGCCCGCGCCCTCAGGACCGCACTGCTCCTGGGCGCCCTCATCGCGGTCACCGGCCTGCACCGGCGCTCCGGAGGGGACTCCGGCGACAGCCCGGACACCACCACCGGCGGGCCGTCGCGGGCCCGGGTCAGCGCGACGCAGCCGCCCGTCGGAGCCGCCATCCGCAACAACACCGCGGCGGTCCACGACCACCGGCCCGTCCACCAGATCGGACTGGGCCGCCACGTCACGAACCTCAAGCCGGGTAACTCCGCCACCATGCGCAACCCCAATCCGACGACGCGCCCCTACGGCGGCGGCTGGCACTCCAACCACAGCAACCTGAAGGCGAACGGCCTGGAGTCGAACCACGTGCCGCCGCAGCAGATCATGTCGAAGCTGAACCCGCCGTGGACCTACAGCGACGGCAAGCCCTGGACCAAGGGCCACGCGTCGGCCATCGAACTGGACTACGAGGACCACCGCGTCGTCAGCACCACCGGCAGCGGCGCCGACCCGGCGCACCTGAAGAAGCTCGAGGACGTCCTCAACGACCCCACCAAGTCCCGCGAGGACCGGATGGCGGAGGCGCTGCTGCTGGAGCACACCGACATGCAGTCCAAACTGGCCTACCACAACACGCAGATGATGGTCCAGCCCGACTACAGCCCGAACCCGCACAACCGGCCGCTGAAGGACCCGACCAGGTACGACGAGGCCTACCGGGACATGATCCGCACCTGCTACCCCGAGCTCAGGAACCACCCGAAGCTGACCAACGCCTTGGGTCCCATCTGACCTGGCCGGCGGCGGTCAGGCGGCGAAGTCCAAGGTGTAGTAGTAGACCTCCTCGCCGTCGACGGGGTACAGCCACACGTCGATGCTGTAGTCGAGGACGGCGTCCGGCGGCGCGAACGCGAACTCGACCGAGGTCATGTCCGCGGGGACCTCGAACACCATCGTGTAAGTCCGGCCCTCGCCCTCCGAGCCGGGGTCGTCGTTCTCGATGAAGTGGTCGACCGCCTCGACGCCGACCGCCGCCAGCGGGCCGTTCCGGGTGTTGACCCAGAACTGCTCCAGCGCGTCGAACTCGAAGCGCATGTCGTTGTTGGTGTAGTCGTGGATGTACGAGAAGACGGCGGTGAGCCGGACCATGCCGGGTTCGGTGAGCCACCCCGCGGTCTCGTCGAAGGCCTGCCGGGACACCTGCACGGGGTCCTCCATCGAGAGCGAGCCGCCCGTCCACTCCTGGTCGTCGGACTCCAGTCCCACCTTCCACTTCACCAGGAGCTGCCGTTCGTCGAGCGCCCCGTGGTAGTACGCAAGGACCGGCGTCTCGACCTCGCCGCTCGCGAGGTCGAGGGTCTGCGCGCGCTCGGCGTCGGTGACGGTCACGGCGGTTCGGTCGCCCGCAGGGATCACGGCGTAGTACAGCGTGTCCTCGCCGGGCACTCCGGTGACGTTCCAGGACCGGTCGCCGAGCACGATCTCGGTCGCGACCTCGTGGACGCTGCCGTCGGGCAGGCTGAGCACCTGCTCGGCGGCCTCGAAGTGCACCAGCGCCAGCCGCTGGCCGGGGGCGAGCTCGGGCAGGTCCTCGATGAGCCAGGCGAGCCCCGCCGCCTCGGCGGGAGTGAGGACGCCCGCGCAGGAGGGGCGCAGCTCGAAGTGGGGGCCGCGAAGGAACCCGGTCGCCCCTTCGGGGAAGGCGGGGACCGCCCCGTCGCAGACCGTCCCCGCGGTGGTCACGAGGGCGCCCGAGACCGGTGCCCGGTCGGGGAAGAGGAGGTCGCCCGGGTTCAGGAAGAGCACGGACGCGAGCAGGGCGATCGCCGCCGCCGCTGCGGCCGCGACCGCGAGACGGCGCCTGGGACGGGTCGGGCGGGCGGGCAGGACCGGTGCGGTGTGGACGGTCGACGGCGGCGTCGCGGGCACGGCCGGGGGCGTGTACGGCCCGGGGGCCGGCTCGGCGGGCGCGGTGGGCGTGTCCGCGGGGGCGGCCGGACCGGCGAAGCCGGCCGCGCCGTCGGCGACGACGAGTTCGGGCCGTTCGATCAGGACCGGGGCGATGCCGGTGGCGCGGTGCACGACGCTGCCGGCCAGGGGCATCCGGGCGGCGCCGCCGACCATGAAGATCGCGGTGAGGTCGTGCCCGCCCGACTCGGCGCGCTCGCGGACCCGGTCGAGCTCGGCGGCGACGGGCGCGAGCAGCGGCTCGGCGACGGCCTCAAGCTCGGCGCGGGTGAGGTGCGCGGTCGTGTCGCGACCGGGGAGAGCGAGGGGCGCGGTGGTCGCGCGCGAGAGCATCTCCTTGGCCTCGCGGGCCTCGGTCCACACCTGGTTGCGTTCGCGCCGTTGGCGATCGGTCTTGGGGTCCACGACGCCGGCCCAGAATCCGGCTTCGGTCTCGGGGGCGGCGGCGCGCAGGTGTTCGACGACGGCCGCGTCGATGTCGATGCCGCCGAAGCCGCTCAGGCCGCCTTCGGCCACGACCGCGGGAGGCCCGTCGCCATCGCGCGCCAGGACCGCGATGTCGACCGTGCCGCCGCCGAGGTCGACCACGGCGAGGGCGCCGTCGATCGTGTGCCCCAGCGCGCGTTCGTAGTAGGCGGCGGCCGCGACCGGCTCGCTGACCGTCGCCGCCGACGGGAACCCGGCCGCCAGTGCGGCGTCGCGGAGCAGGCCGGTCTTCACCGCGCCCCAGGTGGAGGGGTGGGTGAGGACGATCGGCGGCGGGACGGGCGTCTCCTCCGTGCAGGCGCGCAGGACCTTCGCGAAGACCGCGGTGAGAACCGCCGACATCTCGATCTCGCTGTCGCCCAGCAGGATCGACGGCTCGGCGACGTGCCGCTTGGGGTTGGGCTCGAACCGGTCCGGCGCGCCCACGGCCAGGCGCAGGGCGTCGCGGCCGAGGTGGGTCTCGCCCGCGACGTCGAGGAAGACCCCGGAGGGCAGCAGCGGGGAGCCGTCGAACAGCAGCGGCCGGGTCCGCCCGTCGGGCGTGCGGAGCGCGGCGACCACATGGGACGTGCCGAAGTCGACGCCGAGGAGGTGAGGAGGGGTCACGCGGCAACCATACCGGCGCGGGACCCGCCCGGGTCGGACGCGAACGGGCCCTTATGCGGGCTTGACCGGTTGGCGCAGCACGGTCTTGAGTTTCGCCGGGGCGGTGCGACGGGGGTCGCTGAGGTAGACCTCGTGGTGGTCGCCGTTGAAGGCGAGGCCGTTGGCGGGCATGTACTCGGTGTGGAGGCGGGCGAGGACCGGGCCCTCGTCGTCATAGGAGCCGAGGTGGAGGATCTGGACGCTGGGCCCCTCGGTGAGGGCGAGGACGCGCAGCTCGGCGAGCGCGGGGTTGTCCTGCTTCGCGGCGGTCTTGGCGACGGCCGCGGCGACCTGGGCGTCGGTGATCCACTCGGGGAGGCTGATGAGCATGGTCCAGTCCCACTCGGCCTTGGCGCGGGTGAGGAAGGCGGCGGGGTCGTCGGCGCGCCAGAGCCCTTCGAGGGGGCCGACGGTGAAGTCGCGGCCCTCGGCCTTGCTCGCGAACTTGAGGGCGTACGCGGTGGCGTAGAGCGCCTCGACGGCGCCGGTGTAGGCGGGCGCGGTGTTCGGGTCGCCGCGGCCGTCGACCGCGAGGTAGCGCAGCTCGGGGACCTCGACGAGGGCGAAGTCCTTCGCCGAGGGGGCGTAGAGGTCCTTGCGGGCCTTCTTGACGTCGTACTTCTCCATCGTGCGCTCCTCGTCGTAGGCGGTGCTGGTGCGTTCGGCCCAGTCGATCTCGGCGGCGAGCACGGTCTCGCTGTAGTCGAAGACCGCGCGGGCGGCGGGCGGCAGGGGTTCCTGGGCGGCGCGGGCGGCGCGGACTCCGGCGAGCCGGTCCCGCAGCGCCGCAGCGCGTTCGGCGAGCCCGGCGGCGACCTCGGCGCCGGGGAGGACGGGGCTGTTCGCCATCCCCACGAGGACGCGGGCGCGGACCGGTGCGGGCTCGGCGAGGGCGTCGCGGGTGGCGGCGGCGCACTGCGCGAGCCCGGCGGCGGTCGCGCGGTACGCGACGCGGGACCTGCCGGTCCCGGGCGGCCCGGCGGGTTCGATCAGGCCGCGTTTGGCGAGCCGGTCGATGACGTAGTAGATCGAGGAGAACCCGAGCGCGGTCCAGTCGCGCACACCGCGCTCCTCGATGACGCGTTCGAGCGCGTACCCGTGCCGCGGGGCCTCGACGAGCAGGCCGAGCACGGTCAGCTCGGCGTCGGTGAGCGACTCCATCCCGCTATTCTAGCGCTAGAATAGCGGGCGGGTTGCGCCGGATGGATATGGTCGCTTCCGTCCGCTGACGCCCCACCATTGCGAGGAGCGCCCGTGTCCGGAAGGCTGCGGCATCCTCGCGGTCGTCGTGGTCCCGTTCCTCTTGCGACCGGGCCGGTATCCGCTCCGCTGACCGAATCCTCTGGGAGCCAATGCATGTCAACACTGCCGCCGCCCCGGCCCTCCTCGGGGCAGGGCCTGAAATGGGTCGTCGGGATCGTCATCGTGGCGGTCCTGGCGCTGGTCCTGACGGTCGTCCTCGCGGCCGTGTTCCTGTCCGACCGGCTCGGCGGCCTCCTGGCCGGCGGCGACGCGGACTCGCCGAGCCCGTCCGCGGAGGTCCCGGCCGACTTCGACGGGTCGCTGTGCAGCGACATCGACACGGCGCGGTTCGAGGAGCTGACCGGCGCGGCCGTGCACGCCACGACGCCCGGTGACGGCGCCGCCGGCGTCGACTCGCTGCACTGCACCTACGAGACGCAGGACGGCCAGACCATGGACCTCAGCGTGCAGGTCGGCGACGCGCCCGACTACGCCGCGACGACCGTCGCCGACCTCCGCGGGCCCATCGGCGAGGCGGGGTACGAGGTGGTCGACATCGCGGTCGCGGAGGCGGAGGGCTTCGCCTGGCGCCTCTCGATGGAGGGCGCCGGGGAGTACGGCGTCACCGTCGGCGACGGGCAGCTGGTGGTCACCGCGAGCCTCTCCTCAGGCGTGGCCGCCGTCGAGCCCGACACCGCCAGGGCCGTGGCGGAGGAGTACGCGACGCTGCTGCTGGAGCACTACGCGGCGTACGTGTAGCGCTGCGGCCCTTGCGGACCGGTCAATCGGTGACGGTGACGGCGAGCTGGATCGGGTCGGGCGGGCCGTTGCCGTCGGCGTCGCCCACGCAGTCGTCGAGCTCGGAGCGGTAGCAGTACTGGAACACCAGGGTGGTCTCCCCCGCGGCGACGGCGTCGAAGTCCCAAGTGAGGTACTCGGCCCCGGGGTCGTCGTCGGTGGACTTGCCGGCGTCGGCGAGCACGCCGGTGTCGGCGCCGTCCACGAGGTACCAGTTGTCGCCGGTGGTGCCGTTGAACCTGCCGAACTCGATCCGCAGGGTCTCGCCGACGCGCACCGTCACGGTCTCGGCGTCGAAGGTGACCGTCGTGTCGGGACTGGTGCAGCCGGCGAGGGCCAGGAGCAGGACGAGGAGTGAGGCCGCGATACGCATGTCTGAAGGTATCCACTCCGGACGGCGCGCAAACGCCCGCGGCCGGGCCGAGGCGGTCGGCCCGGCCGCGGGGCGGTCACTCGCTCGGCAGCGGCACGCCGAAGCGGTCGGCGGCGGCCTCCAGGTCGGCCCACACCTTGGGCGACAAGGGGATGCCGTCGGCGCGGCGGTCGGCCTCCGAGGCCGCGCCGCGGTCGCCGGGGACGCGCGGTTCGGCCGACTCGTCGAGGCGGGGCAGGCTCTTGACGGCGGCGATCGTGCCCGCGACGGCGGCCGGGTAGTCCCCCGCGCCGAACGCGGCGGGGTCGAGGGCGATGAGGAGCGCGTTCTGGCGGTGCTTCCTGTCCCCCTCGTGGAACGCCGAGACGATCGGCTCGCCGACGAGGACGCTCGTGAGCAGCTCGAAGGCGAGGGACATGCCCGCACCTTTGGCGCCGCCGAGCGGCAGCGGGAGCACCGCCTGCGCGGGGTCGGTGGTCGGCACGCCGTCGGCGGTGGCCGCGGCGCCCTCCGGCAGCGGCTCGCCCGACTGCCGGTACTGCTTGATGCGGCCGAGGGCCATCGTCGCGGTCGCCATGTCCAGCAGCGGGACCGGGCCGGAGGCCGTGGGGGCGGCGACGGCGAGCGGGCTGGTGGCGACGGCCGCGCCCTTGACGCCCGGGTAGGCCATGTTCGGCATGCCGGCGACGAACCCGATGCCGACCAGGCCGGCCTCGGCGATGCGGGTGGCGTAGTAGCCGATCGCGCCGGTGAGGGTGGTGCGGCGGACGGCGGCCGCGCCGATCCCGTGGGTCCTGGCGCGGGCGGCGGCCTCGTCGGCGGCGAGGGCCAGCGCGACCGGGCCGGGCGCGCGGTCGGCGTCCACAGTGCACACGGCGGCGGAGGTGGACTCGATCCTGATGTCGGGCTTGGCGTTCGCCTTGCCGGAGTCGAGGAGGTCGAGGTAGCGGGCGATGTAGGGGGCGCCGTGGGAGTCGACGCCGCGCAGGCTCGCCCAGACGATGACGTCGGCGAGGGTGGCGGCGTGGTCGGCGGCGAGGCCGGCGCGGGTGAAGACGGCGGTGGCGAACCCGGTCAGGCTTGCGGCGTCGACGGTCTTGGGGGCCATGGGGACTCCTTGGGGGTCAGCGGGAGACGGTGACGTTCACGATGGCGGTGGTGCCGCCTTGGACGGCCCGGTGCGCGCGGGCGAGGGCCGGGGCGAGCTCGGCGGGCCGGTCGACGGCCTCGGCGTGCATGCCGAAGGGCGCGGCGAACGCGGACAGCTCGGGCTGGCCGGAGAGGTCGACGCCGAGGTGGTCGCCGGTCTGCACGGCCGCGCCGTCGGGGTAGAACCGCAGGTGGTTCATTTTCATGGACTTGTACTGGCGGTTGTTGAACACGACGATGAGCAGCGGGAGGCCGTTGGCCTTGGCGGCGTCGAGGGACTGGACGATCGGGTTGTACATGAACGCGCCGTCGCCGATGGTGAGGACGACGGGCCGCCGGGGCTCGGCGAGCTTGACGCCGAGCGCGACGGCGATGCCCTGCCCGAGGCCGCCCTGGACGTAGAAGTAGGAGTCGGGCCGGTCGGCGAGGAGGTGCGCTTTCACGGTGCGGCTGTGGGTGATCGTCTCGTCGACGACGGCGGCGTCGGAGCCCGCGAGGAGGTCGCGGAGCGCGGCGGCGACCTGGGCCGGGTCGATGCGGTCGCCCTCGTCGGCCTTCGCCTCGGTCGCGGCGAGGCGGGCGCGGGCGCCGGCGTGGCGGGACTCGGCCGCGGCGAGGCGGCCGGCGACGGCGGCGCCGTCGGCCTCGGTGACGCGGGCGGCGAGCTGCCGGAGCGTGTTCGCGACGCCGCCTTCGAGGTAGTGGTCGGCGAAGAGGACCTGGTAGGCGATATGGGGTCGCTGCGGGACCTCGTCGACCACGACGACGCGGGCGGTCGCGGGTCGGCGGCTCGGCGGGTAGAAGGGGGCGCGGCAGTTGACGAGGAGGATGAGGTCCGCTTCGTCGATCCAGGGCCCGATGTCGCTGCCAGCGTGGAGGGCGTGGGTGCGCGGGAAGTTCGCGCACACCGCCGAGTCGGGTTCGACCACGGGCAGGCCCCAGGCCTCGGCGAAGGCCGTGAGGGCCTCGAAGCCGCCCGCTTCGCGTCCGGCGGTCTCGGTGACGACCACGGGGTTGCGGGCCCCGCGGACGAGTTCGGCGACCGCGTCGACCTCGGCGGGGGCCGACTGGGTGGCGCCGGGCGCGACGACGGGCTTGGCCTCGCGGCCGTCCCACTCCTCGAGGAGGATCTCGAGGGGCACGTTGAGGTAGACGGGCCCGGCGGGGGCCCGCCAGGCGAGCTCGGCGGCGCGGGCGATCATCACCGGGAGGGTGTGGACGCTCGCGGCCTCGTTGGCCCACTTGGTGAACGGCGCGGCGATCCGGTGCGGGCCGCCGACGACGGACAGGTTGCGGTACCACTGGCCGCCGGGGTCCTTGCCCGGTCCGTCGCCGTAGGTGGTGGACTCGGAGGAGGCCACGACCATGGGGACGCCCGCGAGGAGCGCGCCGTGGACGGCCATGGAGCCCTGGAGGAGTCCGGGGCCGGCGTGCAGGAGCACGCCCTGGGGGCGGCGCTTGACCAGGCCGTAGCCGTGGGCCATGCCGACCGCGACGGTCTCGTGGGTGAGGTCCAGGTAGTGCGGGGCCTGCTCGCCGTCGCGGCGGCGGCGGGCGAGGGACTCCCACACCGGGGCCCATTCGGACCCCGGCGAGGAGAACAGGTAGTCGGCGCCGGCGGCGTTGAAGGCGGAGACGACCGCGTCGCCGCCGTCAGCGCCCTGGTGGGTCTCGGTCGTCATCGGTCCCTCAGCTCTCGGTCGGCCAGTCGAGGACCTCGCAGATCCCCCGCCCCATGATCCACTCCAGCTCCTCGGCGGAGAAGGAGAAATGCTTGGTGAACTGCTCGATCGTGTCGGTGTAGGTGACGCCGTGGCCGAGCAGGCGCGTGATGTCGGTGCCCCAGAAGCAGCGCTCGGGGCCCATCTTGTCGACCATCTCGCGCACGTACCGCTCGATGTTCAGGTTCGGGAACGGCTGCGTCGAGTAGCCGGGGATCGCCGAGACCTTCACGTAGATGTTCGGGTGCTTCGCGAGGTCGGCGGTCTCGGAGACCCAGTAGCCGACGGCGTCGTCGACGCAGCGGGCCATGATCCCCATGTGGTCGATGATGATCTTCAGGCCCGGGTGGCGGTCGGCGATCTGGCCGAGCTCGCGCTTCCAGATGGGGGCGTGGACCATCGTGGGGATGCCGAGTTCTTCGGCGACGGGCCAGTACCAGTCGTTGGTGCCGTCGATCATCCAGTTGCGGTCCTGCGGGCGGTGGAAGGTCAGGCGGGTGCCCCTGACGTGCGGGTTCTGGGCGAAGTCGCGCAGGAGCGCGGTGCCCTCGACCGGGTCGTCCTGGGGGACGCGGGCCATGACGCCGAACCGGTCGGGGTGGGCCTCGCAGGCCTCCAGGGAGTAGTCGATGCGGTTGCCCTCCCAGCTCGGGGGGAGGATGAGGGCGCGGTTGACGCCGGCCTCGTCCATCAGCTCCAGGCACTCCTCGTAGCTGAAGGCCTCCTCGCGGTGCCCGTTGAGCCGGATGCGCTCGCGCGCGCCGGGAACCCACGGGCGGTCCGGGGTCTCCTCTTTCCAGACGTGGACCTGAGTGTCGACTACGAACATGGTCGCTCCTTATTCGAGTGTGTGCAAAACGTGTTCGGCGATGGCCATCGCGGAGGTGGCCGCCGGGGACGGGGCGTTGCGGACGGCGGTGACCGGGCCGAGCCGGTGGATGCGGAAGTCGTCGACCAGGCCGCCGTCCCGGTCGAGGGCCTGGGCCCGGATCCCCGCGCCCGCGCGCTCGACGTCGCGGACGCCGATCTCGGGCACGTACCGCCGGGCCGCTCGCATGTAGGCGCGCTTGGAGAGCGAGCCGTAGACCTCCTTGGCGCCGGTGCGCCAGTGGCGGGCGGCCATGCGCCACGCGCCGGGCCAGGCGGCGAGCCGGGCCAGGTGCGCGGGGCTGAGGTCGCGGCGCCGGTACCCCTCGGGGGCGAGGGCGAGAACGGCGTTGGGGCCGACCTCGACGGTGCCGTCGGTGCGGCGCGTGAAGTGCACGCCGAGGAACGGGTAGCGCGGGTCGGGGACGGGGTAGACCATGCCGCGCACCAGGTCCGCCTTGGCGTCGCTGACGCGCATGTACTCGCCGCGGAAGGGGACGATGCGGGGGCCGGGGCCGTCGCCGGCGAGGCCCGCGACGCGGTCGGACTGGAGACCGGCGCAGAGGATCAGCTCGTCGACGACGAGGCCGCCGTTCACGCGCAGCCGCGAGCCGTGCGCCTCGACGCGGGTCACCGGGGTGCGCAGGCGGACCTCGCCCCCGGCGGCCGCGACGTCCTCGGCGAAGGCGCGGGCGACCGCGGTGTAGTCGGTGATCGCGGTGCGCGGGGAGTGGATCGCGGCGAGGCCCGCGGCGTGCGGCTCCACCCCGCGCATGGCGCCGGGGCCGAGGCGGCGCAGGCCGGGGACGCCGTTCTCCTTGGCGCGCTTGTAGAGGGCGTCCAGGCGCGGCACCTCGTCCTCGCGGACGGCGACCACGAGCTTGCCGACCTCCGCGAAGGGGATCGCGCGCTCGGCGCAGTAGTCCTTGAGCAGGCCCGCGCCCCGGGTGCAGAGCGCGGCCTTGAGGCTGCCGGGCGGGTAGTAGATCCCGGCGTGCACGACCCCGGAGTTGTGGCCGGTCTGGTGGGCCGCGACCCGGTCCTCCTTCTCCAGGACCACCACGCGCGCACCGGGGCGGCGCGCCGTCAGCTCGCGGGCGATCGCGAGGCCGACGATCCCGGCGCCGACGACCCCGATCACCGGGTCAGCCATGCCGGACCGCCACGGTCTTGACGCGCGTGTAGAAGCGGACCGCTTCGGCCCCTTGCTCCTTGAACGGCGAGCCGGAGTCGCGGAAGCCGCCGAACGGCTGGTGGACGTCCCACCCGGAGGTGGTGGTGTTGACCGCGACCTGCCCGCACTCGACCTCGTCGGCGAAGCGGTGCGCGGCGGCGAGGTCCCGGGTGAAGACGGCGGCGGCCAGGCCGAAGTCGGAGTCGTTGACGGCGTCGATCGCCTCGTCGAGGTCCGCGACGGCGCGCAGCACGACCACGGGCCCGAACACCTCGTGCCGCCACACGTCCATGCCGGGCGTGACGCCGGTGAGGATCGTCGGGTTCACGAAGCAGCCGTGGGGATGCGCGGCCGGCACGTCGCCGCCGAGGAGGACCGCGGCGCCCTGCTCGACCGCCAGCGCGATGTCGGCCAGGACCGAGTCGCGCTGCGCGGGGCTGACGAGCGGGCCGCACTGCGTCTCCGGCTCGGCGCCGGGGCCGACCGCGAGCGCGGCGGCCTTGGACTCGAGGATCGCGGCGAACCGGTCGTGGACGCTGTGCTCGACCAGGACCCGGCTGGTGGCGGTGCACCGCTGCCCGGTCTGGCCGAACCCGGCGGCGACCACCGCGTCGGCCGCCGCGTCCAGGTCCGCGTCCGCGAGGACCACGGTGGCGTTCTTGCCCCCGAGCTCCCCTTGGAAGCGGACGTTCCGATCGGCGAACGCCCGGCGCAGGCGCTCCCCCACCTCGTTGGAGCCGGTGAAGGTGACCGCCGCGATCCCCGCATTCGCGAGCAGCGCCGGGGAGAGGTCTTTGGAGCGGCCCGTGGCGACCCCGAGCACGCCGGCGGGGAGCCCGGCGTCGTGGAGGGCGCGGGCCAGGTGCAGGGCGGAGGTCGGCGTCTCGCTCGCGGGCTTGAGCACGACCGCGTTCCCGGCCGCCAGCGCGGGCGCGAGCTTCCGCGCGGGGGTGATGACCGGGTCGTTCCAGGGCGTGACGGCGAGGACGACGCCGACCGGCTCGCGCCGGTAGTGGGTCTCGGTGCCGGGGCGGGCGTCGTGGACGAGGTGGCCGTAGGGCTCGCGGGCGAGGCCGGCGTAGTACTCGAAGAAGTCGGCGGCCTTCTCGACCTCGCCGGCCGCCTCGGCGCGGGTCTTGCCCATCTCGGTGGTGACGGCGGCGGCGATGTCGGCGGCGCGCTCGCGCAGGAGCGCGGCGGCCTGGAAGAGGACCCGGGCCCGCTGGAGCGGCGAGGTGCGGCGCCAGGTCCGGAACCCGTCGGCCGCCGCGGCGAACATGGCCTCGACGTCGCTCGCGGCGAGCGCCGGGACGCGGGCGGCCGGCGTGCGCACATCGGCCGGGTCGAACACCTCAACCCATCGACCGGTCTCGATCCAGCGCCCTCCCGTGAGGGTCTTCATCGACTGCACGGACACCACTCTCTTCCCACTGCTGCGGTTGCTGAAAGCCAACGATAGGGACGCCCGTGGCCTGCGACTACGGGTCGGACTGCATGCATATCTTGCGTTCTGAGGGGCGATCGGAGCATGATTCGCAGGTGACCGCGATCAGACCCGTACACCTGTCAGACGCCGCCGAGATCGCCGCGCTCCGGCGCGACAACCGCGACCACCTGGCCCCGTGGGAGCCGCTGCGCGACGACGAGCACTTCACCGACGCGAGCGTGCTCGAACGGATCGCCTCCGACATCGCCGCGGCCGAGATCGACGCCGGGCGCTCGCTCGTCATCCTCGACGGCGGCCGGATCGTCGGGCAGATCGCGCTCAACTCGATCATCCGAGGGGCGTTCCAGTCGTGCAGCATCGCCTACTGGGTGGCGAAGTCCGAGACCGGGCGCGGCGTCGCCACCGCGGCGGTGCGACTCGCGAAGCGGGTGGCCTTCGAGGACCTGGGCCTGCACCGGGTGCAGGGTGAGGTCCTCCCCCACAACCTCGGGTCGCGGAAGGTGCTGGAGCGCACCGGGTTCGTGCGGTACGGGCTGGCACCGGAGTACTTGAGGATCGCGGGGCGCTGGCAGGACCACGTGCTGTACCAGGCGATCAGCGCCGACTGGGCATGAGAGCGCCGGCAGGCCCCGTGGCGGGGCCTGCCGGCGTGGGGAGGAGCAGGGCTCGTCAGAACTCGTTGCCCCAGTAGTACCGCGAGAGGACCTCGACCAGGACCATCTTCTGGCGGGCCTGTTCGAGGGTGAGGAGGTCGCGGCCCGCGGCGGGTGCGAAGCCTTGGGAGGGGCTGAAGGCGAGGCGGTCCTCGCCGTGCTTGGCGGCGGCGCGGTCGACGCGGGACAGAAGGGTGTCGACGTCTTCGAGGGCGGGGTCGGTGGCGTCGACGACGCCGAGGCAGACGTCGCGGTCCTCGGGGACGGCGTCGAAGAGCGCGAACTCGGTGTCGGAGCCGGTGCTGTAGGGCAGGATCCAGCGGTCGACCGGGACGCCGGTGAAGAGGGCTCGGGCCGCGTCGAGGTCGAGTCCGTCTGCGGCGCTGTGGGTCGGGCAGAGGCCGACGCGGGCGTCGTCGGGGCGGTCGAGGCCGGTGACGGCGGCCGCGTCGATGGCGACGGCGTCGGCGAGGCTCAGGACGGGCTCGCGGCCGAAGAGGTGCTTGGCGTAGGCGGGGTTGTCGAGCTGGACGAGCCTGACGCCCTTGGCGAGGCAGCGCTTGATCTCGGCGTGGACGAGTTCGGCGAGGGCGTCGCCGAGGGCGCGGGCGCTGGACCAGTGGCCGCCGGGCTCGTAGGTCTGCTCGGCGATCCAGGCCGGGGACGGGAGCGTGGTCTTGACGGCGATCTCGGTGTTGGCGAGGAGGAAGTCCGCGTCGTCGGCGGCGAGCGGGGACTCGGCGGCGAGGTCGCCGTCGGCGGTCCAGCGGGTGCGGCCCCAGCGGTCGGTCTCGGTGGTCTCCTTGAAGCCGCGCACGTGGTCGAAGACGGCGCTGCGGAGGTCCTCGCGGCGCCAGTCGCCGTCGGTGACCACTGTGGAGCGGGTCATCCACTGCCAGGCGAGGAGTTCGGCGATGTTCTCGTCCTCGAGTTCGCGCAGCTCGCCGTAGTCGATGGCGCCGGCCTCGTAGCGGCGGCGGGCCTCGAGGATCTCGCCGGGGCGCGGGAGGCTGCCGTGGTGGTCGATGTGGAACCGGTTGTCGTCGGCCACGGGTCACACCGCCTTCGTGCCGGGCTGGCCCCAGGCGGCGAAGTCGAGTTCGTAGCCCAGGCCCGCGAGGGTCTCGCGGGCGATCCGCTCGTCCTCGTCGGGGGTGCCGCCGGAGATGCCGAGGCCGCCGATGAGGCGGCCGTCGAGTTTGACGGGGATGCCGCCCTCGGTGGGGACGATCGGCTGGTGGCCCATCTGCGCGACCTGGTTGAAGAACACCGGGTTCGAGTCGGCCCAGTTCCGCAGCTGCGCGGAGGGCCGCTCCATGACGGCGGCGCTGTAGGCCTTGGCCTGGGCGATCTGCGGGGTGATCGGCCGGGCGCCGTCGGCGCGCTTGACCAGGACGGTGTAGCCGCCTTCGTCGACGACGGCCACCGAGAGGGCCTTGCCGAGCGCGGCACCCGCCTTCAGGGCCGCGTCGGTCAGGTCTTCGGCCTGCTGGAGGGTGGGTCTCATGCTGTCTCCTTGGTGGTCAGGGCGTCTCGGGCGCGCGCGACGGCGGCGTTGAACAGGTCGGGGGCCTCCCAGTACATCGAGTGCGGGGCGCCCGCGACGAGTTCGAGGCGCGAGCCGGGGAGGAGTTCGTGCGCGCGGCGCACCGTCGCGGGGCGGATCACGGCGTCGCGCTCCCCGGCGAGGAACGTGACCGCGAGGCCGGCCTGCTCGACCTCTTCGACGGTGGGGCCGCCGGTGGAGAGGTTCCGCAGGTCCTGCATGGTGGCGGCGTTGAAGGTGCCCATCTGCGTGAACAGGAACGTCAGCTCGGGCGAGCGCTTGCGGAACTCCGGGGTGAGGAGCCGGTCGATGACCGGGAGCTTGACGGCCTCGGCGCGGTCGGCGGCGGCGAGCGCGGCCAGCTCGGGGTGGTTGAGGCCGCCGAGGGAGTGGCCGAGGACGACTCCCGAGACGCGGTCGGAGGCGACGGCGGCGCGCAGGGCCGCGACCGCGCCGATGGACTGGCCCACCAGGAGCGCGTCGCGCAGGTCGGCGGCGTCGAGCACGGCGGTGATGTCGCCGGGGAACTCGAGGCTGTCGACCTCCCGCTGCTCGTCGAAGGCGCTGCCGGAGTCGGAGTTCCCGAAGCCGCGCAGGTCGACCGCGGCGACGGTGAACCGCTCGGCGAGGGCCGGGACCTGCTGCCACCAGGCGGCGTGGTGCCCGCCGGAGCCGTGCACGAGGAGGATCGCGGGTCCGGCGCCGTGGACCTCGTAGTAGATCCGGGAGCCGGAGGAGTCGGCGTAGGGCATCAGGCGCCTTCCGGCTTGGGCCCGAAGGCGGCCGGGTTGACGTACAGCTCGACCTCCAGGCGCTTGTTCGGGTGGTAGACGATCTCGATCATGGTGTGGTCGGGGTCGTGGATGTAGCAGAACTGGGACCGGTTCTCGGGCCGCGCGAGCGGCCGCGTGTAGCGCACGCCCAGGTCGGCGAGGTGCTTGAGGAACCCGTCGAAGTCCTCCACCTCGACCGCGAAGTGGTAGGGCGCCATGCGCTCCATCTCCTGCACGGGCGTGAAGTGGAGGTCCCAGCCGCCGCGCGTCAGGAGCACGACCTTGGTGTTGCTCTTGGGCATGATCCGCTGCATCCCGAAGACCTTCGTGTACCACTCGACCGTTCGGTCGACGTCGGTGGTCGGGAAGTTGACGTGGTGGATGTAGCGGGGCAGGTGCTTGTCGTCGTCGCTCATCGACGGCTCCTCTCGATCGGTTCGTCCTCTACTACGGGGTTCTCCAGGGCGCCGATCCCGGAGATCGCGACCTCGACGGTGTCGCCCGCCGTGATCTCGCAGGTGCCGTCCGCGCCCATCCAGAGGACGTCGCCGGGGTGGACGGTCAGGTACCGCGACATCTCGGCGAGGTACTCGTACGGGTCGAAGACCATCGCGCCGGTGTCGAACGCGGCCTTGAGCTCGCCGTTCACGCGGACCTCGGTGGTCTGCGCGAGCGGGTCCACCTCGGTCTCGATCCAGGGGCCCATGGGCTTGAACGTGTCGCTGTTCTTGGCGCGCCACAGGGTCCGGTCGCCGTGCTGCCACTCGCGGGCCGAGACGTCGTTGCCGATCGTCCAGCCGAACACCGCCTCGCGGGCCTCGTCGGCGCCCGCGCGGCGCAGGGGCTTCCCGACGACGGCGACGAGTTCGCCCTCGGCCTCGAAGCGGCCCTGGAGGTCCGCGGGCCTGACGATGGCGTCGCGGTGGCCGGTCAGGGCGTTGTTGGCGCGGTAGCCGACCTCGGGGCGCTCGGGCACGGCCGCGCCCGGGTGGCCCATGGCCCGCGCGTGCTCGATGTGGCCGCGGTAGTTCAGGCCGACGGCGTAGAACACGCCCGGGGCGACCGGCGGCAGGAACCGCGCGGCGGCGACCGGGACGGTCCCGCCGGTGGGCTCGGGCGCGCCGGTCAGCGGCGAGCCGGTGAGGAGCAGGACCTCCTCCCCCTCGACCCGTCCCCACCAGCGGCGGTACTCGACCTCGACGCGGCAGTACCGCATCACGCCTCCAGCAGGTGGTGCACGCGCTTGGTCGCCAGGTAGGCGTCGAGGACCTCGGACCCGCCCTCGCGGCCGTACCCGGACTCCTTGAACCCACCCGAGGGCGCCTCGGAGACCGAGCCGCCGCAGTGGTTGACCGAGAGCACGCCGGCCTCGATCTCGCGGGTGAACCGCTCGGCGACGGCCGCGTTCTTCGTGAACAGATACGCGGCCAGGCCGAACGGGAGCGAGTTCGCGATCCGGACCGCCTCGTCGAACTCGGTGAACGGCACGATCGGCGCGAGCGGCCCGAAGGGCTCCTCCACCATGCAGCGCGCGTCCAGCGGCACGTCGGTGAGGACGGTCGGCGGGAAGAAGTACCCGGGCCGGTCCGGTCGCGTGCCGCCGGTGCGGATCGTCGCGCCGCGATCGACGGCGTCGGCGACGAGGTCCTGCATCGCGGTCAGCCGCCGCACGTTCGACAGCGGGCCCATGTCGGCGCCGCTGAAGCCGTCGCCGAGGCCGACCGCCTCGCACTCCTTCACGAACGCGTCGGTGAACGCCTCGATGAGGGACTCGTGGACGAGGAACCGGCTCGGCGAGGTGCAGACCTGGCCGGCGTTGTGGAACTTGGCCTTCGCGGCGCGCTTGGCCGCGGTCACCGGATCGGCGTCGGCGCAGACGATCACGGGCGCGTGCCCGCCGAGCTCCATGATGGACGGCTTCATGACGGACCCGGCGAGGGCCGCGACCTGCTTGCCCACGGGCACCGAGCCGGTGAACGCGACCAGGCGCGTCACCGGGGACTCGATGAGGTGCTTCGCGACCATGGCGCCGTCGCCGAAGACCACGTTCAGGACCCCCGGGGGGAGCCCGGCGTCGTGGAAGCGGCGGGCGATCTCGTTGGCGGTGCCCGGGGTCTCGGAGGCGGCCTTGACGACGATCGAGCAGCCGGCCGCCAGCGCGGCGGCGATCTTGCGCATCGGGGAGCCGATGGGGAAGTTCCAGGGCGTGAACGCGGCGACCGGGCCGACGGGCTCGCGGCGCACTGTGAGGAGGGTCTGGTCGTCGACGGGGACGACGCGGCCGTAGGCGCGGCGGGCCTCCTCGATGTTCCAGCGGAGCGTGTCGGCGACGCGCAGGGCCTCGCCGCGGGTCTCCCGGTAGGTCTTCCCGGCTTCGAGGGTCATCACGTGCGCGAAGTGGTCGGCGTCGGCGGTGATGAGGTCGGCGGCCTTGCGGAGGATGCGGGTGCGCTCGCTGACGGGGGTTGAGCGCCAGGTCCGGAAGCCCCTGGCGGCGGCGGCGAGCGCGCGGTCGAGGTCGGCGGCCGTGGCGGTGGGGACGCGGCCGATCTCCTGTTCGGTGGCGGGGTTCAGGACCGGGCGGGTGGCGCCGTCCGACGAGACGCATGTCTCGCCGTCGATGTACATCCGAAGGTCGGGGTAGTGGTGTGTCATGGGTGCCTCTCTACTGCTGCGCCGACTCGGAGTCCCGGTTGGTGCGCAGGGCCCAGATGTGGTGGGGCGGGGTGGTCTCGTGGACGCGGGTGCCGTAGGAGTCGTCGACGCGGTCCATGTCGGCGGCGAGTTCGACGCGGCCGCCGCTGGGGGCGTGGATGAAGCGGAAGACGTTGGAGCCCACGGTGTGGCGGCCGAGGCGGCGGGCCTCGCGCCAGCCGCGCTCGATCATGGCGTTGCCGCCCTCGATGACGTCGTCGAAGCCGGGGACCTCGAAGGAGACGTGGTTGTGGCCGGTCTTGTCGGGGCGGTGGCACAGCAGGAGGTTGTGCTGGTCGTCGTCGCCCTCGCACTGCATGAAGGTGCCCATGGGCTTGACGACGTCGCGCGGGGTGAACTCCAGCCGGTCGGTGTAGAAGGCGTTGGCCTCGTCCTTGCCGGCCTTGGCGATGTTGAGGGCGACGTGGCACATGCGGAGGGGCCGGACGCGGCCGACGCTCGTGAGGGCGCGGTTCCAGCGGGCGACGTTCCCGGCGGTGTTGCCGGGGCGGGCCTCGGCGGGCCGGAAGCCGCTGTCGCGCACCAGGGCGAGGCCGACGCCGAAGCCGGAGAGGTCGCTGAAGTGGCGGACCCCGTCGGCGGTCTCGACGACCTCGCGGTCGGCGGCGACGGCCGCGGTGAGGCGGTCGAGTTCGGCGGGGGTGTCGACGCCCCAGACGACCTCGCGGATCGTGGGCCCGGGTTCGACGGGCGGGGGCAGGTGCGGGGGCGGGTCGGTCTCCAGGACGAGGGTCTGGCCGACGAGGGTGGTGAAGACGGCGCGGTCCGCGGTGCGCTCGGCGGGGGTGAGGCCGAAGTCGTCGAAGAACCGCGCGCACTCGTCGAGGTCGTCGACCCCGAAGGTCGTCGACTCGATGCGCTGGATGCCCATGCTGCCTCCTTGCAGGTCGCCGCCGATGTCGGCGGCATTGCGATCGTAGGAATGGAGTCCCCGGTGGGACAAGGGTCCGGACGGCACCGTCGCCTCAACCGGTGCTTGCGCGGGGCGCGGGCTGCTGCTCGGCGAACCACTTGGTGAGGAAGTCGAGGAACAGCTTCACGCGGGTGCTGGCGTTCTGGCTGGGGCCGTAGACGGCGTAGAGGGGCCGCTCGGGGACCGGCAGGTCGGGGAGGAGCTCGCGGAGCGCGCCGCTCTCCAGGTCGGCGGCGGCGGGGCGCTGCGGGATGAGGGCGACGCCGCGGCCGTGGACGGCGGCCTTCTGGATCGCGAGGTACGAGTTCGACTGGAACACGGTGTTGCGGATCTTGTGCAGGGTCGACCGGTAGCCGTGGCCGATGCGCCAGACCGGGTCGTTCAGGTGGACCAGGCACTCGTGGTCGTTGAGGTCGCCGGGGGCGTCCAAGGGGCCGCTGCGCCGCAGGTAGGACTCGGAGGCGCACAGCACGAACGGGAGCGTGGCGATCTTCTTGAGGCGCACGTTGGAGTCGCGCAGGTCCCTGGTGTGGAAGGCGACGTCGAACCCGTTCTCCAGGAAGTCGTAGGTCCGGTCGGACATGCCGCCGAGTTCGAGCCGGAGGTGGATCCTGGGGTGCGCGGCGGCGAACGCGGCGACGGCGTCGCCGAGGTCGAGCGTGCCGATCCACTTGGGGCAGATGACCGACAGCGGTCCCTCGGGGCGGTCGTGGAGCGCGGAGATCCCGGCGTCCTCGGCGTCGATGTCGTCGAGGATGCGGCGCGCGAACTCGGCGTAGCGGGAGCCGGACTCGGTGAGGCTGATCGAGCGGGCGGTGCGGGTGACCAGCTGCACGCCGAGCTGCTTCTCGAGGTCGGCGACGTGCCGGGAGATCAGCGACCCGGAGGTGCCGAGCTCCTTGGCGGCGCCCGAGAAGCTGCCGACCTTGGCGGCGGTGACGAAGCTCTTCATGATGAGGAGGCGGTCCATGGCTCTCTCCTGTGGTCGATGGTGGAGCGGTGCCGGAGGAGGGGCGTCCCCCTCCCCCGCGGGCCGGAGCCCGTCCCGCTCATGGACAGCGGGCGTCTAGCCGCAGTAGCCGGGGGCGTCGTCGAGGTTGTCGGCGGTGATGAGGGTGAACGGGTTCGACTGGATCGGCTCGACCTCCTGGTCTTCGAGGAGGCCGACGATGTTGTCGACGGCCATCTGGCCGAGCACGTACGGGGAGTTGGCGACCGTGGCGGCGAACTCGCCGTCCCGGATCGCCTGGAGCCCCGCGTCGGTGCCGTTGTTGGCGACGATCTTGACGTCGGAGTCCGCGGCCTGGAACGCGTTCAGGGCGCCGAACGCCATGTCCTCGTTGGCGACGAACACGTAGTCGAGCTCCGGGTTGCCCTGGATCATGTTCTCGGCGACGTCCTGGGCGGTGGCCCGGTCGAACATGCCGGGCTGCTCGGCGACGACCTCGACGTTGTCGCCGACGGCGTCCTTGAAGCCGCCCACGAGGATGTCGGAGGCCGCGCCGGGCGCGCCCGCGATGATCCCCGCGGTGACCGGCGCGCCGGCCGAGTCCTCGGTGACGAACCCGGCCGCGGCCGCGCCGATGCCGTGCAGGTCGGTCTCGACCGCGCCGAGCAGGGCCTCGGGGTCGGCGTCCGCGACGATCGAGGTGAGGAAGATCGGGACGCCCGCGCCGTTCGCCTTGGCGATGTCGCCTTCGAGCGCGTCGGCGCTGACGGTCTGCACCACGACGGCGTCGACCTGCTGGGCGATCATGTCCTCGATGTTCGAGAGCTCCTTCGCGGCGTCCTGCTGCGAGTTCGCGACCAGGACCTCGACGCCCAGGTCGGCGGCGGCGTCCTGGACGGACTGCTCCAGGCAGGTGTGGAACTCGGTGGTGGAGCCGTTGACGAAGCCGATGGTGATGGCGTCCTCGTCGCCGCCGCCCGCGTCGTCGGAGCAGGCCGCGGCCGACAGTGCGGTCAGGGCCGCGGCCGCGAGCGCGGCGAGGGGCCGTCGGAGGTGTGCGGGCATGGAGCACCGCCCTTTCTTCATTGGAAGGGGTTGGCGCCGGCCTAGTGGCCGGACTTGTGGAGGGAGTTGAAGACCGCCGCGACGAGGAGCACCGCGCCGGTGGCGACCAGGTGGTAGTAGCTGGAGATCTGGAGCAGGTTGAGGACGTTGCCGACGATCCCGAGGAGGACCACGCCGAGCGCGGTGCCGACGACGGTGCCCCGGCCGCCCGCGAGGGAGGTGCCGCCGATGACGACGGCCGCGACGGCTTCGAGCTGGAGGGCGAGCCCGCCGGTCTCGGGGCTGGAGGCGGCCAGGCGCGAGACGAGCATGATCGCGGCCAGTCCCGAGAGGAGCCCGGCGACGGCGTAGAGGACGAGCTTGTTGCGGGCGACCTTGACGCCCGACAGGCGGGCCACGTCCTCGTTCCCGCCGATCGCGAACGCGTCGCGGCCGAACACGGTGTGGCGCATGACGATCCCGATGACGATCAGGACCGCGGCGGCGACGACCACGAGCGTGGGGACGCCGAGGACCGCGCCGTTGCCGAGCCACGACAGGCTCAGCCCGATCGAGATCGAGAACCCGCCCAGGACCAGCAGCTTCACGCCGTCGAGGAGCGTGGCGGTGGCGAGGGTGACCACGAACGGCGCGACGTTCGTGAACGTGACGGCGACGCCGTTGACCAGGCCCAGGAGCGTCGCCAGGCCGAGGGTCGCCAGAACCGCCTGCCAGACGGGCGAGCCGCCCTCGATGAGCTGCGCGGCGACGGCGGTGCCGACGCCGGTGATGGACGCCATCGAGAAGTCCATGCCGCCCGCCGTCATGAGCAGGGTGAGCCCGCCCGCGATGATCGAGACGACGGCGACCTGCCGGGAGACGTTGAGGAGGTTGGTGACGGTGAGGAACTTGTCCGTGCGGCTCGCCGCGAACACCACGACGACGGCGATCACGGCGACGAGCCCGAGGTGGGGGATGCGGAGGAAGCCGGGGAGCCGCTCCTTGAGGCCGGCGGGGGCGGCGGGACCGGCGGCGGTGGCGGTCGTGGTCACGTGGGGTCTCCTTGCAAAGCGGGGCGGGGCTGGGGTTCGCGGAGGGCGCCGCCGAGGACGGCGGCGATGAGCTCCTCGCGCGTGACGGCGTCGACGTCGAACCCGGCGACGGCGCGGCCGCCGCGGACGGCGAGGACCGAGGCGGCCAGGCGCATGACCTCCTCCGCGGAGGAGGAGGCGAGGAGGACCGCGACGCCGCGGTCGGCGAGGGCGTCGATGAGCGCGTGGATCTCGGCCATGGCCGCGACGTCGACGCCGTTGGTGGGCTCCTCCAGGAAGCACGCCGCCGGGTCGGTGCCGAGCCACTTGGCGAGCAGGACCTTCTGCTGGTTGCCGCCCGAGAGGCGGCCGACCGCGGGGTTGCGCTGCAGCGCACGGACCTTGTAGGCCTCGCGCAGCGGCGCGGCGCGGCGGGCGAGGGCCGCCGGGAAGTGGAGGCGGCGCCGGTGGAGCCGGTCGTGGGCGAGCATGACGTTCTCGTCGACGCTCAGCTCCGGCACCAGCCCGAGGGTGCGGCGGTCGCCGGTGACGCAGCGGAGCCCGGCGCCGAGGGAGCGGCCGACGCGCCCGAACGGGACGGCCCGGCCGTCGACCGCGAACGCGCCTCCGCCGGGGCGGCGGCGGCCGGACACGAGGTCGAACAGGCGGGACTGGGCGTCCCCGGCGGGGCCGAGGACCGCGACGATCTCGCCGCGGCGGACCTCGACGTCGAGGTGCTCGATGAAGCGGCCGTCGCGCAGGCCCGTCAGGGCCAGGCCGACCTCGGGCCGGGGGGCGCGGCGGGGCGGCCGCACCGAGACGACCTCGCGGCCGACCATGGCCCGGACCAGGGACCGCTCGTCCATCTCGCCCGCGGCGGCGCCGGCGACCACCTCGCCGTCGCGCAGGACGGTGAGCCGGTCGGCGAGGCCGAGGACCTCGTCGATGTGGTGGGAGATGTAGATGACGGCCTTCCCGGCGGCGCTGAGCCGGCGCACCAGGGCCCGGATCTGCTCGGCGTCCTCGGCCCCGAGGCACGCGGTGGGCTCGTCGAGGATGAGGGCGTCGCCGCCGCGGTTCACCTCGCGGGCGACCTCGACCATGGTCTGCTCGGGGACGGTGAGGTCGGCGACCGTGCGGTCCACGTCGAGGTCGATGCCGAGCTGCCGCAGGGCGTCCCGGGCGGTGGCGCGCATGGCGCGGCGGTCGACGAAGCCGCCGCGGCCGGGGAGCGCGCCGAGCATGACGTTCTCGGCGACGGTGAGCCCGAGGACGAGCTCGCGCCGCTGGGGGACGGTGGCGATGCCGAGCCGGCGGGCCTGGCGGGGGGTGAGGTGGTCGTGCGCGGCGCCGCCGACCTCGATCGTTCCGGCGTCGGGGGCGTGGACGCCGGCGAGGAGCTGCACGAGGGTGGACTTGCCGGCGCCGTTCATGCCCATGAGGGCGTGGATCTCGCCGGGGCGGAAGTCGACGCTGACGCCCTTGAGGGCGGCCGCGCCGCCGAAGCGCTTGACGACGCCGCGGACGCGGATGACGGGCGGGGCGACCGGCAGGGGCGCCTCGACCGCGTTGTCGAGGGGAGCGGTCATCAGCCCTCCCGGGTCCCGGTCCTGGCGAAGCCGCGGACGTCGGGGAACGGGGGCTCGCGGTCGGGCTGGAGGTCGACCTCGAAGGCGTTCAGGCACATCGCGAGCATCGCGAAGTTCCCGAGGCACCCGACGGCCTCGACCAGGCCCTTCGCGCCGAAGTGGGCCTCGGCGGCCCGGAAGGTCGCCTCGGAAACGAAGTGGTCGGCCAGCAGCTCGGCGCAGAACGCGTGGAACGCGGCGTCCTCGTCGCGGTCGAAGGCCGGGGCCTCCCTGCGGGCGATGGCCTCGACGGCCGCCCGCGGGATGCCGGCGTCGACGGCCTTGTCCACGTGGGCGTTCCACGAGTACTGGGCGTCGAAGGCGCGGGCGGCCAGGAGCAGCGCCAGCTCCGAGAGGCGGGTGGGGAGGCTGGAGTCGAAGCGGACGAACGCCCCGAGGGACTCGACCCGGTCGCACAGTTCGGGACTGTTGAGCCACACGCGGAACGGGCCGCGGACCGCGCCGCGCCGCCCGGCGATGCGGTCGGCGATCGCGCGCTGCCGCTCGTCCATCTCCTCCGGGTCGATGATCGGAAGTCTCATAAGCTCCATTGCCTTGCGTCCGTCCTCTTTCGGCGTCCGCTCAGGGACGCCTGTGAGGGCTGTTTCCAGTGGGTTTCCGAAAACGTACAGCAGGAATTGACCGCTGTCACAGGTCGAGAGCGCAGCCTTACCTTGCAGCCCGCGTGATGGTTCGCGGCGGTCGCGGGATCTAGCCTGAAGACCGTCGTGTCAATTGCCCGATCGGAGGAGCCATGGCAGTCATCGTCAAAGTCGCGGACGTCGAGGTGATGGACCGCGGCGGCGCCGTCCGCACGATCCCCCTGGTGACGACCCCGGTCGCCCAGGGCGAGAACCGGATCACCACCGGGATCAGCACCTACCCGGTCGGGTCGGGCGCGCCGCTGCACTCGCACAACTGCGACGAGCAGGTGACGATCCTCGACGGCGTCGCCGAGGTCGTGGTGGACGGCGAGGCGACCCGCCTGGAGAAGTGGGACACCGCGTACGTGCCCTCGCCGGTGCCGCACCTGTACCGCAACGTCGGCGACACGCCGCTGACGATCCTGTGGATCTACCCCTCGGGGACGGTGACGCGTACGTTCACCGAGACGGGCGTGACCGTCGAGCACCTCTCCCCCGGCGACCAGATGGGCTGAGGGGACGCGGAACGGCGCGCCCGCGGTCGCGGGCGCCCCGTCTCGTCGTGCCTCAGGCCCGGCGCTCGCGGCCCCGGCGGACCGCGGCGGCGAGCTCGCCGAGGAGGCGCTCGGTCTCGTCCCAGCCGACGCAGGCGTCGGTGACGCTCTGCCCGTAGACGAGCGTGTCGAGCGGGGCCGGCTCCTGGCGGCCGGGCTCGATGAAGCTCTCGATCATGAGGCCGGCGATGCCGCGCTCGCCCAGGGCGATGCGGTCGCCCAGCTCGCGCACGACCTCGGCCTGGCGGACGTGGTCCTTGCCGGAGTTGGCGTGGCTCGCGTCCACGACGAGGCGTTCGGGCATGTCGTGCTTGGCGAGCAGCGCCAGCGCGTCGCGCACGTCGGCGGGGCCGTAGTTCGGGCCGCCGCGCCCGCCGCGCAGGATGATGTGGCAGTCGGGGTTGCCGCTGGTGGAGACGATGGAGGCGCGGCCGTCCTCGTCGACGCCGAAGAACGTGTGCTCGCCGGCGGCGGAGCGGCAGCCGTCGATGGCGCCGCCGAGGTCGCCGTCGGTGGAGTTCTTGAAGCCGATGGGCATCGACAGGCCCGAGGCGAGCTGGCGGTGGACCTGGCTCTCGGTGGTGCGCGCGCCGATCGCGCCCCAGGAGACGGCGTCGGCGATGTGCTGGGGGCTGAGCGGCTCGAGGAACTCGCAGCCGACGGGCAGGCCGGTGTCGAGGACGTCGAGGAGGACCCGCCGGGCCAGGCGCAGGCCCGTCTCGATGTCGTGGGTGCCGTTCAGGTGCGGATCGTTGATGAGGCCCTTCCAGCCGACGGTGGTGCGGGGCTTCTCGAAGTAGACGCGCATGACGACCAGGAGGTCGTCGGCGAGCGGCGCGGCGGCCGCGGCGAGGCGCCGCGCGTAGTCGCTCGCGGCGGCGGGGTCGTGGACCGAGCAGGGCCCGACGACGAGGAGGAGGCGGTCGTCGCGGCCCGCGAGGACGTCGTCGACGGCGGCGCGGCTGTCGGCGACGAGGGCGGCGCGGTCGGGGCCCAGGGGCAGCTCGCCGCGGAGGACGGCCGGGGCGACGAGCGGCTGGAAGCCGCGGACGCGCAGGTCGCTGGTTTGCGGGGCGGCGGCGCGCGCGGCGCTGTTGGCGGCGGCGAGATGCGTGGCGGCGCGGTCCGAGGCGGCGCGGCCGGAAGGCGTGCTCATCGGGCGGAAGTCTCCTCTGGTTGCAGAGGCGGGTGGAATCCACTCGGTGTCAGCCCGGTGCCGGCCCGCCTCGACGACGAACGCCAGAGACGGGCGTCTCTGGCGTGTGGCTCCGGGTGTCCGATGGTCAGCGCAGGTGACCGCGGGCTCCACCCGGAGCCTGCGTAAAGCGCTGATACCAGCGGACGGCGGACATGCGGGAACCGTAGCACACGGTCCCCGCATGTCGCGGACTCGGCTAATAGGCGAGGCCGTGGCCGAACCTGAAGAGCGGGTCCTTCGTGTCGAAGGGCACGTCGGGGCGGCTGGCGGCGACGGCCTCGGTGCTCGACGGGACGTCGAAGGGGAGGCGTCCGCGGGGGGCGTCCTTCCCGGTGAGGACGTCGAGGAGGGCGCGGGCGCTCGTGCCGCAGGAGACCGGACGGGCGGCAGGGACGAGTCGCGGGGACCCCGGCAAACGGGTGCGTTCCCTACAATTTGAGAGGAACCGCGCAAAGCCCGCGCGAGACTCGGACCCCCTTCGACTGGAAGGAATTCCGGCTTGAGACCACTCACCCGCACCCTTGCGGCGGCCGCCTCGGCCGCCGCGCTCACGCTCACCCTCCTCGCCGTCGCCCCGCTCGCCGCCGCCGCGCACCCGCGCGGCATCGACTGGGGCCCCTGCCCCGAAGTCGACCCCGCCGAGGCGGTCGAGTGCGCGACGATCGACGTCCCGCTGGACTACGCGCGCCCCTGGCGCGGCACCGTCGAGATCGGCCTGGCCAAGCGCGAGGCGACGAACCCCGCCAAGCGGATCGGCACCGTCCTCATGGACCCGGGCGGCCCCGGCGGCTCGGGCGTGGGCTCGGTCATCGGAGGCAACCCCCTCACCGGCGAGGCCGCCGAGCGCTTCGACATCGTCGGGTTCGACCCGCGCGGCGTCGGCACCTCCACGCAGGTCCTGTGCAGCGAGGAGGCCTTGAACAACGCGGCGCTCGGCGTCCCGGTCGACCAGGAGTCCTTCGAGGCGATCGAGGCCGCGAACGCGGCGCTCACCGCGGACTGCCGCGAGCACACCGGGCGGCTCTTCGACCACGTCTCCAACCTCGACACCGTCGAGGACATGGAGCGCATCCGCCGCGCCCTCGGCGAGGGGAAGCTCAACTTCCTCGGATACTCGTACGGGACCCTCATGGGCCAGCAGTACGCCGAGGAGTACCCGCGCAACATCCGCACGATGGTCCTGGACGGCAACATGGACCACAGCCTCGAGACCACATGGGACTTCCTGCGGACCGAGACCGCGGCCGTGGAGGAGAACTTCCTGGAGTTCGCGTCCTGGTGCGAGTCCGCGCCCGAGTGCGCCCTGTACGGCTCCGACGTGGCATCGGTGTACGCCGACCTCAAGGCGCGGGCGCGGGCCGGTGAGCTCGTCGACCCCTACGACGGCACGCCGCTCGACTTCTACGCGCTCTCCTCGTTCTACACGTTCTCGGCGAACTTCCCGCAGGCCTGGACCGACCTCGCCGCGGAGTTCAAGGCGATGCGGGACGGCGAGCAGCTCGGCGGCGCGAGCGCGCTCCAGGAGGAGCCGGTCCTCTGGGAGAACCTCTACTACCCGGCCTGGTGCCAGGACTGGGGCTGGGACATCGCCGACTACGACGAGTACGCGACGCTCCAGGACCGGCTCGCCGCCGACTCGCCGAACGTCGAGTGGTCGCCGTACGACCAGCACGCGCTCACCTGCCTGGGCTCGGGCATCGAGCACACCAACGAGCGCGACGAACTCGACGTCCCGCGCAGCGCGCCCGAGATCGTGTTCATCGGCAACGTGCACGACTACGCCACGGTCTACCCGTGGACCGAGACCGCCGCCGACCAGGCCGACGGCAGCCTCATCACCTACGAGGGCTACTGGCACACGATCTACGGCGGGTTCTCGGAGTGCGTCGACGAGGCGGTCAACGACTACTTCGTGCACCGCACCAAGCCCGAGAAGGGGCTGAGCTGCCCGAACCTGGACTTCCCGGGGATCGCGGGCCTCTCCGCGGGCGAGCGCTCGCCCGCGACCGGACCGTACGGCCCGTAGCGGCGACGGGTGCGGCCGGACACTGGTCCGGCCGCACCCCCGCGTACTACCATGTGGGATCCGCCGAGCCCGGGAGCGTCATGACCGAGACCCACGTCGTCGCCAATCAGCCGCCGCCCCTGCTGGGCCGCAACCTCTTCGACGACAACGCCCCGCTGCGCGAGGCCGCCTCGCGGGCCGGCGCCGGCTGGATCGAGGCCGAGGCCCGCGAGCTCGGGGCCGTCCTCGGATCGGCCGAGGCGGCCCGGTGGGCCGAGGAGGCGCACCGGTACCCGCCCGTGCTGCGCACCCACGACCGGTACGGCGAGCGGATCGACGAGGTCGACTTCCACCCGTCCTGGCACCGGTTCATGGGCCTCGCCGTCGAGCACGGCGCGCACGCGATGCCATGGGAGGCGGCGAAACCGGGCGCGCACGCCGCGCGGGCGGTCCTCATGTCGCTGCTCGCCCAGGTGGAACCGGGCCACTGCTGCCCGGTGTCGATGACGTACGCGGCCGTCCCGGCGCTGCGCGCGGAGCCCGCGCTCGCCGCCGAGTGGGAGCCCCGGATCACCTCGCGCGCCTACGACTTCGGACTGCGGCCGGCCGCCGGCAAGGCCGGCGTCCTCGTCGGCATGGCGATGACCGAGAAGCAGGGCGGCTCCGACGTCCGCGCCAACACCACCGCCGCGACCCCGACGGCGGACGGCATGTACGCGCTGCGCGGCCACAAGTGGTTCTGCTCCGCGCCGATGAACGACGCGTTCCTGGTCCTCGCGCAGGCCCCCGGCGGCCTCACCTGCTTCCTCCTCCCCCGCGTCCTCCCCGACGGCACCCGCAACGCGATCCGCCTGCAGCGCTTGAAGGACAAGCTCGGGAACCGCTCGAACGCCTCCGCCGAGATCGAGCTCCACGACGCCCTCGCCCACCGCGTCGGCGACGAGGGCCGCGGCGTCCCGGTCATCATCGAGATGGTCAACCACACCCGCCTCGACTGCGTCATCGCCACCGCCGCCGGGATGCGCCAGTCCGCCGCCGAGGCGATCTGGCATGCGGCGCACCGCAGCGCGTTCGGCAGGCGGCTGATCGACCAGCCGCTCATGACCCAGGTCCTCGCCGACCTCAGCGTCGAGTCCGAGGCCGCCACCGCCGTCATGATGCGGCTGGCCTCCGCGTACGACACCCCGGCCGAGGCGCCGTTCCGCCGCCTCGCCACCGCGGTCGCCAAGTACTGGGTCTGCAAGCGCGGGCCCGCCCACGCCGCCGAGGCCCTCGAATGCCTGGGCGGCAACGGGTACGTCGAGGAGGCGCCGCTCGCCCGCCGCTACCGCGAGCAGCCGCTCCTGTCCGTCTGGGAGGGCTCGGGCAACGTCATCGCCCTCGACGTGCTGCGCGCGTTGCGGACCGCCCCCGAGACCGCCGAGGCCTTCCTCGCCGAGATCGCGGCCGCGGCCGCGGCGGACGCCCGCCTCGCCGCGCACGTGGACGGCCTCAAGCGCACCCTCGCCGCCGGCGTCGACCAGTCCGGCGCCCGCCGCCTCACCGAGGACCTCGGCCTCGCCCTCCAGGCGTCCCTGCTGATCCGCCACTCCCCCGGCGAGGTCGCCGACGCGTTCTGCGCGTCGCGCCTCGGCGGTGAGCGCGGCCTGAACTTCGGCGCGACACCGGTGAAGGACGCCGAGGCGATCGTCGCCCGGCACCTGCCCGCCGACTGAACGGGGGCCGGCGGACGGCGTCCCCGCTCTCTCCCCATTTCGTGCCAAGCAGGCCGCCAATACCGCACCACCGGCAACTCTGGACCGCAACCGCATTGCCCTGTCCCGAAATCGTCCCCTACGGTAGGTGAACAAGCCTTATCTTTCGGAGTGGTGACCACCGGCGGGCCGTCAGTGTCCATCGGTCTGCATACGGAACGGGAATGACTGTGGACAACGACAACCCCTTCGCCGACATCCGCGGCCCCGAGGACGCTCGCGCCGCCCTGGCCGACTGGAAGGAGCGCGCCGAGCAGCGCGCCGCCGACGCCATCGCCGCCTCCGAGGCCGTCCAGGAGCTCACCGCGGTCGGCATGGACGCCAACGGCGCGGTCGCCGTCAAGCTCAACTCCTCCGGCGCGGTCATCGGCGTCCAGTTCGCCCCCGAACTCCAGCGCATGCAGCTGCGCCACGCCGAGCGCCAGTTCATGGAGGCCTACGGCAACGCCGGCAAGGTCCTCCTCAAGCAGGCCCGCGACGCCGTCGAGGCCCGCCTCGACCCCGGCTCCCCCACCGCCAGGGCCCTGGTGGACAGCATCAAGATGCGCTTCCCCGAACCGGAGCCGGAGGAGCGGCCGTGAGCGACCGGTTCGAGGTCGTCACCGACGACCTGCGCGGCCACGCCGCCAACATCGACGCCGTGCGGGCGCGGTTCGACGCCGTCCTCAGCGCCATCGACACGATCGCGCAGGACGGCGAGGCCTACGGGATCATCTGCCAGTTCCTGCCGCCGATCCTCTCCGGCCGGCAGGACGAGCAGAAGGAGCTGACGACGCTGGCCCAGGAGAACCTCGAGCTCCTGGCGGAGGCCGTGCGCTCCACCGCGGACGACTACGACGCCGCCGACCAGGCCGTCGCCGCCGACTACCAGTCCATCCAAGCGGCGATCTGAGCTCCGGAGGCACCCCTTGAACGACCTCGTCGCCACCGAGAGCTCGGTCCCCCAGCCCGGCGCCGCCTTCGCGGGAGCCGGGATCGTCGAGTCCTATGCGGGCCTGGCGATGGCGATCGACTCCGGTTCCTGGATCGACGCCTCGGTCGCCGGCCTCGGCGTCGCCTTGGAGACCGTCGGCGCCGTCCTCGACCCCATCGGCACCCTCGCCTCGGCGGGCGTCGGCTGGCTCATCGAGCACGTCCAGCCGCTGAAAGAGGCCCTGGACATGCTCGCCGGGAACCCCACCCTCGTCGAGGCCCACGCGATGACCTGGGACAACGTGGCGAACGAGTGCTTCGCGATGTCCGCCGACATGGCCGCCGCCATCGCCGACGTCCAGTCCTGGACCGGCGGGGCCGCGGACGCCTACCGGGGCATGGCCGACGCCAACGCCGATGTCATCGCCTGCGTCGGGGGCACCGCGCTCTCGCTCGGCACGGCCACCCGCGGCGCGGGGCAACTGGTCTCGATGGTCCGCGAGTTCGTGCGCGAGTTCGTCGCCGAGTGCATCGGCTCCCTGATCGCCTGGGCCGCGGAGGTCGCCTTCACCGTCGGCATCGGCGCCGCCTGGGTCATCCCCAAGGCCGTCATCAAGATCACCGAATGGGTCGGCAAGGTCTTCGGCTGGATCACCGGCCTCATCGACTCCATCACCGCCCTCCGCGACCTCCTCTTCGGGTGACCACCATGCGCCGACTCCTCCGCCAGGCCGTCCTCGTCCCGATCGTGCTCGGACTCCTCGGACTCCACGCCCGCCGTCCTCGCGGCGGCGACGTCGACGTCGACACCTCCCGGCCGCGCACCGACACGGACACGGATACCGACACCGACACGACCCGAGTCCGCAGCCCGCTGCCCGGGCGCAGCCACAGCTCCGACGCCGCCGAGACGCGCACCCGGGCGTCCGCCGCGCGGCCGAAGCAGCCGGGCCCGCCCGACAAGCACCCGCACCGGCGCAAGCGCAAGCTCGAGGACGGCACCGTCCTGGAGATCCCGAAGCGGGGCACGCCCGAGCGCCCGAAGAACACCCCCGAGTACACCTCCGGGTTCACCAAGGACCTCGACCCGCCGACCCAGAACGAGGACGGCTCGTGGACCATCAACCTGCGCAAGCACGAGGACTGGGACCAGGCCGACTTCGACGCGAAGGCGAACCATCTCAAGGAGCTCGGCGAGAACGGCGAGCTGACGAAGAAGACCGGTGACGGCGACGAGCGCGGCAGCACGGTCGACCAGTGGCGCCGCGACAAGGAGTACGAGATCCTCCACACCTCCGAGAACCAGGCGGAGGTCGACCAGCGGATCCGGGACCTGGACCGGCAGCAGATCGACCACGCGCACGAACTCCAACTCGGCGGCAAGGACCAGCAGGCGAACATGTGGGGCATCGAGTCGGTGACCAACCACGGCATGGGCGGGCAGATCAACTCGCAGCTCCTCCAGGTTCCGGCCGGAGCGAAGGTCAAGATCAACATCGTAGAGTGAACCGGCGAGCCGCGAACCCGTGAAGGAGCCGCACCATGAACCACCGCGACGCGATGGCGCGCAAGATCGCGCTGCTGCGCTCGACCGGGGCGGTCGAGGAGCTCGAGCGCCGCTGGGAGGATGCCGACGAGGACCCGCCGTACGCGACCTACGCGGTCCTCGAGATCGCCGACGGCGCCGAGCCGGCCCGGGCCTGGCCCGGCGGCCTGGACGAGTTCTACCGGCTGACCGCGGCCGCGAGCTTCGGCGGGGTCGACGTCCGCCCCGAGGACCAGGTGGCCCCGCAGCGGGCGGTCGACGCGGCCGGCGAGCCGATCGACGACCGGCCCTGGCTGCGGATCGGCGACATCGGCTACGAGGACGCCCTGCTCATGGACGAGGCCTCGGGCGAGGTGATCGTCTACACCGACTCCTACGTCAAGTACGGCTGGGTCTCGCCGGTGGTCCTCACCTGCGCCGACGTCCCCGAGTTCATCGACACCGTCGCGATCGGGCCGCGCCACAAGGAGATCCGCGGGCCCCTCGACCGCCAGCGCGAGCCCTGGTGGGAGACCGACCCCTGGATCGCGTACATGGCCGAGGCCGGGTTGACCGAGGGCGGGGAGGAGCGGTGACGGACCGCGAGGAGTACCTGCGGGCGTGGGAGCCCGACAACGTCGTGCGGTTCCCGCGGGAGCAGTGGATGCGGGAGTTCGCGGCCCCGGCGGCCGCCTACCCCGACGTGGACTTCCTGCCCGTCGACATGTCGGCGGTCTACACCGCCTACCTGACCGGGCGCTTCGAGCTGTACGCGAGCCTGAACCTCGGCGACGACGGGCCGCGGCTCCGCGTGGTCGGCGGCGTCCCCTCCGACCGCGACGGCATGCTGTTCTGCCTCGACACCGCGACCGGGCGCGTCCTGCTCCTGGGCGTCGCCGAGGGGACGCTCGAACTCGTCAACTCCACGTTCAAGGCGCTGACGGAGTTCCTGTACCACTTCGCCCTGTTCGTCGACGCCGACTCCGGTGCCGCCGGGCGTCCCGCGCGCGCCAAGGCGCTTCGCGCCACGCTGACCGCGATCGACCCGCGGGCGCTCGCCGACCGGGAGTCGTGGTGGTCGATCGCGTTGATGCAGCTCGAGGGCGGTCTGCGATGAGGGCCGTGCGATGAGGTTTCCGCGGGACGCGTGGATCGCGGCGGGGATGGACCCCTCGTCGCTCCCCGACGAGCTCGACGTCCCCGAGCACGTCCCGGGCCTGTTCACCGCCGAGCTCCCCGACGGGCTGGCGGTGTTCGACCGGATCCGGATCAGCGCCGAGGGCACCGATCTCGACATCCGCTTCATCGTGCTGGGCGCGGTCGGGCCGCAGTCCGCCCTCCTGTACGTGCTCGACCCGGCAACCGGGGAGGTCCTGCAGTTCGACCCGGACCGCACGGCCGTGCGCGGGGTCAACGCCAACTACCGGTGGTTCGTCGAGTTCCTGCGCAGGATCGGCGCGGCCGTCGAGGCCGCGGGCGCCGCGGACGCGGGCGCGGTGATGAACCGGGGGATGCGGTTCACGCTCCATGCGGTCGACCCCCGGGCCTTCGAGGCCGACGCGTGGTGGCCCAAGGTCTTCAGCACGCTCGGCGGCTGAGCCCGCCCTACCGGGCCGCCGCGGCGGCCTTCCGCTCGAGGTTCGCGGCGGTGCGGGCGGTGATGTCGTTGCAGGCTTCGCAGACCGTGTCGGGGATGACGCCGGCCCGCATCAGGAGGGCGAAGGCCTTGCAGCCGAGGCAGAAGGCGAATACGGACTCGAGGGTGGCGGCGAGGGCGAGGGCGGCGAGGACGAGCCAGCCGGCGAGGTCGGCGTCGACGACCAGGAGGAGCAGGGCCGAGGTCGCGGAGAAGGCCACGCCGATGCCCTGGGCGAAGCGCTTGGGCGGGCCGGGGACCATCCTGGGGGCGGCCGGGAGCCGCGGGACGACGACGCGGGTGACGACCTGGCCGAGGACCGAGAGGCTCGGGCCGGTCAGGACGCGGGCGATGAAGCCGAGGGCGATGATCACGACCAGCCATTCGGCCTGGAAGACCAGGGCGGCGAGGCTCATGAGGACGACGCCGGCGGCGACGAGGCGGGCGGCGACCTCGTTGACCGGGTTGGGGAAGCTGAAGAGCTGGCGCATCGGGCGGATCACTCCATGGTGCTGGTGCGGGTGAGCGACCAGTAAAGTCTACTTCTCCGCTAGGACTGGGCCAAGTGATGTCCGCGATCCGGGACGCCGGGCGCCCACCGGGGCCGGGTCGGGGAGGCGTTTCGGGCGCGGCTTGACGAGGCTGCCGAGGAGCACGCCGCCGACGACCAGGACGCCGCCGAGCATCTCGGGCACCGTGACGGTCTCGCCGAGGAGGAACCAGGCCGCGGTCATGCCCGTCACTGGCACGAGCATCGAGAACGGCGCCACGACCCCCGCGGGGTGCTTCGACATGAGCCAGGTCCAGAGCCCCGAGCCGAGGATCGTGCCGATGACGACCGTGTAGAGCAGGCCGAGGACCGCGCCGAGGGCGCCGGGACCAGTGAAGTCGGTGAGCGAGTCGGTGATGCGCGCGGGGCCTTCGACGACGAGGGCCAGCGCGAGCATGGGCAGCGGCGGGACGGTCGACATCCACAGCGTCAGGTGGAGCGGGTTCGCGGCGCGGGCCTGGCGGTTGCAGACGTTGCCGATGGCCCAGCCGAGGGCGCCGGCGAGGGTGAGCAGGAACGGGAGGACGCTGGCGTGCTCGGCGCGCTGCCAGCCGACGACGGCGAGGCCGCCGACGGCGACGAGGATGCCGAGGAGCTGGGGGCCGGTGACGCGTTCGCGCAGGAAGGTGGCGCCGAGGAGCATCGTGAACGGCCCGGAGGCCTGGAGGACGAGGGAGGCGAGCCCGGCGGGCATCCCGGCGGCCATGCCCCAGTAGAGGAAGAGGAACTGGAGGGTGCCGAAGCCGAGGCCGTAGCCGATGAGCCAGCGCAGGGGCACGTCGGGCCGCTTGACGAGGAGCATCGTGGGGATCGCGATGAGGGCGAAGCGGAGCGCGACGAGGAACATGGGCGGGAAGTGCTGGAGGGAGGCGTCGATGGCGATGAAGTTGAGGCCCCACATGACGGCGACGGCCATGGCGAGGAGTACGTGGCGAGCAGGCATGGGTCAATGATCGGCGCCGCGACTGTCAAGCGCAAATGAAAAATACTTAAGTGTCTGTGTAGCATCGCTTCATGGATGTGCGTCACCTGGAGCTGCTCCGCGAACTGGCCCTGCGGGGCAGCGTCACCGATGTGGCGCGCGCCTCGCACCGGACGCCGTCGGCGGTCTCGCAGCAGTTGAAGGCCGCCCAGCGCGAGTTCGGGATGGTGCTGGTCGAGCCGTCGGGGCGGGGGCTGCGGCTGACGGACGCGGGCCGGGTGCTGGCGGAGGGCGGGGCGGAGGTCGCGGCGGCGCTGGAGCGGGTGCGGGCCCGGTGGGACTCGTTCCGCAGGGAGCCGTCGGGGACGGTGAGCGTGGCGGTGCTGCCGAGCGCCGGGACGTTCCTGCTGCCGGGGGTGATGCGGGAGCTGGAGGGCAGCGCGATCGAGCTGCGGTGCAGCGACTTCGACCTCGCGGAGGTGGAGTTCGCGGCGCTGGCGGCGGACAACGACGTGGTGGTCGAGCACAGCTTCGCCGGGGTGCGCCCGGCGGGGACGGCCGGGCTGGTGGCGGTGCCGCTGGCCCGGGAGCCGCTGGACGTGGCGATGGCCGCGGACCACCCGCTCGCGGCCCGGGCGTCGGTACGCGCGGCGGACCTGGCCGACTGCGAGTGGATCGGCGTGCCGAAGGGCTACCCGTTCGACCACGTGCTGGGCTCGATCGAGCGGACGGCCGGAGTCCCGCTGCGGGTGTCGCAGCGCATCCGCGACAACCGCCTGGTGGAGTCGCTGGTGGCGGCCAGCCGCCGGGTGGCGGTCCTGCCGCGGTTCACGACGCCGACGGGCGCGGGGCTGGTGCTGCGGGAGGTGGAGGACGTGCCGACGCGGCGGCACGTCACGGCGATCCTGCGCGCCGACCGGGCCGAGCGCCTGGCGGTGGGCCGGGTGCTGGAGGCGTTCCGGTCCGCGGCCGCGGCGGTGGAGGAGCGCCACCGCCGGGTCTAGCGGTCGTCCTCGCGCGGGTTCTCGGGCATCATGGTCTCGACCAGGCTGTCCTGCAGCAGGTTCAGCCAGGAGTAGACGATGACGGTGGGGACGCGGTCGTCGTCGGGCGGCAGCTCGTAGAGCGCCTCGGCGTCGCCTTCCTGGAGGATGCCGAGGCGGACGGCGACGGCGAGGCGGAGGTCGTTGAGGGCGCCGAGCCAGTGCCGGCAGTCCTCGGCGTCGAGGCTGAGGACGCCGCCGCCGGGGCCGAGGGCGTCGACGTCGGCGATGAGCGCCCGGGCGTCGTTGCGCTTGCGGGTGCGCAGGTCGTTCTCGGTGAAGCGGCGGAACTCGGCGGAGTGCTCGCGGGCGTCGTCGGCGTCGCCGTCGTAGGCGTCGGGGAAGAGCCGGGCGAGGACGGGGTCGGCGGGCGGCTCGCTGGGGCCGGGCTCGAAGATCGCGGCGATGGGGTCCTCGACGTGCTCGCCGCGGGTGGCGAGCAGGTCCACGAGCTGGTCGGCGAGGCCGCGCAGCAGGGTCGCCTCGGTGGGGCCGAGGCGGATCGCGGCGCCGCCGGGGAACGGTTCGAAGCCCTCCATCAGCCCTGCCTCATGGTGGCCCACAGGCCGTAGCCGTGCATGGCGTGGACGTCGCGCTCCATCTCCTCGCGGCTGCCGCTGGAGACGACCGCGCGGCCCTTGTTGTGGACGTCGAGCATGAGCCGCTCGGCCATGGCGTCGGTGTACCCGAAGTAGGTGCGGAAGACGTACGACACGTAGCTCATGAGGTTGACCGGGTCGTTGTGCACGACGGTCGTCCACGGCGCGTCGGGCGAGGCGGCCGCGCCGGTCTCGGCGTGGGCCGTCTCGGCCGGGGCGCCGGCGCCCCCGAGCCGCGGCAGGATGATCACTCCCCAATGCTGCCATCGGGACGCCGCGGGCGCCGGGCGGGTCGGCCGGGGGTGACCGGCGGGGCGGACTGTACCGACCCCCGGCGGCACGATGCGCACCGCCTAGGATTCGGGGTCGTCCCCGAGGAGGTCGCGGTGGTCGCACTCGTCATGGCGCTCGCCAGCTCGCTCGCGTACGGCGCCGCCGACTTCCTCGGCGGCCTGGGCGCGCGCAAGGCGCACGTGCTGCGGACCGTGATGGTCGCCGCGCCGGCGAGCCTGCTCGTGGAAGTCCTGCTGTGGCCGTTCCTCGGGGCCTCGTTCGCCCCGGCGACCCTCGCGTGGGGCGCCGCCTCGGGCGCGGCCTCGGCGGCGGCGTTCCTGCTGCTGTACCGGACGCTCGCGATCGGCCCGATGAACGTGCTCTCGCCGGTGACGGCGCTGGTGTCGGCGATGCTGCCGGTCGCGGTGGGGCTGCTCCAGGGCGAGCGGCTCGGCGCGGCCGGACTGGTCGGCCTGCCGCTGGCGCTCGCCGCGGTCGTGCTCGTCAGCGCGGGGCCGGGCGTGCGGGGCGCGCGCCCGTCGGGGCGGGCGCTGCTGCTCGCGTTCGGCGCCGGTGCGGCCATCGCCCTGCAGCTGGTGTGCCTGCACCAGGCCCCGGACGACAGCGGCGTGGGTCCGCTGCTGGTCGGCCGGGCGACGGCGTCGGCGCTGACGCTCGCCGCCGCCGCGATGCTCCACAGGCGACTCGGTCCCGAGCGGCCCGCGTACGCGATGTCGGCGGCCGCCGGGGCGCTCGACTCGATCGCGAACCTGCTGTTCCTCCTCGCCGCCCGCGGGGGCGAGCTCGGGGTCGTCGCGGTCATCGTGGCCCTCTACCCGGCCGGGACGGTGCTCCTGGCCCGCAGGGTCCTCGGGGAGCGGTTGCAGCGCAGCCAACTCGCGGGACTCGGCGCCGCGGCCGCCGCCGTGGCGCTGCTCGCGCTGGCGTGAACGGGGCCCGCGGCGGTTGAGCCCGCCCGCACCGGGTACCGCGTACACATGCGAGGTTCGAATGCGCTCAGGATCGTATGCTGGCACGTCGACGGCTCGTGGATGGAGTCCTTCGTCCAGGGGCGGCACGTGTACCTGCTCCCGAAGGAGCAGGACGGCGGCCCCTTCGGGCTGGGCCGGGCCGGCATGCCCTGGCCCCGCCATGTCGTCGACGTGCCCGCGGAGGCGTTGCGGGACACCGAGGTCGACGTGGTGGTCCTGCAGCGGCCCGAGGAGCTCGCGCTCGCTGAGCGGTGGCTGGGCCGCAAGCCCGGCCGCGACGTGCCCGCGGTCTACGTCGAGCACGGCGCCCCGCCCGGGCGCGCCGCGACCAGCCGCCACGCCCTCGCCGACCGCGACGACATCCCCGTCGTCCACACCAGCGACTTCAACCGCCTCATGTGGGACTGCGGCCTCGCGCCCGCGACCGCCGTCGACCTCGGCGTCGCCGACCCGGGCCCGCGGTTCACCGGCGAGCTGCCGCACGCCGTCGCCGTCGTCGACGCGCCGTTCGGCCGCGACGCCGGCACCGACCTCCTCGAAGCGCTCCGCGCCGCCGCCCCCATCGACCTGTTCGGCTCCGGCGCGGAGGAGATCCGCTCCTGGCCCGACGGGCGCGGGCACGCCCTCACCGGCAACCCCCCGATCCCTCTGGAGGAGCTGCACACCGCGATGGCGCGCCGCCGCGCCTACGTCCACCCCTCCCGCTGGACCTCCCCCGGCGCGCCGCTCGTCGAGGCGATGCTGCTGGGGCTCCCGGTCGTCGCCGTCGCCACCGCGGCCGCCGCGACCCTCCCGCCCGCGATCGGCGCGGTCTCCTGCGACCTCGGCGCCCTCGCCGCGCGCCTGGCGGCCCTGACGGCCGACCGCGACCTCGCGGCCGAGGCCGGCGCCGCCGCCCGCGCCCACGCCCTCGCCCACCACGGGCTCGACGACTTCCTCAACCGCTGGGACGTGCTGTTGGAGCGCGCCGTGACCTAGGAGGACACATGACGGACCAGTCAGCGACAGCAGACCCCGAGACGGCCGACGGGACCGTCCTCGCGCTCCGGGCGCTCGGCATCGGCGACCTGATGACCGCGGTGCCGGCACTGCGGGCGCTGCGGAGGGCGCTGCCGGGCAGGCGGATCGTGCTCGCCGCGCCCGAGCGGCTGCGGCCCCTCGCCGACCTCGTCGAAGCCGTCGACGTCCTGCACCCCACCGCGGGCGTCGGCGGGCTCGACTGGCACGGCGAGGCCCCCGAGCTCGCCGTCAACCTCCACGGCGAAGGACCCCGCAGCGCCTACGACCTGCTCGGCACCGGCCCCGGCGAGCTCATCACCCACCAGCACCCCGACCTCCCCGGCGTCGCCGGGCCGCCCTGGCGCCCCGAACTCCACGAGATCGACCGCTGGTGCCGCCTCCTCGAAGCACGCGGCCTCGACGCCGACCCGACCGACCTGCTCCTGGCCCCGCCCCCGCGGCCCACCCCGCACGCGGGCACCGTGGTCGTCCACCCCGGCGCGCGGGAGTCCGCGAACCGCTGGCCCGCCGACCGGTTCGCCCACGTCGCGCAGGCCCTCCAGGACGACGGCCAGGAGATCACGATCACCGGCGACCACGACGAGATCGCGCTCGCGCGGTCCGTCGCCACGGCCGCGGGCATCGCGCCGTGGCGGGTCATGGCCGGGCGCACGAACCTTGAGGAGCTCGCGGCGATCGTCGCCTCCGCCAGGCTGGTCCTGTGCGGCGACACCGGGGTCGCGCACCTCGCGACCGCGTTCGGCACGCCGTCGGTGGTCCTGTTCGGGCCGATGCCGCCGACGCTGTGGGGACCGCCGCCGTGGCGCCGCCGCCACCGGGCGCTGTGGGCCGGGCGGCGCGGCGACCCGCACGGCGACAGGCCCGACCCCGGGCTGCTGGAACTGGCATGGGAGGACGTCCTGGAGCGGTCGCGCGAGACCCTCGCGGTCGCCGAGCGCCGGCTCCGGTAGCGGCTCCGGGCGGGCCCCGCAGGGGTCCGCCCGTGCCGCGGGCGCGAAGAAGGCCGCCGGTCCGAATCCCCCCTGGCGCCGGACCGGCGGCCTCTGTCCCCTCGTGCAAGCCCTTCTGCAGTACGGCTACCCGTGCCCCCGCGGACTATGCACGATCTACGGATTTTTCTGGAACGCCTGCGCCGCAGCCTGTTCGGCGTGGAACCGGAAGCGGTCGGCGATCGGGGTGCGGACGCGCGCGAGCCCGTCCTCGCGCTCCTGGAGCTCCCACAGGCCCATCGTCAGGCGGTGCGCCTCGCGGGGCTCCTGCGAGTGTCGGTACGTCCACTCGTACATGTCGAACAGCGGCCACCACGTGTACCCGACGACGTCGGTGCCGGCGGCCCGCAGCTCGTGCAGGGCCGCCACCGAGGCGTCGAGCCAGGCGAGGCGGGCCTCCACGGTGCCGGTCACGCAGGTCTCGGTGAGCATCACCGGGGCGCCGTACCGCTCGGCCGCGCCGCGCAGCAGCTCGGCGAGGCCGGCGACGCCGTCGTCGCGCACCGGCCGCGGGTCGGGGAACCCGCCGGTGTGGAACACGCCCGCCTCGAAGACCTCCGTGGAGTGCAGCGGGTAGTAGTTGACGCCGACCACGTCGGGGCGCACCGGCGCCTCGGCGAACCACGCGAAGTCCGCGTCGCCCCAGCCGTTCCCGCGCAGGAAGGGCGCCAGCGGGTGGGCGTCGCCGACCCGGCCGGTCACCAGGTCCTCGACGAGGAAGACCTGCTCCCGCAGCCGGGCCGCGTGCTCGCGGTGCTCGGGCGCGTCGGTGTCGCCGGTGAAGCGCATCCCCGCGTCCACGTGCACGAACACGGCGCCGTCGAGGACGTCGGCGATCGCGCGCTGGGCGAGCACGAAGCCGCGCCCGAGCTGGCCGACCATGGTGCTCAGGCCCGCGGTGCCCGACAGGTACGGCGGCCAGTAGGCGTACTCCCCCGAGAACAGCGCGTGGATCATCGGCTCGTTCACCGGCGTGTAGTCGGTGACGCCGAGGTGCGCGTAGCGCTCGGCGACCGCGGCGGCGTACTCGGCGACGTGCTTGGGGTAGTCGGGGTGCGCGAACTGCCCCTCCATCCACAGCGGGGTCCCGTAGTGCATGAGGTCCACGACCGGGCGCAGGCCCAGCTCCGCGAAGCGGTCCATGACCCGGTCGAGCCAGCTCCAGTCCCAGCTCCCCCGCGCGGGCTCGATCCGGTGCCAGGGGACGCCCCAGCGCACCAGCTCGGCCCCCGCGCCCGAGGCGAGCGCGAGGTCCCCGTGCCACCGGTCGTAGTGCTCGGTGAGCGCGTACTCGTCGATCGCGCGCTCGCCGGGCCGCGACTGCGGCACGAAGGTGTCCTCGACGCCGACCGCGAAGTGGAGCCTGCCGTCGCGGTGCCATGGGTGGGAGGTCATTTGAGTCCTGTCGTTGCGATGTTCTCGATGAAGCGGCGCTGGATGAGGAGGAACGCGATGACGAGCGGCAGGATCGCGATGAGCGAGCCGGCCATCATCACGCCGTGGGGGACGATGCCGCTGGGTCCGGTGAGGAGCGTCAGGCCGGAGGTGATGGTGCCCATGTCCGCGTCGGTGGTGAACACCAGCGGCCACAGCAGGTCGTTCCAGTTGTTGACGAAGGTGAAGAGCCCCAAGGTGAGCAGGGCCGGGACGGCGTTGGGGAGCACGACCGACCGGAACACCCGGAACTCGGAGGCGCCGTCGATGCGGGCGGCCGCGTCGACGTCGCGCGGGAGCGACAGGAAGAACTGGCGCAGGAAGAAGATCCCGAAGGCGTCGGCGGCGCGGGGCGCGATGAGCCCGGCGTAGGTGTTGACCCAGCCGAGGTCGGCGACGAGCTGGTACAGCGGGATGAGCGTGGCCTGGAACGGGATCATCAGCGTCGCGATGATCGCGACGAGCAGGACCTTGCGCCCGGCAAAGTCGATGCGCGCCAGCGCGTACGCGGCGAGGGAGTCGAAGACGAGCGCGAAGGCGGTGACGCCGCCGGCGAACAGGAAGCTGTTGCCGACCAGGCGGGCGAACGGCAGCTCGGAGGTCACCTCCTTGACGTTGTCGAGGGTCCAGGCGTCGGGCAGGAGGCTCGGCGGGTAGGCGTTGACCTCGGCGGCGGGCTTGAACGCGGTGAAGACGATGATCGCGATGGGCAGCAGCACGACCGCACTGACGACGACGAGGGCGATCACCGCGAGGACGGTGCCGGGCTTGACGTCGCGCAGCCGGGTCCGGTGGGTGAGGGCGCTCATGAGGACAGGTCCTTTTCCTTGCGGCCGAAGAACAGGAATTGCACGAGGCTGAGGATCAGGGTCGCGGCGAGGAGCACGTACGACAGCGCCGAGGCGAACCCGATGTCGAGCTTGCGGAAGCCGGACTCGTAGATCTCCATGACGAGGGTCTGGGTGTGGCCGTAGGGGCCGCCGCCGGTCATGACGTAGATCTGGTCGAAGGCCTGGAGGGCGGCGATCATCGCGAAGATCAGCACGAACGCCATGGTGTTGGACAGCATGGGGAGCGTGACGTTCTTGAAGCGCGACCACGGGCCGGCGCCGTCCATGCGGGCCGCCTCGTAGAGCGAGGTCGGGATGTCCTGGAGGCCGGCCAGGAAGATCACGAAGTAGAACCCGAAGAGCTTCCAGACGGCGACGAGGACGACGGCGGGCATCGCCAGCGTCGGGTCCTCCAGGACGTTGCCGAGCTGGATGCCGAGGCCGCGGAGCCAGTAGTTGAGGAGCCCGACCTGCGGGTCGATGAGGTAGCTCCAGGCGAAGGCGGCCACGGCGAAGGAGACCACGAACGGCACGAACAGCGCGGTCCGGAAGAAGGACCGGAACGGCATGCGCGGGCTGTTGAGCAGCAGCGCCAGCGCGAGGGCCGAGACGACGGCGGTGGGCGTGAACAGGACGGTGTACCAGAGGGTGTTCACGACGGCGTCGCGGACGTCGGGGTCGGTGAAGACCGTGACGTAGTTCTCCAGGCCGATGAACTCCTCGCGGCCGAACCCGCTGGCGTCCATGAAGGACAGGCGGAGGGCGGAGAGCATGGGCCAGAGGACGAACAGGCCGATGATGATGAGCGCGGGCGCGAGGAACGCCCAGGCGCGGGCGTTGCGGCCCGCGGGGCTGCCGGTGGCGCGGCGGCGGCCGCCGAGCGGCGCCGGCGGCCGGTACCGGCGGGCGGTCGGGTTCGGTGCGGTCATGACTTCCTCTGCAAGTCGGTGGGCGGCGGAACGGCGGGGGCGGCGGAGGCGCCTGCGGGCGCCTCCGCCGGTCCGCTATTCGTCGAGCGCTTCCTGGACCTTGGTCTGCGCCTCGGCGAGGAGGGCGTCGACGTCGCCGCCCGCGACCGCCTGCTGGGTGAGCTCGTCGACCGCGCTGAGCACGTCGGTGGTGTTGACGACGCCCGGCAGGAGCGGCTGCCCGGTGCCCGCGATCTCGGTGAGCGAGGCGACGACCGGGTTCTCGGCGACGGCGTCGGCCGGGATGTCGGTGCGCAGCGGCGGCCAGCCGGAGCCCAGCGACCACGCCACGGCGTTCTCGTCGTTCAGGAAGAAGGAGAAGAACTCCTCGGCCGCTTCCTGCTCGGCGCGGGAGGTGTCCACGGTGACGGCCATGGAGACGCCGATCGCGGAGGCGGCCTGCGCGGCCGGGCCGGCCGGGAGCGGGGCGATGCCGTAGTCGATCGAGTTCTCGGTGGCGATGGAGGCCATCCAGGGGCCGCCGACGGTCATCGCGGCCTTGCCGCCGCTGAAGAGCTCGTCCGCGCCGACGCCGTCGACGCCGGTGGGCGAGATCTGGTCGCCGACGATGGCGTCGCTCCAGAAGCGGAGGGTCTCGGCGTTCTCGGGCGAGTCGATGACGGCCTCGCCGCCTTCGGCGATGCCGCCGCCGTTGCCGTAGAACAGGGACGGCCACAGGCCGTTGGCGACGGTGGCGTGGTCGGGCAGGACCACGCCGTACTGCTCGGGGGTGCCGTCGCCGTCCTCGTCAACGGTGAGCTGCTGGGAGACGGCGACCCACTCGTCCCAGGTCTGCGGGAACGCGGTGACGCCGGCGGCGTCGAAGAGCGCCTGGTTGTAGTAGACGGCGAGCGGCACGAAGCCGGTGGGCACGCCGTACTCGGTGTCGTCGACGGTCACCATCTCGACCGCGCCGGGGTTGAGGTTCGCGGTGTTGCTCTCGGCGTCGGCGTAGAAGTCGTCGAGTTCGGCGAACGCGCCCTTGTCGGCGTAGACGGGGAGGCGCTCGGCGGGCATGGCGACGATGTCGGGGCCCTCGCCGGCGGACAGGGCCGTCAGGAGGGTGTCGTCGATGCTGGCCCAGGTCTTGAGTTCGGTCGTGATCTCGACGTCGTCGTGGGCGGCGTTGAACTCGTCCACGATGCCCTGGAGGACGTCGCCGTCGGCCTCGGTGTAGCCGTGCCAGAAGGTGAGCTCGACGGGGCCGCCGCCGTCGCCGCCGCCGGAGCAGCCGGTGGCGGTGATGGCGAGCGCCGCGCCGACGGCCCCCGCGAGGATTCGCTTGCGTGTCATTTCGGAGTTCCCTCTCAAAGCGAGACTGCGCTGTCTGCGCGTGGTGCAACGCCGAGTCCGAAACCTTCGTTCTACAACGTTGTAACTTCTGGATCGTAGGGACGTCGTCCGCCCGCTGTCAACGCCCCGCGCCGCTCGATCGCAGTTCTTTCCCGTTTCGTGATCAAGGCGGGCACCAGCGGATACGCCAGACCGGACGAAACCGCCGCGGACAATCTACAACGTTGTAAAGCGGAGGTTCGGACGAGTCGGGACACTACCTCGCGGACCTCACGCGGGCGGGGCCGACTCGCGCTCGACGACGGTGAAGTCCGCCGCGCGGGTCCGGGGCCCGGCCTCGCCGCCGCCGCGGCCGATGCGCGACAGGAGCGTCTCGACGGCGGTGCGCGCGATCCACTCCCGCCCGGGGTCCACGGTGGTCAGCGACGGGATGGCGTAGGCGGCCTCGTCGAGGTCGTCGAAGCCGAGGACGGCGACGTCCTGGGGCACGCGCAGGCCCGCCTCCTGGAGGACCCGCATCGCGCCCAGCGCGAGGGTGTCGTTGAAGCCGAAGACCGCGTCGAAGTCCGCGCCGCGGTCGAGCAGGTCGTGCATGGCGTGCGCGCCGTCCGCGCGGTGCCACAGAGTGGCCCGTGCGACCAGCCGCTCGTCGTAGGGGATGCCGTGGGCGGCGAGGGCCTCGCGGTAGCCGCGCAGGCGGAGCCGGGCCGAGCCCATGACCTCGGCCTCGTTCTCGCCGATGACGGCGATCCGCCGGCGCCCCGAGGCGATCAGGTACTCGGTGGCCGCGCGGGCGGCCTCGACGTTCCGCATGGTGACGTGGTCGCACGGCCAGTCGAAGGTCCGCTCGCCGAGCATGACCACCGGCAGCGGCCCGCCGAGCGCCGCGGCGTCCTCCTCGCCCAGGCCCAGCGGGCTGAGGATGAGCCCGTCGGTGCGGTTGAGGCGGGGGCTCTGGAGCAGCGCCAGCTCGCGGTCGCGGTCGCCGCCGGTCTGCTCGACGAGCGTCACCAGCCCGGCCTCCTCGGCCGCGGCGATGACGAAGCTGGCAAGTTCGGCGAAGTAGCTCAGGTTGAGCTCGGGGACGGCCAGCGCGATCGTGTCGGTGCGGCCCGAGCGCAGGCTGCGGGCGCTGAGGTTGGGCTGGTAGCCGAGCTCGGCGATGGCGCGCTCGACCTTCTCGCGGGTCGCGGGGCGGATGTGGGGATACCCGTTGATGACGTTCGAGACGGTCTTGAACGACACGCCGGCCAGTTCCGCGACGTCGCGCAGGGTCACCGCCATGGCACCTCCTAGTCGGCCGGTCGGTCGGCCACGATTCTACAACGATGCAAATTCGGGGAACCGCAGATGGACGGCGGTGGCGTCGTCATGGCGTTTGGCCCGCGGGCGCTCGTCGCGGTCGCCGTGCCCGCGGACGAGGTTGAGGGCCGCGTCGATCCCGCGGTCGAACGCGAGGGCGGCGAGTTCGGTCCACGAGTGCCCGTAGCGGTCCACGAGGCGGGTCAGGCCGTCGGTGCACAGCAGCAGGTCGGCGGTGTCGGCGAGCGGCAGGGCGCCGGTGCGCGCCATCGCGGCGGCGGCGGGGTCGGTGGAGGCGACCCAGAAGCCGCCCTCGCGGTTGCGCACGCGGGCGACGTGCTCGACGGGCCAGCGCCGCACGCCCGCCACGTCGACGGCGGGGACGCCGGGGAGGGCGGCGAGGCGCCCGTCGGTCTCGACGCCGACGCCGCCGTCCCGGTCGCGCCGCACGATCGCGCAGTCGCCGAGGACGAGCCATTCGAGGTCGGCCCGCCAGCGGACCATCGCGACCGTGGCGCCGGGCGAGACCGGGTTCGCGAGGTCGCAGGTGGCGCAGTGGCGGGCGTTGACGGCCGCGATCGCGTCGGCGAGGACCGCGGCGAGGCCGTGCGGCCCCCCGATGCGGTCCGCCGCGGCCGCCCCGAGTGCGGCCGCGTACCAGGGGACGTCGTGGACGCAGCCGTCGTCTGGGTAGCGGGTGATGCCGTCGAGGACGAGGGCCCAGTGGTCGCCGACGAGGTGCAGGTCCTCGTTCGGCGCCGCCGAGCCCGGGCGCGTCCGCGCCTCCCACCCGACCGCCCTCGCCTCGACCATGGCGCCAGCCTACGGGAGGCCGGCACCCCGGCTCCTCAGCGGCGGCGGGAGGCCCCGAGGACCGGTTCGAGTTCGCGCTGGGGGCGCTGGTCGACGGGTTCGGGCGCGGCCGGCGGGGGTGAACAGACAGCGCTCTCCCGTTAAATCTCGATAACGAAAGCGTTGCCGGTTGATTGAGAGTTCAAGCACTTTTTACCGGGCGCGGCGACGAAAGCAACCGCAAGTCCACAAGTGAGTTAGTACTGGCGTCCGAATCGCCTGGTCCCGGGCTTTCCGCCGCGGCGGGCGCCTTTGACTGCCCTCGTTGACTTCAGGGCCCGGGGGTCCCATACTTCCGAAAAGACTGCATAATATTGGCTTGCCAAGCATCCGAGCCCCAGCCTCGCCAGGAGCACCGTTGACCGACGCCCCCTTCAGAGAACGCTCTCTGACCAGCGCCTGCGGCAATGTGACGGTGACCGTCGCGGCCGGCGCCGCCCCCCGCATCGACCTCGCCGCCGGCGCCGAGCGCATGTACACCCGCGACCTCGCCGAGCTCGTCACCGCCACCGCCCGCGAGGCCGCCCACGCGGCCATGGAGGACGCCCTCGAGGAGGGCTCCGGCCCCGACATCGGCGACGCCATCGGGGAACTGGAGGCATTCCGCGACGGCATCCGCGAACGCGGCTTCGCCGCCGTCATCGCCGAGCGCGCCGCCGCCCTCGACGACGAAGCGACCGAGGCCGACCGCAGGCCCTCGCTGCCGGAGCGGCCGTTCGGCGGCCAGGGCCTCTCCCTCGATCCGGCGGGACTCGCCGCTCTCGATGCGGCACTGGACATGTGGAAGCGCTTCCAGGCGACGCCGCCGGGCACCGGCAGAGGCGAGGAGCCCGGCCCGGTCGGGCGCGCCAAGAGCGAGTCCCGACTGGTCACCGTGGAGTCGACCCTCGAGTTCCCCGTGGCCGAAGTGATCCTCTCCAAGCGGGCCTTGGAGATCGGGGCCAAGGCGCTGTCGGCGGAGCTCACCGAGACCGCCGCCGCGGCCGTCGCCGACCTCGACGCCAAGCAGTCCGCGTACCTCACCGGGCTCGGACTCCCCGTCGGACCCGACGAGGCCAAGGCCGCCGTCGGCGAGGCGGAGACCGTCGCGAAGGACGGCGTCGGCCTCGTCACCGACCTCCGCCACCAGCAGGACCGCATCGCCGGCATGTTCAAGCAGGGAGGGCACTTTGCCTGAGATCGAACCCCAGGTCCTCCGCGACCTCTCCGACGGCATCGTCGCCGACGTCGCGCCCAAGATGGAGGAGGCGATGCCGATCATCCCCGAGATCCGCGAGCTCGACCAGATGCTCATGGTCTCGGTCCACCCCACGCTGGCCTCGGCCCACATCCTCGCCAGCGGCTACATGATCGAGATGATCCAGGGCGCCGCCGAGTGCTTCAACGCCCTCAACACCGCCCTCGCGGAGACCGCCCAGTCCTGGGAGGACTCCGACACCGCGGCCGCCGACAGCTTCAAGTGACCCTCCGACCGGCGACCGCCGCCCACCGATAAGGAACTCCCCCATGGCATACCAGGCACCCGACCCCGAGCAGTTCGCCGGGGCCGCGTCGGCGTACGGCTACATGGCGCCGCTCGCGGCCGTCAACATCACGCTGCCCGCCTACGTCTTCGGCGGGCCCTGCATCCAGCTCTCGCGGATCATCTACCTCAACCAGTGCAACCCCGGCGACATCCTCACCGGCGCCGCGCAGTGGCTCCAGATGGCCCAGAAGTTCGACGAGGCGCGGGAGGCGTTCCAGGCCCGGCTCGACGGCCTCGCCGCCGACGCGTGGTCCGGCGAGGACCGCGACGCCTTCGACGCCAAGGCCGAGAAGATCGTCAACCAGCTCCAGGCGATCCACGCGTTCGCCATGCACCTGGGCATCTCGATGTTCGCCATCGGGCTCATGCTCTGCGTGATGATCCCGATCATGCTCGTCATGGCGACCGTCCTCATGGCACTGGCGGTGACCACCCTCATCGTGCAGCAGTTCGTCCCGGCCGGGCCGATCATGGCGCTGTCGTGGCGGGCCACCGCGATGACGTTCGGGACCACCTCGCTGGCGGCGCTCAAGGTCATGGACGAGGCGTGCAGCATGGCCGCGAAGGTCCTCGCGGGGTTCATCGCGGCGAACATGACGCTGACGTGGATCAACATGGCCGCCAACGGGAACATCATCAGCCCCGCGTCCACGATCGGCTCCACCGGCTACAGCTTCCTCCAGGGCCTCGCCCAGCTCGCGGTCGTCAAGCTCATGGCCCCGGGCCGCGGCGCGACCGGCGGAATGCTCAGCAAGATCTCCACCGGCGCCAACGGCGCGCTCATGAAGGCCGGGCCCGGCCTCATCGGCGGCGTCGGCGCGCAGGGGATCTACAACATCGGCAACAACGCCGCGGGCGACGACGCCCCGAACAAGATGACCGACGCCGGCGTCGACGTCGGCGCCTACGACTTCATCCCGGACACCTTCGGGGACAAGGCGAGGGCCGGGGACGAGGCGCCCAGCTGGCGCCCCGACGGGTCCAAGCCGGAGCCCGAGGAAGAGGGCGCCGAAGGCGAGGCGGCCGCCTGATCCCGGTGGGCCGCAGGCTCGCGCGCGTCAGTATGGTGGACGCGCTGAACTAAATACGAAGTATTCATACCCTTTCGGACGATCGCGGCACGCACCGGCACCACGCCGCGACTGGCACAGATCGGCGACCCCATGGCATCACGACAGATCGACCCCGAGGCGATCCAGGAGTACAAGACCCTGATCCAGGAGCAGTTGGACCACCTCGACGAGATCATCCCCCAGCTCAAGAAGGGACAGGTCCTCGGACGGCTCCCCGCCTTCGGCCAGCTCGACGCCTCGGCCACCGCGCGGACCAACTACGAGACCTTCCACTCGACCACCTGGGACAACCTCCAGAACCTCCGCGTCTCGCTGAGCGGCATGATGGAGACCCTCCAGTCCTCGTCGGACAACGCGGAGGAGACCGACGAGGCGGCCGCGTCCGAGATGGCCGACTACGAGTCCGAGCTGGGCGGGTAGCGCGGTGCGCAGGACGAGCGGCACCGCCGCACTCGCCCTCGCGGCCCTGGCGCTCACCGGGTGCTCGGGAACCGATCCGGGGGCGGACGGACCCGAGGCGCCCGCCGGCTCGTACGCCGTCATGGGCGACTGGCTCGGCTGCGAGGTCTTCGGGGACTTCGCCGGCCTCCAGGCGCAGCTCGGGGCCGTCGCCGTCGACGGCGAGCTCCAGAGCACGCCGATCGGCGAGGGCATCGACGCCGAGTCCGCCGGGTGCGCGGGCCTGTTCGACCTCGCCACGTTCGAGGACGTCCAGGGCACCTTCGAGTACTCGGCGACCGGCGACGCGGCCGTCCGGGGCGGCCTGGCCCCCTGGAACGACGAGGCCGAGGCCGAGGCGAACTTCGCCGACCGGATCGCCCAGCGCCGCGAGAACGCCGCGGGCATCGCCTACACCGGCGAGACCGAGGGCGAGCTCGGCGGGGACTGGGACGAGAGCCTCTACATCGCCGCCGACACCGACAACCGCTTCTACGTCGACGCCTACGGGCGCAAGGGCGACTGGATCGTCTACCTGTCCGTCGACGTCCTGCACGACCCCGGCGCCGGCGCCTACGAGTCGGCGCCCGAGTTCTACCCGGACTCCAGCGCCGAGGAGATGGCCGTGTACCCGTTCACGAACGAATCGCTCGTCGCCTGGATCGCCGGCGAGCACCTCACCCAGATCCAGAACGACATCCTCCAGCGAGCCGAGAGCGAGGCGGGCCAGTGACCGAAGCAGCCGAGATCGAGAAGGAAGACTACGGCAAGATCGAGGAGGGGCAGTCGTCCTCGCAGTTCACCGTGGCGCAGAACAGCCTGCTCGTCAAGCCCTCGTGCGAGACCGGCGACTGCACCTGCAAGGTCGAGGAGCCCGCCGAGGCCGCCTGGGTCAAGCTCATGTCGGCCGTGCCGCAGGCGTCGCAGATCAACAGCCTGCGCGCCGCCCGCGAGGGCACGATGATGCTCCCCGAGGGCCAGACCATCCAGAGCATGGTCAAGTCGATCCGGCCCCAGCCCGAGGCCGACTACGCCATCGACACCATCCGCGACGCCTGGTCGGACTTCTACGAGTCGTTCCGGATCGTCGGCCCCAAGCTCGAGCAGGGCCTCACCGCGCTGTCGTCGACCTGGAAGGGCGACGACTTCGACGCGTTCGAGGAGCAGGCCGAGACGGTCATCAAGAACTGCAAGACGATCCTCAACGACATCGGCGGCGAGAGCGGCACGGACGGGGTCGTCAAGATCCTCGACACCAAGCAGTCGGAGATCTTCGAGCAGCAGGGCGGCACCGCGTGCGTCTACCCCGCGCCGAAGTTCTACATGGAGGGCACCAGCTGCGGCTCGCACCGCATCCACATCCGCCCGCCGTTCTTCCGCAACTGCGAGATCCGCGCCAACGACGAGACCAAGGCCGCCCTGGAGCTGGCCGGGTTCGACCCGCAGATCGTGGACGAGGTCAGCGAGGGCCGCCAGCAGACGTACGACATGTGGAACGAGTACGTCACCGCCAACCCCGACTACGAGGAGGGCGGCCTCAAGGGGCAGGCCCTCGCCGAGTCGAAGGCCGAGGAGTACGCGAGCCAGCGCCTGGACACGCTGGGCACGCAGGGCTCCAGCCAGCTGGAGGAGGAGGCCGCGCGGGTCAACGAGGAGGTGACCGAGCGGCACAGCAACGTCGAGGCCCAGGTCACCGACATCGAGCCCGAGGCGAAGCCGGGCGAGCAGACCACGTTCAACGACGGCCCCGACGTCGACATCCCGACCCCGGAGGGGCTCGACACCGGCGGCGGGGGCGGCATGCCCGAGGTCGACGGCTCCGGCCTCGACGGCATGTCGGGCCCGGACAACCTGACGAAGCTGAGCGACACGCCCGGCGGGCTCAACGGCTCCGGCGGCGGCCTCGACTCGGCCGGCGGGCTCAACGGCACCGGCAACCCGCCCGGGGACTACTCGAGCGCCAACGGCCTCAACGGACTCGACGACGAGAACCCGTTCAGCGCCAGCCAGGACCCGGACAACCTGAGCACCGGCGGGTTCGGCAGCACGGGCGCCCCGCCCGGGGGGATCGACGGCAGCGGCGGCCTCAGCCCGTACAACTCCCCCGAGTCCCCCGACCTCGACGGCGTCAGCGGCGGTCTGGCCGGCGGGGGCAGCGGGCTCGGCGGCGGCGGTCTGGGCGGCGCGACGCCCGGGAGCCTCGGCGGCGGTGGCGGCCTCTCGGGCGGCGGCCTGGGCGGCGGCGGCCTCGGCGGCGGCACCAACCTGGTCCCCAGCAACCTGCGCCCGCCCTCGACGGTGGGCGGCGGCGGCCTGAAGCCCGGGTCGACCACGGGCAAGACGCCGGGCAAGATCCCCGGCTACACCTCGATCCGCAACGCGGGCCCCGGGGCGGTCAAGCCCGGCGGCACCGGCGGTCGCGGGCTCACCGGCACCGGCGGCGGCAAGCCCGGCGGGTACGGCGGCGGCTCGGGCCTGCGCGGGGGCGGCAGCGTCCCCGGCGGGGCCGGGAGCGGCTCGGGCCTGCGCGGCGGCACCGCGGGCG
>NZ_BAAAQF010000020.1:0-40942 GCF_039531525.1 Glycomyces endophyticus
GAGGGTGTGGGAGAGCAGGACACCGCCAAACATGAACATGAAGGAAAGGCCCGACACAATGTGTCGGGCCTTTTCGCTTGCCGTGGAACTTGTCCAGAGTGCCATTGCCATGACATATGTAGAAGGCCCCCACCATTCGGTGGGGGCCTTTCTTCGTTGTCCTTGCGGGCCTTAGAGCTCGTTTCAAGTTGTTTGATTGAGGCGCCTCCAGCAGATGAGCGCGGCGGCGAGTTTGGTGAAGCCGTGATGGAGGTCGAGCTGGCGTTCCCAACGGACGGCGAGGCGCTTGAACTGGTGAAGGTGGGCAATGGCCTGTTCGACAACCCAGCGGATCGTACCCAGGCCGATGATCTTCTTGCGGCCTCGTTGCGGGATGATCGGCTCGATCCGTTTGGAGCGCAACCAGTCACGGAAGGCAGCCGAGTCGTAGCCGCCGTCCGCCAGGACTGCATCGGGCCTGCGTCGCGGGCGTCCGACCCGGCCCGCGATGGGTGGTATGGCTTCGGTCAGGTCCTGGGCGGCCTTGATATCGGGCACATTGCCTGCAGTAGTGATGACTGCGATCGGCAGCCCCGCCCCATCGCAGGCGATGTGGTGCTTGGAGCCGGGCCGGCCGCGGTCGACCGGCGATGGGCCGGTTGCGGAACCCCCTCATCTTGCCTTGACATGGGAGCCGTCGAGGCAGACCGCCGACCAGTCGATCTGACCGAGCGCATGCAGGTCGGACAGCAGCATTCGGTGGAGTCCCTCCCACACACCGGCATGACACCAGCGACGGAATCGTCTCCAGCACGTGGTGCCGGATCCAAACCCGAGTTCGGTCGGCAGATGATTCCAGCTGATGCCGGTGTACAGCACGAACAGGATGCCTTGCAGACACTTCCGATCGTCGAGCGGCATCGGCCCACGACGCCCTGGCCGGTGGACCGGTAGCAGTGCTTCGATCCTGACCCACAGCCCCTCGTCAATCTCCCATGGTTTCGCCACGTCGGTTCAACGAGCCCCAAGCCGCGCATCGCACCAGCAGTCCACCAGCCGAGGAGCTTGGAGCCCGTGCTCAGGAGCGGCGCCGTGCGAAGAGTATCGCTTGCGGGACTTGCCCGTCGGGGTCGCAAAGCCACTGAGCCTCGATCGTGAAGCCGGCCTCGCGCAGCCAGGAGGCCACCTGGTCAGGCTCACGGTGGTGGACGTAGACCGACATGGGGTGGCCTCCGTACCCTTGCGTCTTCAGGTGCGAGGTGTCGCCGACATGGAATCCGAGCTGCAACGGTGCGCCTGGCCGTAGGACTCGGTGGAAGTGCGCGAAGACTGCCGGTACCTCGTCGTCGGGGATGTGGATCAGTGACCACCAGGCGATCAGGCCCGCTATCGAGGCGTCGCCAAGGCGCAGGTCGGTCATCGAGCCCACCTCGAAGTGCAGGTCGGGGTGATCGCGACGGGCCGCGTCGATCATTCCCGGAGAGAGATCGATGCCGAAAGCGTCGATACCGAGCCCGTGCAGGTGGGCGGTGACGTGTCCGGGTCCGCAGCCGACGTCTGCTACCGGCCCGCCGCCAGCGGTCCGTACCAGCTCGGCGAACACCTCCAGCGCGGCGCGTAGGTGCGGGCCACCGGAGATGGCGTCACGTAGTTGCTCGGTATAGCTGGTAGCGACGGTGTCATACGAGGTTCGGGTGTCGGCCATCCAGTCGTCAGTGGTCATGCCCGACAACATACTCGACCGCCACGTCGTCGGCCCCCAAGGCGCAGAGACGGGTCACCAACCCTCTAACCAACCCAGAACCCCACCACCTGTCGACAAGGCATGATCCGGAAATCGCGCCCCTCGCTCGAACTTGAAACGAGTTCTTAGACGTACGGGCCTTCGAGGTGTTCGCCCGCGTGCTGGCGGTACCAGAGGCCGCGGTAGCAGCGCCACGGCTGCGGGCGGAGGTGCGTGGGCGCGAAGATCTGCTCGAGGAGGCGGCGGGCCTCCAGGAAGAAGTCGAGGCGCTCGTCGGGTGCGGCGATGTGCTGGGAGTCGTCGACGGGGGTCTCCGCAGGGAGGATCGTCAGCGACGGCCACATTGTGGTCTGCTCGGCGAGGGGGAGGAGCCAGGCGCGCATCTCGTCGAGCGGCTCGCTGCCCACGGTGTAGGTGAAGGAGGTCCGGTGGCCGGCTTCGCGTGCGGCCGAGAGGATCTCGGAGAGGCGCTCGGACTGGTGGCTCGCCGCCGGCGAGAGCGGGTCGGCGGCCGCGGCGTCCTGGGGGACGATCGGTTCGGCCGCGAGCTCGGTGCTGTCGTCCTTGTACGTCTCCGTCGTGAGGAACAGCAGGACCGGGCCGACCTTCTCGGCGAGCTCGTTGAACGCGGCCTTGCTGCGCAGGGCCGGAGTCAGGACGCCGAGCGTGGTGGACTCGGGGAGTCCCTCAGCGGTCATGGCTGCGCGGACCGCGAGCAGGTGCTCGACGATCAGCTGCTCGTCGAGGGCGCCGCTCGCGGAGAGGGTGACCTCGTCGAAGAGGTGCTGCTCGCCGTCGTCGGCCAGATCGGAGGCCAAGGCCTCCAACAGGTCCTGGTAGCACTTGACGAGTCCGGAGGACTCGACGCCGGTCTGGAGGAGGAGGGTGGCGGCGGTGCCGTCGGCGCGGAGGTACCCGCGGACCTCTTCTCCCGGTTCGGCTTCGATGATCTCGGCGACCGGGGTGCCGTCGACGCACAGCTCGCTCAGCCCGTGCTGGGGCGAGGAGGGGTCGACGTGGGCCCGGAGGCTGAACGGCGAGGTCGCGCGGTCGGCCGGGAGGACGAGCATGAACTCCTCGTCCTCGGAGTTCAGGCGCAGGCGCATGCCCTCGGTGTTGTTGCCGCGCAGACCGTAGAGGTTGAGCGCGATGAGCAGGAGTTCACTCCACTCCAGGTCGTGGCGCACAGCGAGGCGCCGCCACCGGTGCACCGTCGAGGAGATCGGGCCGGCTGAGTCAGCTGGTTGTGTCGGCTCTTCCATGACCAGTTCCGATTCTTCCTCTCGTCCCCACCGCGGAAACTCCACCGTACAAGAGACTTGGACGTACAGGTGGACGCGGTCCACCTCTATGCTAGGTCCGTCGGCGGACAAAAGCACCCGTCGTGAGCACCGGCACGCGGTCCGAATGCTGGGAACCGTGTCGTGCGAGCCGTCCCTCTCCCACCTCGACCGGAACCCAAGTCCCCCGAGTGATCTGGAGTGGGGAATGCAAGATGTCGCCGATCCGACCGCAGCCGAGCCGCCGCGGGCGCAGGGGCGGGTCCTCAAGGCGGTGGCCAAGGTCTGGCCCGGATTCCTCACGGGCGCCGTCGAAGGCCGCGCACACGATCTCATCGAGCAGGGTCGATACGACGATGCGGTGGCGGTGCTGGAGCGGGGAGTCGAGCGGTTCGGCGCGCGCGCGGTGCCCGCGGTGCTGCTCGCCTGGTGCCTGCATACGGCCGGGCGGCAGGCGGAGGCGCTGACGTGGGTCGCGCGGGCCGTCGACGACGACCCGGAGCACGCGGACGCGCTCTGGCTGCGCGCCGACATCCTGTTCGAGCTGGAGCGGCCCGAGGAGGCGACCGCGTCGCTGTGGGCCGCGGTCGAGCTCGACCCGGAGAACGGCCGGTATTACATGCAGCTCGCCTGGATCCGGTACCAGGACGCGGAGTACGCGGTGACGCGCGACCTGGTCGAGCAGGGGCTGGAGCGCGCGCCCGACGACGCGTGGGTGCAGCACATCGCCGGTCGGATCTACGACCACCACCTGCGGCACCGGCGCGCGCAGCGCCACTACGAGCGGGCCGTGGCGCTCGACGCCTGGAATACCGTGGCGCGGCTCGATCTCGCCGAGCTGCTCCAGGCGCGCGGACGGTGCAGCGCCGGGGTGCGGACCGCCTGGGAGACGACCCGGCTGGAGCCGCTCGCCGCAGCCGACGCCGAGGAGGCGCGGAGCGTCTACGACACGGTGCTGCGGCGGTGGCCGTGGCGGTGGTACGAGTGGGCGCTGCGGGCGGCCGTGGTGCTGAACGCGCTCGACTGGATGCTGCCGACGCCGCGGGCGGCGGACTGGGCGCTCATCGGGGCGGTCGGCGTGCCGTACGCGGCGGGCTGGGTCCGGTCCCTGCTGGTCCTGCCCGCGCCCTGCCGCCGGGACCTGGTGGCGAAGGGGCGGCGCGGGCCGTTCGCGGGGACGGTGGCGCGGACCCTCGCAGTGGCCGGCGGGATCTCGCTGGTGCTGCTGGGGGAGTTGAACGCGGTGCAGCACTTGGGGGTGCTGGCGCTCCTTGCGCTCGCGTACGCCGAGTGGTTCCGGCGCGCGTACCTGATCGCGCAGGGCCGGGCCGCGGGCGGGGAACCGGCCGGTCGTCACTAGCCGCGCGGCAAGGTAGGCTTCGAGCCGGTGCCGGACCTGCGGTTCGGCGCGATCCCGTCCCCCCGTCCGGTACCGCCGGCGGTTGCGCAAAGGAGTCCCCGTGGTCGATCAGGGTGTGGTCTGTTCCGTCGATCCGCACGTCAGCCGAGCGGGCGCCGAGGTGCTCGCGAACGGCGGCAACGCCGTCGACGCCGCGATCGCGGCCGGCGCGGTGCTCACCGTCGTCGCCCCCCACCTCTGCGGGCTCGGCGGCGACCTGTTCGCCCTGGTCCACGTGCCGGGCGAGGACACCCCGGCGTACCTGAACGCCTCGGGCCGCGCCGGATCGGGCGCGGACGCCGCAGGCCTGCGCGCCGAGGGCCACACGGCCATGCCGTTCCGGAACGACCTGCGCTCGGCGACCGTGCCGGGCGTCGTCGACGGATGGTTCGCGCTGCACGAGCGGTACGGGACGCGGCCGATGGCCGAGCTCCTCGCCCCCGCGATCGAGCTGGCGTCGCAGGGCTGGCCCGCGACGGCGATGCTCGCCAAGGCCGGGGCGATCCTCGACGGCGTCGAGGGCGCCGAGGATCTCGTCGGGCTGGAGCCCGGGGCGACGGTGACCCGCACGCGGACCGCGGGCGCGCTGCGCGCGGCGGCCGAGGGCGGCCGCGACGGGTTCTACCTGGGCGACTTCGGGCAGGGGCTGGTGGAGATCGGCAAGGGCCTGTTCACCGAGGCCGACCTCGCGGCGGTGCAGGCGGCGTGGGAGGAGCCGATCGGCGTCGACGCGTTCGGGCACCGGATCTGGTCCGCCGCACCGAACTCGCAGGGCTACCTGCTGCTGCTCGCACTCGCGGTCGCCGACCGGCTCGACCTCCCCGTCGACGCCGGCGACCCGCTGTGGGCGCACTACCTGGTCGAGGCCGCGCGGCAGGCCGGGCACGACCGGCCGGAGCGGCTGTTCGACGGTGCCGACGTCTCGGACCTGCTGGCCGCGGCCGGCGAGCGGGCGGCGCGGATCAGCCCTGACGCGAAGGCCGACGTGCCGGTGCACCAGGCCGCGGGCGGGACCACGTACATGGCGGTGCTCGACGGGAACGGCATGGGCGTCTCCTACATCCAGTCGAACGCGGCCGGGTTCGGGACGTGGCTCTTCGAGCCGCGCACCGGGATCGGCCTCCAGAACCGCGGCACCGGGTTCAACCTGGAGCCGGGGCACGAGGCCGAGTACGGGCCGGGCAAGCGCCCCCCGCACACGCTCGTGCCGGCGCTGGTGACGCGCGCCGACGGGTCGCTGCGGCTGGTCGCCGGGTCGATGGGCGGCGACTCGCAGCCGCAGATCGTCTCGCAGCTGATCGCGCGGGTGCTGCACGGCGGCGAGTCGGTCGAGGCCGCGGTGAGCGCGCCGCGGTGGCGCCTCCACCCGGGCGAGACCGGGTTCGGGACCTGGACCGGCGTGTACGAGACCGACGTCGAGCTGGAGGACGGCAGCCCCGAGGCCTGGTCCGAGGGGCTGCGCGAGCGCGGCTTCGCGGTCGCGCCGGCCGCGGCCGGGAGCGGCTTCGGGCACGCGCACCTCATCGAGATCCACGAGGACGGGCACGTCGAGGGCGCGGCCGACCCGCGCGCCGAGACCGGCACGGTCGGGGTCGCTCCGAATCGGGGGTGACGCGCCCGGGTTTCGAATCGGGGGAGCCTCGGAGGGTCCGGTGCAAATCGGGCGTTCGGAGTCGCCCCCGGTTCGATGGTGCCCGGTGGGTGTGACACCGGGTGAACGGGAGAGGCGTTCGCGCTGGTCGCGGGCTGACGCATGATCGTCGGCGGGTTCGCGGCCGCCAGGTTGTCGGTGGGTCGTTGTACGGTCGGGGCGATCGCTGTCGTTCTCTGAGAGGAATGAGTGCAGTGCCTGAGTCGTTGCGGCTGGCCGACGCCCGGCGGATCGCCATCGCCGCGCAGTTGCGGCCGAAGGCCACGCGTTTCAAGACCGTCCTGGAGCGGCTCGGGTGCATTCAGCTCGACACCATCTCCGCAGTCCGCCGGGCGCACGAGCTGACGCTGCTCGCCCGCGACCTCGACGTGGACGAGGCGGTGCGGAGCCTGGACCGGCGGAAGGCGCCGGTCGCGTTCGAGTACTGGGCGCACGCGATGTCGCTCCTGCCGGTCTCGGCCTGGCCGTACCTGGCGCGGCGGCGGCGAAGCTGGCGCGAGCGGTACCAGACCGACGCGCTGGCCGTCGCCGAGGCCGAGGTGCTCGCGCTGCTGAACGAGCGCGGGGCGATCACCGTCTCCGACTTCCCGTCCGGGGCGATGCACCGCGGAGAGGCCGTCGGCAACATGGGCGACAGCTGGAACTTCCGGACCGACCACAAGCAGGCGGTCGAGCGGCTGCTGTGGTTCGGCGACGTCGCGTGCACGCACCGGATCGGCTTCAAGCGCGTCTACCAGCTCGCCGAGCGCGGCATCCCCGCCGAGCACCTGTGGGACGCCGACGACGAGGAGTGCCTGCGGTACATGGTGTCCACTGCCTTGCGGAACCTCGGCGTGGGCACCACCAAGGACGTCGCCGACTACTTCCGGCTCAAGATCGCCGACACCGACCGGGTGCTGCGCGAGCTGGAGGTGGAGCAGGTCGCCGTCGAGGGGTGGAAGTCCCCCGCCTGGATCGACCCGCAGGTCAAGCGCTCGAGGCTGACCGGCGCCGAGCGGGCCGTCACGGTGTCGATGTTCGACCAGCTGGTGTGGCTGCGCGAGCGGATGAACCGCCTGTGGGGCCACGGCTGGAAGATCGAGATCTACGTGCCGGAGCCGCAGCGCACCTTCGGGTACTACTGCCTGCCGGTGTTCGTCGGCAGCGACCTGCCCGGGCGGGTCGCGCTGCGCCGCAGCGGCGGCGAGCTCGTCGTCGAGGCCGCGCAGTGGGACGACGCGCGCGCCGACCGCGAGCACCTGATCGCCGCAGTCGACCGCGCCGCCTCGTGGGTCGGCGCGGAGGCCCGGTGGAAGGCCGAGGTCCGCGGGTTCGACACCGTCGCCGGAGACGTCTGAGCGATTGGGCGGCAACCGGACCGGTCGGCGCCGCTGAATGATGCGACGCTGCGGCCGCTACCTACGTGAAGAGCCCCGGCCTAGGGTGGCGGCCGGGGCTCTGCGCCGTTGCGGCGCAGTGGGTCGGGCCCGGCCGTTGTCGATCCGGCCGGGCCCTGGTTCAGCGGTGCGGGACTAGCTCGTGACGAGCGTCAGGCCCCACGCGGAGAGGGCCGGTCCGATGGGCTGGAAGTAGGTCGTGCCGCCGGAGGAGCAGTTGCCGTTGCCCCCGGAGGTCATGCCCTGGGCGCTGTTCCCGGTGATGAACGAGCCGCCCGAGTCGCCCGGCTCGGCGCAGACGTTGGTGCGGGTCATGCCGTAGACGCTGCCCTCGGCGTAGTTGACGGTCTGGTTGAACGCCTGGACGGTGCCGCAGTGCCAGCCGGTGGTCGAACCGGAGCGGCAGACTGAGGAGCCGACCGCGGCGCGGTTGGCGTTGGCGACGTCGCGGGCGCCGGAGTACATGTTCACGTCGTCGTACAGGACCTCGCTGGTGCCCACGGCGACCCACGCGCGGTCGGCGGACGGGAAGACCGAGTTGCGGAAGGTGCCCGGGGCGGCCTCGCCGCTGGTCACCTGGTCGCCGGCCGAGCCGCAGTGGCCCGCGGTCACGAAGCCGGGGGTCGACCCCTGGCGGACTGAGAAGCCGACTGAGCAGCGCCACGAGTTCTCGACGATGTACGCGTCGCCGCCGCGCACGAAGAACAGCTCCGGCGCCTCGGAGACGGCGGTCGTCGCAAGGTCCGCGTCGATGCCCGCGGTCTCGATCGCCTGGGCCGCAACGGCTTCGTCGGTGGCCTCGACCACGAGCGTGTTCTTCTCAAGGTCGACGTAGTGGCCGTTGAGCCCGTCGATCGCGAGCGCGTCGAGGGCCGCGCCGGCCGCTTCGAGCTCGGCGAGGCCGTGCTCGACGAGGACCGGGGTGGCGCCTTCGCCGCGCAGCTCGGTGAACTCGGAGCGGTCGGTGGTCGCGACGAGGATCTCGTCGGCGCTCTCGTCGACCCAGAGGCCGGCGTAGGAGGCGTCGAGGGAGTCCGGGACCTCTTCGAGCAGGTCGGCGGCGACGGCCTCGACCGCGAGGCGGTCGTACGCCTCGGACTCGCTGAGCCCGAACGTCTCCGAGAGCTCCTCGATGAGGCCGGGGGAGACGTTGCCGAGGAGGTCGGCGCGGGCGTCGGCGGCCTTGGCGTCGAGGATCTCGGCCGAGGCGGGTGCCGCGCCGGCGGCGAGAGAGAGTGCGGTGGCGATGGCGCCGGCGGCGGTGACCGCAAGTGCGCGTTGGCGGTTCATGTGATGCCCTTCGGGTGAGGCTGTCGACGGCCGACGGGGTTGGCGGCCGCCATGGCAGGGCGGGGGTGCGATCGCTGGTTGCGGTCTCACCCGGAGTGATGGGTGAGCCATGCCATACATGGAGATTAGAGGTAAACCGCGCAAAGTTAAAGATAGAAATAATTCAGTGAATATCGGTCCAAGTCGTGCAAGGTTTCAGAAATGCTACCCAACCTGTGATTTCACAGATTCAACCCAAAAGGGGCGGCGTTCCGACCGGAACGCCGCCCCTTCGTCTCGGGCCTACTTGAACGCGTCGGCGTGCTCCCTCGTCCACTGCGCGAAGCTCAGCGGCGCGCGGCCGAGGAGGCGCTCGACGGTGTCGGCCACGGTGCGGCCTTCGACCGGCGTGTTGCCGAGGGCCTCGATGAGGAAGGCGATGAGGCCCTCGTGCATGCCCTCGCCCCGCCACTTCTCGCGCGCCTCGTCGACGGTGAGCTCGACGTACTCGACCTCGCGGCCGACGGCCTCGCCGATGTGGCGGACCTTGTCCTGCATGGTGAGGACCTCGGGACCGGTGATGACGAGGGTCTGGCCGTCCTGGCCGCCGTCGAGGAGGACGCGCGCGGCGACGGCGCCGATGTCGACCGGGTGGACCATCGCGCTGAGGCGGTCGCCGAACGGCTCGCGGATGCGGCTCTCGGCCTTGATGGGCGCGGCCCACCACATGAGGGCGTTCGACATGAACTCGACCGGCTGGAGGAAGGTCGCCTCGATCGCGCTGGCGGCGAGGGCCTGCTCGAGCGGGCCGGCGGCGATGCCGCCGAGGACGGTGCTGCGGCGCACGCCCGCCTGCTCGGCGAGGGCGACGATCGCGGCGGGGTCGGGGATCGCGCCGTACTGCTCGCCGGCGAAGTTGATGAAGTGGACGGCGTCGACGTCCTTGAAGGCGTCGGCGAGGGTCTCGGGCGCGGCCAGGTCGCCGACCGCGATCTCGACGCCCGCGGGGAGGTCGGCGTCGGGGTTGCGGGTGAGGGCGCGGACCTGGACGGTCGGGTCGAAGGCGATGAGCTGCTCGACGACGTTGCGGCCGACGGTGCCGGTGGCGCCGGTGATCAGGATGCGCATGGGGTACTCCTCGCTCGGGATTTCTTGGAACGGAATCTCTTGTTCCAATAATAGCAGAGCGGAATGATCTATTCCAGGAGGTGGGGAAAGTTTGTCGGGGCGGGCGGCTCCGGCCCCCGAGGTCGGGTGTTTCGGCACGTAGGAGCCCCCGCTTGCAACGATGCCCGGTGGGTCTGACACTCGTCGGAGGCGTGAGGCGTGAGGCGTGAGGCGTGAGGCGTGAGGCGTGAGGCGTGAGGCGTGAGGCGTGAGGCGTGAGGCGTGAGGCGTGAGGCGTGAGGCGTGAGGCGNGGTCAAGACTCCCGCGGGTCCCCCGCTGTGACGAGGCCGGTCTCGTAGGCGCAGACGACCGCTTGGGCGCGGTCGCGGAGTTCGAGTTTGGCGAAGACCTTGCCGACGTGGGTCTTGACGGTCTGCTCGGAGACGAAGAGGGCGGCGGCGATCTCGGGGTTGGAGAGGCCGCGGGCGATGAGGCGCAGGACCTCCTCCTCGCGCGGGGTGAGCGCATCGAGGCGGGACGAGCGGCGCAGTGCGGGGCGGGCCTTGAAGCACTCCTCGATGAGGCGGCGCGTCACCGACGGCGCGAGCAGGGCGTCCCCGGCGGCGACGATGCGGACCGCCGAGATGAGGTCGCCCGGCGGGGCGTCCTTGAGCAGGAACCCGCTGGCGCCCATGCGGAGCGCCTCGTACACGTAGTCGTCGATGTCGAACGTCGTGAGCATGAGCACCCGCGGCCGCCGCGCCTCCGGCGCCGAGAGGATGCGCTTCGCCGCCTCCAGGCCGTCCATCGTCGGCATCCGCACGTCCATCAGGACCACGTCGGGGCGCAGCCGGGTCGTCTCGGTGACCGCCGCGACCCCGTCGGGGGCGTCGCCGACGATGTCGATGTCCTCTTGCGCGTTCAGCAGAGCCGCGAACCCGGCGCGGACCATGGCCTGGTCGTCGGCGATGAGCACCTTGATCGTCACGCGGACTCCTCTGCGGTGGAACGGACCGGCAGCACCGCGCGGACGCGGAAGCCGCCGTCGGGCGTCGGCCCGGTCTCCAGCTCGCCGCCGTCGAGGGCGACCCGCTCGCGCATGCCGACCAGGCCCAGGCCCGAACCCTCCTGCCCCGGCGGGACCGGGCCGGGCGGCGGGCCGTTCACCACGGTAACCACCACCGTCCCGTCGCCGGCGGCGACCGACGCGTCGACGTGCGCGCCCGGGGCGTGCCGGACCACGTTGCTCAACGCCTCCTGGACCACCCGGAACACGGTGAGCGCCACTGTCTCAGGCAGGTCGGGCGGCAGGTCGCCGACCGCGAGGTCCACCGGCGTGCCCGCCCGGACCACCGACTCCGCCAGGCCGCGCAGGGCCTCCGGCCCCGGCTGCGGCTCGCGCGAGCCCGCCTCGTCCTCGCTGCGCAGCACCCCCAGGAGCCGGCGCATCTCCGCGAGCGACTCGCGCGCCTGGTCGCCGATCGACCGGAACTCCGCCCGCACCTCCTCGCCGAGCCCGGCCAGCCGGTACTCCGCGGTCGAGGACTGGACCGCGATCACCGACATGTGGTGCGCGACGATGTCGTGCAGCTCCCGCGCGATCCGGGTGCGCTCCTCCAGGAGCCGGCGGCGCTGGCGCTCGGCCTCCGCGACCCGCTCCTCCTCGGCGACCCGCGAGCGGCCCTGCCGCCAGATCCGGACCGTCAGGCCCACCAGGAACGCGAACGCGCCCAGCAGTGCCCCGAGCGTCAGGTTTTCGACGGCCGGGTTGTCGTTCACGAACTCGTTGTAGGACAGCGTGATCCGGCCCGAGTTGACCGCCCAGACCACCCAGGAACCGGCCGCCGTGTACCCGCTCCACGCGAGGACCCCGACCCAGGCCGGGCGGTCGCGGCCGAGCGCGAACAGCGCCACCAGCAGCGCGAACAGGGTCGGCACCGTCAGCGGCCACGGCTCCCAGCCGCCGACGTCGCCGAACCGGACCGTCCCCGCGAAGACCGCCATGACCAGCAGCCACGCCTCGACCGGCCGGAACCGCGCCAGCACCACGGCCGCGCCGGTCGCCACCGCCAGCATCATCGGCGCGCCGATGTCGTAGTTCGTGCGCAGCAGCTGGTTCTGGGTCCCGAACATGAGCAGCGCGAACGGCACCGACCCCGGCCCGACGAGCGCGAGCACCAGCGCCAGGCCCCAGCGCCGACTGCCCGGCGCCACCGGGACCAGGTAGCTGATCACCCGGCGGACGGGACGGGGGCTCGGTGCGGTCTCGGCGGTCACGGCACTACCGTATGCCGCCCGGGACCTGCGCGCCCTCACACCGCGGTACGGCATCGGCGGGCCCGTCTCACCCCAGGGGGTGAGACGCGATTCCACGCCTCGGCTTGAGGGAAGAGGACTTCCCGGAACCTACCTTCGGCGCATGTTCCCAGACTTCTTCCGAAGCCGCGCAGCCGAAGTGACCGCCATGGCGGGCGTCGCCGCCGCGCAGGCGGGCTTCGCGGTGATGCACCTGACGCAGGGCGGCACGGTCGACCCCGTCGCGATCCCCGTCTCCTCCTACGCCGTGACCTGGCCCGGCGTCCTCCTGTTCCCCGTCTCCGTGCTCGCGCTGGCCGCCACCTGCGCGATCCTCGCCGGGCGCGGCGTCGGCCTCGCCCGCGAGGGCCTCATCCGGTTCCTCCTCGGCGGGACCGCCCTCATGCTGGTGTGCGCGGCGGTGTTCCGTACCGGCACGCCCGAGTCGGGCCTCACCTGGTGGGCGCAGATCCACCGGTACACCGCCGGGGCGGCGTTCGTGCTGCTCACCGTCGTCGCCGCGCTCTGCGCGATCCGGATGCGGCAGGCCGGCGCGCCCGCGTGGGTGCGGCACGGCACCTGGTGGGCGACGGCGCTGGCGGTCCTGACGTTCGCGACCACCACGGTGAACACGTTCCTCCCCGGCTTCCTCGGCGGCGGCGACTGGCGCGGCATCCCGCAGCGGGTCCTCCTCGTGGTCCTGTCGACGCTGCTGTGGTGCCTGGTCGCGAACTCGATCCGGGCGGCGGTGCCGGTGGCGGATTCAACGGCTGTTCGGGCGGCGGAGCCGGGTGTGGTCCCGGGCACTGGGCCAGCCGCGGTGGCGACCAATGATCGGGCGACAGAGCCGGCCGTGCCTGGGACCGCCGAGCGGGTGACCGCCGGACCAGTACCGGTGAACGGGCCGGCCCTTAGAACCGAACCGGTCGGCGCACCCGGGCTCGCGGCCCCGTCGACGCGGGCCGTCGACGCTCCGGCCCGAGTGCTCGCCGGGGTCCGGCCGTGAAGGCCCCCGCGCGGCTCCGGTCCCGCCTCGCCCGGGCCCGGCTGGCCCTGGGCGGGTGCCGCGAGCTGCGGCGGGCCCGCGAGGAGTTCGCGTTCTTCACGCCGGTCGACGAATCGAGAGAGGGCCCGCACTTCGGCTCCTGGCTATAGTCGCCGGTATGAACGCACCCTCGCCGAAAGCACCCTTGTCGATCGCGCTCGCTCAGCCCGACCTGCGGCCCGGTGACGTGGCAGGGAACGCCGCCGCGCACGCGGCCGCGATCCGCGCCGCCGGGGCCCGCGTCGTGGTCTTCCCCGAACTCTCGCTGTCCTCCTACGCGATGGCCGCCCCGACCGTCGACCTCGCCGACCCGGCGCTGGCCGTGATCGTCGACGCCTGCGCCGAGACCGGGAGCATCGCGCTCGCGGGCGCGCCACTCCTGGAGGACGGGCGGGAGTTCATCGCGACGGTCCGCTTCGACGCCGATGGCGCGGTGCCGGTGTACCGCAAGATGTTCCCCGGCGGCGACGAACCCGGGCGCTTCGCCGCCGGGCCCTGCGCCGCGGTGCTGGACGTCGACGGCTGGCGCCTCGGCCTGGCGATCTGCCGGGACTCGAAGATCGACGCCCACATCGAGGCGACGGCGGCCCTCGGCATCGACGCGTACGTCGGCGGGAACCTGCACGACCCCGAGGGCGCGGCGGTCCGCGACGCCCGGATGCCGAAGCTGGCGGCCGAGTACGGCGTGTGGGTCGCCCTGAGCTGCTTCGCCGGTCCCGGCAGCGACTACCCGGACGCCTCGGGCGGATCGGCCGTGTGGGCCCCGGACGGGTCGCTCGTGGCACAGGCCGACGGTGAGCCGGACCGGATCGTGCGGGTCGATCTGCACCGAGGCTCGGCGGCGGCCGCGCGGCCAGGCGACCCTTCTCGCCGCCCGGCCTAACCCGCTCGGTGACGGTGGTCACGAAAAAGACGAATACTCGGCGCATGTCGTGACACGAGTACGGCTTGTACAAGTCATACGGTTGTGGCATGGTTGATGTCATGAAAGAGATATCGGTCGGTGACCTGCGGCTTCATCTCGCGGACGTCCTGAACGAGACCGCCTACACCGGCGCCCGGACGATCATCACGCGCGCGGGGAAGCGCATCGCCGCCGTGGTGCCGGTCGACGAGGCCGAGAAGCTCGAAGACGACGAGGACGCCTATCTGCTGAAGCTTGCAGAGGAGGCGAGGGTTGCACAGGGCGACAAGCCCTATGTGACGTTCGAAGAGGTGCTCGCCCAGTACAAGGAGGACTTCGGCGAGGATCTCCGTGGCTGAGGAGCGGTACCGTATCGACTTCTCCGAAGAGGCCAGCAAGGGATTGAGCAAACTCGATAAGCAGGTGCAGAAGCGAATACTCCTTGCTGTCGACAAGCTGAGAACCAATCCCCGCCCAGACGGTGTCAAGAAGCTCAAGGGCGGCAGCAACGAATGGCGAATCAGAGTCGGTGACTGGCGTATCGTCTACGAGATTCACGATGGAAGATTGGTCGTAATCGTGCTGGATGTCGATCACAGAAGCAAAGTCTACAAAACGAAATAGCGAGCTCGGGCCCGGCAGATGCCGGGCCCGCTCTCTTGTGATCAGATCGTGTTCGCGTACTGCTCCAAGGAGTCCGATCCGCCCTGGAAGAGGGTGACGGCCTCGTCGAGCCGGTCCTTCGCCTGGCGCCACTGCGAGAGCGCCTCGCCCGGAAGCGAGCTCGCGGTGTCCTGGGTGGCGGCGGTGCCGGCGCCTATCGCGCCGTCGGCCCGGTCCTGGGCGCCGCCGACGGCGCCCATGGCCTCCTGGACCTGCTCGATCGCGCCTTGGATCTGGGCCTTGATCTCGGCCGGGCTCGACATGGCTCTCCTCTCGACGACTGCACTGTCGCCGTCCACGGTAGAGCCCCGACCGCCTCCGATCAGGCCGCGGCGCGGACGAGTTCGGGCTCGGCGTCGGCCGTCTCGACGGCGCGCCCCGGCAGGAACGCCGCGATGGCGAGCGCGGCGACGGAGGCGAACGCGGCGATCAGGAAGATGATCTGGAACGCGTCCTTGGAGGGCACGGCCGTCCCGGCGAAGTCGACGGTGACATGGGCGAGGACGACGCCCGCGATGGCGCTGGAGATCGAGGTGCCGATCGAGCGCATGAGCGTGTTCAGGCTGTTCGCGGCCGCGGTCTCGTGGACCGGCGTGGCGTCCATGATGAGCGCGGGCATGGCCCCGTAGGCGAGTCCCATGCCGGCGCCCATGAGGGTGGCGACGAGGACGAGCTGCCAGATCTCGGCCATGAGGAACGCGCCGAGGCCGTACGCGACGGCGACCACGACCGCGCCGGCCATCAGGGTGACCTTGGGGCCCTTCGCGTTCGTGATCCGCGCCGAGACCGGCGACATCGCCATCATGACGATCCCGGAGGGCATCATGACGAGGCCGACGGTGAGCATCGACTGGCCGAAGCCGACGCCGGTGGCCTCCGGGAGCTGGAGCAGCTGCGGCAGGACCAGCGACATCGCGAGCATCGCGAAGCCGAACACGACCGAGGCGAGGTCGGTGAGGAGGACCTGGCGGCGGGCGGTGGTGCGCAGGTCGACGAGGGGCTGCGGGGTGCGCAGTTCCCAGGCGCCCCAGGCGAGGAGGACCACGACGGCGCCGCCGCCGAGGCCCAGCGTGAGCGGGTCGGTCCAGCCCCAGTCGGCGCCCTTGGAGACGGCGAGGAGCAGGGCGAGGAGGCCCGCGGAGAGCCCGGCCGCGCCGACGGGGTCGAACCTGCCGCCCGACTTCACGCCGGACTCGGGGACGATCGCGGCGACCAGGAGCAGGCACAGCAGGCCGGCGCCGGAGGCGACCCAGAAGAGGACGTGCCAGTCGGTGTGGTCGGCCAGGAGCGCGGCCGCGGGGAGCCCGAGAGCGCCGCCGATGCCGAGCGAGGCGCTCATGAGGGCCATCGCGGAGGCGAGCTTCGCCTTCGGCAGCTCGTCGCGCATGATGCTGATGCCCAAGGGGATCACGCCCGCGGCGAGGCCCTGGACCGCGCGGCCGGTGAGGAATGCGGCGAGGTTCGTGCTCAGTGCGGCGACGACCGAGCCGACCGTCAGCAGCACGAGGCTGACCAGGAGCATGCGCCGCTTGCCGAACATGTCGCCCAGGCGGCCCACGACGGGCACCGCGACGGCGGAGGCGAGGAGGGTCGCGGTGACCGCCCACGAGGTGTCGCCGACCGAGGCGCCGAGCAGCGCCGGCAGCTCGGGCAGGAGCGGGATCACGAAGGTCTGCATGAGCGAGACGACGATCCCCGAGAAGGCGAGGACCGCGATGATGCGGTTGGAGCGGGACGGCGAGACGTCCGGATCGGTGGTGTTCTGAGTCATCGGCGGTGGTTTCCATCCTGGTAGTGCATGTGACCCGAAATATTTTAAGTCAGCTGCTTGACTTACTGTACTCCCGGCGGTTGAATGGTGGGCAAATCGAACTGCCGTCGATCCGTCAGGAGGACCACATGTCCGAGCACGCCGCCCTTCGATACCCCATCACCGGCGACTCCGCGCTCGAGCCGCCGACGGCATGGGCCGAGCTCAGGGGCACCTGTCCCGTCGCCCACGTGACGTTCGTCTCCGGCGACGACGCGACGCTCCTCACCCGCTACGCCGACGTCAAGGCCACTCTCGCCGACCCGCGCTTCACCCGCACCTCTCCGGACGGCGACAGCGCCCGCGTCAGCGAGGAGTCCGGCGGCGTCCTCGACTCCCAGATGGCGAGTGTCCTCCCGCAGCACGGCGAGGCCCACCTGGTGTGGCGCCGCACCCTCAACAAGTGGTTCACCGCCAAGCGCATGGCCGCGCTGCGCCCCGGAATCACCGCGATGGCCGACCGGCTCGTCGACGAGATGACCGCCGCGGGCGACACCGCCGACCTCAAGGCCGCCTTCGGGTTCCCGCTGCCGGTCTGGGTCATCTGCGAGATCCTCGGCGTCCCCGAGGCCGACCGCGACCGGTTCGCCTACTGGTCCGACACGCTCCTGAGCATGACCCGGTACACCCGCGACGAGATCACCGCCGCCCAGACCGAGTTCCATCGCTACATGGCCGGGCACCTCGCCGCCAAGCGCGCCGACCCCGGCGACGACCTCCTCTCCGAGCTCGCGACCGGCTCCGGCATGTCGGACGCCGAGATCATCGCCACCGGCCAGGGCCTCCTCGTCGCCGGGCATGAGACCACCGCCAACATGATCGGCAAGATGGCCGCCATGCTCCTGGCCGACCGCGCCCGCTGGGAGGCCCTCCTCGCCGACCCGAAGCTCGTGCGCACCGCCGTCGAGGAGACGCTGCGCATGGACGTCAACGCCGGGTTCGGCATGGTCCGCTACATCGACCGGGAGTTCGAGGTCGGCGGCGCCGTCATCGAACCGGGGACGACCGTCGTCTGCTCCATGGCCGCCGCCAACCGCGACGAGGACGCGTTCGAGGGCGCCGCCGAGATGGACCTCGCCCGCACCCCCAACCCCCACCTGGCCTTCGGCGCCGGCGCGCACTCCTGCCTCGGGCAGGCCCTCGCCCGCACCGAACTCCAGGTCGCGCTCGAAGTGCTCCTGCGCCGACTGCCCTCCCTCGAACTCGCCGTCGACCCCGAGGACCTCCAGCGGGTGGAAGGACTCCTGGTCGGAGGCATGGCCGCCGTCCCCGTACGGTGGCGGACATGAGCACCAGCACCAGGGCCACGCGGGTCGCCGCGACCCGCGAGGCCATCATCACCGCAGCCGAACGGCTCATCGCCGAGCAGGGCGTCGCCGCCGTCTCCAACCGCCAGATCTCCGAGGCGGCCGGTCAGGGCAACAACACCGCCGTCGGCTACCACTTCGGGACCAAGGCCGACCTCGTGCGCGCCGTCATCGCCAAGCACATGGACGACATCGAGCGGCTGCGCATCGAACGGCTCGAACGCCTCGGCCCCGAACCGGCGCTGCGCGACTGGGTCGCCTGCTTCGTCATGCCCACCATGGACCACCTCGGCTCCCTCGGCGGGCCGACCTGGTTCGCGCGCTTCGCCTCCCAGGCCCTCTCCGACCCCGCCATGCGCGAGGTCATCGCCGACGAGGCCATGGAGGCGCCCTCGCTGCGCCGCGTCACCGCCGGCCTCGACGCCTGCCTGCCCCACCTGCCCGCCGACGTGCGCGCCGAGCGCGACGACATGGTCCGCCAGCTCGCCGTCATCGTCCCCGCCGCCCGCGAGGCCCGGATCGCGGCCGGGGCCGCCACCGCCAGGGACACCTGGCACGAAGCCGGACTCGGGCTCGTCGACGCCATCGTCGGCCTGCTCCAGGCCGAGTACACCGAACTGAGGGAGTTACCGCCATGAGGATCACCGTCGACGAGGACAAGTGCTGCGGCGCCGGATCGTGCGTGCTCGTCGCACCCGACGTGTTCGACCAGCGCGACGAGGACGGCATCGTCGTCCTCCTCGAACCCGCCCCCGCCGCCGAGCACCACGAGTCCGTACGCGAGGCCGCCAGCGTCTGCCCCGCCCTCGCCATCGACGTGGACGAGGCCGCGTGACCGGGGCGCCGGCAGTCCCCGGCAGCGCCGCAGGCCCGGGAGATTCCGGTGCGGCCCCGGGCGGCGCCGGGAACGCAGGGACCGCCGCGGCCCTGCGCGGTCCCGGCGCCCCGGTGTCGAGCGTCCTCGTCGTCGGCGCCTCCGCGGCCGGGCTCGCCACCGCCGAAGCGCTGCGCCGCAAGGGCTTCACCGGGAAGCTGACGCTCCTCGGTGCCGAACCGCACCTGCCGTACGACCGGCCGCCTCTGTCCAAACAGGTCCTCTCCGGCCAGTGGGACCCGCGGCGCGCGCAGCTGCGGCCCGAGACCGTGCTCGCCGCCCTCGACGCCGAGATCGCGCTCGGCGAGGCCGCCACCGGGCTCGACGCCGCCGCCCGCGCCGTCACCACCGAGACCGGCCGCGTCATCACCGCCGACGCCGTGGTCATCGCCACCGGCATCCGCGCCCGGCACCTCCCCGGGGCCGCCGGGCTCGGCGGCGTCCACGTCCTGCGCACCATGGAGGACGCGCTCCGGCTCAAGGGCGAGCTCGCCGGAGCCCGGCGCCTCGTGGTCGTCGGCGACGGCGTCCTCGGCGCCGAGATCGCCGCCACCGCTTCGGGACTCGGACCCGACACCACCCTGGTCGGCCCGCAGGCCGCACCGATGGCGACGCAGCTCGGGACCGCCGTCGCGAAGTACCTCGCCGAGCTGCACACCGAGCGAGGGGTCGGGCTCCGCCCCGGCGTCGGGGTCGCGGGTCTGGAGGAGCGCGACGGGCGCGTGACCGGCGTCCGCCTGGAGACCGGCGAGATCCTCCCGGCCGACGCCGTGGTCGTCTCCATCGGGTCCCTCCCGGTCACCGAGTGGCTCTCCGGGAGCGGCCTGCGGATCGGCAACGGCATCGTGTGCGACGCGAACTGCCTTGCCGCCGAAAGCATCTGGGCCGTCGGCGACGTCGCGCGCTGGCACCACCAGGGGCTCGGGCGCTCGCTGCGCCTGGAGAACCGCACCAATGCCACCGAGCAGGCCGCCGCGGTGGCCGCGAACATCCTCGGCGCCGATCTGCCGTACACGCCGGTGCCCTACTTCTGGACCGACCAGTTCGACGCGAAGATCCAGGTCTACGGCCTGCCTTCGGTCGGCGGCGAACTCGAGGTCCTCGAAGGCGACCCGGCCGCTCGCCGCTTCGTCGCCGCGTACCGCTCCGCGGGCCGCATCACCGGCGTCGTGGGTTGGCGCATGCCGAAGCAGGCTCGGCAGCACCGACAGTCCCTAGTGGAGTCATACTCCTAGCGCCGTCCGCGCCCCCCGATAACCGACCGAAGTACGGCGGCACCGCTGCGGGAACCGGCTGGGTGGTGTCCCCGTGCGAATGGGTCGGATACTCCCCGCCTGACCAGCGGTACCGCGCTGAGCGCGGGGCGGAACTAGACTGAGCGCGACTACCGGCCCACAACTGAAAGCCCCTGCCCCCATGCACAACCCCATATTCCTGCCGCCCGTACCCAAGGCGGCGTCGTGACGACGCTGCGCGAATTCGCGCCGTTCATCGGCATCGCCCTCTTCGTGATCGCGATGGGTGCGGTGTTCGTCCGCTTCAAGTTCGCGGACTCGGTGCCGCACCGCGTGCCCGTGGCGGTCTTCGCGGTCGTCTCGCTCGCCTTCCTCCTGACGGGAGCCGGCCTGCGACTCCACGAGCAGCAGGTGCTGAACCGCCCGCTGACCGTCGGCGACATCGTCCGCCCCGATCTCGAGGGCGAGCTGCCGACCGACGTGACGGTCGAGTCCTGGCAGGCCGCCCTCGAACCGCTCGGACTGGAGTGGACGAGCCGCGACGAGCTCCTGGTCGACCGGCCGCAGGATCTGCTGTCCTTCGACGGCGAGTACACGGGATACATGGAGGGGCACACTGACGATGGGAGTCTCCGGCTGACCGCGGTCATCGGCTTCGAGGGCACGGAGATCTCCTGGTTCGCCTGCCATGCAGCGGGCCTCGACGAACTCGACATCAGTTCACGGTTCTTCTCCACCTGCATCACCTCGGCGGAGATCGCGGAGATCGATCCGGACGCCGTAGCCGAGTGGGTCGGCGACACCCTGTCCTCGCCGAGCACGGAAGTGGGAGGGATCGCCGTCACGATCGCGCGGGAGTGCCCGGTGAGACTGATGGCGGCGTCGATCGTCGGGACCGAGCCGAGGGTGAACGCCCAGCTGACCGTCTCCCGAGGGGAACTCTGCTGATGGACGAGGTGGTGAAGCCAGGCTTGCGCCGCTTCGGGCCGCTGTGCCTGTGGAGTTCGGCGATCGTCGTCGCCATGTACCCGAATCTGCTGCTCATCGTGTGGCTCGACGACAGCGGATCGGACTTGATGACCTGGTGGTCGAGTGGCTTGATCTACCTCGAAACGGGGGCGTTCTTCCTCATCGTCTTCTCCTGGAAGGGGGTGGTCGATGGTATTTCCGGGTCAGCGGGATCCGGGAGGCGATGGCACGGCATCCAGCCGGGCTTCGAGATCATCGTGGTGCTGCAACCTGTCGTCGCCCTCCTCGCAACCTTGCTGTCGCTGGACTTGGTGAGAAGCAACGGACTCGAGGCAGGGACGATCTCCTACTTCGCAAAGTGGGCCGTCTTCCAGCTGCTCCCCTGGATGCTCTACTTCAAGCACCGGACACCGAAGCCGTTGCCGCCCCGTCCCGGCATCAGCGGATCGGACTCCGTGCGGCTCTGGTATGTCACCGACCGGGAGGACGACACCGACCAGGTCGAGGTCGCGGTGCGAGTGGAGGAACCGCTCAGCATTGCCGAGGTCCTGGGCACGGTCGTCGGGAATCAGGTGCTTCCCGCGGTCCCCGGCGGCACTCGGCGCTGGACGGTGCTCGTGGACGGCGCACCCGTGGGCGAGCTGATCCAGACTTGGCAGCATCCGCGCTGGTGGCAGGAGACCGAGTGGGAGGACGAGGTCAGTCCGTCCGCGCTGTTCAAGGGGGAGCGCATCGAGTTTCGGGTGAAGAGGGAGAACGGTGCGGCTGGAGGGGCGTGAGTGGCGGGTCGTCGTCGATGAGGTGCGGCTTGGGGTGGAGCGGTTTCGGGTGGTGCGGGCGGTGAGGGTCGGGCATCTGGTGCTTCACGAAGGGCGGCTCGGGGCGCAGTTGTCCGTGGACAGGCAGGGGACTGTCGATCTCGCGATCGCCTGGTGGCTGGCGTCGAGGTCGCCGCGGAGCCTGGTGTACCTGCCGCTGCGGGAGAGCGCCGCCGAGTGCGGGGCGGAGTACGGCGGGCGGAAGCTCGATCTGGTGCTGCTGCACCACAGCCTGGGGTTCAGGCCCTCGCAGTGGAAGGCGGTGCGGGGGAGGCTGGGGGCCGGGCGGGCGCAGAAGGTGACCGCGCCGGCCGGGGCGCTTCCCGAGTACGAGGCGAACGTGCATCAGGTGCGGTGGCGGCGGGAGTTCCGGGATCGGCTGCGGTGGACGATCGCGGCGGACACGTTGTTCCTGGTGGGGAGCCGGACCGCGTTCGAGTTGGAGGGCGGGCAGGTGCGGGCGCTGGCCGAGGACTGCCCGGCGCATCTGGCCGAGCAGCCCGGCACGCACTGCTGCGCGGAGATCGAGATGGGCCGGCGGGGAGCCGTCGATCGGCGCAACCCTTATGCGCAGCTGCATGTGGAGTGCTGCAACCGGCACTGGTAGCCGCGGCGGAGTCGACGGTCAGCGGCGGCGGAGGACCGCCTCGACGACCGGGAGGCAGGCGGGGTGGGGCTCGCGCCGACCGGCGTACCGGTCGGTGGGATCAGGGACGCCAGTACGCCATGGCGTGGAAGCGGTCCTTGGGGATCGCGAGGTCCTTGCGGGCCAGGGCCGTCAGGGCGCGGGTGGTGCGGGCGTCGCAGGTTATCCACAGGTATGTGGACGGGGAGACGAGGGCGGGGAGGTCGGCGCGGACCGCCGCTTCGAGGGCGGTGCCGTCGCCGCGGGGGACGCGGTGGAGGTCGTGGCCGTCGCGGGTGCGGAAGGGGAGGTCGTCGTTGGAGGTGGTCTCGAACCAGATCGTGGCGGGGGTGCCGGGGAAGGCGTCGAGGAGGGAGTTGATCGCGGGGAGCGAGGCGGCGTCGCCGACGAGGAGGAGGCGCTCCGGGGCGGGGTCGGGGGCGGTGAAGGCGGTGCCGTAGACCGTGGCGGCGATGACGTCGCCGGGCCGGGCCCGCTCGGACCAGTCGCTGGCGGTGCCGTCGTGGAGGGCGAACTCCAGGTCGAAGGCGCCGGTCGCCGGGTCGGGGTCGACGAGGGTGTAGGCGCGCTGGTGCGGCTTGCCGTCCTGCTCGAACCAGAGGCGGACCCACATCGCGGGGTGGACGCCGACCTCGGCGAGGAGTCCGCCGTCGGTGAACGAGAGGCGGCGGTAATGGGGCGCGACCTGCTCGGATCCGGTGACCGTGAGCTTGAAGTCCTTGGCGCGCAGCAGTTTCAGTACCGCGCCTTCCCAGCCGTGGCCCATGTCCGGTCCTCTCGAAACGTTCGCTTGAGTGATTCTAGGGTTAGGTTAGACTAACCTAATTATGAGCTTCTCCTGTCATCGGGACGCCTGGGGAATCCCCCACCTGCGGGCCTCCGACCTCCTTGCGCTGGCCTTCGCCCAGGGATGGAACGCCGCAACGGACCGGGCCTGGCAGCTCGAGCGGCTGCGGCGCCGCGCCACCGGGACCGCCGCCGAACTGCTCGGGCCCGAGTGGGCGAACTGGGACCGCCTCATGCGGCAGGTCCGGGTCACCGCGAAGGCGGGCGAGGTCTTCGGCGCACTGGACGAGGACACCCGCGCCTGGGTCGCCGCGTACGTCGACGGCGTCAACGCCGGATCGCCCGTCGCCCCGTGGGAGCCCTGGACGCCGCTGGCCGTCTGGTACGCCGAGCACCTGACGTTCGGGTCCGGCTTCCCCGCGAAGCTGTGGCGCCAGACCGTGCGCGACACCCTCGGCGAGGACGCCGTGGCCCGGTTCGCCATGGACGGCCCCGAGCCGATCGGGTCCAACGGATGGCTCGTCTCGGGCGACCGGACCGCCTCCGGGAAGGCGATCGTGGCCGGCGACCCGCACCGGTTCATCCAGCTTCCCGGCTCCTACCAGCAGATCCGGCTCGCCTGCGACGAGTTCGACGTGGTCGGCCTGGCGATGCCCGGCATCCCCGGGATCGCCCACTTCGGACATACCGGCGGCGTCGCGTGGGGCATCACCAACGCCATGGCCGACACGCAGGACCTGTACCGCGAGCAGCTGCGGCGGAACATGGACGGGTCGATCGAGGCGTACGGGCCCGGCGGATGGGAGCCCGTCCGGCGCTGGACCGAGACCTTCGCCGTCGCCGGAGGCGACGACGAGACCGTCGAGATCCTCGAGACCGCGCGCGGCCCCGTCGTCGCGGACGGACCCGACGGGGCGCTCAGCCTCCGCGGGCCTGTGAACGCGGCGCCCGACCTCGGATTCTCGACGCTGCCCAAGCTGCTGCGGGCGCGCACCGTCGCCGACGTCGACGCCGCCCTCGACGACTGGGTGCTGCCCGTCAACGTCGTGATGGCCGCCGACACCGCCGGGGGCCTGCTGCACCGCGCCGCGGGGAAGGTGCCCGAGCGCGACGCCGAGAACACCAGGTACCCCGTCTTCGCCTGGGACGGGCGCTATGCCTGGAAGGGCTGGAAACCCATGCCCCGCAGGGACGTCGAACAGATCGCGACCATGGCGAACGACCGCGGGGTCGCCGCCCCGCTCGGCGTCGAGTTCTGCTCCACCGACCGCGCCGACCGCATCCGCGCCCTCCTGGAGGAGCGCGACGACTGGACCGCGGACGGCATGGCCCGCATCCACACCGACACCCGGCTGCCCACCGCCGGGCTGCTCCTCGACCTCCTCCCCGGCCTCGACCTGAGCCCCGACGCCGCGCAGCTGCGCAAGCGCCTCCTCGGCTGGGACCGCCGCATGGACGCCGCCAGCACCGACGCCGCCGCCTTCGCCGCCGTCAGGCGCGCGTTCGTCCGCCGCCTCGCCGAGCTGCCGGTGTTCGCGCCGCTCGCGAACCCGAACTGGCACCCCGCGTTCTTCCAGCCGTGGCTCGCCCTGGTGCCGCGCATCGCGTTCGCGCTCCGCCACGTGCTCGAGAGCGGCCTCGTGGCCGACGGGGACCGCGACGCCGCGCTGGCCGCCGCCGTCGAGGAGGCCGCGCAGGGCGAGCCCGCGGCCTGGGGCGACGTGCACCGGCTCACCGCCTGGCACGACCCCGCGCCGGGGGAGGAGGCCGTCGGCCCGCTCGGCGGGATCTCCGGTGACGCCGACTGCGTGCTCTCGGCATCCGGGGCCGGCGTCGGGGAGGACTTCCTGCGCGGACCCGCCGCCCGCTGGGCGTGGGACCTGGCCGACCGCGAGGCGAGCCGCTGGATCGTCCCCTTCGGAGCGTCGGGGGAGCCGGGGCCGCACCAGCGCGACCAGTTCCCCCTCTGGAAGCGGGGCGAACTCGCACCCGTCGTCACCGACTGGCAAGAGCTGCAAGAGGAGTACCGCATGATCGACCGCCGGCCCGTCTTCGAGCACGAGGTCGGCGGCTTCGGCCGCGTCGCGATCGTCCCCGTGCGGCCCGCCGAGGACCTCGACCTGATCTACGGCTGGGTCACCGAGGAGCGCGCGACGTTCTGGGGCATGACCGGGCACTCGAAGGACCACGTGCTGGAGATCTACGAGTACCTCGACTCCCTCGACACCCACCACGCGTTCCTGGTCCTGCGGGACCGGGAGCCGATCGCGCTCTTCCAGACCTACGAGCCCGCCGCCGACCCGGTCGGGGAGTGCTACGAGGTCCAGCCCGGCGACATCGGCGCCCACCTGCTGGTCGCCTCCTCGCGCGGGCAGGCGCGGCCGGGGTTCACCGGGGAGCTCATGGGAGTGCTCGCGCTGTACCTGTTCGCCGACCCGGCGCACCTGCGGATCGTGGTGGAGCCCGACGCGCGGAACATGCGGGCCGCGGCCCGCATGCGGCGCACCGGGTTCACGCTCGGGCCGGAGATCCAGCTGGGGGAGAAGCGGGCGCAGCTGGCGTTCATCCGCCGCGAGGACGCTCCCTGCCAAGGGGTGTCGAAGGAGTGAGAACGGGCGGCGGCCCCAACCCCAGGGCCGCCGCCCTCAGTTCAGCGGTGGTGCGGCTCAAGTCCCAATACTGCGCTGCGGGCCGCTGAACCGGCTCAGGAGGCTCGGCACCGCGCGGGCGGGGTCGAGCCGGTAGTCGTAGAAGTCGCGGGGGTCGAAGCCCTCGCCCTGCGAGGTGATCAGGCCTTCGTCCCAGGTGCAGTCGACGGTGACGTTCCCGCGCTCCACCAGCTCGCCGTCCACAGTGTAGTACGGGTTGTGGACGCGCTCGAAGTACGAGTTCTCGATGACCCCGTTGGAGAAGCCGCGCACGTAGTTGCCGTAGGCGGCGACGTCCTGCAGGTAGTTGTTGTACATGTGCAGGTTGGCGATGTTGTCCGCGCTGGGGTTGCGCTGGACGGTCTCCTTGAACCAGTTGTGGTGGATGGTCATCTGCGCGGTGACGTTGGGGGTCCACCCGATGCCGAAGGTCTTGTTGTTCTCGTGCAGCCGGTTCCACGAGACGGTGAGGAACGTGGTGTCCTTGCGGCTGTCGATGAGGCCGTCGTTCATGCGGGTGAGCGTGTTGTGGTCGATCCAGACGTGGTCGGCGGTGTCCATCTGGATCGCGTCGAAGTCGAACTCCTTGTCGTCCGGGTCGTCCTCGGGCATGAGGGTGTCGCGGATCGTCAGGTTGCGGATGATCACGTTGTGCACGCCCGCGGCGAGGAAGAAGCCGCCGCCGGCGATCGCGCCGCGCGTGCCGACGCCGACGATCGTCTTGTTCGAGGCGACGCGCAGCTCCGTGCCGCGCGGGGCGATCTCGATCGTGTTCGGCACGCGGATCACGTAGGGCGCCTCGGCGGTGACGTACGCCGTCAGCTCGGCCTGCGTGGTGGCGGTGACGGTCGCGCCTCCGGCGCCGCCGGTCGTGGGCCCGCGCCCGAGGCCCGGGAGGGACGCGAAGCCGTCGGCGCAGTCGGACCAGCGGCCCGGCCCGGCGGCCTCCGCGGCGCCCGGGAGGGCCGCGGCGAGCGCCCCCGCGGCGGCGGCCGCGCCGAGGGAGCGGCGGCTGAATCTCGATGGGTTCCAAGGGGTCACGCGAGGCTCCTTCGACTCGGGGTGAGCGGCGNCGCCGCGGCGAGCGCCCCCGCCGCGGCGGCCCCGCCGAGGGAGCGGCGGCTGAATCTCGATGGGTTCCAAGGGGTCACGCGAGGCTCCTTCGACTCGGGGTGAGCGGCGTCAGCGAGCAGTCTAAGCAGGTCGATTGATTATGGTCAATGGATTCGCGTAATCTCGACCCAATTATTTTCATGACTTGACATAACCTCGCCCCCGGTCGTAACCTGAGCGCCCAACCATCGAGTCCGATCGATACGCCGGACACGGACGTCCGCGTGAAGGGACCGCAAGCGTGACCACAGCATCAACCCCTCCCACCCCCCGGCGGCCGGTCAGCCGCCGCAACCTCATGAAGGCCGGCGGCCTCGGCCTGGCCGCCGCGCCCGCCCTCGCCGCCTGCGGCCGCGGATTCGGCGGCGGCGGTGACGACGAGTCGGGCGACGGCGTCACCCTCAACATGGTCTGGTGGGGCGACGCCACCCGCGCCGAGAAGACCCAGGCCGCCCTCGACCTCTTCAAGGAGCAGAACGAAGGCGTCGAGATCGAGGTCGAGTACCAGGACTCCGGCCCCTACCAGGACAAGCTCGCCACCCGCTTCGCCGCGGGCGACCCGCCCGACCTCATGGCCATGCGCATGGACAGCCTTCGCGAGTACGCCGACCGGGACGCGCTCCTCGACCTCAACGAGTACGCCGACCGGCTCGACCTCTCCGGGCTCAGCGACAACGCCGCGACCATCGCCGAGGTCGGCGAGAGCGTCTACGGCGTCCCCGCCGGCCTGAACACCGTCGGCTTCGTCGTCCGCCAGGACTTCGCCGAGCAGTACGGCGTCGCGGTCCCCGACGGCGACACCTGGTCCTGGGACGACCTGGCCGCCTTCGCGAAGGCGATCACCGACGCCAGCGGCGGCGAGGTCTACGGCACCGGCTTCGAGGCCCAGACCCTCGCCAACATCCTCGTCTTCACCCGCCAGCGGGGCGAGAACTTCTTCACCGAGGACGACCGGCTCGGCGTCACCGCCGCCACCGTCCAGGCCTGGTTCGAGCTCATCAACGGGATGCGCGAGGACGGCGGCTTCCCGCCCGCGGGCTTCTTCGAGAACATCGGCGGCTCCGCCGACCAGTCCTACATCGCCCAGGGCAAGCTCGCCTCGCAGATCATCCCCACCAACAACTTCCTCGGCTACAACGAGGCGTGCGGCGGGACGCTCGCGCTGCTGCGCATGCCCGGCGAGACCCAGGGCTCGCGCCGCGGCCAGTCGGTCGACTGCCCGCACCTGTGGTCGGTCGCCTCCGCCTCCAAGCACCCCGAGGAGGCCCTGAAGCTCCTCGACTTCCTGCTCAACGACGCCGAGGCGTCCCTCGCCACGGGCACCACCCGCGGCGTCCCCGCCAACGCCGAAGTGGCCGAGGAGATCAAGGCCTCGCTGGAGCCCGACGACCAGGTCGCCACCGACTTCCTCATCGCGCTCCAGGGCGAGGACCTGCCGCGCTCGCTCCTGTACCCGCCGGGCGGCAGCGCCGTCTTCGACTTCCTCGACGCGCTCGCGGTCGAGGTCGAGTTCGGGCGGATCAGCCCGGCCGACGCCGCGGCGCAGTTCATCGAGCAGGCCGAAGGGGCCATCGCAGGGTGAGCACCGAGACCGCCGTCATGCCGGAGGCGGACGTGCCGCCGGCCCCGGACCACCGACGCCTCTCCGCGGGGCGCCGCCGGGGCCGGCGGACGCGGAAGGACCGCGCCGGCTACCTGTTCCTGCTGCCGTGGTTCATCGGGATGCTGTTCACGGTCGTCCCGTTCTTCGCGTCGCTGTACCTGGCGTTCACGGACTACAACCTCTTGAACCCTCCGAAGTGGATCGGGTTCGAGAACTTCACGGCCATGTTCCGCGACCCCGTGCTGCTCAAGTCGCTGCAGGTCACGTTCGTCTACACGTTCGTGTCGGTGCCGCTGTCGCTGGCGGCCGCGCTGGGCGTGGCGATGATCCTGAACAAGGGCATCAGGGCGCTCCCGGTGTACCGGGCCGTGTTCTACCTGCCCTCGCTCCTGGGCGCGAGCGTCGCCGTGGTCCTGCTGTGGCGCTACGTCTTCGGGCTCGACGGGATCGTGAACGCGTTCCTCGGCTGGTTCGGCGTGCCCGCGATCGCGTGGACCTCGGACCCGGACTACGCGCTGACGACGCTGATCATCCTGCACATCTGGACGTTCGGGTCGCCGATGGTGATCTTCCTGGCCGGCCTGCGGCAGATCCCGGTCATGTACTACGAGGCGGCCGCGGTCGACGGGGCCTCGAAGTGGCGCCGGTTCCGCTCGATCACGCTGCCGCTCTTGAGCCCGATCATCTTCTTCAACCTGATCCAGTCGCTCATCGCCTCGTTCCAGACGTTCACCCAGGGCTTCGTGATGAACGACGGCGGCGGCGGCCCCGCGAACTCCACATTGTTCTACAACCTGTACCTCTACCAGCAGGGATTCAACCAGTTCAACATGGGCTACGCCTCGGCGATGGCCTGGACCCTGCTGGTCATCATCGCCGCGTTCACCGCCCTGACGTTCTTCTCCGCGAAGTACTGGGTCAACTACGACAACTGAGGCCGGGAGATGTCAACGACCTTGCAATCGACGAAGGCGCGGCGCGACGACGACGACGCGCTGATCGAGCGGTTCGGCTCGAGCCGCAAGAGCCGCTTCACCAGGCACCTGGCGCTGTGCCTCATCGGCCTGTTCATGATGTACCCGCTGCTGTGGCTGGTGTCGAGCTCGCTCAAGCCGAACGGCCTGATCTTCTCGGACCTGTCGCTGTGGCCGGCGAAGTGGAGCCCGTCGAACTACGCCGACGGCTGGACGGCCCTGGAGTGGGACTTCGGGGTCTACTTCACGAACTCGATCGTGATCGTGGTGCTCAGCATCGTCGGGAACCTGTTCTCGTGCTCGCTCGCGGCGTACGGGTTCGCGCGGCTGCACTTCACCGGGCGGAAGCTGTTCTTCGCGCTCATGCTCGGCACGATGATGCTGCCGGGGCACGTGCTGCTCATCCCGCAGTACATCCTGTTCGCGAAGCTCGGCTGGCTGAACACGTACTACCCGCTGCTGGTCCCGAACTTCCTGGCCACCAACGCGTTCTACATCTTCCTGATGGTGCAGTTCATGCGCCAGCTCCCGCAGGAGCTCGACGACGCGGCCCGAATCGACGGGTGCGGGCCGTTCCGCACGTTCTGGAGCATCATCCTGCCGCTGTGCCGGCCGGCGTTCGCGACGACCGCGATCTTCACGTTCATCTCGGTGTGGAACGAGTTCTTCGGGCCGCTGCTGTACCTGACGGACCCGGAGCTGTACACGGTGCCGCTGGCGCTGCGCCAATTCGTGGACTCCGAGGGCCAGTCGCAGTGGGGCCAGATGTTCGCGATGTCGGTGCTCTCGCTCGCGCCGATCATCGGGTTCTTCATCGCCGGACAGAAATACCTGGTCAAGGGCATCGCCACGACCGGCCTCAAATAGAAGGAACGCATGGACTCGCCCTGGACCGCCGACAACGGCGACGGCACCTACCGCAACCCGGTCCTCAACGCGGACTGGTCCGACCCCGACGCGGTCCGGGTCGGGGACGACTTCTACCTGACCGCGTCGAGCTTCCACCGGGTGCCGGGCCTGCCCGTCCTGCACAGCCGCGACCTCGTGAACTGGACCCTGATCGGGCACGCGCTCACGAGGCTCGCGCCGGAGGAGGACTTCCGGACCCCTCAGCGCGGCGGCGGCGTGTGGGCCCCGGCACTGCGCCACCACGCGGGCCGCTTCTGGATCGTCTACCCCGACCCGGACCGCGGGCTGTTCGTCACGAGCGCGGAGGACCCGGCCGGGGAGTGGACCGAGCCGCTGCTGCTCAAGGGCGGCAGGGGACTCATCGACCCGTGCCCGCTGTGGGACGAGGACGGCTCGGCGTACCTGGTGCACGGCTGGGCGAAGAGCCGGGCCGGGATCAACAACCGGCTCACGGTGCACCGCATGAGCGCGGACGCGACCGAGCTGCTCGACGAGGGCGTGGTCGTGATCGACGGCGACCGGCTGGAGGGGTACCGGACGCTCGAAGGGCCGAAGTTCTACCGGCGCGACGGCTGGTACTGGATCTTCGCGCCCGCCGGAGGCGTGACGGATGGCTGGCAGTCGGCATTCCGGTCCCGGGACCCGTTCGGGCCGTACGAGGACCGGATCGTGCTCGCGCAGGGGTCGACGCCCGTGAACGGTCCGCACCAGGGCGCGTGGGTCGACACCCCGGACGGCGCGGACTGGTTCCTGCACTTCCAGGACAAGGGCTTCCTGGGCCGGGTGGTCCACCTGCAGCCGCTGCGCTGGGACGAGGACGGCTGGCCGGTGATCGGCGACGGCGGCGAGCCGGTGCTGTCACATGAGAAGCCGGTCCAGGGCGAGCCGGCGGACGCCCCGGCCGCCGGGGACGACTTCGCGACGGGCATCGGCCTCCAGTGGAGCTGGCAGGCGAATCCGGAGGCGGGGTGGGTTGCGGCAGGAGGCGAGGGCGGGGATTCGGGTGCGGCGGCCGGGGGTCGGGGCGCCGGGGCCGGAGCAGTGGCCGGGACATCGGGTGTCGGGGCCGGGCTGCGGCTCAACTGCGTGCCCGGACCGCAGGACCTGCGGTACCTGCCGAACCTGCTCGGACAACTGCTGCCCTCGGACGACCTGCGAGCGGAGGTCACGGTGACGCTCGACGGTGCCGCACCCGGCGACCGCGCCGGGCTCGCGATCGTGGGGGACGCGTACGCGTGGATCGGGCTGGAGCGCACCGAGAACGGCACCTTCCTCGTGCACCGCACCGCTGAGGACGGCGTCGAGATCGATGCGGCGCCGCCGGTCGAGGTCACGGGTTCGGTGACGGTGGCGGTCGAGGTCGAGCCCGGCGGGCGGTGCCGCTTCGCGGCGGCGCACGGCACCGGCGCGGACGGCGCGCCGAGCGCGCAGACTCCGGGCCTCGCCGCGGGCGAGGCATCCGGCCTGTTGAGCGGCGGCGCGGCAGCAGCGGCCGACATCGGCCAGGCGGTGGCAGCGCCCAGCGTCGGCCGAGCGGCGGCAGCGGCCCGCGGGCCGGAGCACGAGCCGCGCCCCGGGATGCTCACGCCGGTCGGTGATCCGTTCCAGGCCAAGGAAGGGCGGTGGGTCGGGGCTGCGCTCGGACTGTTCGCGACCGGCGTCGCCGCGCACGGAACCGACGCCTCCGGGGCCGAAGTCCCCGCCGGACTACCCGGCGCGGCCGCCGCGGGCGGCGGCGCCGTCCACAACAGCGCCGTCCAGGACCGTGCCGCCGACGGTGGCGCCGCCCGCGACACCGGCGCCGCCGTGACCTCCGGCGCAGCCGTCTTCGGCCCCTTCATCGTCGAGGCGCGGCCGGGTGACCATGGATGAGCAGCTCACCCTCGTCCAGACGCACCCGCTGAGCCTCGGCGGCGCCACCGTCGCGGAGTACGTGTGGCGGCCCCATCTGCCGAGCCTGCTCTCCCCCCGCCCCTACCTGCACCCCGTGCGGACGCTCGCCGGGACCGAGGTCACCGAGGCCATGCCGCCCGACCACCTGCACCATCTGGGGGCGAGCCTCGCCGTGCCCGACGTGGGGGGCGTGAACTTCTGGGGCGGGCGGACCTACGTGCGCGGCAAGGGCTCCGTGCCACTGCCGAACCACGGCGTGCAGCGCCACCACCGGTGGGAGGCGCGCACCGACGCGGTCCTGGCGCAGGAGCTCCACTGGGTCGGGCCCGACGGGAGGGTGGTACTGCGGGAGCGGCGGCGGATCGCCGCGCGGCCGGTGGACGACCGGGCGTGGGCGCTCGACTTCCGGTTCGCGCTGTACAGCGCCGGGCCCGGGCCGCTGGAGTTCTCGAGCCCGGGTGCCAAGGGCCGCATCGGAGCCGGGTACGGGGGCTTCTTCTGGCGGGCGCGCCGGGGCCTGCGCAGCGTGCGCATCCTCGGTCCCGGCGCGGAGGGCGCGGCGCGGCTGCACGGCTCCCGCGACCGCTGGATCGCGTTGAGCGCGAGCGGCCCCGACCCGTGGACGCTCGTGTTCGTCGACATCGCGGCCCAGGGCGACCCGTGGTTCGTGCGCGGCGACGACTACGTCGGGGTCGGGGCGTCGCTGGCCTGGTCCGAACCGTTCGCGGTCGCGAACGGCGAGGGTCCGCGGCGCCGGATCGTCACGGTGGTCGCGGACGGCGCGCTCGGACGCGCCGAGTCCGAGGAGCTGGCGGCGTCGGTGACCTCGGCAACGGCGGAGCGCGACCATGGATCGTAGATCCTATAGGATAGGTGATCTTCGATCCGGTGTCGTGCACGCGGCGCCGGGACCGGCCGATCCGACGGGAGGCCCCATGGAGCACTCCGGCACGACCACGGTCGCCGAGCGGCCCGAGGCGCTGCTGCTGCAGGTCGACGGCCGCGAGGTCGCCAGCTACGTCTGGCGCTCGCGACTGCCCGCCTCCACCGCGCCCCGGCCGTTCCTCCACCCCGTGCGCACCCTCGCCGGCACCGTCGTCACCGACGCGCGCCCCCACTCGCACACCCACCAGCTCGGCATCAGCATCGCCGCCCCCGACATCGGCGGCCGCAACTTCTGGGGCGGCCGCACGTTCGTCGCCGGGCACGGCCCCGCCTGGCTCGACGACCACGGCGCGCAGCGGCACCGCCGGTGGCTGCGGCACACCGAGTCCGAACTCGCGCACACCCTCAACTGGGTCGACCGGGACGGCGCGGCGCTCCTGCGCGAGCGCCGCTCGATCGCGTGCGACCCGCTCTCCGCCGAGGCCTGGACCCTCACGGTCCAGACGCGGCTCCAGAACGCCACCGACGGCCCGCTCCAGATCCGCAGCCCCGCCGCCCTCGGGCGCGTCGGCGCCGGGTACGGCGGGTTCTTCTGGCGCGGGCCCTCGCGCGCCGAGCGGGTGCGGGTGCTCAGCCCCGCGGGCGGCGGCGAGCGCGCCGTCAACGGCACCACCGCCGAATGGGTGGCCGTCTCCGGTGCGGGCGAGGGGGAGTGGACGGTGGTGTTCGCGCCCGCCGACGCGACGACCGCCGCCGACCGCTGGTTCGTGCGCTCCCGCGACTACCTCGGCGTCGGCTCCTCGCTCACCTGGGACCGTCCACTGGTGCTGGAGCCGGGCGGCGCCATCGAGCGGCATATCCTCGCAGTCGTGGCAGACGGAACCCTCAGCGAGCGCGCGGCCGGCGAACTGGCCGCGGCGGCCCGGTCCCAGCGGTGACCGGCGACCCCGCGCGCCAGGAGCGCCTGCGCGAACTCAACCTCGGCCTCGTCTTCCGCGAGGTCCTCGCCGCGTCCGAGCCGGTCTCGCGCACCGAGCTCGCCGCCGCGACGGGCCTGACCCGGCCCACGATCACCCGCATCGTCGAGGAGCTGCTCGCGGGGCGGCTCGTCAGCGAGACGGGCGCGACCCCCGACGGGCGGGCCGGGCGGCCCCGGGTGGGCCTGACGCTCTCGCGCACCGGGCCCGCCGGCCTCGGGCTCGACATCCGCTCCGACGGGCTCGCCGCCTGCGTGGTGGACCTCGCCGGGCGGGTCCGGCACCTCGCGTTCGCGCCGCTCACCGACACCGACGCGCCCGCGGTCCTCGACCGCCTGGGCCGCATGGCGGCCGAGGCCGTCGCCGCGACGGCCGCCGAGGACCTCACCGTCGTCACCGCGACGCTCGCCGTCCCCGGGCCGGTCGACGGCGGGATCGTGCGCACCGCGCCCGCGCTCGGCTGGCGGGACGTCGACGCCGTCGAACTCCTCGACGCGGCCCTGTCCGGGCTCGGCCTCGCGACCGCCGTCGACAGCGAGGCGAACCTCGCCGCCCGCGGCGAGCTCCACGCCGCCGGCGACCGGTCGCCCTCGCACTTCGACGGCGCCGCATCGCATTTCATCTACGTCTCCGGCGGACTCGACATCGGCGCCGGCATCGTCATGGACGGCCGGCTCATGCGCGGCGCCCGCGGGTGGGGCGGCGAGCTCGGGCACGTCACCGTCGACCCGGAGGGGAAGCCGTGCCGGTGCGGCTCGCGCGGCTGCCTCCAGACCTACGCGAGCCTGCCCGCGCTGCTCGGCGGTGAGGCCGTGCCGCCCGGCACGAGCCCGGAGTCGGTGATCCTCGGCCGCGCCGACGCGGGCCGGCCCGAGACCCTGGCGGCCCTCGACACCGCGGCGAGCGCGCTCGGCGTGGCGCTCGCGAACGTGTGCAACCTGCTCGGGATCGACACCGTGTTCCTCGGCGGCAGCTTCGCGCTCATGGACTCGTGGCTCTCCGCGGGCGTGCGGGCCGAGCTCGCGCAGCGGGTCCTGTTCGCCGACTGGGCCCCGGTCGCCGTGCGGCCCGCGACGATCGGCCCCGACGCCGCCGCGATCGGCGCCGCCCTCGCCGTCGTCGACCGCGTCAGCACCGACCCCGCCGCCTGGATCGCCGCGAACCGCTAGGCCGTGCGGTCGTCAGGAACTGGTGGCGGCGTGGAGGACTCGGGCGACGGTGCGGAGCCGCCCGCGTCACCGGGCCGACTCGTCAGGGGCGAACGGCCCTTCAAGCGCCGCCCACTGGAGGAGCATCACGGTCTTGGCGTCGGCGATGCGGCCGGTGCGGACCATGGCGAGGGCCTCGGTGAAGGGGAGTTCGACGACGGCGATGTCCTCGCCCTCTTCGGCGACGCCCGCGCGGTCGGCGAGCGGCGCGGACCCGTCGTAGGGGGCGGCGAAGCAGTGCAGGCGCTCGGTGACCGAGCCGGGGCTCATGTACGGGGCGAAGACCAGGTGCGGCTCGCCGATGTCGAGGCCGGTCTCCTCGGCGGTCTCGCGCCGGACGGCCTCCTCGGGCGCGTCGTCGTCGAGGAGGCCCGCCGGGACTTCGAGGAGCATTCCGTCGGGGTGCTCGTTCACGTACGCGGGCAGGCGGAACTGCCGGGTGAGGACGACGGTGCCGCGGTCGGCGTCGTAGAGGAGCACGGCCGCGCCGTCGCCGCGGTCGTAGGTCTCGCGCTGCTCGCGGGTCCAGGTCCCGTCGGGGCGGCGGCGGTCGTACGTGGTCTTGCGCAGGACGTACCAGTCGCTGGAGAGCAGCTCGACGTCGACGACGCGCACGTCGGGGTTGCCGTCGAGGTCGCGTCCCTGCCGGTCGAGTCCGGTGCGGCCGCGCCGGTCCGGGGTGTCGATCCCTGCGGTCATCTCGGCTCCTCATTTTCGGTTCTGTTCGAAAGTGTTCGATTTTGATGGTATCTCGGGCGCCCTGGAAAGCACGGTCGAGAGCGTTTACGGGTTGCGCGCGCCATGGTAGTCTCCGTTACATACCGACCAGACGGTTTGGAGTCGCGAATGCAGAGGTTCGAGGGCAGCGTCGCCCTGATCACCGGGGCGAGCAGGGGCATCGGCCTCGCCGTCGCCCACCGCCTCGTCAGCGAGGGCGCGTCGGTGGTCGTCACCGGTCGAGACGAGGACGCCCTGAAGGCGGCCGTCGCCGAGCTCGGCGAGGAGCGCGCCGCGGGCGTCGCCGGGAAGGCCGACGACCCCGGCCACCAGGCCGCGGCCGTCGCGCACGCGGTCGAGCGCTTCGGCGGCCTCGACCACCTCGTCAACAACGCCGGGATCAACCCCGCCTACGGGCCGCTCGCCGAGATCGACCTCGACGCGGCCCGGAAGATCCTGGAGGTCAACGTGATCGCCGCGCTGGGGTGGACCCGTGAGGCGGTGCAGGCGGGCCGGCTGCGGTCGGTCGTCAACATGGCCTCGATCGCGGGCACCGCCTCCAGCCCCGGCATCGCGTTCTACGGGGTCTCCAAGGCCGCCTTGATCAACCTGACCGAGCAGCTCGCCGAGGAGCTGGCCCCCGCGGCCCGCGTCAACGCCCTCGCGCCCGCGGTCGTCAAGTCCCGCTTCTCGAAGGCGCTCTACGAGGGCCGCGAGGAGCAGGCCGCCGCCGCGTACCCGCTCGCGCGCCTCGGGGTGCCCGACGACGTGGCCGGGCCGGCCGCGTTCCTGCTCTCGGAGGACGCCGCCTGGGTCACCGGGCAGACGATCCTCGTGGACGGCGGCGCCAGTGCCCGCCGGTCCTGGTGAAGGATGGGAGCCATGAAGACCAAGAACGTCGCCGACGAGGTGCTGCGCGCCGCCCTCGCCCTCTTCGCCGAGCAGGGGTACGCCAACACCAGCGTCCAGCAGATCGTGCAGGCCGCCGGGGTGACCAAGGGCGCGATGTACCACTACTTCACGTCCAAGGACGACCTGCTGTTCGCGATCTACGAGCGGATGCTCTCGCTCCAGAAGCGCCGCCTCGACGAGATCACCGCCGCGGGCGGCGACACCGAGGCCGTCCTGCGGGCGGTGTGCGAGGACGTGGTCGTCACCTCGATCGACTTCCTGCCCGAAGGCACCGTGTTCTTCCGCAGCCAGCACATGCTCACCCCCGAGCGGCAGGCGGAGGTCAAGCGCCGCCGGCGCGAGTACCACGACAAGTTCGCCGAGCTCATCGCGCGCGGCCAGGAGGAGAAGCTGTTCCGCGACGACGTGCCGGTCTCGGTGCTCATCGCGCACTTCTTCTCCGACATCCACTACCTGCCCCACTGGTACTCCCACGAGGGGCCCGAGAACGAGGCCGAACTGGCCGCCCAGATCACCGAGCTGTTCCTGCGGAGCCTGCGGAGGGCCGATGGCTGACACCATGCGCGCGTGGCGCGTCGACACCTACGGCGAGCCCGCCGACGTCATGTCGGTCGCGGAGGTCCCCGTCCCCGCGCCCGGCCCCGGCGAGGTCCTGGTGCGCACCCGCGCCGTGGCCGTGAACTTCCCCGACGTGCTGCTGGCCCGCGGCCAGTACCAGGAGCGGCCGCCGCTGCCGTTCACGCCCGGCATCGAGCTGTGCGGCGAGGTCGCCGCGGTCGGCGAGGGCGTCGACTCGACGGCCGTCGGCCGCCGGGTGGTCGCCACCTCGATCGGGGTCATGGCCGAGTACGCGGTCGTGCCCGCCTGGTCGGTGCACGACGCCCCGGACTCGATGGACGACGCGGCCGCCGCGGCGCTCCTCATCGCCTACCAGACCGCGTGGTTCGGGCTCCACCGCCGCGCGTCCCTCCAACATGGAGAGACGCTGCTCGTGCACGCCGCCGCGGGCGGTGTCGGCACGGCCGCGTGCCAGCTCGGGGCCGCCGCGGGCGCGACCGTGGTCGGCGTCGTCGGCTCCGAGGCGAAGGCGCCGGTGGCCGAGGCCGCCGGGGCCGCGCGGGTCCTGCTGCGCGGCGACGACTGGATCGGCGCCGTCAAGGCCGACGGCGGCGCGGACGTCGTCTTCGACCCGGTGGGCGGCAAGGCCTTCGCCGGCTCGACCAAGGCGGTCAACTTCGAGGGCCGCATCGTGGTGGTCGGCTTCGCCTCCGGCGAGATCCCGCCCGTGCGCCCCGACCACGCCCTGGTCAAGAACTACAGCGTCCTCGGCCTCCACTGGGCCCTGTACCAGCGCCGCCGCCCCGACCTCGTGACCGAGGCCCACGCCGCGGTCACCCGCCTCGCCGACGAGGGCGCGATCCGCCCGGTCGTCGCCGCGACCGTGCCGTTCGCCGAAGCGGCGCAGGCGGTCCAGCGGCTCGCCGACGGGACCACCACCGGACGCCTGGTCGTGGCGGTGGGGGAGTGAGCGGCCTCGCCGGGCGCGCCGCGATCGTCACCGGCGGCGCGCGCGGCATCGGCGAGACCTACGTGCGCGCCCTGCACGCCGAGGGCGCCCGCGTGGTCGTCGCCGACGTCCTCGCCGACCAGGGGAAGGCGCTCGCGGACGAGCTGGAGGGCGCGCGGTTCTGCGAGCTCGACGTCACCGACGAGGCCGCCTGGGACCGGGTCGTCGCCGAGACGCTCGCGTCCTTCGGCGCGGTCGACGTGCTCGTCAACAACGCGGGCATCGCGAACGCCGCCCCCATCGAGCACTTCACCCTCGCGAAGTGGAACGCGGTCATCGCCGTGAACCTCACCGGGACGTTCCTCGGCTGCCGCGCCGTGGTGCCGGCCATGAAGGCCGCCGGACGCGGCTCGATCGTCAACGTGTCCTCAGTGGAGGGTTTGCGCGGCTCCGAACGGCTGCACGGCTACACCGCCTCGAAGTTCGGCGTGCGGGGGCTCACCAAGTCCCTCGCCGTCGAGCTGGGCCCCGACGGGATCCGCGTCAACTCGATCCACCCCGGCATCATCCTGACGGACATGACCACCCGCATCGACCCCGCCCGGCTCCAGATCCCGCTCGGGCGCCCCGGCGCGCCCGGCGACCTCGCCGGGGCCGTGGTCTTCCTCGCCGGGGACGCCTCCGCGTACCTCACCGGCGCCGAGCTCGTGGTCGACGGCGGCATGACGACCGGCATCCCGCACACCTGAGCCGGACTCGGGCGGCCCCGGTCCGAGCGGCGCCCACACCCGCAACATATCGAAATGGATTCACCGTCCTCACTACATACCGTCCGGTCGGTATCTAGGGTATGGTGACACTACTCCGACACGAAGAGGTGCGAGTACGACGATGAACACCCCTCCCCCGCCCCGACTGTCCGTGCGCGGACTCGAGGTCGCCTTCGGCGGCCTCACCGCCCTCAGCGGCGTCTCCTTCGACGTGGCCGACGGCGAGACCGTCGCCCTCATCGGCCCCAACGGCGCCGGCAAGACCACGGTCTTCAACGCCGTCTGCGGACTCGTCAAGCCCCGCAAGGGCACCGTCCGCATCGCCGGCCGCCCCGCGTCCGCCCGGCCCACCGGCCTCCTCAAGGCCGGCGTCGCCCGCACCCTGCAGGGGCTCGGCCTGTTCGAGCACCTCACCGTCCTGGAGAACGTCCTCGTCCCGCTCACCAGCCTGCGCGAGACCGACGCGATCGGGAAGGCGCGCAAGGCCCTCGCGGACCTCGGGCTCGAGCACCTCGCCGCCCGGCCCGCCGGGACCCTGCCCTACCCCGAGCGCAAGCGCGTCGCCCTCGCCCGCGCCCTCGCCACCGACCCGCGGCTGCTCCTCCTCGACGAGCCCGCCGGCGGCCTCGGCTCCGCCGACATCGACGCCCTCGCCGACACCGTGCGCGCCGTCGCGGACGGCGGCCGCGCCGTGCTCCTCGTCGAGCACCACGTCGACTTCGTCATGGAGGTCGCCGACCGCATCGTCGTCCTCGACTTCGGCGAGGTCATCGCCACCGGCACCCCCGAAGCGGTGCAGGGCGACCCCGCCGTCGAGGCCGCCTACCTCGGCCTGGAGGCGGTCGGCGCGCCGACCGCCGCCGCCGCCGACGAGAGCGGGACCGCATGAGCGCCTTCGTATTCGAGGACCTCACGGTCGGGTACGGCGACGGCGCGCCGGTCGTCGACGGGCTCAGCCTCGACGTCGCCGCGGGCGCGGTCGTCGCCCTGCTGGGCGCCAACGGCGCCGGGAAGACCACCGTGCTGCGGGCCCTCGCCGGGCTCGAACCGGCGCGCTCCGGCCGGATCCTGCTCGGCGGCCGCGACCTCGCGGGCCTGACGGCCGAGGACCGCGTGCGCGCCGGTCTCTCGCTGGTGCCCGAGGGGCGCAGCGTGGTCGCCGAGCTGACCGTGGACGAGAACCTGCGCCTCGGCGGCCTCTGGCGCCACCGGCCCAAGGCCCGCAAGGCCGCCGTCGCGGAGATGTACGCGCTGTTCGAGCCGCTGGACCGGCGGCGCGGCGCCGCCGGGCACACCCTCTCGGGCGGCGAGCGGCAGATGCTCGCGCTCGCCCGCGCCCTCCTCGCCCGCCCCGCCGTCCTCCTCCTCGACGAGCCCTCGCTCGGCCTGGCGCCCAAGGCCACCGCGCAGCTCCTCGGGGTGCTCCGCGAGACCGCCGCCCGCACCGGCCTCACCGTGCTCCTCGCCGAGCAGAACGTCACCGGCGCGCTGTCGGTGGCGAGCCGCGGCGTCGTGCTCTCGCTCGGCGCGGTCGTCGCCGACCGCCCCGCGGCCGAACTCGCCGCCGACCCCGCCCTCCGCCACGCCTACCTGGGGTTCTGATGACTCGACACCACGCCCGCCCGGCCGCCGGCGCCCCCCGCGCCGCGACCGCCGCCCGCCGGCCCG
>NZ_BAAAQF010000021.1:0-74657 GCF_039531525.1 Glycomyces endophyticus
TGCTCGCCGTCGGAAGCCCCGCACCCGCGGGGATGAGCCCCCTTGCCAGAGCCCCGCGAGCCGCGCTCGACCGGAAGCCCCGCACCCGCGGGGATGAGCCCCCGCCCCGCCCGGCCCCGTTTCGCGGCGGACTGGAAGCCCCGCACCCGCGGGGATGAGCCCATCGGGCACGTCGTGTTCGTCGTCCAGCCGCCGGAAGCCCCGCACCCGCTGGGATGAGCCCCCGCCGCGCAGGCTCGCGAAGTGGGCGTCGGAAGCCCCGCACCCGCGGGGATGAGCCGACGCTGAAGTACGCGGGCGGGCCGCGGGTCATGGAAGCCCCGCACCCGCGGGGATGAGCCGCACAAGGAGCTCGGGTTCGTCGCGGTCCGCTGGGAAGCCCCGCACCCGCGGGGATGAGCCCCGCCCGAGGGCCTCGTAGGTGGAGGTGACCTCGGAAGCCCCGCACCCGCGGGGATGAGCCCGGCGACGTGCACTCGATCTGGGATGTCATCGGGGAAGCCCCGCACCCGCGGGGATGAGCCTCGTTCAAGGACTTCCCCTCTCACCTTGTGGGTAGAAGCCCCGCACCCGCGGGGATGAGCCCATCGACGCGGACGACCGACTCGCGAACCATGCGGAAGCCCCGCACCCGCGGGGATGAGCCCGCGGTCGTGGCGACCGGCGACGGCACGACGGAGGAAGCCCCGCACCCGCGGGGATGAGCCTGGGTAGTGGCCGCGGCGGATCATGAGGATCTCGGAAGCCCCGCACCCGCGGGGATGAGCCGCGCTCGACCGCCTACATCGCCGCGATGAAGCTGGAAGCCCCGCACCCGCGGGGATGAGCCCCTCCCAGATCCGCACCTGGTTCCCGATCCTCGGGAAGCCCCGCACCCGCGGGGATGAGCCGTGCTAGGCGGCGGCCGCTATGGCCAGCCGCAGGGAAGCCCCGCACTCGCGGGGATGAGCCCCTCATCCACGGCGACGACATCCCCGGCGGCGCGGAAGCCCCGCACCCGCGGGGATGAGCCGAAGGTGCCGAGCTTGTCCTGGCCGTCCGAGCTGGAAGCCCCGCACCCGCGGGGATGAGCCGGACATCGCCAAGGCCTACGGCAAGACCTGCTTGGAAGCCCCGCACCCGCGGGGATGAGCCCAACGAAGTGATTCCGAGCCACGATCCGCCGAAGGAAGCCCCGCACCCGCGGGGATGAGCTCATCATGCAGTCCGCCCCTGACGATGTCGACAAGGAAGCCCCGCACCCGCGGGGATTGAGTTGGGTTACTTGGGGTTTCGGAATTTTGTGAGCCAGAGGAGGTCTGTCGGGAGGTTGAGGAGGAGGGCTGTGGCGACGCCGGGGGCGTAGCCGTTGTTGAGGAGGGCGAGGGGGAGGTGGGGGACGGCGACGTTGATGAGCATGACCGTGGCGAGGAGGGTGACCGGCCAGGTTCGATTGGTGCGGGTTGCGAAGAGCGTCAGAGCGAAGCCGATGAGGGTGACTGCCGCTGTCGCGAGTTGGAAGGCGGTGGGGGAGGGCCAGGGCATGGGGAGACCTGGTGGGAGGTCGGCGAGGAAGGCCGGGGCGGTCAGGGCCTCCTCGATGTTGTGGATCGCGAAGGCCCCGAACACCGCCCAAGCCCAGCCTTTTCTCATGTGCCAAGGCTATTGGAGCCGGGGTGTGGGGACGGGCCGGGCGTGAGGGGGCACCTCCAGGTGCTGCACTGGGCCGAGCGCATGAACGGCGAGGCCGGGGCGGCGGCCTGACAAGAGTGCGCCGAGGGTGCGGCGTGCCCGATTGAACCGGGTGCGGAGGGGGACGGGCCGCGGTGCCTTGTGGGCCTGCGCGAGTGACGCCGAGGAGGCCAGGAACCGCGACCAGGCCTGTTCGCGCAGTGGGCCGAAGTCCAGCGCTGGCAGTGGAACTGGTGTCGGTCTCGGGGTCGGGTATCGGGACGCGCCTGGAGCTGGAGCTGGAGCTGGAGTCGGGCTCGGGCTCGGAGTTCGCCTTTGTGTGGTGGACCCGGGGAGCGGGTCGGGGGACTCGTCGCGGCGATGACGGCCGGTCCGGAGGTCGGGCCGGTAGCCGGGAGTGGGGTGCCAGAGCCAGGGGCCCGGGTCTTGGGCGTCGTAGGGCCCGGTGCGGAATTCGTACCTTGAAAGGTTCCCCTGGGCGGGTGTCAGGCGGTTTTCAGGCAGCGTCGGCCACGGTATCGTCGTCAACGACATCAGAATTCTTCTTTCTGTGTTATGCCGCCCGGTGGACAAAGTTGGTAGCTGTAGCCACTGGGCGGCGCTTCGTCTGAGCGCCATGTGCGGTTGACACGACCGTGACATGGTCACAGAACGTGTTGATGAAAGCATGATGAGCGATCTGTTAGTTTGTCAACCCTCGTATGCGGTGTGTCGTCAAGTCTTATATGGACCCAGGCGTGCAGCGTGAAAAAGTAAGGGGCCCATCCTTTCGGGATGGGCCCCTCACTCGTGGGCTTGGTGCGGGGGTCTAGCGACCCGCCGCGCTGATCAGGCCGGTGAAGTCCGCAGCGGCGAGCACGAAGATCGGAGACTCCCCGCCGAGCTTCGAGTCACGGACCTCAAACGAGCCAGCGGTCGCGCGCGCTTCCACGCAGTTGGAGTCGCTGGTTCCGCTGCTGCGGGTGCTTTTACGCCATGTCTGGCGGCACTCGACGCAGTTGTTCGAGTCCGTGCCGCTGCTGCGGGTGCTCTTACGCCAAGCGGTCGCGCTTCGCATCGAGATACTCCTCCAGTGGTGTTGCACGACGCCAGTTCGGCTCGATCGGCCCATGGTACAACTCCACTCGGGCAGGATCCTCGATGCACCAGGTGCGGTCGCGGATCTGGGCGAAGACAAATTTCGGCCCCGCAGTGAGGCTACCTGCGGGAACGAATAGCTCGTAACTGCCGCCGAGGGTGTGATTCCCGGCCATGATCTTGATGTCGAAATTGGGCAGAGAGTTCCACTCCCGCAGAAGATCGATCTGTTCGCGGCGGTGTCCCGCTTCGAGCTCCTTCAGCCACGAAATCGCCGCTTCTCCGATGATGAAGTGGGCGGTGAAGGGGTTTGTTCGTGCGCGAAGGGCCGTGCCGCGGCGAACTTTGAAGCTTCGGCCGAAGTTCGAGACCTCGTCGCTGGTGCCTTCGAGCGGTTGAAGGATCAGATAATGAAATGGTTCCGTTTGGAGGACTCCAGGGATCGTGTCCGGAACCCACTTAAAGGTGTAGTTGTAGTGCCGCTCCCCCTTCTCGAGCATGATCGCATTGAACCGCGGATCGAACTCCAGGCCAGGTCGGTCGGCCTTCTTGGTGCGGACCACCTCCTGGACATACAGGATCCGCTCCTCATCTGCGCCTCCGAATCGGGTGATGATCTCGCGGACGTCGCCGACCGAAGGTTGACCCTTTCCCAACTTCCAGTTGGCAATGGTCTGAGGGCTGACATCAAGGGCCCGTGCCACTTCAGCATCGGTTGCGCCGCTGTCATCGATGCAGTCGGTGAGGTCTTGAACGCCGAACCAGTTCGAGAGCGAAAACTTGGCCATGAGATGTACCCCGCATCTGGTGGGAAGTGCGCTGCTGGCCAATCATGATGACATATGAGGTCCAATTGCGAAACTCGCGCTATTGACATAAAGCGCTGCACCCCAAGAAATTTGAGCCTCGAACAACCCCAAAAATTTTGGCCTAAAAATTTGAGACAGCACTCCCAGCGAAGAACTAGCTGGTCGTGTCGTGTTGCTACCAGCGGAAACACCGCCTACCGTGAAGTCACGGGAGTCGCCGGATGCGGCTCTCGATTGGTGGGTAAGCCGGAAGGCCGGGCCAACACCCTTGCGGGTGGCGGCCTTCCGGTGCCGCTCGATCGGATATCCGACACTCCCGAATGGAGTACGAGCATGGCTGACACGACCGAATTGACTCGGGGCTCGTTCCGTGACGACTATCGGACCTACTCGGTCCGCGCCTCCAGCGCCGATGCGCCGGACTCGTTCCAGGTGATCGCCGGAGGCCGCGAGGACATCGTCCTGATCATCACCGGACTGAACTCCGGCGACCTCAAGGCGACCTGGGGCCAGTACTGGGCCCGTCTGAAACCACAGGACAAGATCTGGCTCGAAGAGCAGGCGTTCCGGGTCTTCTACCGCGGCCGGCACATCGTCCGGGCCGCGCCCATCTCGACTCGGTTCTGCAATGGGTAGTCCGCGCAACCCCGGCGACGACCCGTACAACCTGCGTTCGGACGGCAAGCCCGGCGTCGACGGCTACGTGGGCGACTTCCGGCGCGGTCCGGCGGCGTTCACGCTGTACAGCCTGGGCGCCGATCACCCGGGCCGGCCGAACCGGATCATCGGGTACCTGCTCGACGTCGACGACGGCGCGGGCCCGCGCGAGTGCTGCCGGTTCACCGACGACCCCGAGGACGTCCCCGAGTGGTCCGGCGCCTGGCAGGGCGACCAGTGGTGCGCCTGGCTCCTGGAGCAGTGCCGCGCCCTCATCGCCGACCCCGAGACCTGACCCTCCCCAAGGCCCGGTCGGGGGTTGGTGGACCCCCGACCGGGCACCTCGAACGGGGGCCGGGCGATCCGTGGTGGGAGACGCCCGGCCCCTCTCGCATGCTGAGCAGGCGTCTTGCGCGCGAGCGAGCGGACTCCGCCATCACCCGTCCCCTGATCCGCAGGAGCGGTCCTAGTCGGCGAAGGCCGACCGCACGAGTTCACCGAGCTCGACCGTCAGATCCTCGATCGGAACGGCCCCGGGGCCGAACGCCGCACTGTCGAAGTCGGCCTCGCTCCCCAAGGGCCGGCTGGTCACCTTCAGTTCGAGGTTGCCGTCCGACGCCATGCACTCGAAGGCCCAGGACTCGACCTCGGACGTGGCGCGACGGCAGAGCCCGTGCTCGAACCCTTCGACCTGCTCCGACTCGATCACCCAGCCGCCCACCGCGGACTCGGATCGCTCGCCGTCGAAGCCCGACGAGTCGGTGTCCTCGAAGACCACGATCCGCAAAGAGAGCCGCTGGCCGCGGTGCTCGTCGGGATCCGGCTGCCAATCCCAGTCGCAGGCGTACTCCTTGAACGCACCCCCGAAGTCGGCGATCCCCGGACTCGACACCGGCGCCTCGGCCCAGCCAAGCACCTCGACGATGTTCGACTCGCCTCCCAAGCACTCCTCCGCCCAGGGGTCCGGGGCGGCGAACCCGTACCTGAGGTCGGGGGCCGCGAGCACTCGCCAACCGATGCCCGCCACCACGAGCACGAGCAGGGTCGGCACCGCCACCAGGAGGAAGGAGCGAAACGACGGTGGGCCCGGCCGCCGGGACGATGCGTTCGTATCAGGCACTGGACTCATGGTAGAAGCTCTCAGTGTCCACTTCGTCCCCTCCCGGCGGCGCGGGGACGGCGATCTGGTGCATGTTCCACTGGCTCCTCGCCGCGTCGATCTCCGCGTAGAGCTCGTCGTCGAGACTCCTGATCACGTCCTCGATGCCGCTGACCGCCTCGGCGAGGGTGTCGACGAACTCGGTCGGGTTGATCGCCCTGAGCTCAGCGTGCTTCTGCGAGAGCGTGAAGGTGGCCTGGATCAGCGAGGAACCGCCACCGGCCACGGACCCCGTCACCGTGAGCGCGGCGGTGGCACCGGTCGCCGCGACGCCGCCCAGGACCGCCGCACCGACGCTGAGCACCGCCGTGATCGCGGCGTTGTCGAGCTCCTTCTGGGTGTCCTTGTACTTCTGGATCATCTGGTCGGCCTGCAGATGAGCGGCCGCGATCATTGCCCGAACCGCCTCGTTCACCTGCAGGATCACCGTGTGCAGGGACGCGCAGGCGTTGATCGCGACCGCGAAGAGCTCCGCTTGGCGGGCCTGGGCGGGCTCGTATCCGCTGAAGTAGTCCTCGAACGCCTCCGCGGCGTCGCCGTACCAGTTGCCGATGTTCGTGAGGATGTTGCCGGGCGCGCCAGCCAGGTCCGACATGTTCAAGGCCGCGGATTCGAAGACCGCCTCCGCATCGATGTACGGCTGCGGATCGAGGCCCACGACCGTCCGGCACCGCTCGGGAATGGTGCCGAGTTCGGGGTAGCCGTTGCCGGAGACGACCGCTCCCTGCTCGGACCTGATCGTCTCGTACTTGAACCAGAACGAGTCGAACGGATTCATCAGGCTCGTGACCGGCGTCAGCACGTGCACCGCCTCCGCCGCCTGCTGCAGCGCCTGCATGTCGTAGAGCTTCACGGCGAGGTCGTGGATGTCGCTGTCGAGTTCCTCGAGTCTGTAGAGCCCCAAGGGAAACCTCCTCGGTTGGATGATCGGGTGCGGAGAGCGGGTCAGTCGTGTGCGACCGGGCCCCGGCCGCCGGTGCCCGACGGGTAGACGGGGTCGTGCGGGCCCGCGGTGGGCACGCCTGAGGGGAAGCCGTCGGTGACCAGGGAGTCGAAGTCGGACCGGGTCGCATCGTCCGTGTCGGCGTAGTTCTCGGTGACCTCGATGAGCGTCCTGGCGGCGGACTCGACGTTCTGGCTCGAACGCGCGAAGGCGTACTGCACGTCGTCTCGGATCGCCTGGAGGCCCGAGCCGGAGCGGAGCGCGCTCTGGCCGCGTGCCACCGTCTCGGCGACAGGCGGCGGATCGAGGTCGAAGTCGCTGGACCTGCCGACCTGAGCCGACAGCGAACTGTAGGTCTCGGCGAGCGGGAGGAGGTCTTTCTGCGCGACTTCGTACAGTTCGTAGAGGTCGGCGGCGAACTGGCCGCCTTCGCCGGGGGAGTCGGGCACGGGGGAGCTCCATAGTGTCGCAGGGGGTCGCAGCGTATGAGCCACAGAGGAGTTCGCGTCATTGCGAGGTCACCAGAGGTTACCGTGGATTTGTCGCCCATGTGGTACTTGCCGGTTGCGTGCAGCGGGGCGGTCCGACCTCCGCCGGTGCCGAGGTCAGGGGTTCAGAGCCATGCCCAGCACACCGTGTACGCGTACTCCGGGAAGACGCTGCTTCGCCATGTGGCCCAGCCGTACCCGTCGCAGAACGCCTGCGCGTCGTAGTCCGGAGTGTGCCCGGTGACGTACACGTTCGACTCGGAGCAGTCGGCGAACTCGAAGGTCCGGTCGCCCTCCTCGCCGCTCGCGTACATGCAGTCGTCGACACGCGCGAAGGCCATGTCGTCGGGGTACTCCATCCGCATGCACAGCAGCAGGTCCTGCTCCGCGATGTAGCCGGGGAATTCGACCGCGCCGTTGTAGTACTCCCACTCGGAGCAGCGGTCGGCCTCGCGCTCGCCCCAGAACCGTTCGAGGACCAGGTAGTCGCCCGGGTCGCAGTCGGTGACCCGGTAGGTGTCGTCGTCGGCGCGGGTGACGCAGTCGCCGGGAGCGGCGTAGTAGGCGTCGCCCCATGGGTGGAGGTAGTGCAGGCAGAGCACGGAGCCGTACCCGGGGTCGTGGCCGAAGACCGAGCCGGTGACGCCGTCGCAGTCGTGGACGTCGCCGCCGTCGAAGACCTCCACGACCTCGAAGGCGCCGGGGTCGCAGCCCGAGGGCTCCAGGTCGAAGTCGTCGGCAACGCCGGCGTTCTCGAAGCAGTCGCCGACCCGGGCGGTGGCGACCGGATCGGTCGGCTCGTCCGTCGCCGGCTCGTACGGTGAAGGGCTCCAGGACGTGTCGGCGGAGCTGGGTGCCGCGTCGGGGGTCTGCGCCGCGGTCGGGGGTTCGTAGAGCGGTTTGTCCTCGGTGTCGAAGGTGAAGGCGAAGAACCCGATCACGAGTCCGGCCAGCACTTCGATCACGATCGCCATGCCCAGCCTCTTGAAGAGTCGGGAGTCGGAGTCGTCGTGCTCCGAGTCCGCGCCGTTCGGCGTGCTCGCCACGAGGGGCCTCGCTTTCTTCGTTCGCGATCCGTCGGGGGCCCGGAAACGCGGCGCGGCGATGTGGGTCGCCGCGCCGCCTCGGTGGTGGACTCAGGGGTGCTGGAGCTCGGCCATGATCAGCGCAGTGAAGTGGTGCATGTCGGCGCGGAGGCAGGGGAGCTGCGCGTGCTTGCCGGTGCAGCCCGGCGCCCACGAGGAGCCGTCGCCGTAGTCGACGAGCGTGTGGGGGACGCCGGCGGCGTCGAGGTTGGCGGAGGTCGTGTAGGCCATCACGCGGGCCCGGTGCTCCATGACCGCCTGGACCGGGTTGTCCGCGAGGTCGCCGCCGTTGCCCGTGTACAGGGCGACGCCCATGCCGCTCAGCGACCCGACGTGCTGGGCGGGGCTCAGCCGGTTCCAGTTGCCGTCGAAGGGCCAGAACGGGTTCCCGAAGATCGCGTCGGGATAGACCGTCGGGAGGCCCGCGTTCGGGAGCTGCGTACTGCCCATCACCGCGGCGCGCATCTCCTGGTTCAGCAGGTCGAGTCCGCCGGAGAAGCTGCCGACGTAGCTGAACAGGTCCGGCCTGCGCTCGGCGTACCCCATCGCGCCGAAGCCGCCCATGGAGTGTCCGGAGATCGCCCGGCCCTCCCTCGCGGCGATGGTCGACAGGTTCGCGTCGATGAACGGGATCAACTGCTCCAGGTGGAACGTCTCCCAGTTCTGGAGGCCCAGCCCGCCCGGGTACACCCAGTTCGTGTACCAGCCGCGGCCGCCGCCGTTGGGCGCCACGGTGATCACCGGTTCGTCCGCTGTGGACTCCTCCACGATGTCGAGGAGGCCGACGGAGTTCGGGTAGTCGGCCACGCCGTGGAGCGTGTAGTGCACGGGGTACTCGACCGCGGGGTCGTAGCCCTCGGGGAGGGTCACCATGACCACGTGCTCGCCGGAGACCTGGCCCGGCAGCACGGTGAACGCCGGGACCTCCTCGGTCGTCACGGTGAACAGGAAGGTGCGGTCGCTGCCCGGAACCCACTCCGGCTGCGCGATGACGGTGAGCCCGTGGGCGTCCGCGAGGTCCGGCAGCGCGTTGGCCGCGTGCGCGGAGGGGGTCGCGAGGCCGCCCGCGGCGAGGACGCCCGCCGCGGCGGCACCCAGGATCGCGGGGGCTCTCATGCGACACCCCGCTGGACGGCGCGGACTCGCTCCGGTCCCGGCAGGTCGGGGTGGCGACGTCCGGATTCGACGCGTCGGTCGCGTCCGGCGAGCGTGATCGCCGCCGCCCACCGCTTGATGTTCCCAGTCATGTGTCAGCCCTTTGCTCGTGACGGCGGGCCGCGGGGAACTCCCGGGCCGGCCGTCTCCCGCCGCCGGGCGGCGCCCGGCGGAATCGACACCACCGATGCTGGGACAGGCAGTGGGCCAAGCCAAGAGGAAACGGGGCGGCCATCTATGTCCGCCCGGGACCACCAGGGGTTTCACGGGTCGCAGCGGCCCTGTGGGTCGCGGCGAGATGGTCTTGGAGCCGTGCGTGGCGGAACTGGTAGACCACGCCGGAGCGCCGCAGGACCCCGCGCCGGTAGGCGTCGTCGAGGAACTCGGGCACCGCCCACGGGAGCCTCCCGGTGAGCGGCAGCCAGAGCCGGCCGAACACGATCCACTGCCCCCACGCCGTCATCGCCAGCGCGTACCCGACCGCGCCGATGAAGCCGCCGTACAGGCCGAGGCCCACACCCTCGCTGAGGGAGAACGTCCACGTGCCGGCCTCCGGGGGGAGGAGCCCGAGCAGCTGCACCGCCGTCCAGAGTGTGAGCGGTATGAGGACCACGAGGGCAGGCGAGAACAGGACGGCCTGCACGAGGACGGTGCGACGGGTCGAGCGGATGAGGTCGTCCGGGCTCTGCACGGACCGCACGTCGAGGGGCCGCTCCCACAGGGCGATGCACATGTAGGTGACGCCCGTGGCGAACCCGATGGTCAGGCCGATGAGCAGCGCGTTGAAGAGCATGTACTGGAGCACCAGTACCGGCTCGGTGCCGAGGACGACGCCTCGGAGGAGCTCCCGGGACGCGCCGTAGCAGAAGCCGATGAGGAGCCCCGCTGCGAACCCGATCCTGAAGCGCCGGAGCAGGTTTCGGGGCGGGCCGGGTGGTCTCCCCCGGAAGCGCACCTGCATGCCGGACGGTTCGAGGGCCGCGCCCCGGTACTTGGCGAGGAGGCCGTGGGCGACGCCGACGGCCGCGCCGGCCGTGAGGTCGATGGCGGCGGCGCTGACGTACTGGATCGGCAGGTAGTCCATGAGGATCGCGAACACGACGACGTCGACGACGGTGAAGGGCAGACCGAACACCAGTGCCATGACGGCCATCCGGGCGGGGCGGCGCATCGACGTGCCCAGGCGCCACCATGCGAGGTCGCGCTCTCGGAGCCGGTGCAGGTGCGCCGCGAGGTGGCCGTGCCAGTGGCGGACGCGCTCGGGATCGAAACGGCGGTGCTCGTCCTGGTGGCGGTAGGCGGTGGGGATGAGGTTGCCGAGGAGGTGCGTCTCGACGTCCGCGACGGTGCGGAACCGGTGAACGTCGAGGAGTTCGGCCGGGTCGTGGCCGGGGGCGTCGTTGTAGATGGTGCGGGCGAGGGAGACCATGAGCGGCGTGGTGAACGCCGCGGCGAGGGACTCGGTGGCCTCCGTGCGGGTGTCTCCTTGCAGCGCTTCGAGGACGGGCTCCCAGATCGAGGCGCCGTCATCGCCGGTCCTGCGGGTGGTCCGAAGCAGGTATTCGGCGAGGTCGTCCGGGGTGAGGTCGCTCAGTTCGACGCAGGCCGCGGCGGTGAGCACGTCGGACTCGGCCACGGCCTTCCGGTACTCGTCGGTGCGGCTGGTGAGGATCAGGGGCATCGACGTCGATCGGTTGAGTTTCTCCAGGGGGTCGCGGACGAGGTCGCGGGCGATCTCGTCGAAGCCGTCGAGCACCGGCAGGACGAGGTCGTTCTCGATGAGGGCGGTGGCGAGCGGGGTCTGGTCGGGGAGCGTGTTCCCGAGGGCGGGGTGGTCGCGCAGCAGCTGCGAGGCGAGCCAGGTGCGCAGGTCGGCCCGGGGGTTCCAGGAGCTGAGGTTGAAGATCACCGGCACCGGGTCGCCGGACCGGCGGTGCTCCAGCAGGTCCATGACGAGGCGGACCGCGAGGATCGTCTTCCCGGAGCCGGTCCGGCCCACCACGACCAGCCTTCCGGTCGGGACGCCGGCGTACATGTCCGCGATGTGCTTCAACTCGCCGGACAGGTCGAGGCGGGCGTGCCTGCCGCGCGACCCGGCGCCGAAGACGTTCCTGCCGTGGTCGCTCAGCGTCTCCTCGACCCGCCATCTGACCGGCAGCGGGGCGGGGTCGTGGACCTGGCGCTGCTCCTCCTCGCGCTTCCACTGGCCGCGCACCCGGTACGCGAGCGCGTCGGCGGCGGCCGTGAGCTCGGCGTGGAACGGGGGGTCGGGCCGCGGCGACCCGCGGTCGGCCGACTGCTCGCGGAGGCCGGCCGCCGTCAGCAGCTCGGCGTACTCCGAGCGCGTCAGCCGCAGCGCGTCGGCGAGCAGTCGGATCGTCTCGACCTGGGGGTTGCACTGGTCGCTGTTCTCATACCGCCGGATGGTGCGGATGCCCACTCCCGACTCCTCCTCCAACCGCTTCTGCGACATGTCGCGGCGCAGTCGGTGGGAGCGCAGCAGTAAACCGAAGGGGGAGGCCATCGGACAATCATACGATTCCGCCCGATCGGCGCACCCCCCGCAGCGGCGGACGTTTCAGGCCTGCCGCCACAGGGTCGCCGGGTCGACCCGGTGCGCCAGGTGCGCCCCGCGGGCCCAGCGTTCGGCCTCCTCGACCATGAAGAGCCCCATGCGGGAGAGCTCGTTGCCGTGCGAGCCGGCGAGGTGCGGGGTGAGGAACGCGTTGGGGAGGTCGTAGAGCGGGGACCCGGCGGGGAGGGGTTCGGGGTGGGTCACGTCGATGACGGCGGAGAGGCGGCCGGCCGCGACTTCGGCGGTGAGTGCGTCGGTGTCGACGAGGCGGCCGCGGGCGGTGTTGACGACGACCGCGCCGTGAGGGCCGACCGCATCGCGGCCGGCCCCTTCACTGTCGACGGGGTCAGAGCCAGTTCCAGCAGACCGTGTAGGCGTGCTCGGGGAACGTGTAGCTCTGCCAGTAGGCCGATCCGTGCGATCCGCAGAACGCGGTGTCGTTGTACTCGCCGGTGCGGCCGGTGACGTAGGCGTTCGCCTGGGAGCAGTCGACGAACTCGAACGTCCGGTCGTCTCCCGATCCGCTCGTGTAGAGGCAGTCGTCGACCTCGGCGAACCCCATGTCGTCGGGGTACACGATCCGCATGCACAGCAGCAGATCCTGGTCGTCGATGTAGCCGGGGAAGTCGAGCGAGCTGTTGTAGTACTCCCACTCGGAGCAGGAGTAGGAGCCCTCCTCGCCCCAGAACGTCTCCAGGACCTGGAGGTCGCCCGGGGCGCAGTCGGTGGTCGTGTAGGTGTCGTCGTCGAGGCGGGTGACGCACTCGCCGGACTCGGCGTAGTACGCGTCGCCCCAGGGGTGCAGGTAGCTCAGGCAGAACACCGAGCCGTAGCCGGGGGCGTGGCCGAACATGGAGCGGTCGACGCCGTCGCAGTCGTCGCCGTCGTCGCCGCCGTAGATCTCGACGACCTCGAACGCGCCTGGGTCGCAGTCCGAGTACGCCAGGTCGAAGGCGTCGGTCGACCCCGCGTTGGTGAAGCAGTCGCCGACCTCGACGTCGGCGTACGGGTTCGTGACGGCCGCCTCGGTCGTTGGGGGCCAGTCGGTCGGGCTGGCGGAGGGCCAGTCGGTGATCGGCGTGCTGAACGGCGGCGTCGGGTCGCGGGTCGGGGTCGGCGGCTCGCCGTGGCCTCCGAACTGGAAGACCAGGCCGAAGACGGCGATGACGATGCCGGCGAGGACTTCGATGACGACGGCCATGCCCACCTTGTCGAACATGCGGGAGGCGGCGTCGCCGGGGGGTTTCGTGTCGGTCGAGGAGTCGGTCATGGGGGACTCGCATTCTCTCCCGCCCCACCGGCGGGAGGGAGGGGTCGGTGCGGCACGGCGATGTCGGGCGCCGTGCCGCACCGGGCTCTACGGGTGCTCGAGATCGGCCATGATCAGCGAGACGAAGTGGTCCATGTCGGCCTGGAGGCACGGGAGCTGCGCGTGCTTGCCGGTGCAGCCCGGCGCCCACCCGCTCCCGTCCCCGTAGTCGACGAACTCGTGCGGGATGCCCGCGGCGTCGAGGTAGTCGGAGGTGACGACGGCCATCACGCGGGCGCGGTGCTCGACGACCGCCTGGACCGGGTTCACCGTGAGGTCGCCGCCGTCGCCGACGTACAGCGCGACGCCCATGCCGCGCAGGGACGACACGTGCTGGGCCGGGCTCAGCCGGTTCCAGGCGCCGTCGAACGGCCAGATCGGGGTCCCGAAGACCGCGTCGAGCGCGACGGTCGGGGTCCCGTAGGCCGGCAGCTGGGTCGAGCCGAGCACGGCGGCGCGCATCTCCTGGTTGAGCAGGTCGAGCCCGCCGGAGAAGCTGCCGACGTACCCGAACAGGTCCGGCCTGCGCTCGGCGTACCCGAAGGCGCCGAGGCCGCCCATGGAGTGGCCGGAGATCGCCCGGCCCTCCTTGGAGGCGATGGTGGCGAGGTTGGCGTCGATGAACGGGATGAGCTGCTCCAGGTGGAACGTCTCCCAGTTCTGGGGTCCGAGCGCGCCCGGGTACACCCAGTCCGTGTACCAGCCGCGGCCGCTGCCGTTCGGCGCCACCGTGATCACCGGTTCGTCCGCTGTGGACGATTCGACGACGTTCTTGAGCCAGACGGCGTTCGGGTAGTCGCCGCCGCCGTGGAGCGTGTAGTGCACGGGGTACTCGGTGCCGCCGTCGTAGCCCTCGGGGAGCGTCACCATGACGGCGTGCTCGCCGGACACCTGGCCCGGCATCACCGAGTACGCGGGGACCTCGGCGGTGGCGACGGTGAAGGTGAACGTGCGGTCCGAGCCGTCGGCCCACTCGGGCTGCCCGATCACGGTGAGCCCGTGGGCGTCCGCGAGCTGCGGCGGTGCCTCGGCGGCGTGGGCCGCGGGGGCGGTGAGGGCGCCCGCCGCGATGGCGGCCGCGAGGCAGAGCCCGCGCACCGCGCGCCTCACGACGCCGCTCCTTCGCAGAGCGCGGCGTCGAGCACGTCGACCCGGGTGGGCGTCGACTCGGCGATGAAGGCGTTGGTCACCAGCGAGGCGAAGCGGCCGTCGTCGGTGACGAGGGTGATCGAGGAGTGCCCGGTCGTGAGGTTCCCGGCGTGGCCCCAGGCCTCGCCGCCGCACGAGAGGTCGAACCGCATGAGCCCCAGGCCGAAGTCGGCGTCGTACACCGTCGAGTCCACGGTCGTGCGCATCTCCTCCAGCGACTCCGGGGAGAGCACCTCGCCCGCGGCGAGCGCCTGCTGGAACGCGACGACGTCGGGCATCGTGGAGGTCAGGGCGCCCGCGGCGCCGGCGTAGGACATCTCCATGTTGGCCGTGGTGTCGAACCAGTAGAAGACCGGCCCGATGCGCCCGCCGGAGTACCCGGGCAGGAACGGGCTCGGCATCGAGCGGTCGCCGGGGGCCGGGTACGAGGTCTCGGTCAGCCCGAGCGGCTCGATGAGGCGGTCGGTGATCGCCGCGGCCGCGGTCTGGCCGGTGCGCTCCTCGATGAGCATGGCCGCCAGGGAGTAGTTCACGTTCGAGTAGCCCCAGCCGGCGCCGGGCGCGAACTGCGGCGGCTGGGCCGTGCCGGCCGCGACCAGCTCGGCGGGGGAGTAGACGCCGTCGGCGCCCGCGGAGGCGTTCAGCGGGTCGCGGGCGATCCCGCTGGTGTGCTGGAGGATCTGGCGCACGGAGATGTCGTCCCCGTCGTAGTGCGCGCCGCCGACGACGCCCGGCAGGTACTGCTCGATGGGCGCGTCGAGGTCCACCAGGCCCTCGTCGACCAGTTGCAGCACCACGGCGGCGGTGAACGTCTTGGTCTGGCTCGCGATGCGGAAGTGGTCGTCGGCGGTGAACGCGCGGTTCGTGAAGACCTTCGCCGTGCCGCTGCTCAGCGTCCAGGAGCCGGCGGCGTCGCCGGCGTAGAGCCCGGCGCCGGGGCCGCCGGACTCGCGCTGGTACTCGTCGAGGAGCGCCTGCGTCGCCGCGTGGTCCTGCGCCTGCGCCGGTGCGGCCGGCAGCACCACCGCGATCGCGAGTGCGACCGCCGCGAGCCATCGCGTGTACTTCCCTGTCATGTCGGCTCCTTGCTCGTGACCGCGGCACCTGCCGGTCCGCGCTGCCCGCCGGATCTCGGCGGCGACCTTTCGATCGTCGGGTCGGGAGCATCGTCGCGGCAACGGTCCCCGGCCGGTCACTCATCGGTCATTCATGTCCGATGCCGTGCCCGACGGGCGTCACGCCTGGTCGTCGCGGGTGCCTGACAGGTGGCTCTGGAGCCGGGCGTGCCGGAACTGGTAGACGACGCCGGCCCGGCGGAGCACGCCGCGCCGGTACGCGTCGTCGAGGAACGCGGGCACGGCCCACGGGAGCCGCCCGAGGAGCGGGAGCCAGAGGCGGCCGAAGACGAGCCACCGGCCCCACGCGGTCAGGGCGATCGCGTACCCGACCGATCCCATGAACGCGGCGTACGAGCCGACCGTGAGGCCGAACTCGAAGGTCCACCGCCACTCCCCGAGCGGGAGCAGTTGCAGCACTTGGACGACGGCCCAGCCGGTGCCGGGGACGACGACCGCGAGCACGGGCGCGAAGACGAGCGCCTGGGCGAGGGCGGTCCGCCGGGAGGCCTTGAGGAGGTCGGCGGGCGAGGGCACGGACTGGAAGTCGAGGGGCCGCTCCCACAGGGAGAGCATGGCGTACGTGATCCCGGTCGCGAGGCCGACGGCGGCGCCGAAGGCGGGCACGTCGAAGGCGACCAGCGCCGAGACGTCGAACGGTCCGGCCCCGTAGACGATGCCTTGGACGATGTCGCGCACGCCGATGGACACCGCGCCCAGCAGGAACCCTCCGGCGAACCCGATCATGAAGCGGCGCTTGAGGTTCCTGCGGCGCCACGGGCCGCGGAGGCTGATCCGCATCCCCGAGGGCGCGAGCGCGGTGTCCCTCCTGCCGGCGAGGAGGCCGTGCGCGACGCCGAAGGCCGCGCCCGCGCCGAAGTCGACGGCGACGGTGGCGAGGGCGGTGAGCGGGTCGAAGCCGAAGCGGACGACCACCAGCGCGAGGTCGACCGCGGTGAACAGCGCGCCGATCGTCAACGCCATCAGCAGGGCCCGCACTCCTCGCGGGAGGGAGGCGCCGAGCTCCCACCAGGCGAGGTCGTGCCGGCCGAGCCGGTCGAGGTGGCGGGCGAGACGGCCGAGCCAGTGCCGGGCGCGCGCGGGGTCGAAGCCGCGGCCCTCGATCGGGGTGCGGTAGGCGGCGGGCACGAGCTGCGCCATGAGGTGCGCCTCGACCGCTTCGGGGGTGGGGAGGTCCGCGGTGGAGAGCAGTTCGGCCGGGTCGCGGTTCGCGGTGCCGCCGTAGACGGTCCGTGCGAGGACGAGCATGAGCGGGGTGGCGAGGACGGCGGCGGCGGTCTCGCCGGCGGGGGTGCGCGGCTCCCGCATCGCGTCGATGACGGGCTGCCAGAGCGGGACGCCCTGGGCGGTCTTGCGGGCGGTGCGCCGCAGGTAGCCGGCGAGGTCGGCGGGGGCGAGGTCGGCGAGTTCGATGCAGGGCGCGCCGGTGAGCGGCTTGACGGCGGTCGCGGCCTCGCGGTACTCGTCGGCGCGGCTGGTGAGGACGAGCGGCATCCGGGAGGCGTCGTCGAGCCTGCCGAGCGCGTCGGACCGGAGGCCCGCGGCGATCTCGTCGAAGCCGTCGAGCACGGGCAGGACGAGGCCGTGCTCGACGAGCGCGGCGGCGAGGGCGGTCCCGTCGGGGAGCTCCTCCCCGAGCCCGGGGTGGTCGCGGAGCAGCCGGGCGGCGAGCCAGGTGCGGAAGTCCTGGTCGGGGTGCCACGACTCGAGGCCGACGACCACGGGGACGGCGCCGTCGGTCTCGCGGATCTCCAAGAGCCCCAGGACGAGCCGCATGGCGAGGACGGTCTTGCCGGAGCCGGCGCGGCCGACGACCACGAGGCGCCCGGTGGGGACGCCGCGGTAGACGTCGACGATCTGCTCCAGGTCGGCGTCGAGGTCCATGGGCTCGGCGCGGGCGGGGTCGACGTTCTCCCAGTGGTCAGACAGCTCCTCGGAGGTCCGCCACCGCACCGGCAGCGCGGCACTGTGGACCTTGCGCTGCTCCTCCTCGCGCCGCCAGCGGGAGCCGACCTCGTCGGCGAGCTGCGCGGCCGCTTCGACGAGGCGGTCGCCGTGGCGGTGCGGGACGCGGGACGCGCGGGGCCGGGGCTCGGCCTCCTGCGCGGGGAAGCCGGCGGCGGCTGACAGCTCGGCGTACTGGCGGGGCGTCAGGTCCAGCGCCTCGGCGAGGAGCGCCACCGTGTCCGGTTTCGGGACGGACTTCGCGCGGGTCTCGTACCTGCCGATGGTGCGCACGGCGACGCCCGACTTGTCGGCGAGCTGCTGCTGCTTCAAACCGGCACGCAACCGCAGTTCCTTCAGCATTAAACCGAAACGGGTAGGCACCGGGCAATCATACTGTCGGGGGCACTCGGGGCGTCTCCCGAGGCGCGGCGGCGACGGACCGCGCCGCTGCCAGATATCGATTTCTGAATTCGGCCACAGTATGTCGCCACTTCTCGCCCCCAACGGATAGAGAACGTTATCTATCAAGGTCTTGATTCGGCCGTCCGCAAGCGCTATCGTCCGCATAGATACTCGCCGATATCCGGAAGGCTGTGCCGTGGAACGACTGGAACGACGCGCGACGGGGCGCGTCCCGCACCGAAAGCGCCTGGGCCTCACGGCGATCGGCGCCGCCCTGGCCACCGGCCTCGGCCTGGTCGCCGTGCCGGCCCCGGCGCGGGCGGCCGGGTACGAGGACCTCCTCACCGACCACGTGGTGGCGGTGCACGAGACCGTGAGCGACGCCGGGTTCGTGCACCCGGGCGTGGGCCTCACCGCCGACGACCTGCGGAACGCCCAGGAGATGGCCCGCGCGGGCCAGGAGCCGTGGGCCTCCTACTTCGCGGCGATGGCCGCGACCTCCTTCGCGTCCACCGCCTACCGGGCCTCGAACTCGAAGTCGGCCGCCGCGCCCGACGTGCCGCTCGACCCCTCCTTCACCCAGGTCGGGATGCGCAACCGCGAGACCAACGACGCCTTCGGCGCCCTCACCCAGGCCCTCATGTGGACGGTCACCGGCGACGAGGTGTACCGCCGCAACGCGATCCAGGCGCTGCGCACCTGGGGCGGCATGGACCCGGACCGGTACGCGTACTTCCCCGACGCGCACATCCACACCGGCCACCCGCTGTACCAGTTCCTCATGGCCGCCGAGATCGTGCGCGCCACCGACCCGGTCGACGACGACACCCCCGGCGAGTACGGCGGCTACGACGTCGTCTGGTCCGAAGAGGACGACGCCGACCTGCTCGCCAACTTCGCGGACCCGGTGGTGGAGACGTTCCTCTTCTCCAACGAGCGCTGGATGAACCAGCACAACTTCGGCCTGTTCGGGCGGATCGCGACCGCGATCTACGCCGACGACGCCGAGGGGTACGCCACCGGCGTCGAGTGGTTCACCGTGAACGCCGGCGACACCGCCTACGACAACGGCGCCCTCGCGCCGCTCCTGCCGCTCATCGACGCCGACGACCCGCTGAACCCCTACGGCGAGGACTTCGTGCAGCTGCGCGAGATGGGCCGCGACCAGGCCCACGGCGAGTGCAACATCGACAACTTCACCGGCCTCGCCCGGATGCTCGAAGTGCAGGGCACCGAGGTCGACCCGGTCGCCGGGACCGTCTCCACCGGCGCGGACGCGGTGTCCGCGTACGACTTCCTCGACCGGCGGCTCCTCGACGGCGCCGACGCCTTCTACGGCTTCATGATGGGCGCGCCGACCCCGTGGGTCGACGAGACCGGCCAGGGCGTGACCATCGCCCAGGCCTACCGCGGCCGCCTGTTCAACCCGGTCAACGAGCTGTACTACGAGTACGCCCTCGAACGCGGCGTCGACGTCGCCGCCGAGGCCCCGCACCTCGCCGAGCTCGCCGGCCGCATGTCCGGCCCCTACTACTGGTACGGCACAGGGAAGACGAACTTCTGGGCCCCCGGCGACAAGAACCCCGAGTACTGGGTCGCGTTCCCCGAGGAGCTCGCCGGCACCGCGCCCGCGCCGCTCCCCGAGACCCCGGAGCTGACCTTCGCCGACGCCGGCCTGGCCCTCGACGACGGCACCGCGCTCGTCACCGAGGACGGCGCGTCCTTCGCGCGCGCCACCCTCTCCGAGGACGGCACCACCAGCGTCGTCTCCCGCATGATGTACGGCGCGAACGCCCGCATCGGCCTGCGGTTCCGCAGCGACGGGCCCGCGGACCTCGACGTCCTGTACAAGGAGGAGCCGACCGGCCGCAACCCCGACGAGGCGCCGGCCCGCACCCTCGCCGCGCTCGAACTGCCCGACACCGGCGGCGAATGGCGGTACGTCACCTACCCCGCGGGCGGCCAGAACGTCAACTTCTACCGCCTCACCGGCAACGACGGCACCACGGTCGACCTCGACTCGGTGACGCTCTCGGCCGCGACCGACCTCACCGCCCCCGTCTTCGACTCCACTGAGGACGCCTACTATCTGACGGCCCGCGACGAGGCGGTCATCGACCTCGCCGCCACCGACACCGAAGGGACCGTGACGTACTCGGCGGACGGCCTCCCGCGCGGCGCCGAGTTCGACACCGCCACCGGCCTCCTCGCCTGGGAGCCGGCCAAGCGCGACAACCGCCGCTACGAGGTCCAGATCACCGCCGACGACGGCGAGTCCGTCGCCGCCCGCACCGTCGAACTCGTGGTCTCCCCCAACCGGACCCGCACCGTCGAGGCCGCCGTCCGCGACGGGGTCGACCGCCGCGCCGACTACACCGCGGCGACCCGCGAACCGTACGAGGACGCCCTCGACGCGGCGAAGGACGCCGCCCGCCACGGCTCCGAGTCCGACTTCGCGGCGGCCCTGGCCGACCTCCGCGCCGCGATCGACATGCTCGAACTCCTGCACCCGGCGCTCCCCGACGGCACCTTCGACTACACGGACGCCTCGGCCCCCACCGGGATCACCGCGGCCGCGCTGGCGGCGCTCGCCGACGGCGACACCACCACCCACACCGGGGACCTCCGCTCGGCCTCGTTCACGCTCGACTTCGGCACCCGGTACCGGATCGCGGCCGACGCGTTCGCGTTCCAGGCCCGCTCGCTGTTCCCGAACCGCTCGCAGGGCACCAACGTGTACGGCTCGAACGACGGCCTCACCTGGGACCTCCTCACCGAACACGCCACCACCGAGACCAGCCGCCCCGAGACCGTCGACGTGGCCGCCGAGCACGCAGGCGAGGCCTACCGGTACCTGAAGGTCCAGCTCGACGAGCCCGGCATCCCCACCGACCCCGCCTACCCGGGCATCTGGTCGATCGGCGAGTTCCGCATCGACGGCGAGCGCACCGAGGTCCCCGGCACAGTCGACACCGTCACCGTGACCTCCCCGGACGCGCTCGCGGGCCGGGTCACCGCGGGCGACACCGTCAACGTGGCCTTCGCGAGTCCCACCCCGATCACCGACGCGGCCGTCGCGATCGGCGGCCAGCCGCTCGACGCGACCTCTGCCGACGGCCTGACCTGGACCGCCACCGGCGTCCTCGCCGACCTCGACGGCGGCGGCCGCCTCGACCTCGCGATCGAGCACACCACGGCCGACGGCGAGGAGGCGGCCGCCGTCCACGGCTCCACCGACGGCACCGCGCTCTACGGCTCCGACGAGCGCACCCTCGTCGACCTCGCCGGCGTCGACGTCGTCACGGCCGCAGGCGAACCCGACGCCGCGAAGGCCGCCCACGCGGCCGCCATGCTCGACGGGAACGCGGCGACGTTCAGCGACGTGCCCGCCGTCGACGGCGAGTTCCACCTCATCTGGGACTTCGGCGACGGCGCCCGGCTCGACCTCGACCGCGCCGACCTCCTCGCCCGCCAGGACAACAACGGCATGATCCGCATGGCCGGACTCGTCCTCGAAGGCTCGAACGACCTGGAGGACTGGACCACCCTGACCGGCCCGGCCGTGAAGACCCTGTCCTGGCAGGGCCTCGACGCGGACGGCGGCGACGGCTACCGCTACCTGCGGATCGCCAACGGCGCCCTCATCGACATCGCCGAACTGCGGCTCTTCGGCGGCCTCGACCAGGCGTGACCGCGAACCACCGCAGGGCCCCGGCCGCACCACCGGCCGGGGCCCTGCCGCGTCTCCACCATCAGCATCGTGTCAGCGCCCTGTCAGCGGGCCCGCCGACACTTGCCCCATGACCGAGAACCACGCTTCGACGCGAGCCAGGACCGAACGGCGGAACCCGACCGGGACCGCCCGCGGCGGGCATATCGTCGAACGTGCCGGCGCGGCGAACAGGCCGGCCGCCCTCTCCGTCGACCGAGACCGAGCACGCAGCAAGGAGCCGAAGATGTCCGTCGAACTCACCGCACAGGACAAGTCCACCATCCGCACCGCCGCCTACGGCGCCGTCACCCTCATGTCCTACGCGGGCATCGCCGGCTCGGCGCACAAGGTCGCCACCGGCGGGAGCCTCGCCCTCACCGCCGCCACCGGCGCGGTCGGCCACGTCCTCGCCGAGAAGAAGCGCGACTTCAAGCTCCAGGCCAAGTCCTCCGCCGCCCTCGCCGACCAGGTCCTCCCCGCGCTCACCGAGTCCGTGAAGCTCCTGCGCGAGCAGGACCCCGCCGAGGCCGAGAACTTCCGCCGCACCGTCGCCGTCGCCGTCGAGGCCGCCAACCGCGCCCACAAGGGCGAGCCCAGCCCCACCATGGCCGAGATGACCCGCAAGATCACCGAGGCCCTGGACGCCGCCTGACGACACCGCTCGACGCCGCAGTCCGGCAGCACCGCCTCACCGCACCTCCTCGCGACACCGGCTCACCACACCCCCTGAGGACACCGCGCGACCCGCCGGAGGTCCCCGAACGCGTTTGCGCCGGGGCCCTCCGGCCTACCCTCGCCCGATGAGCGGCACACGACTCTCCCTGACCTCGATCACCGTCACCGCACCCGACCCCCGGGCGCTCGCCGACTTCTACGCCCGCCTCCTCGGCACCGAGGTCGCCGTCAGCGAACCCCCGGGCGCCGACGAGCCCCCCGAAGCCGGGTGGGCCCAGGTCCGCACCGACGGCCCCACCCTCAACTTCGAGTACGAGCGCCACTGGCAGGCCCCCGTCTGGCCCGCCGCGCCCGGCCGCCCCCACGCCACCCAGCACCTCGACGTCCACGTCGACGACCTCCCCGTCGCCGTCGCCCACGCCGTCGAACAGGGCGCCCGCCTCGCCGACTTCCAGCCGCAAGACGACGTCCGCGTCCTCTTCGACCCGGCCGGACACCCCTTCTGCCTCTTCCTTTAGCGCCCGCCGCGCGCCCTCCCCGCGATAGCATCGGCCGATGGACGCGGCGACCGGCACCGGAGACGGCTTCGGGCTGCCCGCCGTCGCCGCCGCGGCCCTCGGCATCGCCACCGTCGCCGTCCTGTGGCGCCTCTACCTCCGTGCGCCCCAACCCGACACGAACGGCGCCGCGGTCGGCACCGCCGGCTACCCCATCGGCCGCGCCCTCACCGTCGCCGGCGCCGCCCTCGCCGCCATCGGCTGCGTCCTAGTCCTCCTCGACCCGCTCGCGACGGCCGAACCCGCGGTCACCGCCACCGTCGCAGGAGGGCCCGCGCTCGCCCTCGCCGGAGACCTCGTGCGCCGCCGCGCCGCCACCGGGCGCACCCCGTTCTCGCGGGTCGCCGCGATCGGCGCGCTCGCCGTCGTGGCCCTCATCGGGTTCGCCCTGCCCGCGCTGGTCCTCGCCGCGCTCGCGTTCGCGGTGCCGCTGCTGCTCGCGCTCGGCGCCTCCGGCTGGTTCCGGCTCCCCTCTCTGAGCGTGCGGGACTGACGCCCGTGCGCGCGCTCGTCCTCGCCGTTCTGCTCCTCGCGGTCCTCGCCTACGGGATCATCGCGAACGCCGGCGCCGGTGCGCCCCAAGGGTTCACCGGAGCCGACTGCTTCCACGTCGACGCCGCCGGGGACGTCCAGCCCTGCGCCGACGCCCCGGACCCGGCCCCCACGGCCGCCGTCGCCGCCGCGAACTGGGAGTGGTGGGGCCCGGCCGCCGCACCCGCCCTCCTCGGCGCGGCCGTCCTCGCGCTGTGGCTGCGCCTCCGCCGCACCGCCCGCAGACGGGGCGCGAAGCTCCCGCGCCCGGCCTGAACCCCGCCGCCCGCCTGAACCCGCCCCCGAACCCGTCCCGCACCGTTCACCGCCCCCACGCCCGCACCGGGTTCCGTTGGCCCCCAGACCGTGCCATCATGGGCTCTATGTCCCGCCGCCCCAAGGACCTCACGCCCGAACAGCTCCGCTTCGTCCCGCAGTCGCCCGTGCGCTGGCTGTCGCCGCGCACCCTCATCGACACGAGCATGCGGTTCGGCCTGGCCCGCGTGTTCGGCGGCTACGTCGACAAGCGCGAGATCATCGGCGGCCGCGCCCAGCCGGTCTACGACCACTCCGGCGCCGAGGAGCTGTGGTTCGACTACGTGGCCGACATCGGCGACGGCTTCAACGCCACCTACTCGATCGCGTACCTCATGGCACAGGACGAACTCGAGATCGACGGCGAACGCCTGCCGCGCGGCACGATGCTCGTCATGGGCGGCGACGAGGTCTACCCCGCGGGCGACTGGCTCGAGTACGAGCAGCGCATGAAGGGCCCGTACGAGGCCGCGAACCCCGGGAACCCGGTGGCGCTCTACGCGATCCCCGGCAACCACGACTGGTTCGACGGGCTGACCGCGTTCTCGCGGCAGTTCACCGAGGGCCGCACCATCGGCGGCTACCGCACGCACCAGAAGCGCTCGTACTTCGCGCTCAACCTGCCGCACCGCTGGTGGCTGTTCGCCCTCGACGCCCAGTTCGACACCCACCTGGACCAGAACCAGTCCGACTACTTCCGCCGCGCCGCCGAGCAGCTGCGCCCCGGCGACCAGGTCATCCTGTGCGTGGCGCAGCCGTCGTGGCTGTGGACCGCCGAGGACCCGCGCTCGTTCGACCGCATCGACCACTTCATCCGCGACGTCGTCGCCTCGCGCGGCGCGAGCGTGCCGCTCATCCTCACCGGGGACCGCCACCACTACTCCCACTACGCCGAAGTGGACGGTGTGCGGCACCTGGTGGGCGCGGGCGGCGGCGGCGCGTACCTCTCGCCGACCCACACCCTCCCCGACGAGATCACCGCCCCGCGCCGCTCGGTGCCCGAACCCGATGCGCCCGAACGGGAGTACCGGCTCACCCAGACGTACCCGTCGAAGGCGAAGTCGCTGTCGTACGCGTTCGGGATCTTCGCGCGCCTCCCGTGGCTGAACAAGGGCTTCGTGGCCCTCATGGCCGTGGTCGGCCTCGTCGCGACCGTGTCGATCCTGGAGGGCACGGGCACGTTCGTGGCCGCGACCGCGGTCCTCATCGGCGCGGGCATCGCGTTCGCCCACCCGGGCGAGGGCCGCCGCGCCACCAGGCACTACATCCTCGGCGCGATCCACGGGGTCGCGCAGTCCGCGCTGGCGTGGGGCGGGTCGCTCCTCATCAAGCAGGCCGACGACGTCGCCTGGATCACGTACCTGCTGTACCTGCCGATCATCGGCCTGGCCGGGACGTGGCTGGTGGGCCTGTACCTGGTGGTCGCGAACCGGTTGGGCGTCAACGCGAACGAGTTGTTCGCGGGCATGTCGGTGATCGACCAGAAGTGCTTCCTGCGGATCCGCATCGACAAGGACGGCGCCACGGTCTACCCGATCGGCCTCGACCGGGCCGGGCGCCGGTGGGCCGCGAACCCCGAAGGGGCCGAGACCGATTCGTGGATCGTCCCGGTGGACCCGCTGGAGCCGCGGCTCATCGAGCCGGGGTTCGCCGCGTCGCATCCGGCGCCTCCGGAGCAGATCCTGCCCCGCCAGAACCCGGTGCGGCGCCTCATGTCCCAGGCCGGGACCTGGCTCGCCGGGCGCTGACCCGGCACGGTCGGCGGTCCTAGCGCGGCCGGGGCTCCGGCGGGGTCTCCAGGACCGCGTCCGGGCCGTGGCCGCCCCGCCCCATGAGCCGGTGCAGGGCCGGGCTGAACAGGGCCAGGACCACGGCGGTGAGGATCGCGATCCCGGCGAGGAGGTAGAAGAACGCCTGCTCGCCGACGCGGGGCACCAGGAACGCGTACGCCTGGCCGCCGAGCGGCGTGCCCACGGCCGGGCCGAGGAACCACACGCCCATCAACTGGCCCTTCAGGTTCGAGGGTGCCAGTTGCGTCGTCACCGACAGGCCGACCGGGGAGACGCACAGCTCGCCCCACGTCAGCAGCAGGTAGACCACGACCATCCAGCCGAGGGCGACGAGGACGCCGCTGTCGGCGCGGCCCTGGAGCCACCCCAGGAACACCCACGACAGGCCGGTCAGGCCCACGCCCAGCGCGAACTTGTACGCGGTCCCGAATCCGGCGCCGGTCTTGAGCCAGATCGCGCCGAAGATCGGCGAAAAGATCAGGATGAAGATCGAGTTGAAGTTCTGGACCCCGCCCGCGGGCAGGTGGAAGCCCCACGAGTCGAGGTCGACGGAGTTCGAGGCGAACGCCGTCAGGATCGAGCCCATCTGGAGGTACAGCATCCAGAACACGACCGAGGCGACGAACAGGCCGACGTAGGCCCGCAGGCCCGACTTCTCGGCCGCCGACACGTCCTTGGCCTGCCCGAAGATGTACACGAAGTACCACACCGCCGCGACGATCGACAGGATCGTCACCACCGTGGGCACCGTGGAGAGCGTGAGCGTGCCCGTCGCGGCCCAGATCACGATCGCGACGGCGGCGATCACGAGGGCGATCACGATGACGCGGACGACCTTGCCGCGCTCGTCGCCTTCGAGGGGCCGCGACGGCCCGATGCCGGTGTTCGTCAGCTTCGACCAGCCGCGCACGTACCAGAGCAGGCCCAGCGCCATGCCGACCGCGGCCGCGCCGAAGCCGAGGTGCCAGCGGTCGTCCCCGGCCAGGTACGGCGTCACCAGGATGCCGAGGAACCCGCCGAGGTTGATGCCCATGTAGAACACGGAGAAGCCGGAGTCGCGCCGCGCGTCCGAGTCGCCGTCGTACAGCCGACCCACCATGACCGAGATGTTCGGCTTCAGCAGGCCCGAGCCCAGGACCACCAGGAACAGGCCGAAGAACACCAGTCCGGCGCCGCTCACCGGGATCGCCATCGAGATGTGGCCGCACATGATGATCACGCCGCCGATGAGGACCGCGCGCCGCGCGCCCAGCACCCGGTCGGCGAGCCACCCGCCCGGCAGCGACGTCAGGTACACCGCGCCCGAGTACAGCGACGCGATCGGCACCGCGACCGTGTCCGACAGCCCGAGGCCGTTCTCCAGGACGCTCGCGGTCAGGAACGTCAGCAGGATGCCCTGGAGGCCGTAGAAGCTGAACCGCTCCCACATCTCCGTCCCGAACAGGACCGCCAGGCCGCGCGGATGCCCGAAGAACGTCTGCTCCCGGCCGGCTGAAGGGAATTCGCGATGGGACATGTCCGGCCCTCCCGTGTCGATCGGCTGCTGCGGTCGCCTGTACCCGGCGCGCCGCGCGCCGACACCTGCCGACGCTAACGCGTCCCCGGACGCCCGGCGGGCGAATCGGACAACCGGGCGTCCCCGAACGGAGGTGCTGCAATCGTTTGTCTGATATGCACGTTTGATTGGTCTACGATCCGGCCTATGAGCGACGATCCTTACTGGAACTCCGGGCAGTCCGAGGAGCCCTCGGGCCGCTTCTCCGGCGGCGACCCCCTCGTGACCGACACGTTCGAAGGCTGGTGGCACGCCTCCTTCGACGTCGTCCAGCGCTCCTGGCGGACCGTCGGCCTCATCCTCCTCATCGGCGTGGTCCTGCCCCGCTGGGTCCTCGGCGCCTACAACAACAACGTGCGCGCGCCCGAGCAGGACATCGTCGTCACCGACTGGGGGACCTTCGTCCGCGAGTACACCCCGAGCGCCCTCGCCGGGTTCATCGGCCTCGTCCTCACCCTCGCCGTCCTGTACGTCTCCGGGTCCGCCGTCCTCGCCGCCGTCCGCACCGCCGCCGCCGAGGCCGCCGGCGGCTTCCTCAGCCTCGGCGAGGCGTTCTCGTTCGGCTTCCGACGCGGCGGGAAGTTCTTCCTGTGGCTGCTCCTCGCCTGGATCACCATCGCCGCCGGCCTCGTCCTGTGCGTCCTGCCCGGCCTGTGGGCGATCTTCGCCCTCAGCCTCATGGCCCCCGCCGCCGTCTTCGAAGCCCACCGCAGCCCCTACGCCCGCTCGATCCAGCTCACGCACTCCGCGTTCTGGCCCGCGCTCGGCCGCCTGTGCATCGTCGTCCTCGTCGCGATCGCCGCGAACCTCGTCATCGCCCTCGTCGGCCTCCTCCTCGCCGGCCTCTGGCACGCGATCTTCGCCGGCTGGCTCGCCGCCGTCCTCACCATCGTCACCGAGGCCGTCATGGCCCTCCTGCTCCTCGCGCCGATGATCTGGACCGTCTCCGCCGCCCTCTGCACCTACGCCTGGCTGCGCGGACGCGCCGAACCGGTCTCCGCCACCTCGCTCTCCGCCGAGGCCTCCGGCGCCGCCGCCCCCGGCGGCTACACCGGCCCCGGCGAACCCGGCCACCCCGGGGCGCCCTCGCCCACCCCGTGACCGCGCCCCACCGCACGACCGCCCGACGCCGGGACCCCCGTCCCGGCGTCCGCGCTCTCCACCACTAGTTCCGCGCCCCGGATTGGCACTCTCGGGGCGAGAGTGCTATACCTGGGACTGGCACTCGCCGCAGGGGAGTGCTAAATGCGCGATGAGGTGGTCGGGCCCCCAGGGCCCACCGTCGCGGGTACACCGCCTCACCGTCGACCACGAACGTTATCCGAAAGGAAGCCATCCGACATGGCGAAGATGATCGCATTCGACGAGGAGGCTCGCCGCGGGCTCGAGCGGGGCATGAACACCCTCGCGGAGGCCGTCAAGGTGACCCTCGGCCCGAAGGGCCGCAACGTCGTCCTCGACAAGAAGTGGGGCGCCCCCACGATCACCAACGACGGCGTGTCCGTCGCCAAGGAGATCGAGCTCGAAGACCCGTACGAGCGCATCGGCGCCGAACTGGTCAAGGAGGTCGCCAAGAAGACCGACGACGTCGCCGGCGACGGCACCACCACCGCCACCGTCCTCGCGCAGGCCCTCGTCAAGGAAGGCCTCCGCGCCGTCGCCGCGGGCGCCAACCCGATCGCCATCAAGAAGGGCATCGAGAAGGCCGTCGCGGCCGTCGTCGAGCACCTCCAGTCCACCTCCACCGAGGTCGAGACCGAGGAGCAGATCGCCAACACCGCGTCCATCTCCGCCGGCGACGCCACCGTCGGCGCCATCATCGCCGAGGCGATGGAGAAGGTCGGCAAGGAAGGCGTCATCACCGTCGAGGAGTCGAACACCTTCGGCCTCGACCTCGAGCTCACCGAGGGCATGCGCTTCGACAAGGGCTACCTGTCCGGTTACTTCGTGACCGACCAGGACCGCATGGAAGCCGTCCTCGAAGAGCCCTACATCCTCATCGCGAACCAGAAGATCTCCGCGATCAAGGACCTCCTGCCCACACTCGAGAAGGTCACCCAGACCTCCAAGCCGCTCCTCATCATCGCCGAGGACGTCGACGGCGAGGCCCTCCCCACCCTCGTGGTGAACCGCATCCGCGGCATCTTCAAGTCGGCCGCCGTCAAGGCCCCCGGCTTCGGCGACCGCCGCAAGGCCATGCTCGGCGACATCGCCATCCTCACCGGCGGCCAGGTCATCTCCGAAGAGGTCGGCCTCAAGCTCGAGAACGCCGACCTGTCCCTGCTCGGCCAGGCCCGCAAGGTCGTCATCACCAAGGACGACACCATCATCGTCGACGGCGGCGGCGACGAGGACGCGATCCAGGGCCGGATCAACCAGATCCGCGCCGAGATCGAGAACTCCGACTCCGACTACGACCGCGAGAAGCTCCAGGAGCGCCTCGCCCGCCTCGCCGGCGGCGTGGCCGTCATCAAGGTCGGCGCGGCCACCGAGGTCGAGCTCAAGGAGCGCAAGCACCGCGTCGAAGACGCCGTCCGCAACGCCAAGGCCGCGGTCGAAGAGGGCATCCTCGCCGGCGGCGGCACCGCGCTGGCCCAGGCCGGCGCGATCGCCTTCGACAAGATCGAGGCCGACGGCGACGAGGCCACCGGCGTCGAGATCGTCCGCCGCTCGCTCGGCGCGCCGCTCCGCGCCATCGCCGAGAACGCCGGCCTCGAAGGCGGCGTCGTGGTGGAGAAGGTCCGCAACCTGCCCACCGGCCACGGCCTCAACGCCGCGACCGGCGAGTACGGCGACATGCTGGCCGCCGGCATCCCCGACCCGACCAAGGTCACCCGCTCGGCGCTGCAGAACGCCGCGTCGATCGCCGCCCTGTTCCTGACCACCGAGGCCGTCGTCGCCGACGCCCCGGAGAAGGAAGGCGCCGGCGCCGCCGGCGGCGGCATGGGCGACATGGGCGGCATGATGTAAAGCAGCCCTTCAAGGTTGCTTACTCAGGCCGACTGAGTACCGCAAGGGAGGACCGCTCACTGTACAGTGAGAGGTTCTCCCTTTCTCTGTACTGGCTGCCAGTGCAGACGGCGCAGCCGCTGCGCAAGCGGCATACCGCCCCAACCACGGGCGGTATGCCGCGACGCCGCACCCGTGCCCGAAATGACTGCGCCCCACCCGATTCGCGGCCCTTCACACCGTGTGCGACGCAAGTTAACCTGTCACCGTGCCCCACACACCCCCACGCTCGGACCGCCGCCTCGCCGCCCTCGCCCTCATGACCGGCATCCTCGCCGTCCTCGTCTTCACCTGCTACGTCGGCGGCACCGCCACCGAAGGCCGCATCGCCGAACCCGACCCCTTCCCCGCCCTCCCCGCCGCCGCCGAACCCCCCGCCTACCGCGACGACGGCGACCTCCTCCTCGTCTGCACCGCCGACACCGAGGACTTCACCGAACGCAACGCCGGCGTCAACTACAACGAGCGCATCGGCAACGAACGCCTCCAAGAAGACTGCCTCGCCGACGGCTACCGCGACCTCCCCACCGCCCTCGCCGACGCCGCCCCCGGCACCCGCATCCAGATCCTCCCCGGCCACTACACCGTCGACACCGCCATCGTCGTCGACCTCCCCGACCTCCAGATCGAAGGCCTCGGCGACAGCCCCGACGACATCCAGATCACCGCCCGCTTCACCGCCGCCACCGTCCTCACCGCCCACGCCGCCTCCGGCCTCTACCTCAAAGGCATCGCCTTCGGCCAAGCCCGCGACGCCGCCCTCCGCCTCACCGCCGTCGAAAGCGCCGCCCTCGTCGAAGTCGGCGCCTTCCAAAGCGACGGCGCCGGCCTCCACATCGCCGACTCCACCGGCGTCGCCCTCACCGACTGCCGCGCCGACACCGCCGACACCGCCGGCATCCTCATCGAGAACTCCGGCGCCGACGTCACCGGCTGCGAAGCCACCGCCAACACCGCCGGCCTCGAGATCCGCGGCACCGCCACCACCGCCACCGCCACCGCCAACCGCCTCCACGGCAACACCACCGGCCTCGTCATCACCGACACCGGCCCCACCGCCGCCGTCACCGCCACCCAGAACATCCTCTACGGCAACAACACCGACCACTACCACCGCCTCGGCACCGCCGCCTGCGGCGACGACCCCGCCGCCCGCGACTGGGCCGACGGCGTCCTCTGCCCCGACCGCACCTACCCCTCCGGCGTCGGCATCCTCGTCGCCGACGCCACCGGCACCACCGTCACCGCCAACCGCATCTGGAACCAGGAGACCGCCGCCGTCACCGCCTGGGGCACCCCCGGACACGACCCCGGCCTCGGCGGCGACCGCAACACCTTCACCGACAACGTCTACGGCGAACGCGAAGACGGCGCCCGCCACCGCAACCGCCTCGACCTCTGGTGGGACGGCACCGGCGTCGCCAACTGCTTCGACGAACCCGGCACCCACCGCACCACCCCCGCCGCCCTCCCGCCCTGCGACGGCACCGACGCCGCCCGCATCCTCGGCGACCCCCTCCGCACCCTCAAAGCCCGCGAATGCGGCCTCCAGAGCACCGACGACCTCTCCGCCACCTGCGACTGGCTCGGCGCCCAGTTCACCGACCGCCTCGAATTCCAGACCGCCGTCGCCTTCGCCGCCGCCCTCCTCTTCCTCGCCGGCGCCGGCTGGCTCGCCGCCGCCCGCTCCCCCAACCCCCCACGCGCCGGCGCCATGACCTTCTCCGCCATAGCCACCGGCTGCGGCGCCCTCCTCTTCGTCCTCGCCGTCTGGTCCGGCCGCGCCGACTACGAAGCCCTCGCCGTCGCCCTCTGGGCCCTCGGCTGGCTCCTCGCCGGACGCTCCTGGTACCGCTCCGGCCTCCGCTTCCTCGGCGGCTTCACCCTCGCCATCGGCGCCCTCGCCCTCCTCGACGCCGTCGACCGCGGCGTCGCCACCCTCGCCCCCATGCCCGTCGCCCCCGCCTGGCTCTGGATCGGCCTCCTCCCCTTGTGGACCCTCGTCGCCCTCGGCGCCGCCTTCGGCCCCCGCCGCACCCCCGAACCGCCCACGCAGATCGAACGCACCCCCGTCACCGCCCCCGCCAACGACCGCTGGGACTGGTAGCACCCGATCGCGTACTGTTGCCCCATGACTTGGACCTGGAAGCTCGAAGACGCCGACGGCAACACCCTCGACACCCCCGACAGCGACCTGGGCAGCCAGGGCGACGCCGAGTCGTGGCTGGGCGAACGCTGGCGCGAGTTCGCCGACCAGGGCGCCACCACCGCGGTCCTCCACGAAGACGGCAAGACCGTCTACCGCATGGACCTCACCCCCGCGGAGGAGTAGACCGGCGCAAGGCGGGGCCGCCGGGGCGGCCGCGGATCGCGGTCGATCCCGACCCTGGAACGCCCGACGCCGAACGCGCCATCCGGAAGCGGCCAGCCGCACCGCGGCGGCGACGACCAGGGCGCCACCACCGCGATCCTCCAAGAGGACGGCAAGGACTTCTACCGCATGCCCCCCACCCCGCGGAGGAGTAGACCGGCGCAAGGTGGGGCCGCCGGAGTCGGCCGTGGACCGCGGGTCGATCCCGACCCTGGAACGCCCGCCGCCGAATGCGCTGTCCGGAAGCGGCCCGCCGCACCGCGGCGGCGACCCCCGAGCGCGCCGGACCCGTGCCACTGCACGCGGCGACCTCCGAGCACGCCGCCCCGACCCGGACCGCCGAGCCACGGCGGCCCCTCCTGTCGCACCCCGCGGGCACACTCGAAGCCGGGGGTGGCCGCGGACGGACACCCCCGACCTCGTGATCCGCACGGCGAGCCTCGCCGACCGCCGCCCACCCGTAATAGGCTGGGCCGCGTGACCGACACAGGCACCCTCACACTCACCGCCACCCGCGCCCGCGCCGCACTCGACGCGCGCCGCGGCATCGTCCGCCTCCACCCCGAGGCCCTCACCGCCCTGGGCCTGCGCCCCGGCGACCCGGTCGGGCTCACGGGACGGCGCACGACCGCCGCGATCGCCCTCGAAGCCGACCGGTACGCGTCCCGCCGCGCCCTCTACGCCGACGACCTCACCCTCGGCAACATCGGCGCCCGCGACGGCGACCCCGTGCGCCTCGCCCCGGTCGCACTGGCCGCCGCAGACCGGGTGGTCCTGTCGGGCCCGGCCACCGCCGTCGCCGTGGTCGACCCCGACACGCTGCGGCTCGCACTCCTTTCCAAGGTCGTGTGCGAGGGCGACGACGTCTCCCTGCTGCCGATCGAGCTCGGCTCGGCGCGCGACGCCGTCACGGCCACCCGCCGGACCCTGAACAACACGCTCGGCATGGGCTGGACCACCATGGTGCTCAACGTGGTCGAGTCGAGCCCCGCCCAGGGCGCGATGATCACCGCCGACACCCGCGTCGAGTGGGAGCACGAGGTCCGCGCCGTCGACCTCCCCGCCGACCTGCCGCTGCCCGCCGGGCGCACCCCCGGCGCCCGCATGCCCGCCTCCTACGGCGGCGCCGCCAGCGCCGCCCGGCCGCGCGCCGAGGCCCGCACCCCGATCGCGGGCTCCCGTGCGCCCGAAGCGGTCCCGGGCGTCGCGACGATCCCCTACGACGAGCTCGCCGGCGCGAAGATCCCCGCCGAGGAGCTCCGCGAACTCCTCGACCTCGGCTTCAACCACCGCGAGGTCCTCAAGGTCGTCGGCACCGACATGGCCCTCGGCGTGCTCGTCTCGGGCCCGTCGGGCGCGGGGAAGGCCACGATCGTCCGCTCGGTCGCCGAGGAGGTCGGGGCGCGCGTCAGCGAGGTCTCCGGCTCCGACCTCGCCGCCCTGGAGGCCAACGCCGCCGCCGACCGGCTCCGCTCGGCCGTGGCCGCGCTGACCGCCCCCGGCGTGCTCCTGGTCCGCGGGGTCGAGCACCTGGCCCCGGCGGACCGCCGGACCCCGCTGGGCACCATGTTCTCCCGCCTCGTCGAGGAGGTCCTGGCCGAGCCCGGCGAGCACGCGGTCGTGTGCACGACCGCGCGCGTCGAGGACGTCGACGCGGGGCTCCGCTCGCGCCTGGAGCACGAGGTCGTCGTCCCGATGCCAGACGCCGAGTCCCGCCGCGACCTGCTCGTCTACTTCACCCGCGCGATGCGGGTGGCCGAGGACGTGAAGCTGGAGTCGGTGGCGCACCGCGCCCCCGGCTACGTCGCCTCCGACCTGGCCGTCATGGTCCGCGAGGCCGGGGTGCGGGCCGCGCTGCGCGCCAAGGAGGGCGGGGCCACGGCGCTCCAGGGGACCGACTTCGACGGCGCCCTGGAGTCGGTGCGGCCCACCAGCCTCGCCGGGGACTCGGTCGAGCTCGGCGGGCTCACACTCGCCGACGTCGGCGGCATGGAGGACCTCAAGCAGACCCTCACCGAGACCGTGCTCTGGCCGCTCACCTACCCCGACGCGTTCACCCGCCTGGGCATCGAGGCCCCGCGGGGCATCCTCCTCTATGGACCTCCCGGATGCGGGAAGACCTACATCGTCCGCGCGGTCGCGGGGGAGGGCCACGCGAACGTCCTGAGCGTCAAGGGCTCCGAGCTGATGAACAAGTGGGTCGGCGAGTCCGAGAAGAACGTGCGCGAGCTGTTCCGCCGCGCCCGCCAGGCCAGCCCGACCCTGATGTTCTTCGACGAGCTCGACGCCCTGGCCCCCGTGCGCGGGGCCGGCACCGACGGCGGTACCGCCGACCGCGTGGTCGCCGCCCTGCTCACCGAACTCGACGGGGCCGAGGCCCTGCGCGACGTCGTGGTCGTGGGGGCCACCAACCGGCCCGACATGATCGACCCGGCGCTGCTGCGCCCGGGCCGCCTGGAGCGCCTCGTCTACGTGCCGCCGCCGGACGCCCACGGCCGGGCCGACATCCTGCGCGCCAACGCGAAGAACGTGCCCTTCGCCGAGGACGTCGACCTCGCGGCGGTCGCCGACGAGCTGTGGCTGTACTCGGCCGCCGACTGCGCCGCGCTGGTGCGGGAGGCCGCGCTGACGGCCATGCGCGAGTCGCTCGACGCGAGCATCGTGACCGCCGCCCACGTCGAGCAGGCGATGGAGCGAGTCCGCCCGAGCCTGGACCCCGAGCAGCTCGAGTACCTGGAGAACTACGCGAACAACCGCGAGGGCTGACGCTCGGTCGACGGTGGTGTTGCGGGCGGCCGGCCTGGTCTGGGCCGGCCGCCCGCGTGCTCCGCGCGGAGCGGGTGCTTTCGGCGGGGACCCGAGCGCGGGTGGCTTCCCGCGCTCGGGTCTCGGTATGGCGACGTTCGCGANCCGAAGTGTCGAATGCGAAGAAGCTACTTGTGGATAACTTTTGACGGGTTGTGGATAACTCGGCGTTGCGGGTGGTGGCGACAGAGTTCGGTCTGGTGCTCAAAAAAGAGAGCAGTGCTCTTGTATTCCTGACCGGAGTGTGCGATCGTTGTTCTCGACAGAGAGCGGTGCTCTCGAAATGAACGCACTGAGAGAAGGACACCCCATGACCGACCACGTCATCCTCGGCAAAGGCCAGATCGGCTCCACCGTCGCCTCCCTCCTCGCCGAGCGCGGCGAGCGCGTGCGGGTCCTCAGCCGCTCCGGCGGGCCCAGCCTCCCCGGCATCGAGCACGTCAAGGTCGACGCCCGCGACGCCGCCGCGCTCACCGCCGCCAGCGCGGGCGCCGACGTCATCTACAACTGCGCCAACCCCGCCGGCTACCACCAGTGGGCCGACGAGTGGCCGCCCATGTTCGCCGCGATCCTCGCCGCCGCCAAGGCCCACGGCGCGGGCCTGGTCAACACCGGCAACCTCTACGTCTACGGCCCCGTCACCGAACCCATGACCGAGCGCACCGCCCTCGCCTCCCCCGGACACAAGGGACGGATCCGCATCGAGATGTGGCACCAGGCCATGGACCTCCACCGCAGCGGCGACCTCCGCTTCACCGAGGCCCGCGGCTCCGACTACTTCGGCCCCGGCGCCCTCGCCGACGCCATGCTCGGCGAGCGCGTGGTCCGCCCCGTCGTCGAGGGCAGGCGCGGCGTCACCGTCCTCGGCGACCCCGACGCGCCCCACTCCCTCACCTACATCCCCGACGTCGCCCGCGCCCTCATCCGCCTCGGCGGCGACGACCGCGCGTGGGGCCGCCCCTGGCACGTGCCCACCGCGCCCGCGGCCACCCAGCGCGAGTTCGTCCAGGCCCTCGCCCGCATCGCCGGCCGCGGCCCCGTGCGCGTCTCGCGGATGCCCTGGTGGTTCCTCATCCACGTCGTCGGCCAGTTCGCGCCCGCGATGAAGGGCATGGCCGAGACCCGCCACCAGTGGGACGGGCCCTACGTCATGGAGTCCGCCGACTTCACGGACACCTTCGGCGACAAGGCCACCGACACCGAGACCGCGCTCGCCGAGACGCTCGAGTGGTGGCGCGCCCGCCTCGCGTGAAGCCGGGAGTTGGCGGACCGTTCACCCCGGGGCAAGCAACCGTCCACATGCGCGGAGCGTGCTCCCATCAGAGCCACGCCCGAGCCCACAGGAAGCGAGCCCATGCGCCCGAACCCTCTCGCCGCCCTGCGCCGCCGCCTGCGCGACGCCGCCCCCCGGTCCACCGAGTTCCTGCACGTCATCGCCACCCGCCACGGGATCGGCGTGTTCGACGAGCAGTGGTTCGCCTACCGCCAGCTCATGATGGAGCACCTGACCGTCGCCTCGCTCGACGCCCAGGAGGACCGCGACTTCGTGTGGGTGGTCGCGGTCGACCGGGACATGCCCGGGCAGGCGCGCAAGCGCCTCGACGCCCTCGCCGCGGACCGCCCGTACCTGCGGATCGCCGAGACCGAGCTCAAGCGCGACTTCGTGCCCGACCTCGCCGCCTGGACCCGCGACGAGGCCAAGGCCCGCAGGAAGCCCTGGGTCCTGACCACCCGCCTCGACGACGACGACGCGATCCACCGCAGCCTGGTCGGCCGCCTCCACGAGGAGGCCGCGGCCTACCTCGCCGGGGGCAACCGGGCCCCGGCGATCCTCTCGCCGGTGCTGGGCTGCAACTGGGTCCCCGCGAAGGGCGCCGGGCACCGCGCCTACCACCACAGCCCCTCGATCGGGCTCAGCCTGCTGGAGCGCGCCGACGACCCCGGCACGGTCTACCGCAACAACCACCGCACCCTCGCGCAGGTCCTCGCGCCCTGGAACTACAACGTGCGCCACCTCGACGGCGAGACCCCGTGGTGGCTCTACGCCCACACCGGTCTGTCCCACATGCAGAGCGAGGGCAGCGACCGCATGGACAAGGTCACCGGGCACCGCCGCGCCTTCAAGCTCGACGCGGCGAGGCTGGCCCCGTTCGGCATCACCGCCGACGGCGCCAGGATCATCCGCGAGACCCCCGAGCCCGAGGTGTCCGAGAGCCTCTTCGAGCTGAACCGGCGCGGCCTCGACCTGGAGGACGAGATCCACGGCCTCCGCGAGGCCGCCCGCGGCGGGGACGGCGCCGCCGCCGCGCGCATCGCCGAGCTGCACGCCGAGCGCCGCCGCATCCACGAGCGGCTCGTCCGCTAGGCGGGCCGCTCCCGGCGGCGCCGTCCCCGGCCGTCGCGCCTAGCTCAGCTTCTTCTGGAACACCGTCTCGTGCCCCGCGAGCCGGTACCCGACCGACTCGTTGATCGCGATCATCTGCGTGTTCGACTCCGCGTTCCCGGTCCACACGTACCGCATCCACGGGCGCATCGACGCGAGCCGCCGCTGGTTGGCGATCTTGAGGACCGTGCCGAGGCGGTGCCCGCGGAAGCGCGGGTCGACGATCGTGTTGCCCTGCAGGCAGTGCCGCTCGTCGCCGGACTGGACCTGGATCTCGGTGAACCCGGCGACGTCGCCGCTCTCCTGGTGCACGGCGACGGTCTGGATGTTGAGCTGGCCGCGCTGCGTGCGCTGGCGCTCCCAGTCGCGCACGGTGTCGGCGGTGATCCGGGCCTCCTGGAGGTCCCAGTCGCCCAGCGGCATGTCGGTGTACATGCGGGCGTGCAGGTACGCCATGCCGTCGATGAGGTCCTCGGGCGGCACGCCGTGGAAGGCGACGAGCCGGAACCCGGAGGCGTGCCGCTCGGCCTCGTCGCGGAGCGCGTCCAGGGCCTCGTCGTCGACGGCGGCGAGCTCGCACACGCGCACGGCGGCCTCCAGGGACCGCTGGTACCCGTTGTCGACGAGGAACGGCCCGCCGTCGCCGCGGACGTCGGGGGAGTCCTCGTGCGGGACGGCGAGCCAGGTCGAGACGGTGGTGCGCCCGTCCTCGGCGGCGCGCTCCTCGGCGTGGCGCAGCAGGGCCGAGCCGATGCCGCGGCGGCGCGAGCCGGGCGCGACGCCGGCCTCGAAGTTCGCGAGGTGCGAGTTGTCGCGGTCGGACAGGTGGAGGTTCAGGTAGCCGAGGACCTCGCCGTCGCAGACGGCGGCCCACTTCTCGCGGCGGTTGTCGGGGTCGTGGACGACCAGTCCGGCGAGGGCGCCGAAGGGGGTCCAGGGCCGCAGGCCCGGGAAGTCGTGCGCGTGCACCGCTTCCTGTGCGGCGAGCCAGGACTGGACGAGCGGACCGTCGGAGGGGTCGACCCGGACGATGTCGAAATGCGTCATGGCCCGAGCCTGTCAGAGGGCGCGGGGCCGGGCAAGTGGATAGCGTTCGGGACGCCGGGAAGGTTTGGGGGAGCGGGGTTCCGGCAATTCACAGAACAGGGGCAGCGTGGTCGGGAGACCGCAGTTCCTGACACCGGCTGGCGCTGCTCGACACGTTCTAGCCCCAGGACTCGCAGTCAACCGGGTGAGTGGCGACAGGACATCTGCGGCCTCCCGCACCAAGAATTCTTGCTCATTCAGTGAATACGGTCAAGACCCGAAGTTCTCTTCTTTTTGTCGGGTACCCGACACTCCACTTCACATCGGTCACTGAGAGTGATAATTTCGGGAGTTCGGAAAGCGCTTGACCAGCAACGGCTCCCGAACTCCCGACTCTACTCAGGACTGCAGGAAACCGGCTTCTTTCGCCGCTTTCAGCGACGGCTTCACCGTATGCGTCGGCCCCACCAGGGACGACACGGCGTCGAGCGTCTTCAGGCCCTCGCCGGTGTTGTAGATGACGGTCTCCGCCTCCGGGTCGAGCTGCCCCGACTCCAAGAGCTTACGGAGCGTAGCGACCACGACGCCGCCGGCCGTCTCGGCGAACACGCCCGTGGTCGCGGCGAGAAGCTTCACGCCGTCCCGGATCTCGTCGTCGGAGACCTTCGCCATCCCGCCGCCCGTCGAACGGCACGCCTCGATCGCGTACGGGCCCGCCGCCGGGTCGCCGATGTTCAGGCTCTTCGCGATCCCGGTGGGCTTCACCGGGGTGATCACGTCGGTCCCCGCGTCGAACGCGTCGGCGATCGGGCTGCACCCGGCCGACTGCGCGCCGAAGACCCGGACCTTGCCCGGCTCGGTCAGGCCGATCTCCGCGGCCTCCTCGAACGCCTTGTGGATCTTGGTGAGCAGCTCGCCCGAGGCCATCGGGACCACGACCTGCTCCGGCAGCCGCCAGCCCAGCTGCTCCGCCACCTCGTACCCGAGGGTCTTCGACCCCTCCGCGTAGTACGGGCGGATGTTCACGTTGACGAACGCGGTCTTCTCGAAGTCGTCGGTCTCCGTCAGCTCCGAGCACAGCCGGTTCACGTCGTCGTACGAGCCCTCCACCGCGACCAGCGTGCCGCCGTAGATCGCCGACTGCACGACCTTCCCCGGCTCCAGGTCGGAGGGGATGAACACGATCGACGGGACCCCCGCCCGGGCGGCGTGCGCCGCGACCGAGTTCGCCAGGTTCCCGGTGGACGCGCACGCGAACCGCTCGAACCCCAGCTTGACCGCCGCCGACACCGCGGTCGACACGACCCGGTCCTTGAACGAGTGGGTCGGGTTCGCGCTGTCGTCCTTGACCCACAGCTTGCGCATCCCCAGCGCCTTCGCCAGGTGCACGGCGTCGATGAGCGGGGTCAGGCCCGGGTTCAGGCTGACCCGGTCCTCGGGGTGGACGCCGACCGGCAGCAGCGGCGCGTAGCGCCAGATGTTCTGCGGCCCGGCCTCGATCTGCTCCCGCGTCACCTTCGCCAGCTCGTCGAGGTCGTAGTCGACCTCCAGCGGCCCGAAGCACTGCCAACAGGCGTGCTGGGCGACCAGGTCGTAGGTGGCGTTGCAGTTGCGGCAGACCAGACCCTTGGCGGGGCTGTCGGCGAAGAGAGCATTGGACATGCGAGAAGGCTCCTCCCTCATCTTTCCCGCTCGTGGCGGGCCGGATTTGGCACCTGCCGCGACGCCGTGACGGCGTGTCGGTGGTTGCCGCAGCTTCGCAGGGCCGGACCCCTCAGCTGCTCTGGATGAAGTACGAGCCGAATGGTACGGGCGTACCGCCCGTATCGGCAACCGCAGTTCCAACTTCCGAGACGGCGCCGCACTCCCGCCGCCCCGCGCGGAACGGTGCGAAACCGCAGGTCCAGGCCGAATCCCGGACGTCTGGAAAACCGGTCCCTGTCGCCGATCCGTCAGCTCACCGCGCGCCGGCGGTCGCCTCCCACACCGCGCGCGCGTCGGCGGTCCCGGCGACGTCGTGCACCCGCACGCCCCACGCCCCCGCCGCGAACGCCAGCACCGACGTCGCCAGCGTCGCCGCCTCCCGCTGCCCCACCGGGCGCGGCTTCCCGCTCTCGTCGCCCAGCAGCCGCCCCAGATACGACTTCCGCGACGACCCGAACAGCACCGGGTACCCCAGCGCCACGAACTCGTCCAGGTGCGCCGACAGCCGCCAGTTGTGCTCCGCGGACTTCGCGAACCCCAGACCCGGGTCCAGGATCAGCTTCTCGCGGTCCACGCCGCTGTCCAGCGCCGCCTCGACCCGGTCCTCCAGCTCGGCCTTCACGTCGGCCACCACGTTCTCGTACGCCGCCAGCCGCTGCATGTCCGAGGAGTGCCCGCGCCAGTGCATGAGCACCCACCGCACGCCCGTGTCGGCCACGACCCGCGCCATGTCCGGGTCCGCGAGGCCGCCCGAGACGTCGTTGACGACGCTCGCGCCCGCCCCGATCGCCGCCGCCGCCACCGCGGCCCGCGTCGTGTCGATCGAGACCGCAAGGCCCCGTTCGACGAGCGCCGCCACCACGTCCACCACCCGGGACGTCTCGGTCGCCGCGTCCACCCGCTCGGCCCCCGGCCGCGTCGACTCGCCGCCGACGTCGATCAGGTCCGCGCCCTCGGCGCCCATCTGCTCGCCGTGCGCGACCGCGTCGCCGAAGTCCAGGTAGCGTCCGCCGTCGGAGAACGAGTCGGGGGTGATGTTCAGGACCCCCATGATCTGCGGGCGGGCCGGACCGGCCTCCGGGGCGCTGTGCGGTGTGGTCACGGCATCGACGTTACCCGCGCCCGGCGCGCGAACGCTTCGCATTACGCCAGGTCCGTGAGGTCGAGCACGTGCCACACAAGCAGTTCGGCCGTCCCCGTGGACCACCACAGCCGCCGCGCGTCGGCGCCCGTCCGCCCCGCACTGGACGCGACCAGGTACGCCTCGCCCGCTTGCAGGTCGAACAGCGTCACCTCGGTCGAGTCCCCCGCGGACGTACCGCGTTCGGCCAGCGGCTCGAACCGGTCGACCAGTCCCACATCGGGGGACACCGCGGACGCGAACCCCTCCGCGACCGTCACCCGACCGGTCCCGTCTGGACGGACGAGGTCCACTCGCGCGCCGTCCTCGGCGTTCACGATCAGCCGGCACCACGTCGCCGAGCACAGCGTCAGCTCCTCCGAACCGGAGAAGACCTTCACGCCCGCACCGGTGTCGGTGCGCACCAGCTGCGCCCCGCCCAGCGAGTCCGAGCCCGCGCTCGCCAGCCACGGCCACGCCGCCGCCTGCCACGCGCCCAGGTGCCCGGTCACCGCGACCTCGCCGCCTGCGACCGGCACCGAGCGGTGCTCGGTCACCATCGCCTCGCCGCGCGCCGTCGACAGCCAGTGCAGGCCCTCGGCCGCGAACTGGAGGTCGTACGCCGAGCCGGACGCGATCACGTCGCCGGTGTCGGCGGTCAGCAGCGACGCCTCCCCGGGCGCACCGTCGGCCCCGCGCGGCGCCGTCCACAACTCCGAGACGACCCGGCCGCGCTCATCGGGCACCGAGGAGAGCCACGCCAGGCGCTCGTCGGTCGCCGCGACCGCGACGACCCCCGGCACCCCGCCGGGCTCGGCCACCACCGACACCGCGGCGTCGCCGTCTTCGTCGAGGGACACGTACAGCAGCGAACCGGACTCGTCGGCGCCCAGCGCCTGGTCGTCGTCGAGGATCTTCAGCGGCGTCCACGCCCGGCCGTCGACGGTCCCGGGCCAGTCGACCGGCTCGGCGTCCCACGTCTCCCACACCGTCGGCGCCGCGACCGGCGCGACGGCCTCGGGGCGGTCGGGGGACGGCCACACGAGCCAGGCCACGGCGAGCACCGCCGTCCCGGCCAGGGTGAGGCGCTGCGCGGTGTCCAAAGGGCGGCTAGTCGCGCTCGCGCGACTTGTACAGGTAGAGCAGGCCCGCGCCCACGCCCGCGGCGGTCGCCGCGGGCAGCGCGAGCTTCGCGGCGCGGCGGCCGCGCCGGTAGTCCAGGACCGGCCAGCCGTGGTGGCGGGCCTGCCGCGCGAGGCGCGCGTCCGGGTTGACGGCGATCGCGCGGCCGACCTTGCGCAGCATCGGCAGGTCGTTCGCGGAGTCGGAGTAGGCGGTGCACTGCTCCAGGTCGAGGCCGCGCTCGGCCGCGAGCTGGGCGATGCCCTCGGCCTTCGCCGGGCCGTGCATGAGGTCGCCGACGAGCCGGCCGGTGTAGCAGCCGTTCTCGATCTCGGCGATCGTGCCGAGCGCGCCGGTCAGGCCCAGGCGCGTGGCGAGGACCCCGGCGAGCTCGACCGGGCTGGCGGTGACCAGCCAGACCTCCTGGCCGGTCTCGAGGTGCCGCTCGGCGAGCCGGCGCACCGGCGCGAGGATGCGCGGGGAGATGTCGCGGTCGACGACCTCCTCGCACAGGGACCGCATGTCGTCCACCGGGTACCCGGCGACGAGCTCGAGGGCCGACGACTTGATCTCCGAGATGTGCCCGTGGTGCTCGACGCCCTGGAACTTGAAGCGGGCCTGCTTCCAGGCGAAGCCGAGGATGTCGCGCCCGGACAGGACGCCGTGGCGGGCCAGCGCGCGCGCCAGGTAGTACGTGGACGCGCCGTGCATGAGGGTGTTGTCGACGTCGAAGAACGCCGCGGACGGGATGTGGGCGAGCTCGTCCTCGCCGGGGGCCGCGGGCTCCACGACGACGGAGTGCGCGTTCGACTGCGTGCGGGCGGCGCCGCCTCCCCGAACGGCTGTCGGACGGGGTGTGGCGGAGGCGCTGGAGGAAGCCTCGATGTCTGACACCCTAAAAGCCTACAAGCCCAAGGCAGACGCCCTGTAACGCGAGGACGCGAGCCCGGTGAATTTCCAGTGTGGCCTTGTTCATGTATCGTCCCCGCCGCTCCCGCACGCCGCTCCTGGACGGAATTGCCCCGTTCGCTCCGACCTGCGACGCGAGAGGACCGGGACGCCCTGAGGCGTCCCGGTCCCGCTCCGCACCTTGCCGTACGTTCGCGCCGCCGCCACCGCGGCGGGTGATCAATTGAACAGGTCCGAGATGATCCCGGTCAGTTCGCCGAGGACGTCGTCCTCCGCTTCGGGCGTGGTCTCGCCGTCGGGGGCGGGGCTGCTGGCGCCGCCGCTCGTCGGGTCGGACTGCGGGGTGGCCTCGTCGCCGGCGGTGTCGGCGCCGGACGTGGCGTCCGCGTCGGTCCCCTCGGCCGTCTGCTCCCCGCTCCCGGGTTCGGCGCCGGTCTCCTCGCCGGTGCCGCTCCCGGTGGTCGGGTCGGACGGCACGGTGGCGTCGACGGCGTTCTGCGCGCACGAGCCCGGGATCGGGCCGAGCTCGTCGGCCTCGCCGCCGGCCTCGGTGCAGTCGAGGGCGCCGCGCAGCTCCACGGAGCGCACCGCCGCCGCCTCGAGGACGGACGCGAGCTCCTCGCCGGCGTCCTGCGCCTCGCCGTCGAGTCCGCTCACCAGGTCGTCGAGCACCCAGCGGTGCTCGTTGGCGAACAGGTCGAGGTAGTCGAGCGGGGCGGGGTCGTCGCTGACGACGGCCAGCTCGCCGAGGAGCGCGCTCGCGCTCTTCAGCTCCGAGGCCGCGTCCTCGAGCGCGTTCGCGGCCGCCTCGTCGTCGTCCGCGACGAGCGCCGCCTCCTGGATGCGGGTCCGCGCGAACTCCAGGTACAGCTGCGCGCGGCCGAGGTCGTTGCCCGCGAGGGCGAGCTGCGCGCGCTCGGTGGACCGCTTGACGTTGTAGAGCGTCTCGCCGGGGAGCGCGTCGCCGGAGGCCGCGGAGACCCCGGAGATGGCGACGGTCCCGGTGAGCAGCGCGGCGACGATCGCGATGCGCCGGCCGCCGCGGGGGCGGCGCGGGAACATCTCGTCGAGGACGGGCGCCCGCCTGGTCTCGGGGACGGCGGCGCTGGCGCGGTGCCTGGCCGTGACGCCGATGCCCTCCTCGGTGGCGACCGCCATGAGGCGCCTGCGGGTGGCGTCCTGCCAGTCCCGCGAGGGCCTGCTCGCGTTGATGAGCTGGTCGCCCAGCCCGCCGAGCCGCTCGGTGACGCCGACGAGTTCGGCGAACGCTTCTGCCGACGCGCCCGATGCGTCCGCGCTGCGGCGCGAGTGAGGGAGGGTGGGACCGTCGGAGTCAAGCAGCCGCGCGAATTCCTCCGCGCGACGGCGCTCCATAGGGTTCAATGTCACCGGGCACACCCCCTCTCACTGCATGGATCCTGCTCCTGTACTGAGAACAACGCACGAGTAGCCCCTGAGGTTACGGTTCGCCGCGAACCTTGCGTTTCGGACCACATCGTCCTCGTCGCAGTCGGGTAACGCGGCGGTATCGGGCCGGTAAAGCGCCCTGACCTGGCAGTTCCAGTCCGCCGTGAGGAGGCGGACCGTCGATTTCGGGATAGCGGGCCGAAGCCCTGGGGAACGGGTTCTGTCGGGTTCCCGACGCACGCGGCCGGGACGGGTTCTGCGGGGATCGGACGGCCTCTCAGCCTCGGAAGCCGTCGGGCAGCAGCCGGGCGAGCGTGCGCACGGCCCGGTACTGGAGCGCCTTGACCGCGCCCTCGTTCTTGCCCATCGTGCGGGCCGTCTCCGCGACCGTGAAGCCCTGGAGGAACCGCAGCACGATGCACTCCTGCTGGTCAGGGTTCAGCTTCTTGACCGCCGTCAGGAGCGTCGCGTTCGTCAGCTTCTCCAGCGCGGCGGTCTCGGGGGACGTGCTCGGGTCGTGGTCCTTCTCGTCGGCGCCGAGCACGTCGGGCTTGACGATCTCCAGCCGGTACCGGCCGGACTTGAAGTGGTCGACCACGAGGTTCCGCGCGATGGTCACCAGCCACGCGCCGAACGCCCTGCCCTGCCAGCTGAAGCTGGAGATCCGCCGCAGCGCGCGCAGGAACGTCTCGGACGCGAGGTCCTCGGCGAGCTGGGCGTTGTTCACGCGGAAGTAGATGTACCGGTAGACCGTGTCGCTGTACCGGTCGTAGATCTCCCCGAAGGCGCTCGGGTCGCCGTCCTGGGCGCGCGCGACGAGGTCGGCGACCTCGTCGCCGTCGACCTGGTCCTCGTTGTCGGTGCCGCGCGGTTCGGCGGCGCCGCCGGCGCCCGGGCCGGTGCCGCGTCCGGGCCGCACCTGGTGCTGCTCGGCAGTGCCGGTGTCCAGGCTCAGGACCGTCCACACGGCCTGCTTGAGGCGCTCGAAGGTCGGGCCGGGGAGCCCTGTCAGGGCGTCCGCGATCGATCCGGAGCGGAAGATGGGGGCTATGTCTGCTGTGAGCACTGCCGAGTCATGGCTGATGACAGCCAGGGTCGGTGCAATACCGGGCACTAGTGGCCTCCTCGTGTGAGGGGTCGTCGGGCCGAGTCGAGCGAACGGATCCCGCAGGGACTGACCCGCCTGAGTCTAGAAATCCGCGGGGTCGGCGACGCGTATTTGCGATCGGCGTGTCGCGCTCGGTGACGGGTGTGCGGGGGTTGATGTCGGCGCGCGCCCGGTGCGCCGGCGTACCCTTCGTTGCGGGGGCGGAATCCCACCATTACCTCCCCAAACGTTCGGTGGTCCGCGGCCGCGGACCGGTTGTGCCTCAATAGTGAGCGAGGAATGACGGAGGGTGTCGCACAAGCTGTGCGATCCCGTCCGCCTTTTCATTTCGACGGAGGGAGCAGGGTGAACAGGCTGACGCTGCTGACTACAAGGGATTGCCACCTGTGCGGGGCGGCCCGCGCCGCGCTCGACCGGGTGGCGGCCGAGACCGGCGAGCCGTGGGCCGAGGTCGACGTCGCCGAGGACGCCGCGCTGGCCCGCGAGTACGGCGACCGCCTCCCGGTCCTCCTCCTCGACGGGCGCGAGCACGGCTACTGGGACGTCGACGTCCCGCGCCTGCTCAGGGACCTGCGCCGCGACGCGCCGCCGACGACACACCGGGAATTATCTGAAATACCGGGTGTCAATGGACTTTTAGGGCAGAATTCTGGCGGACGGCGGCTCGCCGGGACGTTCGCAATTTCGGTACAGCCGGGCTCGGCCCGGTGTTACGGGGGTGTACCGCGCGGCGCCCGCGAGCCGCCGAGTCCCGTTCACCCCTCCGCGGCCTCCCGGCGGCCCGGGGCGCGCGACGTTAGCGCCGCCTGTGCGGCCCCCCGCCCCGGACGAGTCCTAAGCTGAGTGGCGCGCCGGTGAACGGCGCGGGATCGGACCTGGAGCTCCAGCATTGACGACCACCGGTGAAGGCACTGACCAGCGGGCCGCTCCGCCTGCCACGGCCGCCGACCTCCCGGCGGCGACGGTCCGGCGCCTGCCCGAGTACCTCCGCGCCCTCGGCGCCCTCTCCGAGTCCGGCGTCGACACCGTCTCCTCCGAGATCCTCGCCGGCGCCACCGGCGTCAACTCGGCGATGCTCCGCAAGGACCTCTCCCAGCTCGGCGCCTCCGGGATGCGCGGCGTCGGCTACAGCGTCGCCGCCCTCGCGACCCACATCGCCGGTGTGCTCGGACTCACGAAGGACTCCCGCGTCGCCATCATCGGCCTCGGCCACCTGGGGCAGGCCCTGGCCAGGTACCCCGGGTTCTCCGAACGGGGGTTCGACATCGTTGGCCTCTTCGACGCCGACCCGGGCATCATAGGGAGGGATCTCGACGGCCTCCCGGTGCGCGACGTGGCGCTCCTCGGCCGGGCCGTCCGTGACGAAGGCATCAACATAGGGGTCATCGCCACACCCGGCGCGGCCGCCCAACACGTGGCCGACCTCCTCGTAGATGCTGGTGTCACAAGCATTCTCAACTTCGCGCCGTGCGTGCTCGCCGTTCCGCAAGGAGTGGCGGTCCGCAAGGTGGACCTCGCCGTCGAGCTGCAGATCCTCTCGTTCCACGAGCACCACAAGACCCTCGGCAGGTCAGAGGCCCAGATCAACAAGAGACGGGAACGGTGAAGTGAACCTCCTGGTTGTCGGCATCTCGCACCGCAGCGCGGCGGTCGAGACCCTGGAACGGCTCGCGGTCGGCCCCGAGGCCGCCGCCGACCTCGCGCGCGCGCTCCTGCGCGGCGGCGAGATCCGCGAGACCGTCGTCCTCTCCACCTGCAACCGGGTCGAGGTCTACGCCGTCGCGAGCAGCTTCCACGGCGGGCTCGCCGCCGTCGTCGACGAGCTCCACCGCATCTGGGGCCTCACCGAGATCCAGGCCGACCTCGACTTCGCGTCCTGCGGGTACGTGCGCCACGGCGCCGACGCCGTCGCCCACGCCTTCCGCGTCGCCGCCGGCCTCGACTCGATGGTCGCCGGCGAGCCGCAGATCCTCGGGCAGCTGCGCGACGCCTACGACACCGCGCGCGAGGCCGACCAGGTCGGCCGCCACCTCCACGAGCTGTTCCAGCAGGCCCTGCGCGTCGGGAAGCGGATCCACGCCGAGACCGACGTCGACGCCGCCGCGCCCTCCATCGTCACCGCCGCCCTCGACCTCGCCGAGCGCGCCCTCGCCGGGCACGGCTTCCAGAACGGGCTCACCGAGGCCCGCGCCGCCGTCGTGGGCGCCGGCTCCATGGGCTCGCTCGCCACCGCGACCCTCGCGCGCTCCGGCGTCGCGTCCCTGGCCGTCGCGAACCGCGACCGCGCCAAGGCCGAGCGCCTCGCCTCGGTGTGGGACGCCCGCGCCGCCGACTACGACGACCTCGCCTCCCTCGCCGCGGGCGTCGACCTCCTCGTCTGCGCCACCGCCTCGCCCGAGCCGGTGCTGCGCGCCGCCCACCTCGCCGGCCGCGACCGCCCGCTCGTGGTGTGCGACCTGGCCCTCCCCAAGGACGTCGCCGAGGAGGTCGCCCTGCTCCCGGGCGTCACCGTCGTCGACATCGCCGAGATCCAGCGGGCCGACGCCGCGGGCGCCGCCGCCGACACCCTCGCCGAGGTCGAGCGCCTCCTCGCCGAGGAGATCGAGGCCTACAACGAGAGCCTCCGCGCCGACGCCGTCACCCCCACCGTCGCCGCCCTCCGGTCGGCCGCCGCCGACATCGTCGACGCCGAGCTGTCCCGGGTCGCCCGCCGCGGCGACTTCACCGACGACCAGCGCGCCGAGGTCGCCCGCACCGTGCACCGGGTCGTGCAGCGGCTCCTCCACGAGCCCACGGTCCGCGTCCGCGAGCTCGCCGGCCAGCCCGGCGCCCCCGACTACGCGCGCGCCCTGCGCGACCTCTTCGCCCTCGACGCCGCGGTCCTCACCGCGGCCGAGGGCGGCCACCTCGCCGAGGCCCTGAAGATCAGTCCCGCGACGGCCCCCGTGGCCGAGGTCGTCGGGACGATCCCCTCCGCCCCGTCCGAGTTACCAGCGACTGCGCGACAGCAGTCTCGAGAAGGGAACGAAGCCCGTGATCCGAGTCGGGACCAGGGGATCGAAGCTCGCCCTCGCGCAGAGCGGCATGATCGCGGACGCGATCGCACGCCTGACGGGGGAGCACGTCGAACTCGTGGAGATCAAGACCACAGGGGACGGGACGACCGTCCCGGTGGCGGAGCTCGGGGTCGGCGTCTTCGTCAACCAGCTCCGCGAAGCCCTCGACCGCGAGGAGATCGACATCGCGGTCCACTCGTACAAGGACCTGCCGACGGCGCAGCCCGAGCACCTCGTGATCGGCGTCCCGCCGCGCGAGGACCCGCGCGACGTCCTGGTCGCCGCGGGCGGCCGCACCCTCGCCGACCTGGGGCCGGGCGCCCGCATCGGCACCGGGTCGCCCCGGCGCATCGCCCAGCTGAACGCCCTCGGGCGCGGCTTCGAGTGCGTGCCGATCCGCGGCAACGTCGACACCCGCATCGCCCGGGTCGGCGCCGACCTCGACGGGGTGATCCTCGCGGCGGCCGGCCTCAAGCGGGTCGGCCGGGAGGCCGAGGTGACGGAGTACCTGGACCCTTTGGTGATGCTTCCCGCTCCGGCACAAGGGGCATTGGCGGTCGAATGCCGCAAAGCCGACATGACATCTGCGCTGATCTCAAGTAAGCTCAACGACCGGTACTCGCAGGCCGCCGTCGCCGCCGAACGCGCACTTCTGCAACGACTCGAAGCCGGGTGCAGCGCTCCCGTCGCCGCACTCGCCGACATCGCGGAAGGCGCCGACCCCGGGGAAGTCGACCTGTATCTGCGCGGAGCCGTCGGCTCCGTCGACGGTTCCGTCACCGAACGGCTCTCGACCACCGCCACGCTCTCCGATGCGGGCGGCGACGAGCTGGCCGAGCAGGCCGCGGCCGCGGGGAGGTCGCTCGCCGAGGCGCTGCTCGACGCGGGTGCCGAGCAACTGTTGAAGTAGACGCCAACTCAGACGATTGTTGATGGAGAGAACATGACCAGTGCCCGTAAGCCCGTGGGCCGCGTGCGTTTCGTCGGGACCGGCCCAGGCGACCCGGGACTGCTGACCAAGCGCGCCCTCGACGCGATCCGCGAGGCCGACCGGGTCTACTACGACCGGTCGCTCCCGCAGTCGCTCATCGAGGCCGCGAAGGAGATCAACGGCGACGACACGAAGCTCAAGCTCATCGAGTCGTCCCCGAGCGACCAGGGCAAGCTCATGGCCGCCGCCGCGCGCGAGGGCGAGAACCTGGTCCGCCTCATCGTCGGCGACGCCTACCCGAACCGCCTCGCCAGGGCCGAGATCCGGGCCGCCTCCGCCGAGCAGGCCCGCTTCGAGGTCATCCCCGGCATGAGCCACGCGCAGGCCGTCGCGGTTTACGCCGGCATGCCCCCCGGGGAGATCCGCACGGTCATCGAGATCGACGACATCGCCTCGGTCGAGCCGCTGGTCATCGCCGACGCGATCAAGCGCGGCTCCCTGACCGTCACCGCCGACGTGTCCGACCTCTCGAGCCTGCGCGACATCCTCCTCTCGGGCGGCGTCTCCGGCGAGACCGCCGTCGCCGTCACCGGCGACGCCACCGGCGAGACCGAGTACACGACGACCTCCTCGGTCGACACGTTCGTGGAGGCCGCGCTCGGCTACGCCGGGCAGGTCGTCCTCACGATCGGCCCCGGCGTCGACGACCGCCACGAGCTCGCCTGGTGGGAGGGGCGCCCGCTGTACGGCTGGAAGGTCCTCATCCCGCGCACCAAGGAGCAGGCCGGCATCATGTCCGAGCGCCTGCGCGCCTACGGCGCCATCCCGTGCGAGGTCCCGACCATCGCCGTCGAGCCGCCCCGCACGCCCGCCCAGATGGAGCGGGCCATCAAGGGCCTCGTCGACGGCCGCTACGCCTGGATCGTCTTCACCAGCCAGAACTCCGTGAAGGCCATCTGGGAGAAGTTCAAGGAGCACGGCCTCGACGCCCGCGCCTTCGGCGGCCTGCGCATCGCCTGCATCGGCGAGGCCACCGCGAACGCGGTGCGCGAGTTCGGCATCGAGCCCGAGCTCCTCCCCACCGGGCAGCAGTCCTCGGAGGGCCTCCTGGAGGTCTTCCCGCCGCACGACCCGATCCTCGACATGGTCGGCCGCGTGCTCCTGCCCCGCGCCGACATCGCCACCGAGACCCTGGTCCAGGGCCTCTCCGAGCGCGGCTGGGAGGTCGACGACGTCACCGCCTACCGCACCGTGCGCGCCTCGCCGCCCGCCGCGGACATCCGCGACGCCATCAAGTCCGGCGGCTTCGACGCGGTCCTGTTCACCTCCTCCTCCACCGTGCGCAACCTCGTCGGCATCGCCGGCAAGCCGCACCAGCGCACCGTCGTCGCGTGCATCGGCCCGGCGACCTCGGACACCGCGACCGAGTTCGGCCTCCGCGTGGACGCCAAGCCCGAGAACGCCTCGGTGCCCGACCTCATCGAAGCGCTCGCCGAGTACGCCACGGAGCTGAAGCAGCGCCTGGCCGAGGGTCCGATCAAGACCCGCCGCGGACAGAAGGTCCAGGGCCCGACCGCGCTCCGGTTCCGCTAGAAAGCAGTAAGCCCGAAGGGAAGTGGCCGCAGTGCCGAGCAGCTCCGAATACCCCGTCATCCGCCCCCGGAGGCTGCGCCGCACTGCGGCCCTTCGCCGCCTGGTCGCCGAGACCCGCGTGCACCCCAGCGACCTCGTGCTCCCGTTCTTCGTCAAGGAGGACCTGCACGAGCCCGTCGAGATCGCCACCATGCCGGGCGTCTACCAGCACACCGTCGACTCCGCGCGCAAGCTCGCCGTCGAGGCCGCCCGCGCCGGGCTCGGCGGGCTCATGCCCTTCGCCGTCCCCGCCGTGCGCGACGCCGTCGGCTCCGCCGCCACCGACCCCGACGGCATCCTCAACCGCACCACCCGCGCGATCCGCGAGGAGATCGGCGACGACCTCGTGGTCATCCCCGACCTGTGCCTCGACGAGTTCACCGACCACGGCCACTGCGGCGTCCTGCGCCCCGACGGCACCGTCGACAACGACGCCACCCTCGACCGCTACGCCGAGATGGGCCTCGCCCTCGCCGAATCGGGCGCCGACCTCCTCGGCGCCTCCGGGATGATGGACGGCCAGATCGGCTTCGTCCGCGCCGCCCTCGACCGCGCCGGCCGCACCGACACCGGCCTGCTCGCCTACGCCGCCAAGTACGCCAGCGCCTTCTACGGGCCCTTCCGCGACGCCGTCGAGTCCCAGCTCCAGGGCGACCGCCGCACCTACCAGCAGGACACCGCGAACGCCACCGAGGCGCTCCTGGAGATCGACCTCGACATCGAGCAGGGCGCCGACATCGTCATGGTCAAACCCGCGCTCCCGTACCTCGACGTGGTCCGCGCCGCCGCCGAGCGCTCGCCCGTACCCGTCGCGGCCTACCACATCTCGGGGGAGTACGCGCAGCTCATGGCCGCCGCCGAACGCGGCTGGATCGACAAGGACGCCGCCGTCCTGGAGTCCCTGACGAGCATCAAGCGCGCCGGAGCCGGGATCATCGCGACGTACACGGCCCTGGAGGCGGCGGCGCTGCTTCGCTAGTCCCGGAGGTTGCGGACCTCGCATCGGATACCGGGGGTCCCGGCGAACTTCTTGTCGGTGGTGACCAGTGGTGCGTCGAGGATCTCGGCCATGGCGACGAATATCGCGTCATAGGGCCACATGTTGTCTCTGAGCTCCCACACGCGGGGCATGAACAGCGAGTGGTCCATGCGGCGAAGGTCCATCTGGCCCAGCGTCTCCAGTGATTCCTCCGCGTCGACTACGGTGACCTTGCGGCCCAGGACCAGCCCGCGGAGCACTGCGACGCATTCCAGGTCGATGGCCATGGGGACGGCCACAGTCTTGCCGCCAAGCACATTGCGAGCGCGGAAGCCAAGCTCATCTCGCGCCAGGAGGAACTCGACGACGGCCGAGGTGTCGGCGACGATCACTGGCGGGCCTGCCGGGCCGCTTCGATCGCTTCGAGGATGTCATCGGTGGTGACGTTGTTTCGCATCGCGACTCGCTCGGCCTTGAGTGCGGCCTCTTCGATGGTGAGCGTGTACGCGTCTCGCTCGATCAGGTCGCGAACATAAGCCTGAAGCGACTGCCGCTTCGCGGCAGCGCGGACCCGGAGCCGAGCGAGCGCATCTTCGGAGACATTGCGAACACTGAGATCGGTCATGAGTGCATTGTAACAAGACTGAATGCGAAATGCGTTCAGCTTGTGTAAGGTGCTCATGATCTGTCAGGTCGCGGTGTTGACCGTGACCGGTTCGGGGTGGAGGCGGATGCCGAAGTCCGCCTCGACCTTGTCGGCGACCTCGGCCGCGAGGGAGAGGAGTTCGGCGGTCGTGGCGCCGCCACGGTTGGTCAGGGCCAGGGTGTGCTTGGTCGAGAGGCCGACACCGCCCTTGCGGTAGCCCTTCTCGAAGCCCGCGGCGCCGATGAGCCAGGCCGCGGAGACCTTCACGCCCCCGTCGGTCTCCCAGTGCGGCGGCTCGCCGCCCGCGCGCTCGGCCACCTCGTGAAAGACCGCCCGATCGACGACCGGGTTGGTGAAGAACGAGCCCGCGCTCCACGTGTCGTGGTCGCCCTCGTCCAAGACCATGCCCTTCCCGCGGCGCAGCCCGATCACCGCCTCGCGCACCTCGGCGAGCGGCGCGCGGCCGCCCACGTCGACCCCCAGGCGCTTCGCCAGCTCCGCGTACGCGACCGGCCGCGACAGCCCCGACGCCTCCAGCGCGAAGTCCACGCTCATCACCAGGTACCGGTCCGAATGCTTGAACACGCTGTGGCGGTAAGCGAACCCGCACTCGGCCGGAGTCCAGTCGCGGATCTCGTCCCGCTCGCGGTCCCAGACCCGCACCGCCGCGATCGTCTGCGCGACCTCCTGGCCGTACGCCCCCACGTTCTGGATCGGGGTCGCCCCCGCCGAACCCGGGATGCCGCTGAGGCACTCCACCCCGGAGCGCCCGTTCGCCACGGTCCACGCCGCGAACTCGTCCCACACGTGGCCGGCCTGCACCCGCACGACCCCCGCGCCGAGATCCTCCACGCCGCCGCCGCGCAGCACCACGACCGTCCCGTCGAAGCCCGCGTCGCCGACCACCACGTTCGAGCCGCCCGCGAGCACCAGCGTCGGGCCCTCCGCCGCGCGCAGCACCGCGACCGCCTCCTCCGAGGAGGCCGCCTCCACGAGCTCCCGGGCGGGCCCGCCCAGGCGCAGCGTCGTGTACGCGCTGAGGAGATTCCGATCGGTCCCGCTGGCCGTTGGACTGGCGTCTGTCACGCCCGAAAGCCTAGACTTTTCGGAGGCATCGAGGAACGGCGGTCACCATGGCTAAGCTGCGCATCACCGACTACCTCACCGAACTGAAGACGGAGGCCGCGGGCCTGCGCTCGGTCTGCGAGCCCGAGGCGCTCGACCGCGTGGCCCCGTCGCGCCCGGACACCACCGTCGCCGGGATCCTCCTCGAACTCGCCCGCCTGTACCGATGGGCCGTCGACGCCCTGTTCACCCCGCCCTCGGAGGACCGCGACGTCCCCGAGCCCCCGCCCGTCGCCGCCACCGGCCGGGCCGTCCTCGACGTCTACGACCAGACGCTCGCCGCCATCCTCGACGCCGTCGAGGCCCGCGGGCCCGAATCGCCCGCGTGGACGTGGGCGCCCGTGGAGTGGCGCGCCGAGTTCTGGCACCGCCGGGTCGCGGTCGCCACCGGGCTCGCCCGCTGGGACCTCCAGATGGCCGTCGGCGCCACCGCGCCCGTCCCGGTCGCGCTGGCCGCCGAGGCGGTGACGGAGGCGTTCGAGGCGTTCATCCCGGTCGGGGCCCGCCGCGGCGCCCACCCGGACGCCAACGGGCTCGTGCAGCTGTTCGCACAGGACGCGGACTCGACCTGGTTCGTGCGCCTGCGCGACGGCCGGGTCGCGCTCCTGGACCAGCCCGACTCGCGCACCGAGCTCCAGGCCCGCGCGGCCGGCTCGGCCTCGGACATCGCGCTGGCGCTGTGGGGGCGGCTGCCGTTCGGGATCTGCGACGTCGTGGGGGACGAGCGGCTGCTCCAGGCGCTGCGCGTCGAGTAACGGTTCGGTAAAGCCCCCGGTGAAAGCGGACAAACGTTCGGGGGCCACTTGGCAAAGGCTTCCCCGCGAGGCTAGGCTCACACTGCGCTCCGCGGTGCTCGCACCGCGCGGCGCACGTCCCGGCGCGGGGACCCCCATGGTGCTCCCGGGCCGCGACGGACAACCGCCTTTTACCACGGATCGTCTGGCACGTGCCTGCCAGTGAAAGGGAACATCATGGCCACAGTGACGTACGCGGGCGCCACCCGCATCTACCCGGGCACCGAGAAGCCCGCGGTGGACAAGCTGAACATCGAGATCCACGACGGCGAGTTCCTCGTCCTCGTCGGTCCCTCCGGTTGCGGGAAGTCCACCTCCCTCCGGATGCTCGCCGGCCTCGAAGAGGTCGACGAGGGCTCGATCTTCATCAACGACACCGACGTGTCGAACCTCCCCCCGAAGTCCCGCGACATCGCGATGGTCTTCCAGAACTACGCGCTCTACCCGCACATGTCCGTCTTCGACAACATGGCGTTCGCCCTCAAGCTGCGCCGCATGCCGAAGGCCGAGATCAAGCAGCGCGTGGAGGACGCCGCCAAGCTCCTCGACCTCCAGGACTACCTCGGCCGCAAGCCGAAGGCCCTCTCCGGCGGCCAGCGCCAGCGCGTCGCCATGGGCCGCGCGATCGTGCGCGAGCCCCAGGTGTTCCTCATGGACGAGCCGCTGTCGAACCTCGACGCCAAGCTCCGCGTCCAGACCCGTTCGCAGATCGCCTCGCTCCAGAAGCGCCTGGGCATCACGACGGTGTACGTCACCCACGACCAGGTCGAGGCGCTGACGATGGGCCACCGCATCGCGGTCATGAAGGACGGCCTGCTCCAGCAGTGCGACACCCCGCGCGAGCTCTACGAGCGCCCGAACAACACCTTCGTCGCGGGCTTCATCGGCTCCCCGTCGATGAACCTCAAGACCGTGTCCCTGACCGAGGCCGGCGGCCTGTTCGGCGACGTGACCCTCCCGCTCTCGCGCGAGATCCGCGACGCCGCCACCCAGCAGGGCGGCGACCAGCAGGTCACCATCGGCATCCGCCCCGAGCACTGCAAGCTCGGCACCGAGGGCTCCGGCGGCATCCCGATCGAGGTCGACCTCGTCGAGGAGCTGGGCTCGGAGGCCTACGTCTACGGCCACGCCGCGTACAACGGCTCCTCGGAGCGGTTCGTCGTGCGCACCGAGTCGGCGAACGTGCCGCGTCTGGCCGAGACCGTGTACGTGGTGCCCGAGCCGGGCCACGAGCACGTGTTCCACGCCGCGACCGGCGAGCGCCTGAACTAGTTCGGACGAACGGAGGGCCGCGCACTGGCTGCGCGGCCCTTTTCTCTGCCCGTAACACGAAGGCAACTCAGCGAGAGCTACGGTTGTCGTATGGCCGCCCTCACCCCCAGTAGGCCGCGCGTGGCAGGCGCCGACGAGTTCACCGTCGGCACCGAGTTCCACCGCGCCCTGGACGACGGGCGGATCGAGTGCACGGTCTGCCCGCGGGCCTGCCGCCTGCGCGACGGCCAGCGCGGGTTTTGCTTCGTGCGGGCCCGGCACGGCGACCAGGTCGTCCTCACCTCCTACGGCCGCTCCTCCGGGTTCTGCGTCGACCCGATCGAGAAGAAGCCGCTCAACCACTTCCTGCCGGGGACGCCGGTGCTGTCGTTCGGCACGGCCGGCTGCAACCTGGGGTGCCGGTTCTGCCAGAACTGGGACATCTCGACGTCGCGTGAGATCGACACCCTCGCTTCGCAAGCGGATGCCGTGACGCTCGCCGCCACCGCGAAGCGCCTGGGGTGCAACTCCATAGCGTTCACCTACAATGACCCGACGGTGTTCCTGGAGTACGCGGCCGACTGCGCCGACGCCGCCCGAGCGGCGGGGTTGAAGGCGGTCGCGGTGTCGGCCGGGTACATCACCGCCCCCGCCCGCCGGGAGCTGTACTCCCATATGGACGCCGCGAACATCGACCTGAAGGCGTTCACCGAGACGTTCTACGAGAAGACCGCGCTCGCTTCACTGAGGACGGTCCTCGACACACTCGAATACCTGGTGCACGGGACCGACGTGTGGACCGAGATCACGACGCTGCTGATCCCGGGCTGCAACGACTCGGACGCGGAGATCGCGGCCGAGTCGGCGTGGATCGCCGAGCACCTGGGTCCTGAAGTGCCCCTGCACTTCACGGCCTTCCACCCGGACTTCAAGATGCGGGACGTGCCGCCCACGCCCCCGTCAACCCTGCGGCGCGCGCGGCGGATCGCGCTCGACGCGGGACTGCGGTTCGTGTACACCGGGAACGTGCACGACCCCGAAGGCCAGACCACGACCTGCCAGGGCTGTGGCGAAGCCCTCATAGTGCGTGATTGGTACCGGATTGACCGGTATGCGGTGTCGGATAGCGGACAGTGCGTGCGTTGCGGTGCGCGCGTTCCCGGAGTTTTCGAGGGACCGGCGGGAGACTGGGGTCCCAGGCGGCAACCGATCCGCATCGCCGCACCGTCACACAGACAGCCCTGACCCACCACCACCGGCAGCCAGTTCAGCATCAGACCCACCACCGGAAGACCAGCGATGCCTTCGACGAAATCCGAAACCGTGCGGCCCCCGGCCGTCGCCGGCCGCTTCTACCCGGCCGACCCCGGCCGGCTGCGCCGCGACGTCCAGCGCCTCATCGACGAGGTCGGCCCCGTGAGCGAACCGCTCGCGGCAGCCTACATCGTGCCCCACGCCGGATACCGCTACTCCGGGCCCGTGGCGGCCCAGGTGTACGCGCGGCTCGCCGCCCACCGGGGCCGCGTCAAGCGGGTCGTCCTGGTCGGGCCCTCCCACCACGCGCCCCTGCGCGGGCACGCCGCCGCCCCCTACACCGGGTGGCAGACCCCGCTCGGGCTGGTGCGCGCCGCCCCCACCGCCGTGGTCGGCTCCTCGCGCCTCCCGCACGAGGCCGAGCACGCCCTCGAGGTGCAGCTGCCGTTCCTCCAGGTCGCCCTCGGCGACGACATCGAGGTCACGCCCGTCGCCTGCGGGATGAGCCAGACCCCCGACACCGCCCGCGTCATCGCCGCGCTCCTCGAGGAGGCCGGCGACGACGCCGTCCTCGTCTGCTCGACCGACCTGTCGCACTACCACGACCAGGCCACGGCCGAACGCGTCGACGCCGCCACCGCCGAGGCGATCAAGAGCCTGCGCCCGCGCGAGATCGCCCCGCAGCACGCCTGCGGCGTCTTCGCGCTCCGCGGCACCCTCGCCTGGGCCGACGCCACCGGCCGCCGGCCCCGCGAGCTCGCCCGCGCGACCTCGGCCGACACCGCCGGGACCCCCGACCGCGTCGTCGGCTACCCCGCGTTCGCGGTGGAGCGGCCCGCGCTGTGACCTGCGCTCGCGGGGGCGAAACTCGCAGGACCGCCGCAGGGGGCGGCGTTTACCCTGTAAGACGTGACCGAGCACGAGCAAGACAGCACTGAGACCGGCGACGACCTTCCCGAGCAGATGAAGATCCGGCGCGAGAAGCGCGCCGCCCTCCTCGCGGAAGGCAAGGAGCCGTACGCGCTCGGCTATCCGCGCACCCACTCGCTCGCCGAGCTGCGCGAGCGCTTCGCGGGCCTGGAGGACGGCGAGTCCTCGGGAGTCGTCGTCTCCACCACCGGACGGGTGATCTTCGTGCGCCTGGCCGGGAAGCTCGCCTTCGCGCGGCTCCGCGACGGCGACGGCGCCGAGTTCCAGGTGATGCTCTCCCAGGGCAAGATCGGCGAGGAGTCCCTCGCCGAGTGGAAGCGCCTGGCCGACATCGGCGACCACATCGGCGTCACCGGCGAGGTCGTCTCGTCCAAGCGCGGCGAGCTGTCGGTCATGGCCGACTCCTTCCAGATCACCGGCAAGGCCCTGCGCCCGCTCCCGGTGGCGCACAAGGCGCTCGCCGAGGAGACCCGGGTCCGCCAGCGGTACGTCGACCTCATCGTGCGGCCCGAGGCGCGCGCGAACGCGCGCAACCGCTCGAAGGTCGTCAAGTCCCTGCGCGACCAGCTCGACGCCGAGGGCTTCCTCGAGGTCGAGACCCCGATGATGCAGGTCCAGCCGGGCGGCGCGACCGCGCGGCCGTTCGTCACGCACATGAACGCGTACGACATCGACCTGTACCTCCGCATCGCGCCGGAGCTCTATTTGAAACGGTGCGTAGTCGGAGGGATCGACCGCGTATTCGAGATCAACCGCAACTTCCGGAACGAGGGCGCCGACTCCACGCATTCGCCGGAGTTCGCGATGCTCGAGGCTTATCGCTCGTACGGCGACTACCGCACGATCGGGGCGCTCACGAAGTCGCTCATTCAAGGCGCGGCGCGTTCGGTCTACGGCTCCGAGACCGTGGAACTCGCCGACGGCTCGACCTACGACTTCGGCGGGGATTGGGCCGAGATCACCCTCTTCGGCTCCCTTTCCGAAGCGCTCGGAGAAACCGTGACCGTCGACACGCCCTACGAGACGCTGCGCGCCTACGCCGACAAAGTCGAGCTCGGCGTCGACCCGAAGTGGGGTCCCGGGAAACTGGCCGAGGAATTGTTCGAGCACCTCGTCGTCGACGGCCTCCACGCCCCGACGTTCGTGTACGACTACCCCGAGGAGACCTCGCCGCTCGTGCGCGGCCACCGCACCACTCCGGGCCTCACCGAGAAATGGGACCTGTACGTGCGCGGCTTCGAGCTCGGCACCGGCTATTCCGAGCTCATCGACCCCGTGATCCAGCGCGAGCGCATGGAGGCCCAGGCCAGGCAGGCCGCGAAGGGCGACGACGAGGCGATGGGCGTCGACGAGGACTTCCTGCGGGCGATGGAGTACGGCATGCCGCCGCTGTGCGGGATGGGCATGGGAATCGACCGGCTCCTTATGGCGCTCACCGGACTCGGCGTCCGCGAGACCATCCTCTTCCCGCTGGTGAAACCCGAATAGCAAAGCGAAGGGACCGCATCGGGACCCCCGCGCCGGCCCTGTCGGCCGAGCACTGGGGAATCCGATGCGGTCCCTTTCCGCGTCCCGCCCCGAACCATTCTCCAAGGCCGTTCATCATGCGGATCCGCTCGCCGTGAGCTGGACGGTAGTCATCCATTCACAAATCTTTCCGTCCACCCTCTTTCCTTTCTCTTAGGGACTCGTATATGCTCTGGCACTAACAAGAGCAATAGGCACTGTTGGGCCGGGTCGAGGAGCATAAGCCATGGCGAAGAAGACACAGGTCATCCTGATCGACGATATCGACGGCAGCACCGCTGAGGAGACCGTCAAATTCGCCATCGACGGGCAGGCCTACGAGATTGACCTGTCGGCGTCGCACGCCAAAGAACTGCGCGACGCGCTGGAGAAATTCCAGGAGGCGGGCACGCGACTGGGACGGTACTCGCTCGGCGCCCCCCGCGGACCGGTCCGCGGCGCCACCGTCGCCCCGCGCCGCCAGTCGGTGGACCGCGAGCAGAACAAGGCCATCCGCGAGTGGGCCTCCCGCTCCGGCAAGAACGTGTCCCCCCGCGGCCGCATTCCGCAGGCCATCGTCGAGGAATACAACGCCGCGCACAACTAGTGCCGCGCCCGATCGCTCCGCCCGCTTCCCCCGCACAGGGGAGCGGGCGTTTTCCGTCCCCCCGGAGGAAAGCCGTGCGGCCTCTCCATTGATTGGGACGGCGGCGCGCGGGTATTGCGCTCAGAGCGAACCTGTTATCACGTGGAATGGTCGAGGGTGCACGCTTGTTGTCACCACCGTGGCACCCGCCGTCCGCGGACCCGGGGGATAAGGTGTACCCACAGGGTTTTGCAAGCCACGACCAGTAACGACGACGAAGTAGCGGCGGACGCGAGGAGCAGAAGCGCATGTTTGAACGGTTTACGGACCGTGCCCGACGCGTGGTCGTCCTGGCTCAAGAAGAGGCCAGGATGCTCAACCACAACTACATCGGCACGGAGCACATCCTGCTCGGCCTCATCCACGAGGGCGAGGGCGTGGCGGCGAAAGCCCTGGAGAGTCTGGGGATCTCCCTGGAAGGCGTGCGCCAGCAGGTCGAGGAGATCATCGGCCAGGGGCAGCAGGCCCCTTCCGGGCACATCCCCTTCACCCCCCGGGCGAAGAAGGTCCTGGAGCTGAGCCTGCGTGAGGCGCTCCAGCTGGGCCACAACTACATCGGCACCGAGCACATCCTGCTCGGCCTCATCCGCGAGGGCGAGGGCGTCGCCGCCCAGGTCCTCATCAAGCTCGGCGCCGACCTCAACCGGGTCCGCCAGCAGGTCCTCCAGCTGCTCTCCGGCTACCAGGGCAAGGAGCCCGCGGGCGCGACCGCCGGCGGCACCTCCCAGGAGGCCCAGCAGTCGGGCTCGCTCGTGCTCGACCAGTTCGGCCGGAACCTGACCCAGGCCGCGCGCGACGGCAAGCTGGACCCGGTCATCGGGCGCCAGCGCGAGATCGAGCGCGTCATGCAGGTCCTGTCCCGCCGGACCAAGAACAACCCGGTGCTCATCGGCGAGCCCGGCGTCGGCAAGACCGCCGCCGTCGAGGGCCTCGCGCAGGCGATCACCAAGGGCGAGGTCCCCGAGACCCTCAAGGACAAGCAGCTGTACACGCTCGACCTCGGCGCGCTCGTCGCCGGGTCGCGGTACCGCGGCGACTTCGAGGAGCGCCTGAAGAAGGTCCTCAAGGAGATCAAGACCCGCGGCGACATCATCCTGTTCATCGACGAGATCCACACGCTCGTCGGCGCGGGAGCCGCCGAGGGCGCGATCGACGCGGCCTCCATCCTCAAGCCGATGCTCGCCCGCGGCGAGCTCCAGACCATCGGCGCGACCACCCTCGACGAGTACCGCAAGTACCTCGAGAAGGACGCCGCCCTGGAGCGCCGCTTCCAGCCGATCCAGGTGGCCGAGCCGTCGCTCGCGCACACCATCGAGATCCTCAAGGGCCTGCGCGACCGCTACGAGGCCCACCACCGCGTCTCCATCACGGACGGCGCCCTGGTGCAGGCCGCGACGCTCGCCGACCGCTACATCTCCGACCGGTTCCTGCCGGACAAGGCGATCGACCTCATCGACGAGGCGGGCGCGCGCATGCGCATCCGCCGGATGACCGCACCGCCGGACCTCCGCGAGATCGACGAGGAGATCGCCGAGACCCGCCGCCAGAAGGAGTCCGCGATCGACGCGCAGGACTTCGAGGCCGCCGCGCGCCTGCGCGACACCGAGAAGCGCCTGCACGAGAAGCGCGCCAAGCGCGAGCAGGAGTGGAAGGCCGGCGACCTCGACCAGGTCACCGAGGTCGACGAGGAGATGATCTCCGAGGTCCTCGCGAACTGGACGGGCATCCCGGTCTACAAGCTGACCGAGGAGGAGACCTCCCGCCTGCTCAAGATGGAGGAGGAGCTCCACAAGCGGATCATCGGGCAGGAGGACGCCGTCAAGGCGGTCTCCAAGGCCATCCGCCGCACCCGCGCCGGGCTCAAGGACCCCAAGCGCCCCTCCGGCTCGTTCATCTTCGCCGGCCCCTCGGGCGTCGGCAAGACCGAGCTGGCGAAGGCGCTCGCGGAGTTCCTGTTCGGCTCCGAGGACTCGCTCATCCAGCTCGACATGTCCGAGTTCCACGACCGGTACACGGTGTCGCGCCTGGTCGGTGCGCCTCCCGGCTACGTCGGCTACGACGAGGGCGGGCAGCTCACCGAGAAGGTCCGGCGCAAGCCGTTCTCCGTGGTCCTGTTCGACGAGATCGAGAAGGCCCACCCGGACGTCTTCAACACCCTCCTCCAGATCCTGGAGGACGGCCGCCTGACCGACGGCCAGGGCCGCATCGTCGACTTCAAGAACACGGTGCTGATCCTGACCACGAACCTCGGGACGAAGGACGTCGGCAAGGCCGTGTCGCTGGGCTTCCAGGCCGACGCGACCGAGGGCGGCGACTACGACCGGATGAAGGAGAAGGTCAACGAGGAGCTGAAGAACCACTTCCGCCCCGAGTTCCTGAACCGCATCGACGACACGATCGTGTTCCCGAAGCACACCCAGGAGGCGATCGTCTCGATCGTCGACCTCATGGTCAAGCGCATCGAGGACCAGCTCACCAACCGCGACATGGCCCTCGAGCTGACGGACAACGCGAAGCTGTACCTCGGCCACAAGGGTTACGACCCGGTGATGGGCGCGCGGCCGCTGCGCCGCACGATCCAGCGCGAGATCGAGGACACGCTCTCGGAGAAGATCCTCTTCAACGAGTTCGTGCCCGGCCAGATCGTCATCGTCGACGTCGACGGCGACCCGACCGACGTCGAGAAGACCAACCTGACGTTCAGGGCCGCGGACAAGCCCGCGCGCATTCCGGACACGCCCCCGGCCGAACTGGCCGGCGAGCGCGCCCCGAAGAGCCCGGGCGCCGGAACCGGCACCATGCCCCCCAAGAGCCCCGGAGCGGGCCCGCGCGGCGGCATGGCCGGCGAGGGCGGCGCGTAAGCGCCGACACGCACTGAAACGGGGCGGGACCGCACGGTCCCGCCCCGTTCCGCGTCCCGTGCCGAGGGCAAGAAAAAACCGGAGCAGCACTGCCCCGGTTCGAGTGGCGGAGGATAGGGGATTCGAACCCCTGAGAGCTTTCACTCAACACGCTTTCCAAGCGTGCGCACTAGGCCACTATGCGAATCCTCCGTCGAGAACCCTACCCGACGCCCCGAACGCGCTCCAACCGGGTTGTGCGAGGTGACCTGCGTTGCACCGGCACCGTGACGGGCGCGACCGCGCGGGCTCGCCCCGCTCGGCGGCCCGACTCGGCTGTAGTAAACTTCTGTCCGTCTCCCATGCGGCGATATCGCGTGAACCTCCCCAGGGCCGGAAGGCAGCAAGGATAAGCGGGCTCTGTCGGGTGCGTGGGAGACCCAATGCCGCCTTAGCTCAGTCGGTAGAGCGTGTTACTCGTAATAACAAGGTCGACGGTTCGATTCCGTCAGGCGGCTCCATAACGACGAAGACCCCGATGCAAGCCGGGGTCTTTCGCGTTTCTTGAGGTCACGGGGCCGGCGGGAACGCGACCGTCACCACCAGGCCTCCCTCCGGGCGGGCTTTGGCCGTGGCTTCGCCGCCGTGGGCTTCGGCCACGGCGCGGACGATGGAGAGGCCGAGGCCGGCGCCCTTGGAGGCGGTGGCGAGGCGTTCGGTGCCGAGGCGGCGGAAGGGCTCGAAGAGGCCGGGGACCTCGAACGGGGGGACGACGGGGCCGGAGTTGGCGACCTCGACGACGGAGCGGCCGTCCTCGGTGCGGGTGGCGACCTTCACCCAGCCGTCCTCGGGGACGTTGTAGCGGATCGCGTTCTCGACGAGGTTCTGGACCAGGCGCTCGAGGAGGACCGGTTCGCCGCGCGTCGGGGCCTCCTCGCAGGAGGCCGTCAGCGACACGTTCGGCGCCGGCGTCTGAGCGGCCACGTGCTCGGCGATGTCGGCGAGGTCGACCCAGGCGCGCTCGCCCAGCTCGCGGTCGGAGCGCATGAGGAGCAGGAGGCCGTCGATGAGGCGTTCGTGGCGGGCGTTCACCTCCAGGAGGGTCTCGCCGAGCTGCCGCACGTCGGGGGAGGCGTTCCGGCGGTTGACGGCGACCTCCAGGAGCGCGCGGGTCACCGTCAGGGGCGTCCGCAGCTCGTGGGAGGCGTTGGAGATGAACGAGCGCTGGCCGTCGAAGGACTGGTCGAGGCGCTCGAGCATCCGGTTGAACGTCTCCGCCAGTTCGCGGAGCTCGTCCTGCGGGCCCTGGACCTTGATGCGCTCGTGCAGGCCCTGGCCGGCGGCGGGGGCCTCGGCGATGCGGGCCGCCGTGTCGGTGATCCGGGCGAGGGGCCGGAGCATCCGCCCCGCGATCAGCCAGCCGAGGGCGATCGTGCCCAGCGCGACGAGGACCAGCGCGAGCGTGCCCTGGGTGCTGATGGCGTCGAGGGCGTCGTCCCACACGTTCTCGGTGAGCAGCAGCTGGAACTTCTGCTCCTCGGAGACCGCGTCGGCGGCGGGCCCGGTCGGCGCCGGCGCCTCCTGGCGGGACATGATCATGCCCGCGCTGCCCGGGGTCGTGTTCGCCACCAGGCTGTACGTCAGCAGGAGCAGCAGCACGCCGCCGATGAGGAACAGGCCCCCGTACACCAGCGTGAGCCGGTTGCGCAGTGTCAGCGTCATCGGATCCGGTACCCCACTCCAGGTTCGGTGAGGACCACCTGCGGGTCCCCGAGCTTGCGGCGCAGCTTCAGGATCGTCATCCGCACCGCCTGCGTGAACGGGTCGGTGTGCTCGTCCCACGCCTTCTCCAACAGCTGCTCGGCGGACACCGGGGCGCCCTCGGCGCGGAGCAGTTCCGCCAGGACCGCGAACTCCTTGCGCGACAGCGGCACGTACCGGCCGTCGCGGAACACCTGGTGCAGGTGCACGTCGAGGGTGATCCCCGCCCGCGACAGGACCGGCGGCGCCGCCCGGCGGGCCCGGCGGCCCAGCGCCGAGACGCGGGCCGCGAGCTCGCGGAACGCGAACGGCTTCGGCAGGTAGTCGTCCGCGCCCAGCGACAGGCCGGTCACGCGGTCGTCGACCTCTGAAGCGGCCGTGAGCATCAGCACGCGGGTCTCGCCGCCCGCCGCCGCGATCTCGCGGCACACCTGGTCGCCGTGCACCACCGGCAGGTCCCGGTCCAGGACCACCACGTCGTAGTCGTTCACGGCGAACCGCTCCAGCGCCGCGCCGCCGTCGAGCGCCACGTCGACGGCGTGCGACTCGCCGCGCAGCCACTCCGCGACCGCGTCGGCGAGCAGCGGCTCGTCCTCGACCACCAGGATCCTCATGCCTCCCATCTTCGCCCGCCCCGTGTTGCCGCGGCATTGCCGTTCCGGATTACGGCCGCGCAACGGCCCGGCCGCTGTACTGACTGCGCGGCCGGGGACGTCTCCGCCTCCCCGGCCGCGCCAATCGTCACGAGAAAGGCACCACATCATGCGGCGATACCTCATCGCACTCCTCCTGGGCCTCACCGCCCTCTCCGCCGCGGCCTGCGGCGACGACGCCGACGACGGCGGGGTCGCCTCCGCCGACGGCGACGCCACCGAGTCCGCCTCCGCCGAAGGCCAGGACGAAGGGCTCGACGGCTTCGAAGGCGCCCTCGCGTACTCCGAATGCATGCGCGACAACGGCATCGCCGAGTTCCCCGACCCGGAGCAGAACGACGGCGGCGGCATCAGCCTCGGCCTCCCCGAAGGCATGGACCCCGAATCGCAGGAGTTCAAGGACGCCGAGAAGGCCTGCGAGGACCTGCGCCCCGGCCCCGGCGACGACGAGACCATCGACCCCGAGGTCTACGCCAAGCTCCTCGAGTACTCCGACTGCATGCGCGAGAACGGCATCGAGAACTACCCGGACCCCGAGCCCAACGGCGGCATCATCATGAACGGCGACATGGGCTTCGACCCGCAGAGCCAGGAGTTCCAGGACGCCGAGGCCGCCTGTGCCGACCTGCGCCCCGATGGCCCCGGCGGCCCCGAGAACGACAGCGAGGACGAGTGATGGCGGGCCGACGACGCGGCAGGGGCCGCACCGGGAAGGCCGTCGCCGGCGCCGCGATCGCGCTGGCCGCCGCGGGCGCCGTCGCGGCCGCGCTCGGCGTCGACCTCCGCTCGTTCTTCGCCCAGCCGGAGGCCGAGGCCACCGAGGAGACCCCGAGCACCGCCGAGATCACCGTCCAGACCCTCACCGAGACCGTCACCGTCGACGGCGACCTCGGCTACGGCGACACCCTCGACATGGCCTGCCTGCTCAACGGGACCTTCACCGGGCTCCCCGCGGCCGGCGACGTCGTCGAGCGCGGGGGCGTCCTCTACGCCGTCGACGACACGCCCGTCGTGCTCCTCTACGGGTCCCTCCCCGCCTACCGGTCGCTCGCGACCGGCGCGGAGGGCGACGACGTGGAGCAGCTCGAGCAGAACCTCGCCGAGCTCGGCTACGACGGGTTCACCGTCGACGACGAGTACACCGACGCCACCGCCGACGCCGTCGAGCAGTGGCAGGACGACCTCGGCATGGAGGAGACCGGCCGGGTCGACCTCGGCCGCGTCGTCTTCGCCCCCGGCGCGATCCGCGTCGACACCGTCGACCCGCAGCTCGGCGCCGGCGCCCAGGGGACCGCGTTCGCCTACACCGGCCTCGACAAGGTCGTCACCGTCGAGGTCGAGCTCGACGACCAGGAGCTCGTCGTCGTCGGCGGGTCCGTCGCCATCACCCTCCCCGACGGCACCGAGGCGACCGGGACCGTCACCGGATCCGAGACCGCCGTGACCCAGGAGACCGGCCAGGGCGGCGAGACCGAGGACGTCACCTACCTTGAGGTCACCGTCGCCGCCGACGACGCCGCCGTCTTCGACGCGCTCGACCAGGCCGCCGTCGACGTCGGCTTCGCCGGCGACAGCGCCGCCGACGTCCTCACCGTCCCCGTCGAGGCCCTCCTCGGCCTCGCCGAAGGCGGCTACGGCGTCGAACTCGTCGACGGCGGCGACACCGAGGTCGTCGCCGTCGAGACCGGCCTCTTCGCCGACGGCCTCGTCGCGATCAGCGGCGAGGGCCTCGCAGCCGGCCAGGCCGTGGTGGTGCCCTCATGAGCATCGTCGCCGAGGCCGCGCGGCCCGAGGCGGCGACCGGGCCCCGACCGGTCGTCGAACTCGACGGCGTCTCGAAGACCTACCCCGGCGGGGTCCGGGCCCTGCGCGGCGTCTCGCTGCGCATCGAGGCCGGCGAGATGTGCGCGATCGTCGGCCCCTCCGGCTCCGGCAAGTCGACGATGCTCCACCTCATCGGCACCCTCGACCGGCCCAGCGAGGGCGCGGTCCGCATCGACGGGTACGACGTGGCGAGCCTGCGCGACAAGGAGCTCTCGGCCCTGCGCGCCACCAGGATCGGGTTCGTGTTCCAGCAGTTCCACCTCGCCGTGGGGCAGCAGGTCCTCGACAACGTCGCCGACGGGCTCCTCTACTCCGGCCGGCGCGGCCCCGACCGGCGCGCCCGCGCCGCCGAGGCCCTCGACCGGGTCGGGCTCGCCCACCGCCTCGACCACCTCCCCAACGAGCTGTCCGGCGGCGAGCGACAGCGTGTCGCCGTCGCCAGGGCCATCGTCGGCGGACCGGCGGTCCTCCTCGCCGACGAGCCGACCGGGAACCTCGACTCGGTCTCCGGCGCCGGCGTCATGGCGCTCCTCCACGAGCTCCACGACGCCGGCACCACCGTCGTGGTCATCACCCACGACCAGGACATCGCCCGGTCCCTGCCCCGGCAGGTCGCGATGCGCGACGGGGCGGTGGTCTGAATGGCCGTCGACACCACCGGGACCGGCGGACCGCCGACCGGCCCGCCGACCGGCCCGCCGCCGCCCGCGCCCGCCGCCGCGCCGTCCCCGAAGCCGCTGCGGCCCGCCCGGATGCACACCGGCGACGTCCTCCGCGTCGGCGCCACCGGACTGCGGACCCGGCCCCTGCGGGCCTGGCTCTCGGCCCTGGGCATCGCGATCGGCATCGCCGCCATGATCGCGGTCGTCGGGATCTCCTCCTCCAGCCGCGCCGAACTCGACCGCCAGCTCGCGGCGCTGGGCACGAACCTGCTCACCGTCGAGCCGGGGACGTCGATGCTCTCGGGCGAGGAGGGAGTGCTCCCGCTCGAGGCCACCGCCATGGTCGCCCGCATCGAACCGGTCTACGCCGTGGCCGCGACCGGGAACGTCGCGAACACGAACGTCTACCGGTCCGACCACATCCCCGAGGGGCGCAGCGGGGGCATGACCGTCCGCGCCGCCGAGCTCGACCTGTTCGGCACCGTGGGCGCCGAGCTGGCGCACGGCGCGTGGCTGAACGCCGCCACCGCCAGGTACCCGGCCGCCGTCCTCGGCGCCGCCGCGGCCGAGCAGCTCGGCATCACCGGGGTCGGCGACGGCGTCGAGGTGTACGTCGGCGGCCAGTGGTTCACGGTGGTCGGCATCCTCGAACCCGTCGCGCTCGCATCGGAACTCGACCTGTCGGTCCTGGTCGGATGGGAGGCGGCGGCGACGTACCTCGGGTTCGACGGGCACCCCACCACGGTGTACGCCCGCGCCGAGGAGCAGTACGTCGAGGACGTCGCGGGCGTGCTCGCGACGACCGCGAACCCCGAAGCGCCCGATGAGGTCTCGGTCTCGCGGCCCTCGGACGCGCTGGCGGCCAAGAACGCCGTGGACACGGCGTTCACGGGGATGCTGCTGGGCCTGGGCGGTGTGGCGCTGCTCGTCGGCGGGGTCGGGGTGGCCAACACGATGGTGATCTCGGTCCTAGAGCGGCGCAGCGAGATCGGTCTGCGCCGGTCGCTCGGGGCCACGAAGGGGCAGATCCGGGTCCAGTTCCTGGCGGAGTCGCTGCTGCTGAGCGCGCTCGGCGGCGTCGGCGGGGTGCTGCTGGGGACGGCGGTGACCGCGGTGTTCGCGGCGGTGCGGGAGTGGCCGACGGTGGTGCCCTACTGGGCGAGCGCCGGGGGCGTCGCCGCGACCCTGGTGATCGGCGCGATCGCGGGCCTGTACCCGGCGGTGCGGGCCTCGCGGCTGTCGCCGACGGAGGCGCTGAGCGTGCAGTAGGCATGGGCCGCTGCGCGTGTCGAGTCTCATCGCCCGCCTCCCCGATCGGGGAGGCGGGCGCTTTCACGCGCAATTCGTGACGGCCCTATTACGATCCGTTTGCGCACCATGTAAACAATGAAAACATGACAAACACTATGGACCCTTTGAGGTGGCGGAGGTAGGCTCTGGTCGCGAACTGCCATATCACCCCGAAGGATGAATCACCATGACCGACCTGCCCGTCACGCCGTACGAACGGATCGGCGGCGCCCCCGCCGTCACCGAGGCCGTGGAGCGGTTCTACCGCCGGCTCCTCGCCGACCCGGACCTCTCCGGGTTCTTCGCCGACACCGACCTGCCGGTCCTCAAGCGGCACCAGGTCGCCCTCATCTCGCAGGTCCTCGACGGCCCCAAGACCTACGAGGGCCGCGAGCTCGCGGAGGCGCACCGGGGCATGGGCATCACCGCCGCCCAGTACGAGGCCGTGGGCGCGCACCTGGTCGCGGTCCTCGTGGAGCTCGACGTCCCGCAGGACATCGTCGATTCCGTCGGCAAGGTCCTCGGCACCGTCGCCCCGGACATCATCGAGGCGGACTCCTAGTCGCATGGTCGACGCCGAACGGTTGAAGAAGAACTGGAGCCTGGTCGCCGCGCACGGCGACCAGGTCCCGCTGTACTTCTACTCGGTCCTGTTCCTGACCCACCCCGAGACGCGCGACATGTTCCCGATGAACATGGCGGCGCAGCGCGACAAGCTCGTCACCGCGCTCGGCGCCGTGGTTTCCAATGTGGACACCATCGAGCACGTCGTCCCGGCGCTCCAGGACCTCGGCCGCGACCACCGCAAGTTCGGGGCGCTGCGCGGCCACTACCCCGCGGTCGGCGAGGCGCTCGTCGCCACCCTGGAGCACTTCAGCGGCCCGCACTGGACGCCCGCCATCGCCGCCGACTGGACCGCCGCCTACGGCCTGGTCGCCGCGACGATGGCCGACGCCGCCGACGAGGCCGCCCACTACACGCCGGCCTGGTGGGACGCCGAGGTCGTCGCCCACGACCGCCGCGACCTCGAGACCGCGGTCATCACCGTCGCCCCCGGCCGCCGCTTCGACTACCTTCCCGGGCAGTCGTTCTCGATGTGCACCGACCTGCGGCCCCGCGTCTGGCGGCAGTACACGCCCGCCAACGCGCCCCGGGCCGACGGCACCCTCGAACTCCACGTCCGCGCCGTCGACGGCGGCGAGGTCTCCACCGCGCTGGTGTCGCTCCTGCGGCCCGGCGACGCCCTCCGGCTCGGCCCGGCCACCGGCTCGGGGCTCACGCTCCAGCAGGGGCACGGGCCGATCGCCATGATCGCGGGCGGCACCGGCGTCGCCCCGATGAAGGCCCTCATCGAGCAGCTGGCCGCCGCGCCCAGGCCGACCAGCCTCTACTGGGGCGCGCGCACCCCCGCCGGGCACTACTGCCTGGACGAGATGCGCGCGCTCGCCGCCGCGTACGAGTGGCTCGAGTTCACGCCCTGCGCGGACGAGGACCTCTTCGGCGCGGGGGTCCGCATCGGCTCCCCGGCAGAGCTGGCCGTGGCGGACCGGCGCTGCGTCGGCGCGGCCGTCTACCTGTGCGGGCCGCCCGGGATGGTGGAGGCGAGCGGGAAGCACCTCGTCGCCTCCGGCGTCCGGGCGGAGGCCATCCACTTCGAGCCCTTCGGCGAGTGAGCGAGGACGATCCACTATGTACACATACCGGCCGTCCGGCGGCAGAGTCACCGTGGGACAGGTGAACAACGCCAGGTTCTCCATGACGAGTCTGACCCGGCGGGGATACCAGCCGGACGAGGTGCACCGCTTCCTGACCCGCATCGCCGACGAGCTGGCCAGCCGCGACCAGCGCGAGGCGGCGCTGCGGGCGGACGCGGAGAAGCTCAAGGACGCGCTGCGGTCCTGGCAGTCGCAGCAGAGCAGCCAGCGGCTTCAGGCGGCCGTCCCGTCGACCCCGACGTCGACCGCCGTCAACCTCATCTCCCGGGCGCAGCAGCAGGCCGAGGGGTACGTCAACCAGGCGCAGCACTACTCGCGGCAGATCATCGCCCAGGCGCGGGCCCAGGCCTCCGAGCTCATGCGGCAGACGCAGGAGCGGGCGCGGGTCGAGGCCGACCGGGCCGTCGCGGAGTTCCGCCGCGACAACCACGGCCGGGACGACCGCGAGGCGGAGGAGCGCATCCGCCAGCTCGTGCGGACCCGCAGCTACCTGGAGGCCGTCGAGGTCGCCGAGGAGCAGCTGCGGCTCACCCGCATGGGGCTGGAGAAGGAGATCTCGAAGCTCCAGGACGAGGTCTGACCGATTCGGTGCGGCATGCCCGCTCCCGGTGCGGGAGCGGGCATGCCCGCGTCTAGACGTACTGGTCGATGATCGGGGTCAGGTACCTGGCGATCTTGGCGTGGCCGCTGTCGCTGGGGTGCACGGAGTCGACGAGGTCGGAGGCCTCGTTCAGCCATCCGGTGGTGTCGACGAAGTGCACCTTCGCGTCGCCCGCGGCGGTGCGGGCGTTGACCGCGTTGAGCGTCTCGGGGCTGTAGCGGCCCCGGAACGTCTCGATCGCGAAGACGTGCGCGTTCGGGTACGCCTGGCGGACCCGTTCGAGCATGGTGATGTAGTCGGCCTGGAACGTCGTCGTGGAGACGCCGTGCCCGACGTCGTTGGTGCCCAGGTTGATCACCACGGCCGTGGCCTGGTACCGCGAGAAGCTCCAGTCGTCCGAAGTGGACGCCATGGAGGTGCGGCGGAACCAGTCCATCATCCCCCAGCACCCGTCCGCGGTGCTGACGAGGCACGCGCCGCCCTGCGCGACCTGCGTGTGGCCCGCGTTCAGGGCCTCGCCCACCAGGTACGGGTACGCGGTGAAGGGCCGGTTCCCGTTGGGCTGGCCGACGGTGATCGAGTCGCCGATGAACTCCACGAAGTTCGCCGGCCTGGCGATCGCCGAGGTCGCCCCGCCGGAGGCGAGGATGAGCCCGCCGAACGCCGGGTCGCCGGTGTAGGACCCGGCCCTCTCCCGGAAGCCGATCCGGATCGTGTGGGTTCCCGAGGCGAGCCCGGTCCTGATCGTGACGTTGCCGGAGACGGCCCGCAGCCAGGTCTCGGCGCCGCCGTCGACCGAGTAGTACAGGTCGATGGTGTTGCGGAGCTTCACGCCGATCGAGGACCCGGTGAAGGCCGCCTCGACGTACCCGCCGGCCCAGCCCATCGTGTAGAACGACGCGTCGGCGGTGTTCCAGCGGCCGTAGTACTGGAGGTTCGGGTCGTTGACCGCGCCGTTGCCGGCGGCGGCGACGGGGACGAGCTTCCAGTGCTGCGACTCGAGGTCGTTGCGGTCGTACTGGGAGACGCGCGATCCCGCGGCGGTGGCCCACTCCCAGTTGTCGAGGGCCTTGCCGGAGTTGCGGTTCACGAGTTCGACGGAGCCGTCGGCCTGGGTGTTCACCTGCCACTGCTGGTTGGTGCCGTTGCCGTCGGTCCACTGCACGACGTTCGCGCCGTTCGCGGTGGACTTGGCGTAGACGTCGAGTACCTGATTCGAGTGCCGGGCCTGGATCCGGTAGTAGCCGCCGCCGGAGTCCACGAAGCGGAACTGCTGGGCGGTGGCCGACGACTGCGCGGCGAGGACGACCGCGGCGCCGGTGGTGGTGGAGCCGTCCTGGACGCTGACGGCGAGGCCGGAGAAGTCGTTGACGATCCGGTACCAGGTGCCGGTCTCCACTGCGGCGGCCGGTGCCGGGCCGAGGGCGGTGAGCCCGGCCGCCGCGCAGACGGCGACCGCGGCGGCGGCGAGCCACCGGGCGAGCCGCGCGCGGCGGGAGGGAGCGGGAGTACGCAAGGGGGGACTCCTTAATATTGAAACGTTTAAATCTATTGAGGTTTGCATAGGATACCGCTTTCATGTGTCCGGGGCCACCCCCCGCCTGTGCCGGCCGCACCAACCGCAGCGGTCGACCCTCCGGACGTCGGACCCAGGCCGTACCCTGGCTTGAGGCGCCTCGCGACAGCGCCGTACGGACCGCGTGCGACCGCGGGGCAACCAGCAGGAGGACGACGTGGCACTCGCGCTCTACCGCAAGTACCGGCCGCAGACGTTCGCGGAAGTGGTCGGCCAGGAGCACGTCACCGAACCCCTCATCAACGCCATCCGCGCCGGCCGCCTCAACCACGCGTACCTCTTCTCCGGCCCGCGCGGCTGCGGCAAGACCTCCTCGGCGCGGATCCTCGCCCGGTCGCTCAACTGCGCGCAGGGCCCCACCGCCGAACCGTGCGGCGAGTGCCGCTCCTGCCAGGCGCTGTCCGCCGGCGGCCACGGCTCGGTCGACGTCATCGAGATCGACGCAGCCAGCCACGGCGGTGTCGACGACGCCCGCGAGCTGCGCGAACGCGCCGTCTTCGCGCCCGTCGACTCCCGCTTCAAGATCTACATCATCGACGAAGCGCACATGGTCACCGCCGCGGGCTTCAACGCGCTGCTCAAGCTCGTCGAGGAGCCCCCGGAGTACGTCCTCTTCATCTTCGCGACCACCGAGCCGGACAAGGTCCTCCCGACCATCCGCTCGCGCACGCACCACTACCCCTTCCGGCTCATCCCGCCGCCCGCCATGCGCGAGCTGTGCCGCCGGCTGTGCGACGAGGAGGGCGCGGTCGTCGCCGACGACGTGCTCCCGCTCGTCGTCCGCGCCGGGGGCGGCTCCGCGCGCGACACCCTCTCCGTGCTCGACCAGCTCATCGCCGGCGCCGGGCCCGAGGGCGTCACCTACGAGCGCGCCGCGGGCCTGCTCGGCGTCACCGACGCGGGCCTGCTCGACGAGATGTGCGAGGCCTTCGCGGCCGCCGACGGGGCCGCGGTCATGGAGGTGGTCGAGCGCGTCGTCGAGGGCGGCCACGACCCGCGCCGCTTCGCGGGCGACCTCCTCGAGCGCCTCCGCGACCTCCTCGTCCTCACCCAGGTCCCCGACGCCGGGTCGAACGGGCTCGTCGACGCCCCCGCCGACCAGCTCGGCAAGATGACCAGCCAGGCCACCCGCATGGGCACCTCCACGCTCGCCCGCATGGCCGAGGTCGTCGCCGCCGGGCTCGCCGGGATGCGCGGCGCCACCGCCCCGCGCCTCCTGCTCGAACTCGCCTGCGTGCGCGCGATCCTCCCCGGCTCCGACGAGTCCATGGCCGGGCTCATGCAGCGTCTGGAGACCCTGGAGCAGCGCGCCGCCGGCGCGGCC
>NZ_BAAAQF010000022.1:0-220428 GCF_039531525.1 Glycomyces endophyticus
AGCAGCGCCACACCGCGCCGGGGCCCTCGCGGCCGGCGCGGACCGCGCGCTGGTCGGCGGCGGCCCGGGAGGCGGGCGCGGTCGTCAGCCCCGGCAGGCCCCGGGCGTGGTCGACGACGGGGCGCCGCGCCAGCCCGGCGTCGACGACGATCCGCACCCCGGGGACGGTCAGGCTCGACTCGGCGATGTCGGTCGCGAGGACGACGCGCCGCCGCTCCCCGGCGCGCATCGCGCGGTCCTGCTCGGCCGGCGACACCGATCCGTGCAATTGATATATATCGGCGTCGAGGTGTCTGAGTTGCTCGGCCACCCGCCGGATCTCGGCGGCGCCGGGGAAGAAGGCCAGCACGTCGCCGTCGTCGGCGTCGAGCGCCCGGCCGATGACATGTGACACGTGACCGAGGAACCTGGGGTCGACCCGCAGCCCCTCGGGCGGGCTGAGGCGCTCGCGCGGCGGCGCCCAGTGCATCGCGACGGGGTGGCGCATCGGCTCGGAGGCGATCGCAGGGGCCGGCCCGGCGCCGCCCGCGAGGAGATCCGTCCACAGTGCCACATCAGCGGTGGCGGAGGCGGCGACGAGCCCGAGGTCGGGGCGCAGGACCTGCCGGGACTCGATGAGGAAGGCGCAGGCGGTGTCGGTCTCCAGGTGCCGCTCATGGCATTCGTCGAGGACGACGAGGTCCACGCCGGGCAGCTCGGGGTCGGCAAGGAGCCGGTTGAGCAGGACCCCGGTGGTGACGACCTCGACCCGGGTGGCGGCCGACCGCCGCGTCTCGCCCCGGATCTGGAACCCGACGCGCTCGCCGGGCCGCTCGCCGAGGATCGCGGCCATCCGCGAGGCGGCGGCCCGCGTGGCGAGCCGCCGCGGCTCGGCCACGAGGACCCGCCGCTGTGGCATATCACGTGTCACATATCCCGGCCCGGCGTCGATGAGCCCGGCCAGGGCGAGCGGCGCGAGCGTGGTCTTCCCGGTGCCGGGCGGCGCCGCGAGCACGGCGGTCCCGGTGCGCGCCACGGCGTCGAGGAGCGCCGGGAGCGACGCGCGGATCGGCAGGTCGGGCAGCGCGGGCGGTTGCGGCATGCCGACCATTCTCGCCGAGCCGAAGCGCCGCCGCCCCGCGGCCGGGACTCCCTGTGCGCTCGAACGTGAACGGAGGGTCCCGGCAAAACGGGCATTCGCAGGCGCCCCCGGCTCAACAGTGCCCTACAGGTGCGACATCGGACCGGCATTGAGCCGGGACCGCCTTGCGCGGCGGTCCCGGCTCGACATCACGGCAGGGGAGCGGGACGTCGAGGTCAGGCCTCGCCCGACTGGTCCCCGTCCGGGCAGGAGTCGTCGTTGGCGACGTACTCGAGCGTGATCGGGGTGTCGTAGCCGACCTCGGCGTCGGCCTCGGGGGACTGGTACAGCACCTCGCACGTGTCGTGCTCTTCGCTCTCGGGCGCGGCCACGCTCGTGGAGACGTCGTTGAAGCCCTCGTTCTCGAGGTCCTCGACGGCGTCGTTGACGTCGTCGCCGACGTAGTCGCGGAGGTCCACCATGAGCGGCTCCTCCTCCTCGGTGGTCTCCTCCTCGGAGGACTCCTCCTCGTCGCCGCCGGAGTCGTCACCGCCGTCGTCGGTGCTCTCCTCCTCCTCGGCGGAGGACTCCGCGACGGCCTCTTCGCTGGTGGCGGGGTCCTCGGACGCGCCCGACGGGTCGTCGTCCTTCTCCTCCCAAGGCGCCCACATGAACAGGGCGATGAGGATGACCGCGACGCCCGCGATCGACACCAGGATCGGCCCGGTCGGGTTGCGCCTGGCCTGCTCAGCCTCGCGCGGCGGCGGCAGGGGCCGCTCCGAGGCGGAGCCGGTGCGGTACTGGCCGGTGCCCGCGCCCGGACCGTAGTCGTCCTGGAACTGCTGCTGGCGCATGGGACTGGTGTGCGCGGCGACGACGCCGGCGCCCATCGCGGCCCCGGCGGCGGCCCCCATGACGCGGGTCGACTGCGGGGACTGCGACGGCGGGGGAGAGGCGAGGACCACCGTGGTGCCCCCGCCCGTGCCGCCGGCGCGGCACACGCGGGCGAGCTCGGCGGCCGACGCGAAGCGCTGGCGCGGGTCCTTGGCGAGGCACCGCATGATGATGTTGGCGACCGGCCCCGGCACGTCCGGCGGGAGCGGCGCGGGCTGGCCCGTGAGGTGCCCGGCGATCGCGGCGGTCGGCTCGTTCCCGGCGAACGGCGGCCGCCCGGCGAGGGCCTCGTACCCGACGATGCCCAGCGAGTACACGTCGGTCGAACCGGTCAGCTGCGAGCCCTGGAGCTGCTCGGGGGAGGCGTACGCCAGGGTCCCCATGACGGTGCCGGTCTCGGTCAGGCCCGCCCCGCCCTTGGCGGCGGCGATGCCGAAGTCGACGATCTTGACGCTGCCGTCGTCGTTGACCAGGAGGTTCCCCGGCTTGATGTCGCGGTGGATGATGTGGGCCTGGTGCGCCACGTCGAGCGCCTCGGCCGCGGACGCCATGATCTTCAGCGTCTCGGTCGGCGACAGGCGCCGGCGCTGGCGCAGCACGTTGTCGAGCGCCTGGCCGCGCACGAGTTCCATGATCAGGTACGAGACGAGGCCCTCGGGGGCGTGCTCCTCGCCGTAGTCGTACAGCGCGACGATTCCCGGCGACTGGAGCTGGGCGACCGCCTGCGCCTCCTGGTGGAACCGGGCCCGGAACCGGTCGTTGCCCGACAGTCCGGAGTGGAGCAGCTTGACGGCGACGACGCGGTTGAGCCGGGTGTCGGTCCCGCGCCACACCTCGCCCATGCCGCCCGCCGCCAGGCGCTGTTCTAGCCGGTAGCGGCCAGCGATCAGGTTCCCGGGTTCCACCCTCGGCCTCTTTCGTCATCGGGAGCAGGGCACGAAGGTGAGCTTAGTAGGGCGCCGCGAACGCGCCCTCGGCGAGCCTGCCGGGTGTCCGGTGCACCGGACACCCGGCAGGCTCGCCGAGGAGAGCACCCCAGCTCAAGGCCGGAGCGTCGCATGTACAAGGGACTGCGCCGAGACCCGTTCGCGCCGAGACGCGTTGCAGCCCAGACGAAACTGCTAGGCGGCCTGGTCTTCGACCGGCTCCAGCGTCAGACTGATCGAGTTGATGCAGAACCGCGCGTCGTCGGGGTTGTCCCAGCCCTCGCCGTAGAACACGTGCCCCAGGTGCGAGTCGCAGTTCGCGCAGCGCACCTCGGTCCGCTGCATCCCGAGGGTATCGTCCGACAGCAGCCGCACCCGGTCGCCCGCCATCGGCGTCCAGAACGACGGCCACCCGCAGCGCGAGTCGAACTTCGTGTCGGAGGCGAACAGCTCCGAGCCGCACGCCCGGCACCGGTACACGCCCCGGCGCTTCTCGTCGACGTACTCGCCGGTCCACGGCGCCTCGGTGCCGCCCTCGCGCAGCACCCGGTACTCGTCGCGCGTGAGCTTCTCACGCCACTGCTCGTCATTTCCGCGTTCAGGACCCATGCCACCCAGTCTAGAACCCGCAGCGGCGGACCGGACCCGCCCGCGCGACGGGCCCCGGACGCCCGAGCCCGCGCCGCCCCGCGGCCGAGCGGCTAAGATTCCGGCCATGCGGTACCTCCTTGGCGACTACACCACTGAAGGCGGCCCGGGCCTGGTCGCGGCCGGACCCGACGGACTCGGCGAGCCGGCTGCGGTGGTGAACCCCTCGTGGGTCACCGTCGGGCCCGAAGCGGTCTACACCCTCACCGAGACCGAGCCCGGCTTCGCCGCGGCCTGGAGCCTCGGCGAGGACTTCGCGCTCGACCGCGCCGGACAGGGCCGCTCCACCGGCGGCAACAACCCCTGCCACGCCACCGTCGACCCGTCGGGGCGCTGGCTCCTGGTCGCGAACTACGGCTCCGGGGACGGCTCCGGCGCCTCGGTCGCGGTCCTCCCCATCGGCGAGGACGGCACGCTCGGCGAGGCCGCCGATGTCTTCCGGCTCTCCGGCTCGGGCCCCGACCCCGACCGCCAGTCCGGCCCCCACGCCCACCAAGTGGTATGCCACATGTCACGCGTGCTCGTCGTCGACCTCGGCTCCGACCGCATCCACGCGCTCGACCTCGGCGAGGACGGCACCCTCACCCCCGCCGCCACCACCCAGCTCGAACCCGGGTTCGGCCCCCGGCACCTCGCGTTCGTCGGCGACCGCGCCGTCATCGCCGGCGAGCTCGCGAACGCGTTCGCGGTCGGCTCCTACGACGACCGGTCCGCCACGTTCTCCTTCGGGCCCGCCGTGCCGCTGCCCAGCGGCGACGCCGTCGACTACGCCGCGATGCCCGACATCGGCCTCGACGAGGCGGCGCCCGGGTCGCTCCCGGCCGCCGTCGTCCCCGACCCCGAGCGCGGCCTCGCCTACATCACCGTCCGCGGCCCCGACCAGCTCGCCGTGATCGACCCCGCCACCAGCGCGCTCGTCCGCTCCGTGCCGGTCGGCGCCGCCTGGCCGCGCGACGCGGTCCTCACCGCCGACGGCACCCTCCTCGTCGCCTGCCAGCACGGCGGCGAGGTCACCCGCGTCGACCCGACCGGCGAGCGCCCGCCCGCCACCGAGTGGACCGTGCCCGGTGTGACGTGCGTGGCACCGCTGTCCTGAAGCGCCAGCTCGGACGCGTGAACCATTCGAAATTGCGCGCTCTGCAAAATTTCAACATGAGAATCTTGTAAACACCGACCACCGCGGTTAGGGTTGGCCCATGGCCGAACCGACCGGGCTCCGCGAACGCAAGAAGGCCGCCACCAAGGCGGCCCTCAGCGACGCCGCGCTGCGCCTGGCGATCGCCAAGGAGGGCATCGAGTCGGTCACCGCCGACGAGATCGCCGCCGAAGCCGGCGTCTCCACCCGCACCTTCCACAACTACTTCCCCTCCAAGGAAGCCGCCCTCCTCTACGACTTCCACGAGACCACCGGACGGCTCCTCGCCGGCCTGCGCGAGCGCGCCCGCACCCAGCCCATCTGGGACGCGTTCCGCGACGCCACCATCGACATGCACTTCGACGAGAAGTTCGACATCGACGAGATGCGCTGCCGCGAACAGCTCATCCACAGCTCCCCCTCCCTCATCAAGGAGCAGTCCGGCCAGTTCATGGAGCTGTTCGCCGAGGCCATCGACATCGTCGCGGCCTCGACCGGCACCAGCAAGGACGACCTCTACCCGCGCCTCCTCCTCGGCGCCGCCCTCGTGACCATGAAGTCCTCGACCGAGCACTGGCTCACCGACCCCGGCGACCGCACCCTCGCGGAGACCATCACCGAGGCCTTCACCTACTTCGAACGCGGCATCACCCAGCCGCCCCCCTTGCCCGGGAACTGAAACCGCCCGCGAGCCAAGACCACAACAGAAGAAACGGCAACACCAGGAAACCCACCGCCGACGACGACGTCGGCGAACACCACCCGACCGGTCCCGCCGCACACACCCACGCACTGGCGACAGCGCACAGGCGGGGCCGGCCAATCATCCGATTGGAGCACCCACCGTGGCCACCTTCCTCTACCGTCTCGGCAGAGGGTCCTACCGACTGCGCTGGCTCGTCCTCGCCGTCTGGGTCCTCGTCGTCGCCGGAGTCGGCGCCGCAGCCGCCACCCTCCAACAGGAGACCAACCCCGAGTTCGTCCTCCCCGGCACCGAGTCCCAGGAGGCCTTCGACCTCCTCGAGGAACGCTTCCCCGAGATGGACGCCGACGGCGGGTCCGCCCAGATCGTCATCCAGTCCGAGAACGGCGAGCCCCTCACCGCCGAGTCCAACACCGCGGCCGTCGACGCGCTCGCCGCCGTCATGGCCGACTCCCCGCAGATCGCCTCGGTCACCAGCCCGCTCGCGACCGCCCCCGACGGCACGCCGATCGGCATGCTCTCCGCCGAGGACCAGACCATCGGCGTCATGCAGGTCGCGTACTCCGAGCCCTCCATGGAGCTCGACGAGGAGACCATCGACTACCTCGAAGACGCCGTGGCCGACGCCGAGGACTCGGGCATCCGCGTCGAAGTCGGCGGCGACGTCCTCCAGGCCATCCCCGAGACCAGCGCCACCGAGCTCATCGGCATCGGCGTCGCCCTCGTCGTCCTCATCATCACCTTCGGCGCGCTCCTCGCCGCCGGCCTGCCGATCATCACCGCCGTCCTCGGCGTCATGCTCACCACCGCGGGCATCCTCGCCGCCACGTCCTTCATGAACGTCAGCGAGTCCACCGGCACCCTCGCCTCGATGATCGGCCTCGCCGTCGGCATCGACTACGCGCTCTTCATCCTCTCGCGGTACCGCTCCGAACTCGCCAAGGACGGCCGCGTCGAGGACCGCGCCGCCCGCGCCGACGCCATGGGCCGCGCCGTCGGCACCGCCGGCTCGGCCGTGTTCTTCGCCGGCCTCACCGTCATCGTCGCCCTCCTGGGCCTGTCGGTCGTGAACATCCCGTTCCTCACCGAGATGGCCGTGGCCGCCGCCGTCACCGTCCTCATCGCCGTCGTCATCGCCGTGACGCTCCTCCCCGCGTTCGCCGGATTCGCCGGCAAGCGCATCTTCACCGGACGCCAGCGCCGCCGCATCGCCGCGGGCGTCCACGGCACCAAGCCCAACGGCGGCAAGCGCTGGGCCGGGTTCGTCACCCGCCACCCGATCCTGGTGGCGCTCGTCGGCATCGTCGGCCTCGGCGCGCTCGCCTACCCGGCGACCGACCTCGAACTGGGCCTGCCCGACGCCGGCTCCTCCGGCGAGGAGACCACGCAGCGCCAGGCGTACGACCTCATCAGCGACGGCTTCGGCGAGGGCTTCAACGGGCAGCTCATGCTCGTCGGCGACCTCCACGACGGCGTCGACGCGGCCACCGCCGCGGCCGACGTGACCACCGCGCTCGGCGACGTCGACGGCATCGCCGTGATCGGCCAGGCCGTGCCGAACGAGGCCGGCGACACGCTGCTGGTCACCGTCATCCCCGAGACCGCGCCCGCGGCCGAGGCCACCAACCAGCTCGTCCACGACATCCGCGGCGTCCTCGCCGACGACGCCGACGCGGACTGGGCCGTCACCGGCGCGACCGCGCTGAACATCGACATCTCCGACAACCTCAACGACGCGCTGCTGCCGTACATGCTCATCGTCGTGGGCCTGGCCGCGCTGATCCTGCTGCTGGTGTTCCGCTCGCTCCTGGTGCCGGTCATGGCGACGCTCGGGTTCATGCTCAGCGTGTTCGCCGCCCTCGGCGCGCTCGTCGCGGTGTTCCAGTGGGGCTGGGGCGCGGAGCTGTTCAACGTCGACCAGCCCGGCCCGATCATGTCGATGATGCCGATCCTCATGATCGGCCTCGTCTTCGGCCTCGCCATGGACTACCAGATCTTCCTGGTCACGCGGGTGCGCGAAGCGTACGTGCACGGCGCCGACCCCAAGACCGCGATCGTGGAGGGCTACGGCCACTCCTCGCGCGTGGTGGTGGCGGCGGCCCTGATCATGATCAGCGTGTTCGCGGCGTTCATCTTCAGCGCCGAGTCGCTCATCGCCTCGATGGGCTTCGCGCTGGCCGCGGCGGTCGTGTTCGACGCGTTCGTGGTCCGCATGGCGATCATCCCGGCGGTCATGGCCCTGGTGGGCCGCGGCGCCTGGTGGATCCCCAAGTGGCTGGACCGGATCCTGCCGAACGTCGACGTCGAGGGGGAGCGGCTCCAGCGGCACCTCGCCACCGACGCCCCCGAGGACGAGCGCGAGCTCGTCGGAGCGTCCAAGTAGCCGAACGCCCTTGAGGGGGCTCGGGCCGACCCCCGGCCCGGGTCCCCGCGGGTGTTTCGGTGAACGGGGGACCCCATGGTCTTCTTCTGGGCGCTGCTGATCCTGATCGGCATGATCACCGCGGACTTCTTCGTCCCGATGCTCCCGAGCGCGACGCTGGTGACCGCCGCGGCGGGGCTCGTGCTGGGGAACCCGTGGCTGATCGCCGTACTCCTGGTCGGCGCGGCGGGCTCGTCGTGGTTCGGCGAGTTCATGGGCTACAAGGTGTTCCGCGCGGTGCGGGCCGGGCTGCGGCGGCGCCCGCCCCGGTTCGCAGCGCGGTTCGCGGAGCGCACGGTGATGGGCGCGGTGCTGAAACTCGAGAAGCTGCTCCAGGGCAGCGTCGAGAAGCACCCGTACCGCACCACCGTCATCGCGCGCTTCCTTCCCGCCGGTCGCACCACGCTCGCGTGGGTCGCGGCTGGCGCCGGTCGTGTCCCCTACGGGCGCATGGCGGCCCTCGGCGGGGTGCTGTGGGCGGTGTACACCGTCAGCCTCGGCCTGCTGATCGCCTGGATCGCGGGGCCGGGGCTCCAGTCGCTCCTGGGGTCGGTCCTGACGGTCCTGGCGGTCGGCTTCGTCCTCGGGTGGGTCGCCAAGCGCTGGCAGCGCAGCCAGGTGGGCGACCTGGAGCCCGCGGCCGCGCCGGCGATCGCGGCGGGTCCCGAGTCGGCGCCGGAGCCCGGTGCGGCACCGTGCGGCGCCCCCGGGGCCGAATGCGGAGCGGAGCGCCGCGGCGCCGCCGGGGCCGGCCGCGATGCGGATCCGGGTTCGGCGCAGGCGGCTTGAGCCGGTAATACATCACATGTCACACATCGCGGGCCCGTCCGAATCGGACGGGCCCGCGATGTGTCACATACTTCCTAGAGCTGCTCGCAGCCGCCGGGGACCTCCGGCAGCCACGGGTCCTCCGGGTCGGGGGCGAACTCGCGGCCCTGGCGGCCGGCCGGGATCTCGCCCATGCGGCCGGACTGGAAGTCCTCGACCGCCTGGACGATCTCGGAGCGGGTGTTCATCACGAACGGCCCGTACCGGGCGACCGGCTCGTTGATCGGCTCGCCGCCGAGGAGGAGGACCTCCATCGCGCCGGTCGAGTAGTGCTGCTCGGGTCCGGCGCCGACGGTGATGTAGTCGCCGCCGGGCGCGAACTGCGCCAGCTGCGACTCCTTCAGCGGCCGCTTCTCGTCCCCGGCGTACCCGTCGCCGTGGAGCGCGAACGCCATCGCCGAGTACGAGTGCTGCCAGGGGATCCGCACCTCCGCACCCGGGGAGAGCGTGGCGTGGACGAGGGTGATCGGCGTGTAGGTGCGCCCGGGCCCGTCGTGCCCGGCGACCGACCCGGCGATGATGCGCACCAGCGCGCCGCCGTCGTCGGAGGCGACGAGCGTCAGACCGTTGCCGCGGATGTCCTGGTAGTTCGGCGGGTTCCACTTGGCGCGCTTGGGAAGGTTCACCCACAGCTGCACGCCGTCGAACACGCCGCCGGTCATGACCAGCTTCTCCGAGGGCAGCTCGTCGTGCAGCAGCCCCGAGCCGGCGGTCATCCACTGGGTGTCGCCGCCGCGGATCACGCCGCCCCCGCCGTGGGAGTCGGTGTGCACGAAGGTGCCGTCCATCAGGTACGTGACGGTCTCGAAGCCGCGGTGCGGGTGCCACGGGGCGCCCTTGGCCTCGTGCGGCTCGTAGGCCGCGGTCATGTGGTCGAGGAGGAGGAACGGGTCGCCGCCGTCCATGAGGCTCGGCGTGGGGAACGGCCGCCGCACCGGGAAGCCGCCGCCTTCGAGGGCGCGGACGGAGTCGACGACCTTGGCCACGGCGCGCGGGCGCGACTCCAGCGCGGGCGCGTCGATACGCGGCAGCGCGAGGACGTCGGGCACGGTCACTGCGGGCATGTTGGCCTCCTTTGAAGGTTGGTCAGCCAACAATATCATTGGCCGACCAACTATTGCTACGCTTGCCCCATGGAACCCAGCCGCACCGCCACCAGCGCACCCGGAGGCGACGTGTGCGACGACGAGCAGCGCGTCGGCGAGATCGGCCACGCCCTCTTCCGCGTCGCCCGCGCCCACCGCGCCGCCGCGGGCCGCCTCCTGCGCGAGATCGGCCTCTACCCCGGCCAGGAGGTCATGCTCGGCCGCCTCGCCGACCACGGCGACACCCGCCAGTCCCGCCTCGTCCTCGAACTCGGCATCGACCCCTCCACCGTCACCAAGATGCTCCAGCGGCTCGAACGGCAGGGCCTGGTCGAACGCCGCCCCGACCCCGTCGACCGCCGCGTCTCCGTCGTCGCCATCACCCCCAAGGGCCGCGACCTCCTCGGCCGGATCGAGGACTCCTGGCGGCGCCTCGACGAGATCACCTGCGCCGGATTCGAGGCCGAGGACCGCGAGCGCCTCGCGGCGCTCCTCTCGCGTCTCGAGGGCAACCTGGCCGCGTGCCAGGAGTAACAAACATCTGTATGGTTCGATACTGAAATGTCAATGATCAGACACTAAGTCAGCCTTTAGTGTCCTTTCGCGACCGGTGGGTACCTACCTAAGCTGAAGTCCGAACTTTTGGGGACGACGCGGTGGGGGCATCGTCCGCCCGACACAGATCAGGTGGGTACCGATGATCCGGGTTCTCCTCAAGCACGACCAGGACCTCTGGAGGACCGCGCTCGCGCGCGGCCTCGACGGCGTGCAGGGCATCACGGCCGTCCACGACGTCCCTCCGGACGAGGACGTCATAGCGGCGGCGCGCCGACTGCGACCGCACGTCCTGGTCCACGAGGCCGGTTTACTGCCTGAAGAGCAGGTCGCCTCGGTGTGCTCGGCGCTGCCGGACTCGAACGTCCTGCTGCTCCTGGACCCGCGCCGCCCGCTGGAGTTCCGGCCCGAGCTGACCCGCTTCGCGCCGCGCGTGGGCGTCATGACGACCGGGGAGCCCTTCGACCGCTTCGTCGAGGCCATCCACCGCCTCACCCGCGGCGAGCCGGTGATCGACGCCGAGATCGCCTTGGCCGCACTGCGATCGCGCGCCAACCCGCTGACGCCGCGCGAACGCGAGGTCCTCGGCCTCGCCGCGACCGGGGCGCGGACCGGCGAGATCGCCGAGAAGCTGTTCCTTCGCGTCGGGACCGTGCAGAACCACCTCTCCAACGCCATCCACAAGTCCGGGGCGCGCAGCCGCATCGACGCGATCCGCATCGCCCAGGGCGCGGGCTGGATCTGAGCCGGGGCCGCCCGGTCCCGAGCGCCCGCNCGGTCCGAACCATGGTGAGCGCGGACGGGTGACGCTGCGGCGCTTCGCTTCGGGAGCGTGAACGCCTTCCCGAAGCGAAGCGCCGGCCTCGGCTACGGCGTCGCGCCGCCGCTCTGGTGGGCCATGAGGACCCGGAACAGCGGCGAGACGCCCTGCAGCATCTCGCGGTCGCCGAGGACCGCGGTGCCGCCGTCGAGGACCAGGACCCGCTCGGCGCGCAGCGCCGAGGAGGGCCGGTGGGCGATCACGATGAGCGTGCCGCGCTCGGCGAAGGCCCGTTCGGCGCGCGCCTCGGCGGCCGGGTCGAGGTGGCAGGTGGCCTCGTCGAGGATCGCGACCGGCGCGGGGGAGAGGTGCGCGCGGGCGAGCGCGAGGATCTGGCGCTCGCCGCTGGAGAGGTCGCGAGGCGCCAGAAGCGCGTCGAGCCCGCCGAGCCGGTCGACGAGCCCGGTCGCGCCGACCGCCGCCGCGGAGGCCGCGATCGCCTCGTCCGTGGCGCCGGGGTGCAGGTACGCGAGGTTCTCGCGGACGGTCGCGGTGAAGACGTAGCCGCCCTGGGGGAGCAGCACCCGGCGGCGGGCGAGCTCGCGCGGCGACAGCTGCGCCGCATCGTCGCCGCTGTAGGCGACCCCGCCCCGGTCGGGGCGGAGCAGGCCGCACAGGAGCGCGGCGAGGGTGGACTTGCCGACGCCGCTGGGACCGACGATCGCGAGATGCTCCCCGGGCCCGACCGCGAACTCCAGGTCCTCGACGGCCGGGGTCGATCGCGGGCCGTAGGCGAAGGTGAGACCGTGCGCGGCGAGGACCGGCGCGGGCGGGTCGGGGAGAGGAAGCGGGTTGAGGGGCCCGGGCTCGGGGTCGGCCTCGGCGACCTCGTCCCGGCCCGTGTCCGGGCGGATCCTGGTCAAGGCGACGTACAGGCGCAGGCCGCTGCTGCCGAGACCCGAGATGAGCGCGCTCAAGGCCGGCTGGAGGCCCGTGAGTATGTACAGGAGCGCGCCGGTGAGCGCACCGGCGGTGACGCCCTGGTCCAGCAGCCTCGGCGCGGCGACGAGCAGGACCAGCAGCGGGAGCCAGCCGCCGACCGCGAAGCACAGCGTGCGCAGCGCCGCGGCGCCGGCCAGCGCCCGCTCCGCCTTCCGCTGCGCCGCGATCGGCCCGGCCGCGAACGCCTCCCCGTACGCCTCGCCGCCCGCGGCGGCCAGGTCCCGGGCCGCCGCCGCCACCCGGCCCGCGGCGTCGGTCAGGTCCGCGTCCGCTTCGGCCGCCGCGCGCTGGCGGCCCGCCGCGAAGCCGAGGGTCGCCGTGAACGCCATGAGCCCCAAGAAGAACGGCGGGAGGACCAGGGCCGCCAGCCGGGCGTCGAGCGCGAGGAGGCCCGCTGTGACGCCGACCGTGGTGACCAGGCAGCCGCGGACCGACACCACGATCCCGGCGTACGCGTCGCGGGCGATCTCCACTTGGCGGGTCAGGAGCGAGAGCGCGCCCGGCTCGGGCCGTCCGGCCGCCGCGCCGGCCAGCGACCGGCGGACCACCTGCCGCACCAGGCGGTCCCGGAACGGTTCGACCACGGCCCCGAGCGCCGCGTACACCCGCGCGGCCCCCAGTGCGCCCACCGCCGCGGCGAGGAGGACGCCGCCCAGCCAGGCCGCGCCGGTCCAGGGCCGGCCGGCGAGGAAGCCCTCGTCGACGGCGCGGGCGAGCATGAGGCCGAACACGGCGGTCGGCAGGATCTCCAGGGCCGACCAGGCCAGCAGGGCCCAGACGGCGCGGGCGCTCAGACCCGATGCGGCGTAGCGGAACTCCTGCCTCACCGGGCGAACACCGCTCGGTAGTCGGGGTCGTCCCAGAGGTCGCCGTGGGGGCCGGTCGCGCGGATCGCGCCGGCTTCGAGCCAGACGACGAGGTCGGCGCGGTCGGCCTGTGTCGCATCATAGGTCACCACGAGGCGGGTGCGGTCGGAGGCCGCCAGGGCCTGCTCGACGCGGTCGGCGCTGAGGAGGTCGAGGCTGGAGGTCGCGTCGTCGAGGACGAGGAGGCGTTCGGCGTGCCAGGCGCGGGCGAGGCCGATGCGCTGCGCTTCGCCGCCCGACATGGGGAGGTCGGGCAGTGGTGTGTCATATGCCGCGGGGAGCCGGGTGGCGAAGTCGTGGGCGCCGACCGCGGTGGCGGCGTCGACGATGAGGGTGCGGGGCCGGCCCGGGCCCAGGGCGTCGGCGAGGGTGGCGCCGGCGAGGGCGGGCCGGGCGGTGGCGAGCGACAGGGCGCGGCGGAGTTCGGTGCGGGACAGGGCGGACAGCGGCCGGCCGTCGAGGGTCACGGTGCCGGAGTCGGGGTCTCTGAGGCGGGCGGCGGTCTCGGCCAGGACCGACTTCCCCGAGCCGGAGGCGCCCACGACCGCGGCCGTCGCGCCGCCGGGGACCGCGAAGGTGAGGTCGCGCAGGATCGGGCCCGCGTCGCCGTCGACGGTGACCCCCGTGAACTCGAGGCGGCCGGTCCCGGGAGGAAGCGTGTCGGTGCCATATGACATGGCACTGAGGTCGTGGACCTCGGCGATGCGCGCGACCGCGGCCTTCGCGCGGGCGGTGGCGGCGACGACGCCGGTGAGGGAGCCGAGGCCGGCGCCCATCATCGCGTACTGGCCCGCGGCGAGGAGCTCGCCGGGGGAGAGGCGGCCCGCGGCCACCAGGAACCCCGCGACCGCGAGGACGCCCACGGTCGCCAGCGGGCCGGCGACGGCCGCCCGCGCCCCTGCCGCCGACAGGGCCCGCCACATCGCGCGGCCGTGCCGCGCGAGCGCGGGGAGTCCGGAGAGGACGCGCCGGGTCTCGGCGCCGGCGGTGCCCGCGGCGGCGATCGTGCGGCCGCCGTCGAGGGCCTCGGTCAGGCGCGCGGCGATCTCGCTCTGCGCCGCCTGGTACTGCCGGGCCGCGGCGGTCGTCTGCTTCGCGAAGAGCCGCAGCACCATCGCGACCAGGACCAGGCCGACCGCGAACGCCGCGGCCAGGCGCCAGTCGAGCCAGACCAGGATCGCCAGCGCGCCCAGCGGCGGCAGCGCCGCGGCGACCGCGCCCACGGCGCTCGGTCCGGCATGGGCCGCGTCGGCGGCGCCCGCGGAGATCCGGGCCACGAGGTCGCCGGTGTCGAAGCGCGAGATCCGGTGCGGGGCACCGAGAACGCGGCGGACCATGCCCGTGCGCAGGCGCGCCGCCGCATCGGCGGCGCAGGCGGTCTCCGCCGACGACTCCGCCAGGTCGCATGCCACGCCCAGGGCGATCAGACCCGCGGCGAGGGCCACCGGGCCGGTCGCGTCGCCGCCCGCGGCGACGGCGTCCACCGCGGCCGCGAGGGCCAGCGGCAGCGCGAGCGCGCCGAGCGAGCCCAGGACCGCGGCGGCGGCGATGAGCGGCAGCCACGCGAGGGACCGGCGCACCGCGGCCCGGAAGGTCAGCGGCCGTTCGGCGGCGGGGACGGCGGTCATGGGGGCTCCGTTCGCGGGCCGCGGCCCCGGACATCGGTGACTTGTCCGGGGCCGCAGCGGTGTACTAGTGGCAGAGCAGGATCGAGAGGCCGCTCGTGCCGCCGCAGAGGGTCGCGGACAGGTTCGAGGGGCAGGAGTGCCCGCTCGCGGAGGAGCCGCCGCCCTTGGTGGCGACCGCGTCGTTGTCCATGCCCTGGAGGTCGAGGAGAGCCATGTTCGTATTCCTTTCGTAGGTCACCGGGAGGTGATCTTTTCGACCCGCACCGGAGGTGCGGGCGTTCGAGGGGCGGACGCGCCGGGGATCAGAGGAAGCCCGGGCCCGCCGTGCAGGGCGCCGAGGGCGAGCAGGACGCCCGCGCCTCCGGTCGCCAGGTCCATGGAGAGGCGCAGCAGCCCCGTGCCGGGGAACGCCATGCCGCCGCCGTACGGCAGCGCGTGCCACGCCAGCGCCTCGACCTGCGCGCGCACCAGCGGGTCCGCGAGCGGTTCGACGGCGCGCGACGCCAGGTAGAGCAGGATGCCGGCGCGGCCGGTCGACAGGCCCGGCAGGATGTAGAAGGGGGAGGACGCGGTGACCGCGATGCCCTCCAGCGCCTCCGCGAACTCCGGGTCGGCGCGGTGCGCGGCGTACTCGCCGAGGACCAGGCCGATGCCCACCGAGCCCGCGTCGAGGTACGGCATGGTCCGCCACCCCTCGTCCACCTCACGGGAGCCGTTGTCGCGCACCACGGTCCGGCGCAGGTCCGCCCGCAGCGCCGCCGCGGCGGCGTCGAGGTACCCGGCGTCGCCGGTGGCCTCGGCCGCGCGCATGAACAGCACCGCCCGGCCGGCGCCGCCGCGCATCAGGCCCGCCCACAATTCGCGCCCGCCGCTGACGGCGGCCGTGCCGGTCTCGGCGGCCAGCCGGTCGGCGGCGATCGCCGCGCAGCGCAGCCCCGCGTCGGTCAACTCCGACTCGCCGTGGGCCGCACCGAGGTGCAGGAGCCCGAGGCCGATGCCGGCGATGCCGCCGGACAGGTCGCCGCCGAGCGTCTCCCAGTCCTCACGGAGGACGATCGCGGCGATGTCGAGGGCGTCCTGCGTGTAACCGAAGCGGTCCAGTGTGAACGCCGCGCCCAGGAGCCCGTCGTACAGGCCCAGCCGCGAGCCCGACGCCGGGTTCACCGCCCGGTCGCGCAGCCACGACTCGTACTCCTCGAACCGGCCCGCGCCCGCCGCGTCCAGGGCGTACAGGACGCCCGCCGCGCCGTACGACAGGCCCAGGCCGCCCGACTCGAACTGCTCGACGTCGCCGGGGAACAGCCGGTCGTTGCGCTCGGGGGTGGCGCTGGCGGTGATCGCCGTCGCGATCGCGTCGCGCACGCCCGGCCACGCGGCGGGCTCGGGGTCGACGCGGGGCGGCTCGTACGCGAACGCGGCCGGTGCGATGCGCTCCAGCGCGTCGTCGAACCACGCGGCGTCGACGGGGAAGTGCCGGGTCGCGATCTCGGTGAAGTGGCGGGCCTTGAGGCGGTGCAGCCCGATGAGGTTGGTCATCGGCAGGAACAGCGCGAGCTTCATGCACGCGAGGGAGTACCGGTCGGCCTCGGCGCCGGCCATGGAGCGCGGCGCGGCGAACCCCTGGTTGCCCAGGCCCGCGCGGCGTTCGGAGTCGATCGGGCCGGCGACCTCGAAGTCGAGGAGGCACGGGTCGCCGTCGGGGCGGACCATGACGTTGAACAGGTGCAGGTCGCCGTAGGCGATGCCGCGGGCGTGGACGGCCTCGACGATGCCGGCGAGGCGCTCGTACACGTTCCGGGCCCAGTCGGTGAAGGACCGGTACTCCTCGGGTCCGGCCATGGGGTCGACGAGGGGGTAGCGGGTGACGACGGCCTTGCTGAGGACCTCGCCCTCGACGTACTCCATCGCCATGAACCGGTGCTCGCCGATCGAGAACAGCTCGAACACCTCCGGGACGCCCGGGACGCCGGCGAGGAGGGAGAGGACCTCGTGCTCGCGTTCGACGCGCTGGACCGCGTCCTCGCCCCACGCGTCGAGGCCCGCGTGCGGGCGGCCCTCCTTGAGGACCACCTGCCGCCCGTCCTCGTGCCGGGCGAGGTAGATGCCGCCGCCGTTGGAGAAGTGCAGCACCCTCTCGATCGTGTAGGGGATGTCGGTGACCGTGACGGCGTTGCGCGCCTTCAGGTGCGGTTCGAGGAATCCGGGAAGCTCGATCCAGTCGGGGACGTGGAAGACCGGGTCGCGGCGGTCGGCCACCAGGAGGCCGTCGCCGTCCTCCAGGGCCGGGACGACCGCGCCGGTGGCGTCGGTGGTGAACCGGTTGGCGAAGGCGCCGTAGCGGACGTGCAGCGGGCCCTGGCCCCAGCGGAGGTCGCTGAGGATGTACGGCCCGGGCACGCCCTCCAGCTCGGCGCCGAGCTCGGTGAGGATGCGCTCGCACTCGGCGTCGTCGCCGGGGTAGACCGTGACGAGCTTCCCGGAGAAGCCGCGGGGCGCGTACTTGGAGACGCGAGCCCGGAACGCCCCGGGGGAGCGGAGGAACTTGAACTGGATGCCGCGCGGCACGCAGTAGTCCCACACCGCCTCCAGGACGCGGTCGGCGCCGTCGAGGGTCGCGGAGGCGTGGATCTTCCAGCCCTGGAGCGGCAGGGCGGCCCCGTCGCGGCGGACGGTCAGCCAGTCGTCCTTGGCGGTGCAGCGCCAGCCCTCGGGCAGGTCGCGGTCGGCCACCGGGTAGGACGCGCCGGCGGTCGCCTCCGAGTGCATCGCGTCGTAGAACGACGGGTCCGCCATGCAGAACGCCTCGTACCGATCGCCCATGCGAGCCCCTTCACGTCCGACTGCCGCGCCGTTCGCGACGCCCACTCATATTGGTCCGCGCGGTCACGCTGAGCCACCCTGGAATCACACGATTCGGACCGTGAAATAGCCACGGGGGATACCCCGGCGGGGTTGCAGGAGCGCCCCGGCGTTGATAGCGTCTGCCAGCGTGACTTCTCCGCAGCGTTCGTTCGGACCGTTGGACCAGAGCCGAGCAGGATGGGGCGCCGCCGCGCTGGCCGTGGGCCGCCCGGCGGTGGAGCTGGCCGCGCTCGGGCCGGGCGCCATGCCGGTCACCATGTCCAACCACTCCCACCGCGAGAACTGGTTCGAACTGCTCACCCGCCCCCTCTGGGGCCTCGCCGCCGCCAAGGACCACGTGCCCGACTCGGTGTGGGAGCCCCTCGCCGGCGCGCTCGCGCGGGCCCTCGACGACGAGGACGACTGGTACGTCGGCGACATGTCCGGCCCCAGCCAGCGCTGCGTCGAGGCCGCCTCCGTCGGCTGGGGCCTCGCCGTCGCCCCCGAGAAGCTCTGGGACCCCTTGGAGCCCAAGGCGAAGGACAAGGTCGCCGCCTGGCTCTCGGCCGCGTACACGACCGAGGTCGCCGACACGAACTGGCACTACTTCCCGGTCTTCGCCGGCCACGGCCTCACCCGGATCGGCGTCAAGCACGACCCCGCCGTCGCCGCCGCGCACCTCGAGCGCATGGGGGAGTTCCTCCTCGGCGACACGGTCTTCGAGGACGGCTTCGGCGGCCGCGTCGACTACTACAACCCCTTCGCGTTCCACACGTACGCGCTGCTGCACTACAAGCTCTCCGGGGACGACCGGTACGTCGCCAACGCCGCCGCGTTCGCCCGCCGCTTCGGCTCCTGGTTCGCCGCCGACGGCGCCGCCGTCCCCTACGGACGGAGCCTGGGCTACCGGTTCGCCCAGGCGTCGCTGTGGGGCGCGCTGGCCGCCGCCGACGTCGAGGCCGTCCCGTGGGGCGAGGCCGCCGGGTACGCGCGCCGCCACCTCGACTGGTGGTGGCGCCGGCCCATGCTCGATCCCGAAGGGCGCCTGACGGTCGGCTACTCCTACCCCAACGACGCGGTCGTCGAGCAGTACCTGACCGCCGGGTCGCCCTGGTGGGCCTCGAAGGTCTTCATCGGACTCCTCGCCGGAGCCGACCATCCCTTCTGGACCGCGCAGGAGACCGTGCCCGGTCCGGTCGTGGAGGCCCACAAGGCCGCTCGGGCCGTCCACGTGCGCGACCGCGCCGGCCACGTCACCCGCCTCAACGGCCAGGCCTGGCACCCCTGGGCCCGGGGCGGCCAGGCCGCGTACGCCAAGTTCGCGTACTCCTCGCTCGCCGGGTTCTCCCACGCGACGCCCGGCCCCGGCCTGGAGGCGGCCGTCCCCGACGGCGCCCTGCTCCTCTCCGAGGACGGCCGGCACTGGCGCGGCCGCGAGGACTCCGACGAGGGCGCCATCGACGAGAACGGCGTCCTCACCGTCGAGTGGCAGCCCTGGGACGACGTGTCGATCACGACCTCCCTCGAAGCGGCCGTGGACGGCTGGCACGCCCGCGTGCACGTGGTCGACACCGGCCGGACGCTCCACACCGGCGAAGGCGGCTGGTGCGTGCCCCGGTCCGGGCACCTCGCCCGGGTCGGCGACGCGAAGGCCGCCGTCACCAGCCAGGGCCTGCGCTCGGAGATCATCGACTCCGGGACCGGCCGCGAGGCCGACGTCATCGAGCCGATGCCCGGCACGCACCTGTACTGGCCCGCCACGGTCCTGCCGGTCCTGCGGGGCGTCCTCGAGCCCGGCAAGCACGTCCTGAAGTCGCTCATCTACGTCGGGACCGAGTGACCCCGGCCCGGCCGGAGGTGTGTCCTCGGTCATAAAGAGGGCTCCGGGTGTCACATCCGGGGCCCCCGGACCGCTCTCAGATCGGCGAGACCGCCCGCCGACCGAGGAGGCAGCCGTGGCAACCGACGCCGACACCGCGACGACCGTGTTCACCGAGCACCGCGAGCTGCTCTTCGGCATCGTCTACTCGATGCTCGGCACCGTCGCCGACACCGAGGACGTGCTCCAGGAGACCTGGCTGTCGTGGGAGGCCCGCTCCTGCGGCGCGCCGATCGAGCACCCCCGCGCCTACCTGGTGCGCGTCGCGATCAACGCCGCCATCGCCCGGCAGGGCGCGATCCGCCGCCGCCGCGAGACCTACATCGGGCCCTGGCTCCCCGAACCGCTCGCGACCGGCCCCGAGCGCGCCGCCTTCGACCGGACCGCCTTCGGCGACGCCGCGCCCGACGGCGCCGACCGGGCCCTGCGCGCCGAGTCGGTGTCGCTGGCGCTCATGGTCGTCCTGGAGTCCCTGACGCCCGCCGAACGCGCCGTGTTCGTCCTCGCCGACGTCTTCGGCTACGGCCACAACGAGATCGCCGAGATGCTCGGCCGCACCCCCGACGCCGTCCGCCAGACCGCGCACCGCGCCCGCGCCCACGTGCGGGCCCGCCGCCCCAGGTACCGCGTCGACCCCGCCGTCCACCGGCGCGTCACCGAGCGGTTCATGGCCGCCGTCTCCGGCGGCGACCTCGCCGCCCTCATCGGCCTCATGGCCCCCGACGTGTCGCTCACCTGCGACGGCGGCGGTCTCGCCCCCGCCGCGGGACCCCGCCCCATGCGCGGGGCCGACCGCATCGCCGCGTTCCTCGTCGGCCGCGCCTTCCGCCGCTCCGCAGGGCTCGAGATCGGGTTCCGCCCGGTCAACGGCTCCCCGTCGGCGCTCATGGTCCGCGACGGCCTCGTCGTCGGCGTCCTCATGCTCGACCTGCGGCCCGAGGACGGGGCCGTCACCGGCGTCTACGCCGTCACCAACCCCGAGAAGCTCACACGGCTGCGATAGCCGGCGCCCCGCCGCGCGGGACCGACCGCGCCGCCTTCGAAGACCCACTGCAACGCAAGGAGTTCCGATGTCGACCCTCTATCTCGCTCTCGCCCTCGCCGGCGGCCTCGCCAACCTCGCCTCCGGGATCGGCGCCGTCGTCCGCCTCAAGGTCATCCTGCCGCTGATGGACGGGGCGCACGTGCCGCACTCGATGCTCGTCTTCCCCATCGGGGTCCTCAAGGTCCTCGGCGGCCTCGGCCTGCTCGCTGGCGTCGCCGGGCTCCCCCTGGTCGGGACCGCGGCCGCCGCGGGCCTCGTGCTGTTCTGGACGTGCGCGGTCCACACGCACGTGCTCGCGAACTTCTGGCCCAAGGAGACCTTCGGGACCTTCACGTTCCTCGGCCTCGCGATCGCCACGCTCGCACTGGACCTGGCCCTCTGAGCCGCCCCGGCCGGGCGCCCGCAGCAGGACGCGGCGGGCGTCCGCGCCGCCGTCCGGCGAGAAAAACCCGCGGAACGTGAATCAAGTGACGATCTGACAGCGTCTAGTAATCACAACCCTCATCTCCGCGGGCGGCCGGCACGGCGGCCCCACCCACTCGAAGGAACAGTCATGCGATCCCGCACCCCCTCGCGCAGCGGCCGCGTCCTCGCCGCCGCGGCCGTCGCGGCCGCGCTCGGCGACGGCGCGTTCGCGCCCCCGGCCGCCGCCCAGGCGCCGGTCCCGGTCGACGTGGTCCACCCGGCCGCCCACCTCATCACCGCGAACGGCGAGGAGCTGTACGGCGAGCTCACCATCGTGTTCGGCGACGACTTCGCCGAAGGCGAGCACGACGTCACCGCCGACTTCTCGCTCGCGCCCGACACCGGGGTCGTCTACTGGGCGAACAACGACCCGCAGTACGGCGGCTGCGGCCCCGACGCCACCACCGGGCTGCTCTCGTGCGAGGCGGCCGACGCCGACCGCACCGTCGACTTCAGCTACATGTACACCGCCGACCCCGGCGCCGCGACCGGCGTCCACCCGTACACGATCACCATCGCCGTCGACGGCGAGACCGTCCTGGTCGTCGACGAGGAGATGGAGGTCGTCGCCCCCGACACCGAGTTCCCGTACCTGCACAGCGACGTCTCCTACGAGGGCGTCGACCCCGGCGAGTTCGCCGAGGTCCGGCCCGAGTTCCTCCAGGATCAGCCGCTCCCGGCCGACACCGCCGCGGTCGTCGTCTCCGCCTTCGGCGCCGACTACCTCCCGCAGGGCCTGGTCGCACCCCAGGACGACTGGGACAACTGCATGGACGACCACGGCGCGCTCGTCTGCGCGATCACCGACTTCGACGACGCGGAAGGCACCGTCTTCACCTTCACCGACCGGATCCGCTACGAGGTCGCCGCGACCGCGCCCGGCCCGCTCCAGGTCTGCGGCTGCTCCTACTCGGTCTTCCCGATCGACGCCGAGTCGCTGGAGTCCTGGTTCGGCGAGCCCACCTGGGAGGGCTCGGGCGACGTGCTCGGCCTCCAGTCCGTGGCCGACCCCGAGTCCGAGTTCCTCGACCCGTCCTCCGGGGCGATCGACATCCGCAACGAGAAGCAGACCTACGACCTCGCCGTCGAGGGCGGGACCTTCAAGGGCGGCAAGGGCGACGAGGTCACGCTCACCGTCCCGGTCGAGAACCTCGGCCCCGCCCAGGCGCCGACCTTCATGGACGGACCCGGGTCGTACGCGGTCGTCGGCGTGCTCCCCGACGGCGCCGATTTCGTCGCCGTCACCCCGCCCGAGGACGGCTGGCACTGCGAGGAGGGCGCGAGCGACTTCCTCAACGGCTCCCTCCCGGAGGTCGACGAGGACGAGATCGACTTCGCCTGCCTGTTCTACAGCACGAACCCGGGCACCGTCCTGAAGTGGAAGCTCACCGTCGAGATCACCGACGACAAGTCCAGCGACAAGGGCTACGTCCAGGTCGTCACCCTCGGCGACGAGGACTACCCCGGCGAGCTCGACGGCGACCTGCGCAACAACACCGCCGAACTCAGGATCGCCGGCGACGGCCCGAAGCTCCCCAAGACCGGGGTCGCCACGGCCTGGTTCGTGGTCGCCGCCTCGATCGCCGTGCTGTCGGGCCTGGCCCTGGCGGTCGGCGCCCGCCGCCGGGCCTGACCGCCGCCCGGGTCGCCGACCCGAGCCGACCGAGCCGCTCCACGGCGGGCGGACCGCACCGCGGTCCGCCCGCCCTCTCCCGTGCCTAGGCCCGGCCCTCGACGAGGTCGCCGATGCCGGCGAGGAGGCGTTCGAGGCCGAACTCGAAGGAGGAGTCGTGGTCGGCGTCGCCGTCGCGGCGGGCCTCCTCGGCGACGCGGTGGGCGGTCGGGAACCGCGCGGGGTCGAGGACGAGGTGCAGGAACGGCTCGTGGTCCTGCCAGAACCGCCGCTCGGTGCGGCCGTCGCGCTCGTCGTCGCGGGCCTGGCTCTGGAAGCGGGCCGCGCCGTACACGAAGCTCGTCAGGGCCATCACGGCCGCGTTCATCTCCGCCGCGCGCAGGCCCGACCCGTCGAGGGCGGCCAGGTCGCGCTCGTACTTCGCCGCGACCCCCGGCCCGAACGCGGGCCGCGCGGCCGGCAGCTCCAGCAGCCACGGGTGCCGCAGGTACCGCGCGCGGTCCTGCCGCGCGATCACCGCGCACCGCTCGCGCCAGTCGCCGCCCGCCACCGCCGCCGCGTCGGCGAACACCCGGTCGAGCATGAGCGCATGGAGCTCCCGCTTGCCGGGAACGTGCGTGTACAGCGACATCGTGCCGACGCCGAGGCGCTCGGCGACGCCGCGCATCGTCACCGCCCCGATCCCGTCGGCGTCGGCGAGCGCCACCGCCGCCTCCACGATCGCGCCGATCGTCAGGCCGCTGCCGCGGCTCGGGCGCTCGGCCGTGCGCCACAGCAGCGGGAGGGTCGTGCCGGGGTCGGGCCATCGTTGCGAGTTCACGCGCCGAGTCTAATGCCTTGCCGTACGCGGTACGTCTAGCGTATGTTGTACGGTACGACGTACGACAACGGAAGGAACCCCCATGACCATCAGACTCCTGCGCTGGAACGAGCACGTCTGGTCCGTCCTCGCGCTCACCCCCGGCCCGCAACCGGGCCTCGCCGAGGAGCCCGCCCCCGACGGGCTCGACCTGCCCGGCGCCGCCGGGATCGCCGTCCTGGAGGACCCGGACGGCTGGCTCGCCGCCGGCGCCGCGCCCCTCGGCGGCGCCCTCTACGCCGGGCCCGGCCTCGAAACCCTCCTCGCCGAGGTCGCCGCCGGCCGCGTCGACGAGCACGCCCCCACTCAGGCCGCCGGAGCGATCCGCGTCGACGCCGCGCCCGAGACCGTGTGGTCCGTCCTCGCCGACGTCGACGCCTGGCCGAAGGTCCGCGGCGACGTCCACGACGTCGAATCGGACGGCCCCGCCCGGACCGGCGGCGTCTTCACCTGGAGCGCCGGACCGAACCGGATCACCTCCACGTTCGGCGCCGTCGAACCCGGCCGCCTCCTCGCCTACGTCAGCGTCAGCGCCGGCGCGCGCTTCACGCACGTGTACCGCACCGAACCCGCCGAGACGGGGACCCTGCTGTCCTGCGAGGAGACCCTGGCCGGGCCGGTCGTCGCCGCGCTCGTCCCCAGCGCCGCCCTGCAACTGGGCGTGGACACCTGGCTCGCGGGCGTCAAGGCCGTCGCCGAGGCCCGCTGACCGCCGCGCGGGGCCGGTCCGCATCCGATTCGGGCGGACCGGCCCCGCACGGCTCGGCCCTGTCGCCGGCGAGCGGCCGCCGCGCCCTAGTCCCGCGGGTCGAGGCCGGTGACGATCGCGTGGACCGTCTCGGCCACGAGCGCGCGGTCCAGCGGGGCGCCCTCGATGACCCGGTGGATCGGCCAGCCCTCGATGAGCACGTCGAGCGCGAGGCAGACGTGCGCGGGGAAGTGCAGCTTCAGGCTCTCGCGGGAGCGGTGGAGCCAGGCGCGGGCGATCGCCATGACCGCCGGGTGGTGGTTCGCGTAGCCGTACAGCTCGAAGATGAGCGTCATCTCGCGCGAGGTGCCGTACTCGGGGCCGCAGACGAGCTCGACCACCGCGGCCTCGGCCTCCGCGCGGGTCGCGGCCCGCTCCAGGGTGTGCCGGTAGTGGACGGACATGGTGTCGGCCAGGCGCGCGAACGCCTGGACGAGGAGGTCGTCGAGGCCCTCGAAGTAGTAGGTGAGCGACCCGAGCGGGACCCCGGCGCGGGCGGCGATGCGCCGGTGGGTGGTCTTGTGGATGCCGGACTCGGCGACGATGTCGAGCGCGGCGTCGAGGATGCGCTCCTTGCGTCCGGGGTCGTTGGGGACCTCGCGCCGTGTTCCGCCCATGTGACCAATCTGCCATATCCGGCCGACGGCCCCGGGCCGCGCCGCCCCGCTTAGTGTGTACGGTTGTACAGACTTGTGCCGCCGTCCTGAGAAGGCCCTCCCGTGCCCGCTTCCCCCACCGCCCGCAGGAACGCCCTGTCCGCGCTGTTCTTCCTGCCCGGCATCACCATCTCCTCGTGGGTCACGCGCACCCCCGACGTGCGCGACCTCGTCGGCGCCTCCACCGCCCAGATGGGCCTCATCCTCTTCGGCCTCTCCGTGGGCTCGATGACCGGCATCCTCGCCGCCGGACCGCTCGTCTCCCGGTGGGGGACCAGGCCGATGATGATCGCCGGGACCCTCGCCATGGCCGCCGGCGCGGCCGTCATCGGCACCGGCGCGGGCGCCGGGTCCGGCCTCGCCGTCGCGATCGGCCTGGGCCTCTTCGGCTGCGGCATGGGCGGCGCGGAGGTCGCCTTCAACATCGAGGGCGCCGAGGTCGAGCGCCTGCTCGGGCGCTCGACGATGCCGCTCATGCACGGGTTCTTCAGCCTCGGCACCGTCGTCGGCGCGACCGTCGGCATGGTGCTCACCGCGGTCGCCTTCCCCGTCGCCGCGCATCTGTGGATCGCGGCCGCGATCGTGGTCGCCTCGCTCGCCGTGGCGATCCGCCCCGTCCCCGCCGGGGTCGGGATGCACACCGCGGCCGAGGCCGAACTCGACGCCGCCGCGCCGCGCGCCCGGGTCTGGAAGGACTCCCGGCTGCTCCTCATCGGCTGCATCATCCTCGCGCTCGCCATGGCCGAGGGCACCGCCAACGACTGGCTCCCGCTGGTCATGGTCGACGGCTACGGCATGGACGCCGCCCTCGGATCGGCGACCTTCGCCGTCTTCGCCGCCGCGATGACGGTGGGCCGGTTCGTCGGCGGCCGCCTCGTCGACCGCTTCGGCCGGGTCGCGGTCCTGTGCGGGTGCGCGCTCGTCAGCGCGGCCGGCATGGCCCTGGTCGTCTTCGCCGGCAACCAGATCGTGGCCGCCGCGGCCGCGATCCTGTGGGGCCTGGGCGCCTCGCTCGGGTTCCCCGTCGCCATCTCCGCGGCCGGCGACTCGGGCCCGAACACCGCCGCGCGCGTCTCGCTCGCGGCGACGATCGGCTACGTCGCCTTCCTCGTCGGCCCGCCCGCCCTGGGCTTCCTCGGCGAGCACTACGGGCTGCGCTCCGCGCTGATCGCCGTCCTCGTCCTCGTCGTCGCCTCGGCGTTCATCACCCCGGCGGCCCGCAAACCCGCCGCCCTCCCCGAGCCCGCCGAGGTGCGCTGAGGGCCCGGACTTGGACGCTGCGGCATCGTCCCCGCCCCGCCGTCGCCAGCCGCCGGAAGCGCGGTCGACGGCGCGGCACCGACCGTCACGCCCGCATCCCCGGCCCCGCCGACCCGCGCCTCACCCGCTCGGGTCCGGCCCCGCCTCCACACGCTCCGGCCCGGCCGCCCGGGCGGCGTTCTCCCAGACCTCGGCCGCGTACCTCGCGAACAGCGGCCCCGGGATGTCGTGCCCCACACCGGGGGAGAGGACCAGGCGCGCGCCCGGAATCGCCGCCGCGAGGTCGCGGGCCCCGGCGACCCTGAGCAGCTGGTCGCCGTCGCCGTGGAAGACCACGGTGGGGACCGCGATCGTGCCGAGACCCGGCCCGGACCAGTGCGCGCCGAGCTGGCGCCCCATCGTGCTCGGGTCGCGGACCGGACTGGAGGCGTCCCGCTCGATGCGGGAGCGGGCCTCGGCCTCGTCGAACGGGTAGCCGGGCGAGGCGAGCGCGCGGGAGACGGCCAGGCCCATCGCGAGGTCGCCCTCGCGGGTCTCGGGGAAGCGCAGGCGCGCCATCTTCACGACGAACCCGAAGCGGATGAAGCGCAGGAGCTTCACGCGCCCGGCGTCGGAGGAGACCGACGCGGAGAGCGCCAGGCTGCGGACCCGGCCGGGATGGCGCAGGGCGATGCGCTGCGCGCGCAGGCCCCCGTTGGAGTGCCCGAACAGGTGCGCGGAGGGCCAGCCGACCGCGTCGAGCACGGCGGCGGCGTCGTCTGCCACGTCCTCGCCCGTGTAAGCCGGGGCCTCCCTGCGGAACAGCGCGGTCACCGGACCCGCGGCCACCGCCGGGAAGTGCGTGGACTGGCCGGAGTCCCGGTTGTCGAACGACACGACGTGGAAGCCCCGGCCGATCAGCTCGTCGACCAGGCCCCGCGGCCACCAGAAGCGGGTCACCGCCGAGCCCATCACCAGGAGGAGCGGCTCGCCGCCCGCGCCCCCGAGGTCCTCGTAGGCGATGCGGACGCCGCCGTTGGACGCGAAGCCGGTGGGCTCGGGCGCGGCGGGCGGGGGAGAGGTCGGGTCCTGGCGCATGGCTCCTCCTCGGGATCGGAGTTCGCGAACGGTGTTCCCGAAGTCTAGCGTTCGGGTACAGTGTTCGCAAACGACGGGGGAGTGACATGGCCGACTACGACGAACCGATCTGGCTGCGCCCCGAGCGCGCCGCCACCGGCCGGCCCGCGGTGCGCAGCCGCCCGGAGATCACCGCCGCCGCGCTGGCGGTGGCCGACCGCGGCGGACTCGACATGGTCTCCATGCGCAACGTCGCCGCCGAACTCGGCACCGGCGGCGCCTCCCTGTACCGGTACGTCTCCGGCCGCGGCGACCTCCTCGACCTCATGGTCGACGCCGCCGCCGGCGGCGTCGAACTGCGCCCGCCGACCGGGGACCCCGTCGCCGACCTCGTCGCCGTCGGCGAGGGCCTCTACGCGGTCATGCGGCGCCACCGCTGGCTCCCCGAACTCGTCCTGACCCGCCCCACGCTCGGCCCCAACGCCGTCGAGGTCCTCGACCACGTCCTCGCCCTCCTCGCCGACCACCCCGGCGACGCCGGGTCCCGGCTCGAGGTCTTCGCCCTCCTCAACGCCGTCGTCGCCACCTTCGCCCTCAACGACCACGCCGCCCCCGACCGCCCCGCCCGCGCGGCCGCCTACCTCGCCCACGTCGCGGCGACCGGCGACCACCCGCGCATCACGGCCCTCCTCGACGGCCCCGCCCCGGCGCCGGCCCCCGACCACCGGGCGGCCCTCGCGAAGATCCTCACCGGACTCCTCGCCTGACCGGCCGTCCGACCTGAAAGGACGTCGCGGACCGGCCGGGCACTGGTGGAGGCCCGGCCGGCTCGCTCACCATGAGCACGCGCGGACCCGCCGTCCATGACGCGGCTTCGGCCCGCGAATCTCCGGCGCCGCTGCTGAGAGCGGATCTGCTCAGGGCGGATTCGATTGCGGGAGCGGCAGGGCGCGGCGGAGGGTGGGGGCATGAGCGAAGACAACAGGCCGCAGCAGTTCTCCGAACGCGTGCGGCGGGAGCTGTATCAGCAGCGCGTGCTCGTCCTCGACGGCGTGCTCGACGACGACAACGGGACCCTGCTCGCGACGCAGATGCTGTCGCTGGCCATCGACGACCCCGCGAGCGACATCTCGCTGTGGATCCACTCGCCCGGCGGGTCCGTGCCGGCGATGCTGGCGATCCGCGACACGATGCGGCTGGTGCCGTGCGACGTCGCCACACTCGGACTCGGGATCGCATGCAGCGCAGGCCAGTTCCTGCTCTCCGCGGGCACCAGGGGCAAGCGCCGGGTCCTGCCGCACGCGAGGGTCCTCATGCACCAGGGCTCGGCCGGGATCGGCGGCGCCGCCGTCGACATCGAGCTCCAGGCCAACGACCTGCGCTACACCAGGGACACCGTCCTGCGGCTCATCGCCGAGGACACCGGCCAGCCGATCGAACGGGTCTTCGAGGACTCGCTGCGCGACCGCTGGTACACCGCCGAGGAGGCCCGCGAGTTCGGGTTCGTCGACGGCGTCGTCACCTCCTTCGACGAGATCGCGCCGAAGGAGCGGCCCGGCATCGGCCTGCGGGTCGCATCCGAGAGGGGAACCCGATGAGCAGCTACATGATCCCGAACGTGATCGTCGACCAGGGCGGGCGCGGCGAGCGCGTCATGGACGTCTACTCACACCTCCTGGCGGGGCGCATCATCTACCTCGGCACCGCGATCGACGCGGGCGTCGCCAACGCGCTCGTCGCGCAGCTGCTCCACCTCGAGGAGTCCAACCCCGACAAGGACGTCAACTTCTACATCAACTGCGAGGGCGGCGACCCCAGCGCGATGCTCGCGGTCTACGACACGCTCCGCTACATCAGGCCGAAGGTCGCCACGCTCTGCGTCGGCCAGGCCGTGGGGGTCGGCGCGGTCCTCCTCGCGTCCGGCGCCGAGGGGATGCGCTCGGCGCTGCCGCACGCCCGCATCGTCCTCGACCAGCCCGCCGGGCAGGGGCGCGGACCGATCCCCGACCTCATCATCCAGGCCGACGAACTCGTGCGGGTCCGCGACAGCATGGAGCAGATCCTCTCGCGCCACACCGGACAGACCGCCGAGCAGCTGCGCGCCGACACCGACCGGGACCGCGTCTTCACCGCCGAGGCCGCGAAGGCCTACGGACTCGTCGACAACATCCTGGAGACGCAGTAGACGGGTTTCGGCGGGCCCGGATTCGCATACACTCTCCCGATGCTCATCGTTGAAGACCTCCTGCTGCTCCTGCTCGACGACGAGAAGGGGCACATCGCCGGCGAGGGGACGCTCTACTACCCCCTCGGCGGCGCCGTCCTCATGGACCTGGCGCTGGCCGGGAACGTGCGCTTCGAGGAGAAGCAGAAACTGTTCGGCACCGCCAAGGTCCACGCGGTCGACGACGCCGCGCCCGAGGACCCGCTCCTCGCCGACGCCTACGCCGTGATCGCGCCCAAGCCGCGGAGCGTGCAGGAGCTGCTCGTCATGATCGGCGCCACGCTCCGCGGCCGCGTCGCCGACCGCCTCGTCGAGCAGGGGCTGGTGCGCCGCGACGAGAAGAAATTCCTCGGCCTGTTCCGCTCCACCACCTGGCCCGCGGCCGACACCGCGCACGAGCGCGAGGTGCGCGAGGGGATCGAGGCGGTCCTCGTGCGCGGCGCCGAGCCCGACGCGCGGACCGGGGCGCTCATCGCGCTGCTCGCCGCCGGCGGCAGCATGCACCAGGTGCTCCACTACGACGAGCTCAAATGGAGCGAGCTCGAGCTGCGCGCGAACGAGATCGTGCAGGGCCAGTGGGCCGCCGAGGCCGTGCGCAACGCGATCCTCGCGACCAACGCCGCCGTCGCCGCAGCGGCCACCGCCGCCGTGGTCACCACCGTGACGAGCTAGGGGCCCGTCTCGGGCCAGAGGTCCACGAGGTCGCCAGGGCCGAGCCCCAGCGCCCGCTCGATGTCGCCGGGCGACGTCGCCTGCAGGTACCGGGAGACCGTGTCGGTGAGGTCGCGCCAGTACCCGCGCAGCGTGGACTCCGACAGGAACAGCGACCGGCTCAGCTCGGCGTACGTCAGGCCCCGCGCCCGGCCCGCCAGGACGTCGCGCTGCCGCGGCGTCAGGATCGTGAGCGCGCCCCGGCGCGCGAGCACCTCGATCAGGCCCGTCACCGCCGGCGGCGTCACCAGCTCCCCGTCGGCCACCGCCGCGAACGACGCCTCCGCCTCCTCCATCGAGGCCGCCTTCGACACCACGCCCAGCGCCCCCGCGGCCAGGCACGCCGCGAGCACGAACCGGCGCTCCTCCTGCGTGTACACGCACACCCGGTACCCCGCCTCGATGACCTGCCTGACGGCCGCGATCCCCTGGCTGGCGACCGGTTGCAGCACGTTCGCCAGATGCAGGTCCAGGATCACCACGTCGGCCTCCGGCCGCTCGCGCAGCAGCTCCTCGACGCTGCGGTGCACCGACGTGAACCGCAGCGACGGCAGCAGGACCGCGATCGACGCCCGCAGCGCCGTCGCGTCGTCCACCATCGCGAACCGCGCCATCAGGGCTCCTCTCCGCCGATCGGCGCGTACCCCGCCCGCAGGACCACCGTGGTGCCCAGGCCGGGCACGCTCGTGATCGCGGCGGTCACACCGCGCGTCGAGAGCTGCTCGACCACGACCTGGCGCAGCCCCACCCCGAACGAGTCCGGGGACGCGTCGAACCCGACCCCGTCGTCGTGAACCGTCACCGCCCAGCCCGCGCCGCCCTCGGCCTCCTCGGCGTGGATCACCACCCGCCCGGCCCCGGCGTGCTGGTGGACGTTGAGCAGCAGGCTCCGCAGCGCCGCGGCGAGATCCGCGGCCAGGCCCGGGTCGAGACGCACCCCGACCGCGAGGTCCGCGACCACCGTCAGCGGCATGTCCGCGTGCTCGGCGCCGATCCCCGACACCACCGCCGCCAGGTCCGTCTGGCCGGCGTCGGCCCGCGGCGCCCCGCTCAGGTACGCGCGCATCCGGTTCACCTCGGCCCCCGCCTGCACCCGCAGCCGCGCCCGCGTCGCCTCGTCCGCGGAGTCGTCGGCGAGCAGCCGCAGCAGCGCCGTCCCGTTGTGGACGGCGAGCCGGGCGCGCCGCTCCTCCTCCTCGCGGGCGACCCGCGCCGCGTAGGAGCGGGCCTCGTCCGCCTTGTCGCCCAACCGGAACACGATGCGGGCGCTGATCCAGGTGAGCGGCCCGACCGCGAGCAGCGTGAGCAGGTTCCCCGCCGCCGTCGGCAGGTCCCTGACACCGTCGACCGTCGGCGCCAGATAATGCACCTCGGCCGCGGCCAGCGCGAGCATGAGCGCCGCCCAGCCCTCCCGGCGGCGCACCCCGGCGAGCGAGCAGGCCACGCACACCGCGTACGCCAACTGGAACCCCTCCCAGGTCCCGAACCGCAGCCCCGGCGGCACCGTCCACGACCCCACCACCAGCAGCGCCACCGCCACCGCGACGTCCAGCACCTCCAGACCCGCGCCCGGCGGCCGGCGGCGCGCGAACGCGACCACCGCGATCCCGACCAGCATGCCCAGCGCCGCACTCCAGCTCACCGCCGTGAGCACCGGGTACGCCGACCGGTCCAGCGCGTACGGGACCGACGGCGCCATCTGGATCACCGTCGCGATGCGCATGCCGCCCACGAAGAACGCCACCAGGCGCTGCGCTTCGGAACGGGTGGATCCGGTCGGTAGGGGCACGATTGCATTCTGGCGTCCGGTGTCCACCGGCGACGAACCGCCCCGGCGGAAAAATGCGGATTCGTTGGTATCGGCGCCGTCTCGAGCCGCCCTAGCCTGAGGCCATGGGCACGCCCCCTCGACCTCGACCGACCGCGTCCCGACAGGCCGCCGGCCACCCCGCCCGCAGCCGACCGCGACCGACGACTCCCGGTGTTCAACGCCAGTTCGGAGAACGGCAATGCAGATAGAGCCCGCGCACCTCGACACCACCAGCTACCTCACCGTCCGGCAGCGCCGAGTGATCGCCTGCGTGGCGCGGGGCATGGCGAACACCGAGATCGCCGACGAGCTGTTCATCTCCCTGAGCACCGTCGAACGGGAGCTGCGCCGCGCCCGCCGCACCCTCCGCGCCGCCAACCGGGCCGAACTCGTCGCCAACGCCGCCTGCCGCGGACTGATCGCCATTCACCGATCTCCGTGACGGGTGCCCGTCACGGATTGACGGCCGCCCCGCAACGAGCGCGCGATCCCTTGACCGCGCACCGTGATGTTCGCCAGCATCGAAGGCACGGCACGGGACCGGCACATCAGCCCCGGCCGACTCCACAACGGTTGCGATCCGCAAGGGCCGCAGCCGATCTCCTCAGGATCCCATGGAAGGGAACATCGACATGACCGAGTTCATGACACTCGCAGGCGTCAAGGCGACCACCACCGGCGCCGCACTCGCCGAGAAGGCCAAGGACCGCTTCGACAACCTGCTCGTCCGCTACGACGCCTGGTTCCTCGTGTTCATCGCCGTCCTGCTCGCCCTCGGCGCGACGCTCCTCGCCGGCATGGCCATCTGGTGCCTGGTGAACCAGAAGGGCCGGTTCACCGGCTCCTGGCGCTGGGTGAACGGCATCTCGGTGTCGATGCAGTGCGTCCGGTAACGGGGACGCACCACACCGGCTGACACCGTCAGCTTGCAACAGTGGAGGGTTCGTCCGCTCCGGCTTCGTGCCGCGCCGTGCCTGGCGCGCGCCGGACGGGCGGGCCCTTCCGAATCCATCGTAACCGACAGGCATCGCGAAGGCGGGAACGTGAACGACCTCGAGATCACCGGCCTCACCTACTCCTACGGGCGCGAGGCGAAGGCCCTGGACGGCGTCGGCTTCGCCGTCCCGCGCGGATCGATCGTGGGCCTCCTGGGCCCCAACGGATCCGGGAAGTCGACCCTCATCCGGAACGTGTTCGACCTGCTGCGGTCGCAGTCCGGTACCATCACCGTCGACGGCCTCCCCCACACCGCGCCCGAGGCCAAGCGCAAGGCCGTCTACCTCTCCAGCAACGACTACCTGCCCGAGTTCCTCACCGCCGCCGAGTACACGGCGATGATCGCCCGATTTTACGGCCTCGAAGCGGACCGCGAGTCGGCCCTCGACCTCTGCTCCCGGTTCGCCATGGACGGCCGCTACGACGACCTCATCGAGGACTACTCGCACGGCATGCGCAAGAAGACCCAGCTCATGACCGCGCTGCTGGTGCGCCGGCGCCTCACCGTCATCGACGAGACCCTCAACGGCATCGACCTCGAGGCGATGCACCTGGCCGAGAAGGAGCTCGCGGGCCTGCGCGACGACGGGCTGTCGGTCCTGCTGTGCACCCACGACTTCCCCGTCCTCGAACGGCTCGCCGACCGGATCGTCTTCCTCGACCGCGGCCGCGTCGTCCACGACGCCCCCACCGCCGAACTCGTCGCCGACCACGGATCGCTCGACACCATGGTCCGGTCCCACCTCGAATCGGGCGACCGGTGAACCTGCGCGTGCGGCAGTCGCGGTACCTGGCCGCCCTGCTGCTGCTGTTCTTCCGCCGCCGGGTGCTCCGCTCCGGCGCCTTCCGCTCCCGCACCGTCCGCGCGGGGGCCGCGGTCCTCGCGGCCCTGCTGTTCGCCGTGCTGTGCGCCGCCGCGTACCTGTTCCTGGAGCCGCTGGCCCTCACCCCCGAGCTGTGGGAGCTGATGTTCGCGATCAGCACCGTCTCGCTCGTCCTGTGGGTGATGGGCGCGTTCCTGGTCATCAAGGTCCTGTTCATCAACGCCGCCGACATGCTGGAGCTCTCGTACCAGCTGCCGGTCACCAACCGCGAACGCGGCTTGGCGTTCCTGATGTACGAGGCCGCCATCACCGGCGTCGTGGTGGCCCTGGGGTTCTCGGCGCTCGCGGTGACCTCGCTGGCGCTCATGGGCCTCGCCGCCGTCCCGTACCTGCTCACCGCGTTCGCCGTCCCCGCCTTGGTCGTCTACCTCGGACTCGGGGTGCTCCACCACCTGCTGGTGCGGTTGTGGACCCTGCTGCGGCTGGGGGGCATCGCCGGGCTCCTGTCGGTGATCGTGCTGTTCCTGCTCCTCGTCTGGTACTCCACCACCATGAACGCGACCATCGTCGCGATCACCGACGGGTACTACGACCGGACCGGGGCGTTCCACTGGCAGACCGCGGTCGCGTCCATGTGGGACCGGAGCCCGGCCGTGGCGCTGGCGGTGTCCGCGGTCGCCGTGGCCGCGCTGACCGCGGCGAACCTCTTCCTGACGCCGAGCCAGTACGTGCGCCAGTCGCGGTTCCTGGCGGTGTTCACCGGCCGGTACGCGGGCCGCGTGCTCCACCCCTACGACTACTGCCTGGTCCGCAACTCCCAGACCGCGGTCGCCGCCGTGATCGCCGTCCTGCTGTTCGCGTACCTGCTGCTGGCCGGGAACGGCCTCAACCCGATGTGGAGCCTGGTGGCGCTCTCAACGGCTGGCCTGTACCACTACGCCGGGACCGAGCCGCTGCGCCGGCTGCCGTCCGCGACCCGGTCGGCCGCGGTCGTCTACCTGCGGCTGTGCAAGGGCCAGGCCCTGCTCCTGGTCGCCTTCGCGGTGCCGCAGTTCCTGATCGGCGCCTTCGTCGACCCGGTGGCGATGGCCGACTCCGCCACGCCGGTCCTCAGCGCCTTCGCCGGCATCGTGCTGACCGTCTGGATCTCCGTGGTCTTCCCCTCGGAGAAGAACAACCCGTTCTCCGTCCTGCTCGGCATCGCCTGCGCCGCGGTGATGTTCGGCCTCATCGCGATCGGCCTGGGCATGCTGCACCTGCCCGCGCCGCTCACGCAGGCCGTGCTCGCCGCCTGCGCCCTGGTCGTCGCCGCCCATTCCATCGTCGAGATCCACGCCAACGAATCAAAGAGGAGAAACCGTGAAGAAGTTCCGGATCATCGTGGTGTCGCTCGGGAGCTCCCTGGTGATCACCCTGGCCGCCACCGTGGTGGCGCTGATGCTGCTCATGTTCTCCACCAGCGGTGACGAGCCGGTCCGCAAGACCGCGCTCTTCGACGCCGTCTACTTCGAGGTCACCGAGGCCACCGCCGACACCACCAGCGTGACCATGGGAGTCGACGGGTTCGTCCCGCTGCTCGTGGTCTTCGCGGTGGTCGCGGCCTTCATCGCCCTGGTGCAGATCATCCTGGACGCGCTCCAGACCCGGCGCCGGCACCTGCTGGCCCAGCGGAGTGAGTAGCGCCGCCACCGCCGCCCGCTCCGGACGCGCCGTCCGGAGCGCGGCGCTCGCGGTGGCGGCCCAGGTGCGGCCGCTGCTGCTGCTCGCCTCGCTGATCCTCGGCGCGGCGCTGACCTGGGCGGCAGTCAGCGGCGACACCACGCAGCTCCCGGTGGCGGCCTGGATCTTCGCCGCGGTCGTCGCGGGCCTGACCGGCTCCTTCGTCCTCCACGAGTGCGCCCACGCCGCGGTCCTCGAACGCCTGCCCGCGGTCACCGCCGTGACCGTGGAGCGCACCCGGGCCCGCATCTCGGTCATCCCGCACGGCCGCATGACCGGCCGGCAGTCGGCGGGGGCCGCCGCCGCGGGCCCGCTCGCCGCCACCGCCGCGGGCGTGCTCCTGGCCCTGCCTGAGGCGACGCGGCCGCTCTCGTGGTGGTACCTCGGCCACGCCGTGTTCCTGCTGCCGGTCTTCGGCGACGGCCTCGCCCTCCTCAAGGGCCTCCTGACGGGATCGGGCGTCATCGAGACCCGTCCGGCGGCCCCCGAACGCTGAGTGACTCCGGTGCGCGTCAGAACCGCCCGAACAGCCAGGCCCCGGGGCGGTCCTCGCCGACGCAGAACGCGCGCACCGCGTCGACGAGGTCGTCGACGCCGACCCTGCCGTCGCCGTCGCCGTCCAGCTCGCGGGAGGTGCGCTCCGCCTCGGCGGAGTCCAGGCGGCACGCGGTGAGGAGCCGCGCGAGTTCGGCGCGGTCCAGGACGCCGTCGCCGTCCTCGTCCACCAGGCCGACGACCGCTTCGGCGAGCGGGCGCACGGCCGCGGCGAACCCGCCCCCGCTCCGCGCCTCCCTCGCGGCCCAGTCGCGGTACTCCGCCGCGGAGACCGCGCCGTCCTCGTCGGCGTCCGCGGCGGTGCGCACGGCCTGCCACAGCCGCCGGTAGCCCCCGCGCACCGCGGCCGCCTCACTCGACCGCGGACCGCGGCCCAGGGAGCGGGCCAGCCGCAGGGCGAACGCGTCGTAGTCGTCGCGGGCGAGGCGCCCGTCGCAGGACCGGTCGAGCAGGTCGAAGCGGTGCGCCGCGACTTCGACCGGGGCCGCCTCCGCGGCCAGGTGCGCGCGCCCGAACGCGAGGGCGCCGGGATGGCCGACGGCGAGCATGTCGGCGTGGGCCGCGCCCTCGTGCGGGACCTCCAGGACCGCGGCGCCGGCCCCGCGGAGCCCGTCCGCGAACACGCGGATCGGCTCGTAGGGCAGGATCTCGTCGGCGCGGCTCGCGGCGATGAAGACCGGCCGGTCGAGATAGGTCACCGGGACGCTCGCGGCCGCGAGGACCGCGGCCACGGCGGGGACGGCGGCGATCCCGGTGGTCCCGGCGCGGTCGTTGCTCACGCCGCGCACCGCCCGGCACATCTCCTTGAGCGTCGCCCCCGCGGCCTGCGCGACGAGCGCGGCCCCGGCGGGCGCGAGCAGGCCGGACACGTCGAAGCCCGGATGGGACACGCGCACGCCCGCCAGCGTCAGGACCGCGATCGGCGAGAGCGGGGCCGCCCCGTCCGCGGTGAGGTGGGCGACGAGGTCGGCGACGCATGCGGCCGGTGCGAGGGCGACGGCGCCGCGGAAGTCGAGCTCGGGGGCGTAGCCGGTGGCGATGTTGGCGACGTGCATCGCGGCGTGGCCGCCCTGGCTGAACCCCGCGACGAGCCAGGCGTCCGCGACCGGGTGGCCGAGCCCGCGGAGGGCGCGCACGGCGTCGATGACGTCGTCGGCGACGGCCTCGCCGTTGAAGTACGGGTGCGGCCCGGGCGTGGCCAGGCCCTCGTAGTCGGTCGCGGCGACGGCGTACCCGGCGGCGAGCCAGCGGCCCACGTGCGCGCGCTCGAGGCGGGAGAACCCGGTCTTGGACGGCGCCGAGGCGTTCGACAGCCCCGTGGTGCCGTGCGCGAAGGCCACGACCGGCCAACCGGCGTCCGGGGCCGGCCCGGCGGGCAGGAACGCCGAACCCGAGACGAGGCGCCGCGCCCTGTCGAAGCCGAAGCCGCGGTAGAAGATCCGGTACCCGGCCGCCGCCGGGGCCGGCCAGAGGCGCCGCGGGATCGGCCGGTGCCGCACGAGCGTTCCAGGGGCCCAGGCCGGGCCGTCGGCTTCGAGTCGCATGGGTCAAGGAGACGTCCGGCGTCCTCCTCGCACCACCCTCAACCGCCGCACCACCGGGTACGCGCGCCGGTTCCGTCCAGGCGCCGCGGCGGGCCCGCCCGGCGTCGCGGACCGGGCCCGGACCGCGGCCGCTAGGCGGCCAGCGCGTACGCCGCCCGGCACACCGGGCCGGCCGGGGGAGCGGCGCGGTCGAGGATGATCCGCTCGGCGACCTGGAGGACCAGGTCGCCGAGGCTCGTCTCCAGGGCGCCGGCCACGGCGGCGATCATCTCGCTCGACGGTTCCTTGACGCCGCGCTCCATCTCGGAGAGGTACTGCGGGGAGATCCCCGCGCGGTCGGCGGTCTCGCTCAGGGTCTCGCCGCGGTCGCGGCGGGTCGCGCGGAGCTGCTCGCCGAGGGCGTCGCGCCACAGCGGCTCCCTCCGCTCGCTCGGTGCGCTCGGTCGGGTCCGCTCCGGCGCGTCGACCGGGTTCGGGGGAGTCTCAGCCATGGTTCACGGTAAGCCGCGGCGCCCGGCGGATTCAATCCATTCCGCCCACGGCGGAATCCCGCACGTCAGGGGCCCGGCGGGAGAAAGTGGGGCCCGCCTGTTGACTTGATACCCCTAGGGGGTATAAATTCAGATCAAGGAGATACCCTCCTGGGGTATGATTGAGCGAGAGGAACCGTCATGAGCGTCATCGAATACCAGGTCACCGGCATGACGTGCGGGCACTGCGAGTCGTCCGTGCGCGAAGAGGTCGGCAAGATCGGCCCGATCTCGCGGATCGACGTCAGCGCCGCCACCGGCAGGCTCGTCGTCACCGCCGACGCGCCCGTGGACGACGCCGCCGTCCTCGCCGCGGTCGACGAGGCCGGCTACGAGGCGGTGCGCGTCTCATGAGGACCCCCGTCAAACTGGGCGCCTTCGGCCTCGGACTCGCCGCGCTGTTCGGGGGCACCTTCGCGCTCGCCGCGAACACGGTCCCCGAAGGCGCCGTCGAAGACCGCCTCGCCGAGGCCGAACCCGAGCACGACATGGAGATGGAGACCGAAGTGGAAGACCACGGCGGCCACGAGGCCGACCCGGTCCGCGGCCTCTCGATCGAACAGGACGGCTACCTCATGAGCGAGGTCGCCGCCCCCGCAGTGGTCGGCGAGGAAGGCGTCCTCGCCTTCGGCGTCACCGCCCCCGGCGGCGCCCCGCTCACCGAGTACACCGAGTCCCACGAGAAGGACCTCCACCTCGTCGTCGTGCGCGCCGACGGCGCCGAGTTCCGCCACGTCCACCCCGAATTCGACGGCGAGACCTGGTCCCTGCCCTGGTCCTGGGCCCAGCCCGGCACCTACCGCGTCTTCGCCGACTTCGTCCCCGGCGACGCCGCCGAGGAGATCGACGTGACCCTCTCGCAGACCTTCGAGGTCGCCGGCGAGTACGCGCCGCGCGCCGAGAACCCGGTCTCCCGCACCGCCGGCGTCGACGGCTTCGACGTCACGATCACCGGCGACCTCTCGGCCGCCGCCTCCGAGCTCCTCATCGAGGTCGCGAAGGACGGCGAACCCGTCACCGCCCTGGAGCCCTACCTCGGCGCCTGGGGCCACCTCGTGGCCCTCCGCGAAGGCGACCTCGGCTACCTCCACGTCCACCCCGAAGGCGACGACCCCGAGCCAGGCACCACCTCCGGCCCCACCGTCGCCTTCGCCACCGCCGCGCCCACCGAGGGCCGCTACCTGCTCTACTTCGACTTCCAGGTCGACGGCGAGGTCCACACCGCGCCGTTCGTCCTCGACACCGACGGCACCGAGCCGGCCGCGCCCGCCGAGACCGAGTCCCCGCACGGGCACGACGGCACCGACTCCCACGACGACTGAGCGACCGAGCAGAAGAGAGGAAGACCCATGGCATCGGCCCCCGCCGCCGCGAACCGCATCGAACTCGAGATCGGCGGCATGACCTGCGCCTCCTGCGCCATGCGGATCGAGAAGAAGCTCAACAAGCTCGACGGCGTGACCGCCAGCGTCAACTACGCCACCGAGAAGGCCCGGATCGAGGCCCCCGCGGGCACCGACCCGGCCGAGCTCATCGCCGTCGTCGAGAAGACCGGCTACACCGCCGCCCTCCCCGCGGCCCCCGAACCCGAGGCCGAAGGCGAGGACCGCCCCGACCCCGAGCTCACCTCGCTGCGCGACCGCCTCGCCGCCTCGATCGTCCTGTCGGTCCCGGTCATCGCCATGTCGATGGTCCCGGCCCTCCAGTTCGACTACTGGCAATGGCTGTCGCTCGCGCTGGCGTGGCCGGTGATCCTGTGGGCGGCCTGGCCGTTCCACAAGGCCGCCTGGACGAACCTGCGCCACGGCGCGGCCACGATGGACACGCTCATCTCGGTCGGCACGCTCGCCGCGTTCTCCTGGTCGGTGTACGCGCTGTTCTGGGGCACGGCCGGCGAGGTCGGCATGACCCACCCGTTCGAGTTCACCGTCGAGCCGAGCGACGGCGCCTCCAACCTGTACCTCGAGGTCGCCGCCGGCGTCACCATGTTCATCCTGGCCGGGCGGTACTTCGAGAAGCGCTCGAAGCGCCGGGCCGGCGCGGCCCTGCGGGCCCTGCTGGAGATGGGCGCCAAGGACGTCGCGGTGCTGCGCGGCGGCGCCGAGGTCCGCGTCCCGGTCGCGCAGCTCGCGGTCGGCGACGAGTTCGTCGTCCGCCCGGGGGAGAAGATCGCCGCCGACGGCGTCATCGTCTCCGGCACCTCCGCGATCGACGCCTCCATGCTCACCGGCGAGTCCGTCCCCGTCGAGGCGGGCGTCGGCGACCCGGTCACCGGCGCCACCGTCAACGCCGGCGGCCGCCTCGTCGTCCGCGCCACCCGCGTCGGCTCGGACACGCAGCTCGCGCAGATGGCGCGCCTGGTCGAGGAGGCCCAGTCCGGGAAGGCCGAGGTCCAGCGCCTCGCCGACCGCGTCTCGGGCGTCTTCGTGCCGGTGGTCATCGCGATCGCGGTCGGCACCCTCGGGTTCTGGCTCGGCGCCGGGTTCCCCGCGGCCTCGGCGTTCACCGCCGCCGTCGCCGTCCTCATCATCGCCTGCCCGTGCGCCCTGGGCCTGGCCACGCCGACCGCGCTGCTCGTCGGCACCGGCCGCGGCGCCCAGATGGGCGTGCTCATCAAGGGCCCGGAGGTCCTGGAGTCGACCCGCCGGGTCGACACGATCGTGCTCGACAAGACCGGCACGGTCACCACCGGGAAGATGTCCCTCGTGGACGCCCTCCCCGCCGCGGGTGTCGACCGGGCCGAGCTGCTGCGCCTCGCCGGCGCGATCGAGCACGCCTCGGAGCACCCGGTCGCCCAGGCGATCGCCAGGCGCGCGGCCGAGGACGGGCCGCTCCCGGCGGTCGAGGACTTCCAGAACGTCGAGGGCAAGGGCGTCCAGGGCGTCGTCGACGGGCACTACGTCGTCGTCGGCCGCGAGCGCCTCCTCGCGGACTGGAAGCTCGAACTGGACCCGGCGCTCGCCGAGGCGAAGGCCGACGCCGAGGCCGAGGGCAAGACCGCCGTGGCCGTCGCCTGGGACGGCGAGGCCCGCGGGGTCCTGGTCGTCGCCGACACCGTCAAGCCGACCAGTCTCGAAGCGGTCGCCCAGTTCAAGGCCCTCGGCCTGACCCCGGTCCTGCTGACCGGCGACAACCAGGCCGTCGCCGAGCGCATCGGCGCCGAGGTCGGCATCGACGAGGTGATCGCCGAGGTCCTCCCCGCGGACAAGGTCGCGGCCGTGGCCCGGCTCCAGGAGCAGGGCAAGGTCGTCGCGATGGTCGGCGACGGCGTCAACGACGCCGCCGCGCTCGCCAAGGCCGACCTCGGCCTCGCCATGGGCACCGGCACCGACGTCGCGATCGAGGCCGCCGACATCACGCTGGTGCGCGGCGACCTGCGCGGCGCGGCCGATGCCATCCGGCTCTCACGGCGCACGCTCGGCACCATCAAGGGCAACCTGTTCTGGGCCTTCGCCTACAACGTCGCCGCGATCCCGCTGGCGGCCCTGGGCCTGCTCAACCCGATGCTCGCCGGGGCGGCCATGGCCTTCTCCAGCGTCTTCGTCGTCGGCAACAGCCTGCGGCTCCGCTCCTTCAAGAGCCGCGCGCACTGAGTGAACGCGAAACCGCCCCGGCGATGCGCCGGGGCGGTTTCGCGTTCGCGAGGTCTACGCGGGCTGGGCCACGGCGCGTTCGGCGGCGAGGAACTCCTCGCGCTTGCGGTGGTGGAACCAGAACGGCGCCAGCGGGACGACCGAGCAGGCGAGCGCGAGCAGCGTGGTGCCGAAACCCCAGCCGAGGCGGCGGCGGATGAGGAGGGTCGAGCCGACCAGCAGCGCGAAGAGCGCGCCGTGGAGGGACCCCAGCGGCATGACGAGGTCGATGTCGGAGACGCGGCTGAGGCCGGACCCGAGCACGAGGAGGAGCACGAAGGACCAGCCTTCGGCGAGGGTGAGCATCCGGTAGAGGAAGACGGGGTTCTTGGCCATGGCCGGGACTCCTTCGGTCGGTTTCCGCGCCGAACGTAGCACCGGCCGCGCGCCGGCCCGTGCCGCGGAGCCGCGGGTGTAGGCCGCACCGCAGGGGAGCCGGGTCGGGCGGCCGCGGAGGTGGTCCGGCGGCCGCCGCGGCCGGTGCGGACACGCCCCGTCGCGCTCGCATCCACCGCCACCGCGACCGAGGCAGACGAACGCCCCACCGGGGTCCGACCCCACTCCTCCCTGCAGGCCCGACAGCGGGTGGGAGCGGTGCTGGTGTGACTGCTGTTGCGTTTCGGAAGATCTCTGATATCGTTCTTGGAAACGTTCTTAAGAACGTTCCCAAACCCCTTCTACCTCGCAGGGATGAGGATGGCTGAGACACCGAAGTCCAACCTCCAGCTCGTGGCCGCCAAGGCCGGCGTGTCCGTGTCCTCCGTGTCGCGGGTCCTCAACGGCGGCTCCGCCTCCGAGGGGCTCGCCCGCAAGGTGCGCGAGGCCGCCGCCGAGCTCGGCTACGTCCCCCACGCCAGCGCCCGCACCATGCGCACCGGCCGCACCGACCAGATCACCCTCGCCGTCGCCGACGTCGGCAACCCCGTCTACGTGCAGATGATGCGCACCGTCACCGGGATCGTCGCCAAGGCCGGCTACCGGCTCGTCGTCTCCTCCACCGGCAGCGACCCCGCCTCCCAGATCGACCTCGTCACCAGCCTCAACCGCGGCTACGCCGACGGGCTCCTCATGAGCCCGCTGCGCATCACCGAGGACCTCGTCGAGGCCATGAAGTCGAGCCGCCTCCCGATCGTCGTCATCGGCACACTCCCCGCCGACGTCGAACTCGACAACGTGCGCGCCGACTCCGCCACGGGCATCGGCCTCGCCGTCGAGCACCTCGTCGCCCAGGGCCGCCGCCGCATCGCGCTCGTCAACGGCCCCGTCGACACCGTCCCCGGCTCGGCCCGCCTCGCCGGATACCTCGCGGCGATCGAGCGGTTCGGCCTCACCACCTCCTCGGAACTCCAGGTCACCGCCGCCGCGTTCACCTACCGGGCCGGGCGCAAGGCCACCGCCGCGCTCCTCGGCCAGGCCAGCCCCGACGCGATCATCGGCGCCAACGACCTCCTCGCCGTCGCGGCCCTCAAGGAGCTCGCCGCCGCCGGGACCCGCGTCCCCGAGGACGTCGCCGTCGTCGGCATGGACGACACCGACGCCGCCGAGCTCGCCACCCCGTCGCTGACCTCGGTGGACCTCGGCTCCGCCAAGCGGGCCAAGGCCGCCGCGAAGCTCCTCATCCGCCGCATCCAGGACCCCGGCGCCCCCGTCAGCCGGATCGTCATCCCCCCGGCCCTGTCGGTCCGCGAATCCACCGGAGGCCCGGCATGACCGCCCTCGCCGCACCCGCACCGCCGCGCCGGCGCCGCCGCTCGACCGAGGGCCGCGACGCGTGGCTCCTGGTCCTGCCCGCGCTCCTGCCGGTGATGCTCTTCAGCGTCTACCCGCTCGTGTACGGCGTCTTCCTCGGCTTCACCGACGCCGAGGCCGGACTCAACGCCGAGACGAATTTCAACGGGCTCGACAACTACGTCGCGCTGGCCGGCAACGAGCTGTTCTGGAACTCGTTCAAGATCGGCCTCATCTGGGCCTTCTCGGTGACGATCCTCCAGTTCCTGGCCTCACTCGGGCTCGCGCTGCTGCTCAACCTGAACCTGCGGCTGCGCTGGCTGGCCCGCACCCTCGCGCTCGTCCCGTGGGCGATGCCGCCGGTGATCATCGCGATCATGTGGCAGCTCATGCTCAACCCGAACTACGGGCCCGTCAACCGCACCCTCGAGTCGCTGGGCCTGCCGTCCTCGATCAACTGGCTCGGCGAGTCCGCGATCGCGCTCCCGGTGGTCATCGTCGTCGGCGTGTGGGCCGGGATGCCGCAGACCACGATCACGCTCCTGGCCGGGCTCCAGTCGGTGCCCGCGGAGCTGAACGAGGCCGCCGCCATCGACGGCGCGAGCACCTGGCGCCGGTTCTGGCACGTCACGCTGCCGGCGCTGCGCCCGATCGTCACGGCCATCACCACGCTCGACCTGATCTGGAACTTCAACTCCTTCGCGCTCGTGTTCGTCCTGACCGCGGGCGGCCCGGGCGGGACCACGATGCTGCCGAGCCTGTTCGCCTACAACGAGGCGTTCCGGTACGGCAACTTCGGCTACGCCGCCGCCATGGGCAACGTCATGGTCGTCCTCATCGGCGCCTTCCTGATCCTGTACCTGCGCGCCCAGATGCGGAGCCGGAACTCATGAGCAAGTCGATGCGCAACCCCGTCGCCCGCCCGCTCCAGTACCTGGCGCTCCTGGCGTACATGTGCTTCCTGGCGTTCCCGCTGATCTTCCTGCTCACGACCGCGTTCAAGACCGACCGCGAGATCCGCTCGCCCGACCCGTCGTTCCTCCCGCAGTCGCTCAACTTCGACAACTTCACCGCCGCGATCGAGCGCGCCGACCTCTTCCAGGCCGCCGCCAACAGCCTGCTCACGGCGGTCACCACCACCGCGATCGTCACCGCGGTGTCGCTCCCGGCGGCCTACGCCCTGGTGCGGTTCCGCACGAGGCTGCGGGCCGTCGCCACCGGGTGGATCCTGCTGTCGCAGGTCTTCCCGTTCATCCTCATCATCATCCCGCTGTTCCTGCTGCTCAAGGACATCGGCCTGGTGAACACGCTGCTGGGCCTGGTCCTGGTGTACGCGGTGTGGGCGCTGCCGTTCGCGCTGTGGATGCTCCAGGGCTACGTCTCGGCGATCCCGGTCGAACTCGAAGAGGCCAGCGCCGTCGACGGCGCCGGCCGGCTCAAGACGCTCTGGAAGATCGTCCTGCCGCTCCTCGCCCCCGGACTGGTCGCGACCAGCCTGTTCACGTTCATCAACTCCTGGAACGAGTTCTTCTTCGCGCTCGTGCTCATCCAGGACCCGGACATGCAGACCCTGCCGCTCGCCCTCGCCCGCTTCGTGGGCGCCGAGGGGCAGGTCCAACTCGGGCCGCTGGCCGCCGCCGCGCTCATCGCGTGCGTCCCCAGCCTCGTGTTCTTCATGCTCATCCAGAAACGGCTCACCGCCGGACTCCTCAGCGGCGCGGTCAAAGGCTGACCGTGCCGACCACTATGGAAAGAGAGAAAGCAATGCGCACTCGCACCAGCGCCAGCGTCGCCGCGGTAGCAGGCCTGCTCGCCCTGCCAATCGCGCTCACCGGCTGCTCGGCCTTCGGCGTCGGCGACGACGGCGACGACGGCGGGAAGGTGACCCTGACCTTCCAGTCCCTCGCCTACCAGGACTCCACGATCGCCGCCACGCAGGAGATCGTCGACGCCTGGAACGAGGCCAACCCCGACGTCCAGGTCGAACTCGTCCAAGGCTCCTGGGACAACGTCCACGACCAGCTCGTGACCCAGTTCCAGGGCGGCACCGCGCCGGACATCATCCACGACGAGTCCGCCGACATCATGGGCTTCGCCGAGCAGGGCTACCTCGCCGACCTGAGCGACCCCCTCAGCGACGACACCAAGTCCGCGGTCTCCGACGACATCTGGGGCACCGTGACCGCCTCCGACGGCTCGATCGTCGCCGCCCCGACCCTGCTCCAGTCCTACGTGGTCTTCGCCAACACCGACGCGTTCGCCGACGCCGGCGTCGAGCTCCCGGCCGGCGACGCCCTCGCCTGGGACGACTTCCAGTCCCTCGCCACCCAGGTCGCCGGCGACGGCGGATTCGGCCTCGGATGGGGCCTCCAGCAGCCCACCGCCGCGGTCATGAACCTCTCGCTCGGCTTCGACGGCACCTACTTCGACGGCGACGCCATCGACGTCGGCGCGAACGAGCTCGCCGTGCCCGAGCGCATCCACGCCATGGCCTACGAGGACGGCTCGCTCGACCCGGTCTCCCTGACCCAGTCCGGCTCCGACGTCCTGCCCGGCTTCTTCGACGGCAAGTACCCGATGTACGTCGCCGGCAACTACATCGCCCAGCAGATCACCGAGTCCGCGCCCGAGGGCTTCAACTGGGCCGTCCTGCCCCCGCTCGCGGGCACCGCCGGCGCCGTCCAGGCCGCCAACCCGCAGACCATGTCGGTGGCCGCCGAGTCCGAGCACGTCGAGGAGTCGGCCGCGTTCATCGACTTCTTCATGCAGCCCGAGCACCAGGCCGCGCTCGCCCAGGGCGACTGGCTGATCCCGTCCTCCACCGCCGCCCGCGACCTCGTCGCCGAGCAGACCGCGGGCTACAACGGCTGGGGCGCCATCCTCGCCTCCGGCGAGGGCCTCTCGGCCGCACCGTTCCAGTCCGCCGTGAACTACCCGCAGTGGAAGGACCAGTACGCCACCCCCGCCCTCCAGCAGTACCTGGCGGACGAGATCACCGTCGAGGAGCTGCAGGCGCAGCTCACCGACGGCTGGAACAGCCTCGGCTAGCACCGCCCGCGACACCTCCGCCCGCCGGGGCCCCGGCCCCGGCGGGCACCCGAACCGAACTGAGGAGACACGATGACCCTGGCGCCGAACACTGGTCCGCTGAACGACGTCCTGACGGACAAGGCGACCGGCGCGCTCGCCGGCGCGGCGGTGGGCGACGCGCTCGGCGGCGCCGCCGAAGGGAACACGCCCGCGGCGATCCAGCAGCGCTACGGCGGCTTCATCGAGGGGATCGTCCCGCCCTTCAACGCGGACTGGCGCAACGCCCGCCCGATCGCGCCCTACCACAAGGGCGACGGGCACATCACCGACGACACGCTCATGACCTGCGCACTCGTCGACGTGTACGCCGACGTGCGCGACCACCTCGACGCCCACGCCGTCGCCTCCCACCTCGTGCCCCTCCTCATCGGGGAGAAGCGCTGGATCCCCGAGTTCGAGGCCGAAGGGCTCCTGCTCCACCGCATCTTCCTCGCCGAGAAGTGGCTCGTCGCCCGCCTCCACTACGGCCACATCGACCCCCGCGAAGCCGGAGTCGGCAACATCGTCAACTGCGGCGCGACCATGTACGCCGCCCCCATCGGCATCGTCAACGCCGGCAGCCCCGACGCCGCCTACGCCGAGGCCATCGACGTCGCCGGCGCCCACCAGTCCTCCTACGGCCGCGAGGCCGCCGGGGTCTACGCCGCCGCCGTCGCCGAGGCCATGCGCCCCGGCGCCGACGTCGACTCCGTCGTCGCCACCGCCCTGCGCCTCGCCAAGGACGGCACCAGGGCCGCCATCGCCGCGGTCGCCGACACCGCCCGCCACATCTCCGACTGGCGCGCCGGCCTCGCCGAGCTGCGCCGCGCCGTCGAGCCGTACGACACCGTCGGCCCCGACTACCGCGCCCCCGCCATGGACGCCCGCATCCCCAGCCGCACCAAGGCCATCGAGGAGCTCCCCATCGCCCTCGGGATGCTCATCGCCGCCCGCGGCGACTACCGCGACGCCGTCCTCGGCTCGATCAACTACGGCCGCGACTCCGACTCCATCGCCGTCATGGCCGGATCGATCGCCGGCGCCCTCGGCGGCCTCGCCGCCGTCCCCGCCGAGTGGATCAAGGACGTCAGCGACCACTCCCGCCTCGACGTCACCGCCACCGGCCCCGTCATCGCCGCCGTCGCCCGCGACATCTGGGCCGCCGACGCCGACCGCGCCGCGCGGGTCGACGCCGCCCGCACCGCCTACGCCGGAGCCGCCGCATACGGAGCTTCCTCATGATCAGACTCTCCTGGACCCAACCCGAGGACCTCGTCCCGCACGCGCTCGAAGCCGCCCGCCTCGACGGCCGCGAAGCGGACGCGATCCGCGACCGCTGGACCGCCGCCGGCGGCTCGACCGACGCACCCGTCTCCGGCGCCACCCCCGAGCCCGCGCCCGCGGCCCTCCGCGGCCTCGCCCGTGAGCTCCTCGCCGAACTCGACCTGCTCCCCGACCCCGAGGCGCTGCGCGCGAACGAGCCCGACGACCTCGGCCCCGTCCTCGCCCTCGCGGCCCCGCCCGAGCTCCCCGACCCCGGCGACACCGCCGACCGCGTCCTCGGCGCCTGGCTCGGCCGCGCCGCCGGATGCCTCCTCGGCAAACCCGTCGAGAAGATCTCCCTCGCCGGCATCCGCGCCATCGCGAAGTCCACCGGCAACTGGCCCCTCGACGGGTACTTCACCGAACGCGGCCTCGACCCCGAGACCGCCGCCGCCCACCCCTGGAACCGCCGCTCGCGCCCCACCAGCCTGGCCGAGAACATCGACGGCATGCCCGAGGACGACGACCTCAACTTCCCGCTCATCGCCCTCCACCTCCTGGAGCGCCACGGCCCCGGCTTCACCACCGACCACGTCGCCCAGGCCTGGCTCGACCTCCTCCCCGGCGGCCGCGTCTTCACCGCCGAGCGCATCGCCTACCGCAACCTCCTCGACGGCGTCGAACCCGACCGCGCCGGCAGCGTGCGCAACCCCTTCCAGGACTGGATCGGCGCGCAGATCCGCACCGACCTCTACGGCTGGACCCGCCCGGGCCTGCCCGTCGAGGCCGCCCTCCTCGCCTGGACCGACGCGCGCCTCTCCCACGGCCGCAACGGCGTCTACGGCGCCATGTTCGCCGCGGCCGCCAGCGCCGCCGCCGTCGCCGGCGCCTCCGTCGACGACGTCATCGAGACCGGGCTGTCCGTCGTCCCCGCGAACTCCCGCTACGCCACCGCGATCCGCTGGGGCACCGGCCTCGCCGAAGGCGGCCTCGACGACGAGGCCGCCGTCGACGCCCTCCACGCCCAGTACGGGCACCTGCACTGGGTCCACGTGCTCCCCAACGCCGCCCTGCTCGCGTTCGCGCTGGCCCGCGGCGGCGGCGACTTCCACCGCACCATCACCCTCGCGGTCTCCGGCGGCTGGGACACCGACTCCGTCGGCGCCACCGCGGGTGCGCTCACCGGCGCCCTCACCGGCGCGAAGGCCCTGCCGCGGCAGTGGACCGACCCGATCGGCGACCGGTACGCCACCTCGGTGCCCGGCTTCGCGAACGCGCGCTTCACCGACCTGGCCGCCCGCACCCTGGAGGCCTCCCGATGACCGTCGTCGTGCTCGGCTCGGCCAACCTCGACCTCGTCTACGAGGTCGAGCGCATTCCCGCGCCCGGGGAGACCGTCCTGTCGCTCGGCTCCGGCTCGTTCGCCGGCGGCAAGGGCAACAACCAGGCCGTGGCCGCCGCCCGCGCGGGCTCGCCGACCCGGTTCATCACCGCGCTCGGCCGCGACGCCGCCGGCGACCGCCTCGCCGCCGAGGCCCGCGCGGCCGGCATCGACCTCCTCGACCGCCGCACCGACGCCCCCACCGGCACCGCCGCGATCTTTGTGGACCGCCGCGGCGAGAACTCCATCGTCGTGAACTCCGGCGCGAACGCCGAGCTCACCGACCTCACCGCGGCCGAACGCGCCGCGATCGCCGCCGCCGACGTGCTCGTCCTCCAACTCGAGACCCCGGTCGACACCGTCGCCGAGGCCGCGGCGGCCGCGAAGGCCGCCGGGACCCGCGTCGTCCTCAACGCCGCCCCCAGCGGCGCCGTGCCGCACGCGGTCCTGCGCGAGGTCGACGTGCTCGTCGTCAACGAGCACGAGGCCGCCGAGCTCGCCGGACCCGACGACCCGATGACCGCCCTGACCGGGCTCGGCTGCGCCGTCATCATCACGCTCGGCGCCGCGGGCGCCCTCGTCGGCGTCCCCGGCGAAGCCCCGGTGACCGTGCCCAGCCACACCGTGGACGCCGTCGACACCACCGGCGCCGGCGACACGTTCGTCGGCGCGTTCGCCGCCGCCCTCGACGGCGAGGGCCTCGACGCGCTCGTCGCCGCCACCGGGTTCGCCACCGCCGCCGCGGCGCTCGCCGTGCAGCGCAAGGGCGCCGTCCCGTCCATTCCGACACTGGAGGAGGTGCGGGCGTTCCGTGACGCACGCTGATCCCGACGAGGCCGCCACCAACACTATTAATCCGCTGGTGCCCCGGCCCATCGACCGCTCCACGACCCTGCCGCCCGGCGGGAGGATCGACCCCGAGGCGGGGGACATCGCGAAGATCTTCGCCGCGCCCGCCGACCCCGCCGACTGGCCCGCCTGGCGCGAGGACCTCGCCGCCTGGCGCGACGAGGCCCGCGCCCGCCTCGCCTACAGCGGGAAGGCCTACGAGAACCCCGCGGTCCGCTGGGCCTCCCGCGCGTACGCGGTCGCCCAGGTCTGGCTGTGGGACGAGCGCCTGTTCGACCACGCCGAGCAGCGCTTCACCGTCGACCGGTTCCTCGACTCGATCGCCGCCCAGGGCGGCCTCGACGGGCTCGTCCTCTGGCACGCCTACCCCGTCATCGGCATCGACGACCGCAACCAGTTCGACTACTACCGCGACGTGCCCGGCCTCGCCGCGCTCGTGCGCGAGTTCCACGACCGCGGCCTGCGCGTCTTCGTCGACTACAACCCGTGGGACACCGGCACCCGCCGCACCGGCCGCGGGGACGCCGACGAGCTCGCCGACCTCATGCGCGAGCTCGACGCCGACGGCATCTTCCTCGACACCCTCAAGGAGGGCGACGCGACCCTCACCCGCGCCCTCGCCGGACGGGTCCTCGAAGGCGAGTCCCGCGTCGCCAACCCGCGCATCGAGGACCACCTCCTGTCGTGGGCCCAGTGGTTCGCCGACTCCGAGGCCCCCGGCGTGCAGCGCGCCCACTGGTACGAGCGCCGCCACATGATGCACTCGATCCGCCGCTGGAACCGCGACCACGCCGAGGAGCTCCAGACCGCGTGGATGAACGGCACCGGCATCCTGGTGTGGGACGCCGTGTTCGGCGTCTGGGTCGGGTGGAACCGCCGCGACGAGGCCACGCTCCGCCGGATGCTGCGCGTGCAGCGCGCCGCCGCCGACGTCCTCGTCGACGGCGAGTGGGCCCCGCTCGACGGCGCGACCCCCGAGGCGGTCGCCGCCGGCGTCCACGTCTCCCGCTGGACCCTCGGTGACGTGACACTGTGGACGATCGTGAACCGGCGCGACCTCGACTGGGTCGGCGACCCCCTCGCCGCGCCCGCGACCGGCCGCCGCGTCGACGTCACCGCCGGGACCAAGGTCGACGGCGCGATCAAGGTCCCCGCCCGCGGCATCGCGGGCGTCCTCGACCTCGCCCCCGGCGCCGCGGCCCCCGCCTGGCTCGACGCGCTCCTGCGCGAGGCCGCCGCCGACCCTGGCGCGACCGACGCGGCCTTCCCCGCCCGCGAGGCGGTCCGCGTGCGGCCCAAGGCGTCCGTGCTCCAGATCCCGCCGAACACCGCCGTCCGCGTCCCCGCCGGCCGCCGCGACCTCCGGGTCGCCTACCGCCGCCGCGAGACCGGCTTCTACCAGGGCGCGCCCTACGTCGAGGAGTGGAAGCCGCTCCCGCCGCGCCTCCACGACGACCGCGAGGAGGTCCTCGCCGTCGAGACCGGCCCGGTCGCCGTGGCCGCCAACGAGGTCTCAGTCATGCAGTACCGGCTGTTCCTCGACCGCAGCGGCTACGAGCCGACGGTCCCGCACCGGTTCCTCACGGGCACCGCGGACGCCGACCCGATGGCCCCCGTCACCGGGGTGTCCCTCGACGACGCCCGCGCCTACGCCGCCTGGGCCGGCGCCCGCCTGCCCGACGAGTTCGAGTGGCAGCTCGCCGCCGCCCTCCCCGGCTTCACCCGCCGCGAACCGGCCGTGTGGAACTGGACCGAGAGCGAGCACTGCGACGGGATCACCCGCTTCGCGATGCTCAAGGGCGGCAGCGCCCACCGCTCCGAGGGCTCCGACTGGTACACCGACGGCGGCGTCCGAGACCCCGAGTTCAGCCTGAAGTTCCTGCTCCCCGGCCTCGGACTGGAGCGCTCGAGCAGCATCGGGTTCCGCATCGCCTGGGACCTGCCCGCGACCGGTGAGGAGGGCACCGCATGACCGCGCCGCTGGAGGGCCTGCGGGTCCTCGACGTCTCGACCCTGTTCGCCGGGCCCATCGCCGCGACCTTCCTCGGCGACTTCGGCGCCGACGTCGTCAAGGTCGAGCACCCGACGAAGCCCGACGCCTCGCGCGGCCACGGGCCGTCCAAGGACGGCGTCAACCTGTGGTGGAAGACCCTGGGCCGCAACAAGCGCACCGTCACCGTGAACCTCGGGACCCCCGAGGGCGCCGAGCTGCTGCTGCGCCTCGCCGCCGGCGCCGACGTGCTCATCGAGAACTTCCGGCCCGGCACCCTCGAACGCTGGGGCCTGGGCCCCGAGCGGCTCCACGAGGCCAACCCGCGCCTCGTCGTCGCCCGCGTCACCGCGTTCGGCCAGACCGGCCCGTACTCGGGCCGCCCCGGGTTCGGCAGCCTCGCCGAGGCCATGAGCGGCTTCGCGGCCCTCACCGGCCAGCCCGACGGGCCGCCCACGCTGCCGCCGTTCGGCCTCGCCGACGGCGTCGCCGCGCTCGCCACCGCCTACGCGGTCATGGTCGCGCTCCGCGCGGCCGACCGCGACGGCGCCGGGCAGGTCATCGACCTCGCCATCATCGAGCCGATCCTCATGCTCCTCGGCGGCCAGATCACCGCCTACGACCAGCTCGGGGTCCTCCAGCCGCGCAGCGGGAACCGCTCGGTCAACAACGCCCCGCGGAACGTGTACGAGACCGGCGACGGCGAGTGGGTCGCCGTCTCCACCAGCTCCCAGTCGATCGCCGAGCGCGTCGTGCGCCTGGTCGGGCGCGCCGACCTCGTCGCCGAGCCCTGGTTCGCGTCCGGGCACACCCGCGCCGAGCACGCCGACGAGCTCGACGAGGCCGTCGCCGCCTGGATCGGCGCCCGCCCCACCGCCGAGGTCGTCGCCGCGTTCGAGGACGCGCAGGCCGCCGTCGCCCCCGTCTACGACGTGCGCGGCGTCCTCGCCGACCCCCAGTACCGGGCCATCGGCACCGTCCAGACCGTCGAGGACGAGGAGCTCGGCCCGGTGAAGATGCAGAACGTCCTGTTCCGGCTCTCGGCCACGCCCGGCGCGATCCGCTGGCCCGGACGCCGCCACGGCCAGGACACCGACGAGGTGCTCGCCGAGGTCGGCGTCACCCGCGAGCAGCTGGAACGGCTGCGGGAGAAAGGGATCGTATGAACCCGGTCAGCGCACTGTACGTGCCGGGCGACCGCCCGGACCGCTTCGACAAGGCCGCCGCCTCCGGCGCCGACGTCGTCATCCTCGACCTGGAGGACGCCGTCGCCGACGCCGCGAAGGCCGCGGCCCTCGACCACGTCACCGCATGGCTGCACGGCCGCACCGGCGGGCCCGCGGTCCAGGTGCGGGTCAACTGGGGCGCCGACCACGAGATCCGGGCCGTCCGCGCCACCGGCGCCCAGGTGGGCCTGCGCATCCCCAAAGTGGAGTCGCCCGAGGACCTCGGCGTCATCGCCGCACTCGCCGAGGGCCTGCCGCTGACCGCGCTCGTGGAGTCCGCGCGCGGCCTCCAGAACGCCGGCGCGATCGCCGCCCACCCGGCGGTCGCCGCGCTCGCGCTCGGCGAGGCCGACCTCGCCTCCGACCTCGGGTCCACCGCCGAGGCCGTCCTCGACCACGCCCGCATCCGCCTGCTCGTCGCCGCCCGCGCCGCGGGCCTGCCCGCCCCGATGCTCTCGGTCTACCCGCGGATCCGGGACCTCGACGGCCTGCGGGCCGACACCGAGCGCGGCAGGTCCCTGGGCCTGTACGGCCGCACCGCCGTGCACCCGAGCCAGCTCCCGGTGATCCGCGAGGTCTTCGTACCGGGCCCCGAGGAGACCGCGTGGGCGGAGGCCGTCGTGGCCGCCCTCGACGGCGGGGGAGTGGCGACGCTCCCGAGCGGCGAGATGGTCGACCCGGCGATGCTCGGCCGCGCCCGGGCCATCCTCGCGTCAGGGAACCGCTAGCGGGGGATACTCATGCGGTGACACTCATCCGACGCGAGACCGACGGCGACCGCGACGCCGTCCACGCCCTCCATGCCGCCGCCTTCGCGACCGCCCCGCACGCCTCCGGCGGCGAGGCCGACCTCGTCGACGCCCTCCGCGGCACCCGCGCGTGGGAGCCGCGGTACTCCCTCGTCGCCGAGATCGACGGCACCCTCGCCGGGCACGTCGTCTCCTCCTACGGCACCGTCGGCGGCACCCGCGTCCTCGGTCTGGGCCCCATCGGCGTCGACCCCGCCCGCCAGCGCCGGGGCGTCGGCTCGGCGCTCATGCACGCCGCCCTCGCCGCCGCCGACGCCCGCGACGAGCCCGCCGTCGTCCTCCTCGGCGACCCGGCCTACTACGGCCGCTTCGGATTCGTCCCCGCCGCCGACCACGGCGTCGCCCCCGAGCACCCCGAATGGGGCCCGTACTTCCAGATCCGCACCCTCGCCGCGTGGGGCTCCGGGCTCGGCGGCACGTTCGCGTACGCGCCCGCGTTCGCCGAGTTCGGCTGAAGCCGATGAATCCCGGCCCGCCGCGCGGTCTTCACCGCGAGAGAAGGGAGCACCGGTGACCGAGACCCTGCCGAAGCCGGAACTGTGGAACGCGATGTTCGCCGAGCGCCGGGCGCTCGCCGACGACCTCGCGGGCCTCGACGCCGCGGCCTGGACCACCCCCTCGCAGTGCGCGGGCCTGTCGGTGCGCGAGGTCCTCGCGCACCTCACCGCGGGCGCGAGCCTGAGCTGGCCCCGCTGGATGCTCGGGGTGATCAAGTGCCGCTTCGACTTCGACGCGCAGGTCGAGGTGCAGCTGCGGCGGCAGCTCGGCCGCTCGGGCGCCGAGACCCTGGAGCGGTTCGAACGCGTCGTCACCAGCACCACGAAGCCGATCCCGCTGCGGGCCATGCTCGGCGAGATCGTCGTCCACGGCGAGGACATCCGCCGCCCGCTCGGCCTGCGCCGCGACCTGCCCGACGCCGCCGCGACCGCCGCGGCCGCGTACTTCCAGCGCACCAACATGGCCGTGCCCTCGGGACGGCGCGCCGCCGGGCTCCGGCTCGAGGCGACCGACGGGCCGTTCGCGGCCGGCGCCGGCCCGCTCGTGGCCGGCCCGGCCCTCGCCCTCATCATGGCGATGACCGGCCGCGCGGCCTACTGCGACGAGCTCGACGGCGAGGGCGTCCCGCTCCTGCGCGAGCGCTGCGAATCCATGTGAGGCGACGCGAAAGCCGCCGGACCCGCAGGTCCGGCGGCTTCCGTCACGGTGCTAGCGCAGGTCGAACCGGTCGAGGTTCGCGACCTTGACCCACACGGCCGCGAAGTCCTTCGCGAACTTCTCGGCGGCGTCGTCGCTGCCGTAGACCTCGGCGAGGGCCCGCAGCTCGGAGTTCGAGCCGAACAGCAGGTCCACGCGGGTGCCGGTCCACTTCACGTCGCCGGTGGCGTCGTCGTGGGCCGTGTAGACCCCGTCGTCGCCGGCCTTCCAGGTGACGCCCGGAGCCAGGAGGTTCCGGAAGAAGTCGTTCGTCAGCGTCCCGGGGCGGTCGGTGAACACGCCGTGCTGCGCGTCCTCGAAGTTCGCGCCCAGCACGCGCAGGCCGCCCAGGAGGACGGTCATCTCCGGCGCGGTCAGCGTGAGCAGGTTCGCCTTGTCCACGAGCAGGAACTCCGCGGGGATGCGGTGGCCCTTCCCGAGGTAGTTGCGGAACCCGTCGGCGGTCGGCTCCAGCGGCGCGAACGAGTCCGCGTCGGTCTGCTCCTCGGTCGCGTCCACGCGGCCGGGGGAGAACGGCACCTCGACGTCGAACCCGGCGTCCTTCGCGGCCTTCTTGACCGCGACCGCGCCGCCGAGGACGATGACGTCGGCCAGCGAGACGCGCACGCCGCCGGTCTGCGCGGCGTTGAACGCGTCCTTGACCTCCTCGAGCTTCCCGAGGACGATCCCGAGCTTGTCGGGCTCGTTCACCGTCCAGCCGCGCTGCGGCTGGAGGCGGATGCGGGCGCCGTTGGCGCCGCCGCGCTTGTCGGAGCCGCGGAACGAGGACGACGCGGCCCACGCGGTCGACACGAGCTGCGCCACCGAGAGGCCGGAGTCGAGGATGCGGGCCTCGAGGTCGGCCACGTCGGCGGCCGTGACCTGGTCGTAGTCGGCCGCGGGGAGCGGGTCCTGCCAGATCAGGTCCTCGGAGGGGACCTCGGCGCCGAGGTAGCGGACCTTCGGGCCCATGTCGCGGTGGGTGAGCTTGAACCAGGCGCGGGCGAACGCGTCGGCGAACGCCTGCGGGTCCTCCGCGAAGCGGCGCGAGATCGGCTCGTACACCGGGTCGAAGCGCAGCGACAGGTCCGTGGTCAGCATCGTCGGCGCGTGCCGCTTCGACGGGTCGTGCGCGTCGGGGACGGTCCCGTCACCGGCGCCGTCCTTGGGACGCCACTGGTGCGCGCCCGCGGGCGAGTCGAACAGCTCCCACTCGTAGCCGAACAGGATCTCGAAGAAGCTGTTGTCCCACTGGGTCGGCGTGTTCGTCCAGATGCCCTCGAGGCCCGAGGTGATGGCGTCGCCGCCCTTGCCGGTGCCGAAGGTCGACTTCCAGCCGAAGCCCAGCTCCTCGATCGCCGCGCCCTCGGGCTCGGCGCCGACGTGGTCGGCCGGGCCCGCGCCGTGGGTCTTGCCGAAGGTGTGGCCGCCGGCGATGAGCGCGACGGTCTCCTCGTCGTCCATCGCCATGCGCGCGAACGTCTCGCGGATGTCGCGGGCCGCCGCGATCGGGTCCGGGTTCCCGTTGGGGCCCTCGGGGTTGACGTAGATCAGGCCCATCTGCACCGCGGCGAGCGGGTTCTCCAGGTCGCGCTCGCCCGAGTAGCGGGCGTCGCCGAGCCAGGTGGTCTCCGGGCCCCAGTACACGTCCTCGTCCGGCTCCCACACGTCGGCGCGGCCGCCGGCGAACCCGAACGTCGGGAAGCCCATGGACTCCAGCGCCACGTTCCCGGACAGGATCATGAGGTCGGCCCAGGACAGGCTCTGGCCGTACTTCTGCTTCACCGGCCACAGCAGGCGGCGCGCCTTGTCCAGGTTGCCGTTGTCGGGCCAGGAGTTCAGGGGCGCGAAGCGCTGCTGGCCGGCCCCGGCGCCGCCGCGGCCGTCGCTGATGCGGTACGTGCCCGCGGAGTGCCACGCCATGCGGATGATGAGCGGGCCGTAGTGCCCGAAGTCGGCCGGCCACCAGTCCTGCGAGGTCGTCAGAACCTGCGCGATGTCGGCCTTGACCGCCGCGAGGTCGAGCGACAGGAACGCCTTCCCGTAGTCGAAGTCCTCGCCGAGCGGGTTCGTCTCGGCCGGGTTCTTCGCCAGCAGCCGCAGGTTGAGCCGGTCCGGCCACCAGCCCCGGTTGCCGCCGCCCTGCGCCGGGACGGGCGCGCGCCCGTGCGCGACAGGGCACTTCGACTCGGCTCCCGCGTCCGCGTCGTGGATGATCGCGTCGTGGTCCTCAGACATGGATGTCCTCCTCATTCACCGGGCGCCCCGAACCCCTGCCAGGGCGGCCCCGTACCAGGTCTCAACAACAACTTACTCGTAGTTTAGACAGAGTCTAAATGAGGGGCCGGGATCGGTCGCCGAGAAGGTGCCGCAGTGCGACGAGCCGGGTCGCGGAGCACGCGGCGAGGTCGGTACCGGACAAGTCGGGCGCTCGTCCGTCGTCCGCACCACCGCCTCCGCGAGGCGCCGCCGGGGCGCGACCGGTCTTCCGAGGCCGGCTCCGGAAACTCCCCGACACCGCCCCGGCGGTAAACCGATTGCGTCCGAGAGCGGTTGCCGGTTGAATGCACCGCATGGAACCAGCAGCGGCAGCGGCCGCACTCGGCCTCGGCGCCCTCCGCGGACCCGCGGTCGTCCTCAAAGCCGAGGAGCGCTCCCCGGTGTGGCGGGTCGACACCGCGAGCGGGACCTGGGTCGTCAAGAGCCTCGTCCCGCACGGCGACTACTGGCTCGCCGACGTCGCCCAGACCGGCCGCCTGGAGGCCGCGGCCTGGGAGGCCGGGGTCGGCACGGCCGAGCCGCTGCGCCCCGCGTCGGCCGCGGCCGGCATGTGGGCCCCGGTCGGCGACGGCTCGTACGCGAGGGCCGCGCGGTTCCTCGACGGCGCCCCGGCCCCCGCACCGGTGCCCCCGCACCTCGCCGCCTGGGCCGGCGCGGCCTTCGCGGCACTCGAACGGCTCGCGGTCGCGCCCGACCCGGACCCGACCGGCGACTACGCCTTCCGCTTCCACCCCGAGGCCGAGTGGGACGAGTGGCTCGACCAGGCGGAGGACCTCGGGGTCCTCGACCCCGCCGGGCGCCGCGCGCTCAAGGACATCGCGGTGCGCATCGCCGCCGCGGGCGAACCCGCCGTCGCCGCGATGCCGGAGCGGCTGATCGTCCACGGCGACTTCAGCCACCTGAACATCATGGTGACCCCGCAGGGCCCCAAGCTCATCGACTTCGACTCCGGCGGCCCCGCCGTCCCGTGGTGGGAGCTGGTGTCGATCGCGATCGAGATGGGCGCCCCGGGCCTCGGCGTCATGGAGCCCGACCGCGCCAGCGTCGAGGCGTGCGTCGCCGGGTACGCCGACGCGGGCAGCACGATCGGCGACACCGGCGAAGGGGCCTTCACCGGCATCCTCGCCGGGCGCCTGGCCACGGCCGCATGGCAGCTCTGGATGGCCTGCGGCCACCGCGGCGGCAGCCCCGAGCTCCAGGCGGGCTTCGCCCGCGACGTCCGCGGCTCGATCACCGCCCTGACGGCGATGCTCGACGCCGTTCCGGTCTGGTCCTCCTGGCTCAAGGGCTGACCGGTCCGCCCGGACCGCGGTCGATCAGCGCCCGGCGCGGCCCGCGAGCGGCCCAGAGCGCTCAGTCCCCGCCGACCCCGCCGCCGGGCGTCACCAGACCCGTCTCGTAGGCCACCACCACCGCCTGGGCCCGGTCGCGCAGGCCGAGCTTCGCGAAGATCCGCGCCACATGGGTCTTCACCGTGGCCTCGCTCAACGTCAACCGCGCCGCCAGTTCGGCGTTCGACAGGCCGCGGCCCATGAGCGCCAGCACCTCCAGCTCCCGCGGCGTCAGCCCCTGCAGGCTCCCGGGCGCCGCGCTCCCGCCCCGCTCGGCCGCGAACCGCTCCACCAGGCGCCGCGTGATCGACGGCGCCAGCAGCGCGTCCCCGGTGCCCACCAACCGCACCGCCGCGGCCAGGTGCTCGGCCGTCACGTCCTTGAGCAGGAACCCGCTCGCCCCCGCCGCGAGCGCCGCGTACACGTACCGGTCGAGGTCGAACGTGGTCAGCATGATGACCCGGCACGAGGGCGCCAGCGCCAGGATCCGCCGCGCCGCCTCCAGCCCGTCCATCTCGGGCATCCTGATGTCCAGGAGCACCACGTCCGGCACCAGCCGCCGCACCGCCGCGACCGCCTCCACCCCGTCCGCCGCCTCGCCCACGACCTCGATGCCCCTGGCGTTCAAGATCATCCGGAACCCCGCGCGCACCAGCGCCTGGTCGTCGACGACCAGCACCCGCGGCCCGCCGCTCACGGCCGCCCCAGCGGCAGCCGCGCCCGCACCCGGAACCCGCCGCCGAGCCGCCGGCGCGCGTCCAGGTCCCCGCCGTACACGCCGACCCGCTCGCGCAGCCCCGCCAGGCCCCGGCCCGTCCCGCCGCGCCCGCTCGGCGGCCGGTCCCCGGTGAGCACGCTCGGCCCGCCGTTCAGGACCTCCACCCGCAGCGAGCGCTCGCTGTAGCGCACCGTCACCTGCGCCTGCGCGCCCCCGGCGTGCTTGAGCGCGTTGGTGAGCGCCTCCTGCACGATCCGGTACGCCGTCACGTCGATCCCCGGCGGCAGCTCCCGCGGCGCCCCCGAGATCCGCACCTCCACCGGCAGCCCCGCGAACGCGAACCGGTCCACCAGCGATCCGAGCCGGTCCATCCCCGGCTGCGGCCCCAGGCCCGGCCCGTCGTCCTCGCCGTCCTGCGCCGGCGCGAGCACCCCGAGGAGGTGCCGCAGCTCCGTCAGCGCCGAGCGCCCCGCGTCCTCCACCGCGGCCATCGCCGCCGCGGCCGCCTCCGGCATCGCGTCGAGCACCTCCCGCGCCGCCGCGGCCTGCACCACCATCAGGCTCACGGTGTGGCTCACGACGTCGTGCAGCTCCCGCGCGATCCGCTCCCGCTCGGCCCGCACCGCGGCCGCCGTCGCGTGCGCCCGCTCCCGCTCCAGCAGCCACCGCTGCTCCGCCAGCGCCTTCCGGTGCGCCCGATGGGAACGCAGCAGCGCCGCGCCGAGGCCGGCCGCGGCCGCCAGCGCGAGCCCGAATGCGAGAGTCCACACGGGTCCAGTCTCGCAGGCCCGGCCCGCACCGGCATCGGTCGCCGGGTCCACCCCCGTACATCCGGAGGATGACCCGCCCCCGAACCTGCCTCCCCGGACCGATGCGGGCGCCGCGCGGGCGGCCGTACGTTGGCGGCATGAACGCAACCGAACCCCCCGTCCTGGTCGCCCTCGACCGGCTCCGCAAGGAGTACGGCGACACCGCGGCGCTCGACGACGTCTCCCTCACCGTCCGCCGCGGCGAGGCCGTGGCCGTCATGGGCCCCTCCGGCTCCGGCAAGTCCACGATGCTCAACATGATCGCCGGCCTCGACCGCCCCGACTCCGGCACGGTCACCGTGGACGGCAAGGAGATCGGCGGCCTCGACGAGACCGGCCGCTCCCTGTTCCGCCGCCGCGCCGTCAGCGTGATCTTCCAGTTCTTCAACCTCCTCGACGACCTCACCGTCCTCGACAACGTCGCCCTCGCCGCACAGCTCGCCGGCGTCCGCGCCGCGCAGGCCCGCCAGCGGGCCCTCGAACTGCTCGACGAGCTCGGCATCGCCGACCGCCGCGACCTCTACCCCGCCACGCTCTCCGGCGGCGAGCGCCAGCGCGCCGCCGTCGCCCGCGCCCTCGTCAACCGCCCCGCCCTCCTCCTCGCCGACGAGCCCACCGGCGCGCTCGACAGCCATGCGGGCGAACAGGTCATGGACCTCCTCATCGACCTCAACCAGATCGGGCAGACCCTCCTCATCGTCACCCACGACCCGAACCTCGCCCTCCGCTGCGCGAGCCGCGTCGTGGAGTTCGCCGACGGCCGCATCGTCGGCGAGCGGGCCCTGGAGCGCGCGTTGTGAGCGCCGTGTGGACCACCGTGCGCGCCGCCGTGCGCCGCCGCCGCTTCCAGACCGCCGCCATCGCCCTGGTGGTCCTGTTCTCCAGCGCCACCGTCGTGGCCGCGCTGGCGCTCCTCGCGGCCTCCTCTGAGCCGTTCGACCGGGTCTTCGCCGAGCAGCGCGGCGCGCACCTCACCGCGGAGTTCGACGCCGCGCTCGCGACGGACGCCGCGGTCGGCGCGACCGCCGGCCTCGACGGGGTCGCCGCCGCGGCCGGGCCCTTCGGGCAGCTCGCCACCGTCCTGGAGCTGCCGGGGGACGAGGTGTTCCAGCTCCCGGTCGCCGTCGCCGGGCGCGACGACCCCGCCGGCCCGGTCGACCGCCTCGACCTCATCGAAGGCCGCTGGGCTGCAGCCGAAGGCGAGATCGTGCTGAGCGGCGCCTTCACCGACCAAGGCTCCTCGACATCCCCGTTCCCGATCGGCACCGAACTGACCACGTCGGACGGTACCGCCCTCACCGTGGTCGGCTTCGCCTCCAGCTTCGGCCGCAGCGCCGACGCCTGGGTCACCGAAGCCCAGATGGACGCCATGGGGCCCACCGCGACCCAGATGCTCTACCGCCTCGACGCGCACGCCGCCGACGCCGACATCGACGCGGCGCTGGCCGCGATCACCGCCGCCGTCCCCGACGGCGCCCTCACCGGCGCGCAGTCCTACCTCGCCCTCAAGGAGGACGTCTCCGCAGAGCTCGGCATCTTCCTGGTGCTGCTCACCGTGTTCGGCATCCTCGGCCTGGCCGTGTCCGTCCTCATCGTCGCCAACGTGGTCGGCGGCGCCGTCGTCTCCGGCCTGCGCCACATCGGCATCCTCAAGGCCCTCGGCTTCACCCCCCGCCAGGTCGTCGCCGTCTACCTCGCGATGGTGTCGCTCCCGGCCGCCGCCGGCGCCGTCCTCGGCACGGCCCTGGGCCACCTCCTCGCGGCCGGGGTCATGGCCGAGACGTTCCGCGACGCGGGCCTCGGCACGCCGGCCGTCAGCCCCTGGGCCGACGCCGCCGCGCTCCTGGGCATGCCGCTGCTGGTGGTCCTGGCCGCGCTCGGCCCCGCGCTGCGCGCCCACCGGCTCTCGGCCGCCGCGGCCATCAGCGCGGGATCGGCGCCCCGCAGCGGCCGCGGCCTGCGCGTCCACCGTCGCCTCAGCGGCACGCCGCTGCCGCGCTCGGTGAGCCTGGGACTGGGCCTGCCGTTCGCGCGGCCCGGCCGCACCGCGCTGACGGCCGCGGCCGTCGTCCTCGGGGTCACCACCGCGACCTTCACCGCGGGCCTGGCCGCGTTCGCGACCGGGGTCGACGCGATGATCCAGCGGCACGAGGCCGCCCCCGTCGAAGTCCTCGGCGGCCCCGGCGGGCCCGGCGGCGACGACGCCGCCGCCCTGGGCGACCAGGCGACGCAGGACCTGCTCGCCGGGATGGCCGGTACCGCGAACGTGACCGCGAACCTGCGGATGCCGGTGTCGGCGTTCGGGTTCGCGAAGACGCCGACGCTGTGGTCCATCCGCGGCGACGCCTCGGACATGGGCTTCGCCGAGCAGCTGGTCGACGGACGCTGGCTCGAAGGCCCCGGCGAGGCGGTCCTCTCCTCGAAGGCCGCGCACCAGAGCGGCCTGGGGCCGGGGGACGAGATGACGCTCGAACTCGACGGCGGCACCGCCACCGTCGCGATCGTCGGCGTCGTCATGGGCAGCGGCACCGGCACCGTCTACACCGGCTGGGACGTCCTCACCGGACTGGTCGCGGACGTCGAGGCGCTGGGGCAGCCGATCACCTACGAGGTCGCCCTCGACGCGGGGACCGACCCGGCCGCGTTCCTGGCCGCCGTCGAGGACGCGGGGCTCGTCGGCCGGTCCACGCGCCAGTCCGACGCGACCGGGATCGCCGTGGTCGGCCTCGCGACCCTGTTCGCGCTCATGCTGGGGACCGTCGCGGCGCTCGGGGTGTTCAACACCGTCGCCCTCGACGCGCGCGAGCGCCGCCGCGACCTCGCCATGCTCAAGTCGATCGGCATGACCCCGCGGCAGGTGGTGGCGATGATGGTGACCTCCATGGCGGGCCTGGGCGTCCTCGGCGGCCTGGCCGGCATCGGCCTCGGCGTGGCCGCCCACCGGCAGGTCATGCGGCTGGCGGCCGCGGCCTCGCAGGTCGACATGCCCGATTCGCTGCTGCGGACCTGGAGCGCGCCGCAGCTCGCGCTGCTGGCCCTCGCGGGCCTGGCGATCGCCGTGGCCGGCGCCTACCTCCCGGCGCGGCGCGCGGCCCGGCTCACCATCGCCGAAGCGCTGCACAGCGAGTGAGCGGGGGAGCGGCGCCGGCAGGCGCCGCTCCCCTCACGCCTCGGGCAGGCCCTTCGGCCTGCGGGCCGCGGGGGCGCAGATCGCGGCGACCGCGACCAGCACCAGGACCACCAGGAACGCCTTGCGCAGGCCGACCTCCTCGCCGAGGACGCCGATGAGCGGCGGGCCGACGAGGAACGCCATGTACCCGATGGTGGCGACGGCGGCGACGTTCGCGGTGGCCTTGCGCGGGTCGTCGGCGGCGGCCGACATGCCGACCGGGAACCCGAGCGAGGCGCCGACGCCCCACAGGACCGATCCGGCGATCGCGACCGGCGAGGTCGGGCCGATGATGACGAGCAGGAGCCCGGCGAACGCAAGGACCGCCGACCCGGCCAGGACCGGGACGCGGCCGAAGCGGTCGAGCGCGGCCCCGCCGAACAGCCGTCCGGCCGTCATCGCGGTGACGAACACGGCGAACACCGCGGCCCCGCCCGGGTTGGTGAGGCCGTAGCCGTCGACCATCGCCAGGCCGAGCCAGTCGTTCGCGCTGCCCTCGGTGAACGCCATGCCGAGGATGATGAGTCCGATGAGGATGATGCGCGGGTCGCGCCACGCCGACAGGCGGCCCCGCCATCCGGCGGACTCGCCCGGCTCGGCCTCGTGCGGCTCCTCGGCCGGCTGGAGGTGCCGGACCACCCACAGGTCGATCGCGATCACGGCCGCGCCCACCACCGCGAGGTGCCACTCGACCGGGACGCCCAGCTGCTCGGTGAGCGCGCCGGTCCCGGCGCCGAGCATGGTGCCGACGCTGAACCCGGCGTGGAACATCGGCATCAGGGTCCGGCCGATGCGCCGCTCGTTGGCCGCGCCCGCGACGTTCATCGCCACGTCGAGGATCGCGTTGCCCCCGCCCGCGACCATGAGCGCGGCGAACAGGAGCCAGAAGTGCGGGACGAACCCGGCGATGAGCCCGGCGCCGATGAGCCCGACGGCCGCGGTCGCCAGGAACAGGCGGATCGCCCGGTTGACCCCGAGATGCGTGATGACGTGGCTGGAGGCCACGAGCCCGAGGATCGCGCCGCCGGCCATGCCGAGGATGAGGACCCCCATCTCCTGCGTCGACGCCCCGAGGATGTCGCGGATGTTCGGCACCCGCGCCGCCCAGTTGGCGAACACGAACCCCGACAGGGCGAAGATCGTGAACACGGCGTTGCGCCAGCGCGCCAGCACCGGGTCGGCGGGGATTCGGTGCTCGCGCAGGGAGGATTCGGTCACGTCGGTCCAATCGAACGGCGGGCGGAGAGGCGCCCGGTCGGGCCCGGGCACCGCACCAGCTTGCATCCGATCGGGCCGATCGACAAACCGTTTCGACAGGTGGACGCCGGTTGATCGCTAAACACGAGCGGAACCCGAGGTCAGGCTAGGATGGCCCCCATGGACGAGCAGGGGCTCTCGATCGGCGAGGTCGCCGAGGCGACCGGCCTGAGCGTGCACGCGCTCCGGTTCTTCGAGCGCGAGGGCCTGTTCCTGCGCGACATCCCGCGGTCCGGCGGCGGACGGCGGGTCTTCGAGCGGTCCGACGTCGAGTGGCTGACCCTCATGAACCGCCTGCGCGACTCCGGGATGCCGATCGCGGGCATCCGCGAGTTCGCCGCCCTCGTCGCCGCCGGGCCCGGGAACGAGGCCGAGCGCCTGAAGCTCCTCCAGCGGCACGAGGCCGACGTCCTCGCCAAGATCGCGGACCTCCGGGAGTGCCTCGAGGTGGTCCATAACAAGGTCGCCGTCTACGAGGCGCACGTGCGTGCGGGCACCGCCCGCGGCGTGTGGGACCCGCGCTGAGTCACGGCGCCGCCCGGACCGGGACCGGGGCGTCCATGCGCCAGTGGACCCGGTCGGCCCCGCCGGTGGCCGCGTGCAGGCGCAGGCCGTCCTCCTTCCACCACCGCCATCCGGCGGCCCCGGCGACCGGCAGGGCGAGCAGGAACACGACGAGCACGAGCTTCCCGAGCGGGTCGGCCAGCGGCAGGTGGACGAGGGAGCCGGCGACGACCGCCGCCGCGGCGACCGCCAGGCCCGCGAGCGCGACGACGAGCAGGCGCCGGCGCACGCGCGCGGTCGACGCCGCGCTGCGAGCCCGCAGCAGCAGCTCCTGACCGCAGGCCCCGCAGCGGATCTCGATGTCCGCCGCGCCCTCGGCGGGCCGCCGGCAGGGGACCGGCGTGAGCCGGAACCGGCGGGTCTCGCGCGAGTAGACGACGACGGTGAAGAACCTGGTCTCGTCGAGGTGCCCGAGCACGATCCCGGTGTCCCTGTGCAGCGCCCGCATCCGCGCCTCCTCCCGCTCGCCGCCACCCTAGACCGCGGCCCCGGCGGGCCCGGGCCCGGAGTCCGAACGGCCCGTTCGGAATTGCCCTCCATTGAGGTCTATCCGAATGCGGCGATCGCTGCCATACTCATTGGTATCGATACCATCGGACGGAGAACGGTCTTGAGAAGACTTCCGATCGCTTGCGCGGCAGCGGTATTCGTCAGCCTGCTGGTCATCCAGCCCACCCAGGCCGCCCCACCGGATTCGGCCGCCGACACCACCTCGCAGGCCGGGGCCGAGGAGCTCCAGCAGCAGGGCGTCGCCGAACCCCAGCCCTTCGACCAGGCCGACTTCGACGCCTTCACCGACGCCGGCGACGCCGAGTTCGGCCCCTACGAAGCACCCTCGGCGCGGGCCGCCGAGAGCAGCGCCGTGCGCCAGGAGATCACCGCCGCCTCGCTCGACGCCGAACCCTTCGCCATGGAGGACGCCGCCACCGCCGCGTACGACGACTGCGCCTCCTCCTACGACTACAACTTCCACGACTACGAGTGCCAGGCGTTCGCGGGCGACTTCGTGTTCCTCTACGACGTCAAGGACGCCCCGGGCGACACCCGCGGCGTCCCCGCCGCCGCGGGCCCCAACGGCCGCCCCACCGCGGTCGTCGACATGATCAACGCCGTCGACGAAGCCCAGGCGGCCTACCGCGAGATGGGCTACGAGGTCGACCCCGGCTCCGGCCCGTGGGCGGTCGTCGTGGGGCTCAACGACACCCAGGAGGGCTGGTTCAACGGCGGCGCGTTCACGCTCCCGTTCGGCGCGAACGGCCAGCCGATGATCGTCCTCCCCTCCGACCCCGGCCTGCACGACAGCGACAACTACGACTACCTGCCCCGCCACGAGTTCTTCCACATCGTCCAGTACCAGTACTGGGACGACACCGGGGACATCGGCTGGGCGTACCTGCGCGACTGGATGGGCGCCAGCGACTTCAAGACCATGAACTGGTGGATGGAGTCGACCGCCGAATGGGCGACCCTCATGTCCTACCGGCTCCAGCCGTACGACCCGCGCAACCCCACCGCCGCGATGATGTACGCCCACGCGATCCCCGAGCACCTCGGCGACCCCGGGCGCGCCATCAACGCCGCCGAGGCACTCGGCAGCTCGCGCCAGTACAGCACCTTCACGCTCGCGTTCTACCTGAACGAGGCGACCGGGAGCGTCTCGGCCGTCCGCAAGACCTGGGAGCACATCCGCGACCACGACTCGACCCCGATCACCGCGATCAAGGCCGTGCTCACCGGGTACGGCCTCGACATCCCCTCCACACTGCTCGGCTACGCCGTGGCCAACTACCGCCTCGCGGCCGAGCAGGGCGGCGCCCCGCCGAACCCCATGGCAGGGTACGGCTACCACGACCCCGAGCGCGACCTCTGGCGCGACTTCCTCATGGGCGACTCCCGCACCGACGACCACCTCCTCGGCGAGTACCGCCCCTACCGCCTCACCCGCGCCGTCCCCATGGGCACGCAGGAGACCTACACCGCCGACATGGAACCCGGCGGCTCCGCCTACTTCGACTTCGCGGCCGTCCAGGACTCCGGCGACCCCGGCAACGGGCACCGGTCGACGCTCACCATCTCCACCGAGGGCCGCGACGACCTCCAGTACGTCGCAATGGTGTGGTCCCCGCAGGGCAGCCCCGGCAGCCTCTCGGAGTACCCCACCGCCGCACGCGCGGTCTACCCCGTCGGCAACGTCATCACCGTGGCCGACTTCGCGTACCCGATGGTCGTCACCCTCGTCGCCACCCGCACCGACCTCCAGACGAACGCCGTCGAGGCCGACGGCGACGGCCGCGAGTACCGGTTCCGCGTCCGCGCCCTCGTGCCGCTCGACGACCCGTCGTGCAGCCTCTCCGACCTCACCGTCTCCAACCTCCAGGACGACGGCGTCGCACCCGAGCAGCAGTTCCTCGACTACGCCGCGACCACCCCGAACGGCTGGACCGGCGGCGACTCCACCTACTCGGTGCGCCTGCCCGACGGCGACCTGCTGTGGCTGTTCTCCGACACGTTCCTCGGGCCGCTCAACAGCGACGGCACCCGGCCCGTCACCGCGCCGCTCGTCAACTCCACCTTCGTCAGACAGGACGGGAGCGGCCTCTCCACCATCCAGGGCGGCACCGCCGCGAACCCCGAGGCGATCATGCCGCCACCGGAGGCCGGCCACTGGTACTGGCTCGGCGACGGGATGATCTCCCGCCAGAACGGCACCGACTACCTCCAGGTGGTCTTCCAGGAGTACCTGCGGTTCGGCACCGGCGACTGGGACTGGCGCTTCGACCGGAACGTCGTCGCCACGTTCTCGCTCTCCAACCTGAAGGACCCGATCAGCGTCGAGGCCCTGCCCTCCCAGGCCGGCGCCTGGGGCTCGGCCCTGCTGCCCGCGAGCCAGTCGGGCGACGGCTACACCTACATCTACGGGATCGCCGACGCGCCCACGAACAAGAAGCAGCGCATCGCCCGCGTCCACGGCTCCGACCTGAGCGCGACCGCGAAATGGCAGTACTGGACCGCCGACGGGTGGACCGCGTACGAGTCCGACACCGGCATCGGCCTCAACGGCATCGCCAACGAGTACTCGGTGACCGCGTGGAACGGCCAGTACGTCCTGGTCACCCAGGACTCGACCCTGGCCTTCAACAACCAGGTGTTCGCCTACACCTCCTGCTCGCCCGCCGGGCCCTTCACCAACCAGAGCCTGGTCTACACCATGCCCGAGACCGGCATGTTCGGCGAGCCGTACCACGACGAGCGGATCTTCGCGTACAACGCGCACCTCCACCCGACGATCAGCTCCGGCAACCGGTTCGTCATGTCGTACAACGTCAACACCTTCGACAGCCGCATGACCGCGGAAGGGTCCCACTACACGGACCCGAGCATCTACAAGCCCCGGTTCGTCTCGTTCACCCTGAATTAGGACGCCGTCGCACCGACGCATCCTCTCCGTGCACCCGGGTACCCCGGTGCACGGAGAGGAGGAAACGGCATGACCTGGATCCTGAAGAAGATCGCGTTCGCCGCCGGGCTGGCGCTGTCGCGCGCGCTCATCCGCGCCGTGAAGCGCCGCCGCGACCAGCGCCGTGCGCTCGAACCGGGACGATCACACCGCTCCGCCGGTGTGGAATCCGCCTAGGCGGGTACCTGGAGACCACCTCGGAACGACACACACAGGAGGTTCCAATGATCGGTTTCATCATCGCCGGCCTCGTCATCGGCGCGCTCGCGCGCCTGATCAAGCCCGGCAAGCAGTCGCTCGGCATCCTCGCGACGCTCCTGCTCGGACTCGCCGGCTCGGTGATCGGCGGCGTGATCGCGAACCTGCTCGGGACCGGCGACATCTGGGAGCTGAACATCCTCGGCTTCATCGTCGCGGTCATCGCGTCGGTGCTGCTCATCGGCGTCGCCGAGGCCATCGCCTCGAGCCGCCACAAGACCGCCCACTAAGCCTCGCCGGCCGCGCCGGGGTCCGCTCACGCGAGCGGGCCCCGGCGGCCCCACGCCTGGAACAAGACCGCCGTCGTCGGCACCGGCACCATCCGCACCGAGGCCCGCCGCCCCAGCCCCCACAAGGCCGCGTCCACCAGGGACGGCCGGACGCCCCGCAGACCCAGCGCGACCCCGTGCCGCGCGCACTCCTCCACCAGCCGCTCCCGGTCCACCAGCAGCCGCGGATCGTGCACGCCCCGCACCGCGATCCGCGGGATCCGCTCCGCCACCGTGACCGCCAGGAACCGGCACAGCGCCGTCGCCGCGAGCGTGTCGACCACCAGCAACCCGCCCGGTCGCAGCAGGCGGCACGCCTCGGCCACCGCCCGGCCCAGATCCGGGACGTGCTCGAAGATCTCCCCGGCCGCCACCACGTCGGCGCACCCGTCCGGCAGCGGCACCGCGCACACGTCGCCGCGCACCGCCAGCACCCCGCGGGACGCGGCCAGCCGCAGCGACTCCCGCGACAGGTCCACCCCGATGTGCGTGTACCCCTTGCCCTCCAGGTGCGGCGCCAGCAGCCCCGCCCCGCACCCCAGGTCCACCAGGACCGCGCTCGGACGGTCCGCGGGCGGCACCAGGCCGCCGCGCGCGGCCGCCAGCCAGTGCAGCACCGCGAACACGCCCCGCGGCCGCCACCACTCCCCGGCGAGGCGGTCGTACAGCGCGGGATCGTTGGGGGCGAGGGCGTCGGCGGCCCCGCCGCGGGCCGCTCGGGTCTGGCGTCGCATACGGTCAGGGTGGCACACTGATCCGCATGACAACGGCCGCGGCGATGTTCAAAGCGCTCGTCCAAGCGTCCCATCCCCTTCCGGCGCTCGCGGTCACCCTCGTCACCGCCGGGCTCGCCGCCTCCACCGGCCGCTCCGTCCCCGGGATCGCCGCGATCGCCGTCGCGGTCCTGCTGGGCCAGCTGTCGGTCGGCTGGCTCAACGACCTCGTCGACGCGCCCCGCGACGCCGAGGCCGGCCGCGCCGGCAAGCCCCTCGCCTCCGGCGACCTCCACCCCGCGATCGCCAGCGCCGCCGTCGCCCTCGCCGCGCCCGCCGCCGTCCTCCTCACCCTCGTCTCGGGCGTCCCCGCCACGCTCGCGCACCTCGCCGCCCTCGTCTCCGCCTGGGCGTACGACCTCGGCGTCAAGTCCACGCCGTTCTCCGTGGCGCCCTTCGCGGTCTCCTTCGGCCTCCTCCCCGCGATCGTGTCCCTCGGCGAACCCGGCTCGCCGTGGCCGCCGCTGTGGCTCACCGCCGCCGCGGCCGCCCTCGGCTCCGGCGCGCACTTCGTGAACGTCCTGCCCGACCTCGCCGACGACGCCGCCACCGGCGTGCGCGGCCTCCCGCACCGACTGGGCGCCGGCGCGACCCGGCTCCTCGCCGCGGGTCTGGTGCTCACCGCGTCGGCGCTGCTGGCGTTCGGCCCGCCCGGCCCGCCCTCGCCGCTGGTCCTGGCCGCGGTCCCGGTCGCCGCCGCCGTCCTCGCCGCCGGGCTCGTCCTCGGCCGCCGGCCCGGATCGCGCGCGGCGTTCCACGCGGTGCTCCTCGTGGCCCTTGTCGACGTCGTCCTGCTCCTCCATACTGGGGTGCCCGCCGGCTAGGCCCCCGCAAGGGAACCGGGCGGACCCGCCTACCGGAGGAGCGTCCGCACATGCCAGCACCGACCGAGTCCAGGGGCGGCGAGGCGCTCGCGCTGGCGCGCGAACTGGCGCCGCGATTCGCCGACCGCGCCGCGGCCCACGACGAGCGGGGCCGCTTCCCCGAGGCCGACTTCGCCGAGCTGCGCGAGGCCGGGCTCACCGGGCTCATGGTCCCGGTCCGCCTGGGCGGGTTCGGCGCGTCGTTCGCCGAGTACGCGGCGGTCGCGGCGGCCCTGGCGCGGGGCGCGGGCTCGACGGCGCTGATCTTCAACATGCACGCCTCGGTGACCGGCGCGCTCGCGCAGACCCCCGAGCACCTGGTGCGCGCGCTCGGCGCGCCCGAGGACTTCTTCGCCGCCCGCGACAAGGCCCTCGAAGCGGCCGCCGGGGGCGCGCTGTACGGGGTCGCGATGAGCGAGCGCGGCGGCGGCTCGCGGCTGTCGAAGACCGCGACCACGTACCGCCGCAGCGGGGACGGGTACCGGATCACCGGCGCGAAGGCGTTCGTGTCCGGCTCCGGGCACGTCGACGCGTACCTGGTGACCGCCCGCGACGCCGACGCGGCCGAGCCGCTCGTCTCGCACTTCCTCGTCCCCGCCGGGCCGGGCATCCGCGTCGAGGAGACCTGGGACTCGCTCGGCATGCGCGCCACCGGGAGCCACGACGTCCACTTCGACGTCGAAGTCGGCCCCGACGCGCTCCTCGGCGGCGTCGAAGGGCTCGCCCTGCTGCTCGCCGAGGCCATGCCGCAGTGGCTCGTCGCCTCGTACGCCGCCGTGTACACCGGGCTCGCGCACGCCGCCGACGACGCGGCCGCCGCGCGCGTCCGCGGCCGCGGCCTCGACAGCCTCGCACGCGTGCGCGCCCGCATCATGCGCGCCGGCGACGCCGTCGCCGCCGCCGAGCACGCGGTGGCCGAGGCGGCCCGGCGCATCGACGCCGCCCCGGGGGAGGACGGCACCAACCGGTGGGTGTGGCGCGCCAAGCTCATCGCCGGCGACACCGCGTTCCAGGTCGCGTCCTCGCTCCTCGAGGCGGCCGGAACCTCGGCGTCGCGGCGCGGCCACCCGCTGGAACGGCTCTACCGGGACGCCCGCTGCGGCGCCCTCCAGCCGGCCACCTCCGACGTGTGCGCCGACTGGCTCGGCGCCGCCGCGCTCGGCGGCGACCCGGACCGCGACACGGCGGTCCCGCGGTGGTGAGCGCCCGCGTCGCCGGGCTCGGCGCCGCCCTCCCGCCGCAGTTCGAGCAGCGGCGGCTGTGGGACGAGGTCTTCGACGGCCACTTCGGCGGCAGCCGCGTCGCCGCGCGCATGTTCGACACCGCGGGCGTCGCCCGCCGCCACTCCTCGACCCCGCCGTACGAGCTCGCCGTCGCCGCCGGGTGGTCCACCGAGGAGCGGATGCGCCGGTACGCCGAGCGCGCCCCGGTCCTCGGCCTGCGCGCCGTCCGGCGGGCCCTCGCCGCCGCCGGGACCGACCCCGACGAGATCGGGCTCCTCGCCGTCGCCACCTGCACCGGGTACGGCACGCCCGGCACCGATATCGAACTCGCCGGGTCGCTGCCGCTGCGCGCCGACGCGCGCCGCCTCCTGGTGGGCCACATGGGATGCCACGCCGCGATCCCGGCGCTCGGCGCGGTCGCCGACTACGTCGCCGCGCACGGCCGGCCCGCGGCGCTCGTGTGCGTCGAGCTCACCTCGCTCCACGTGCAGCCCGGCACCCGCGACATCGACCAGGCCGTCGTCCACGCCCTGTTCAGCGACGCCGCCGCCGCGATCGTCCTGCGTCCCGGCGACGAGGGCCCCGGCCTGCGCGTCGTCGACGTCGCCGCCCGCACCGACACCGCCCGCCGCGGCCACATGACCTGGCGCGTCACCGACCTCGGGTTCCGCATGGGACTGTCCCCGGAGGTCCCCGAGGCGCTCGGCGAGCACGTCGGCCCCCTCGTGAAGGACCTCCTCGCCCGGCACGGCCTCGACCGGTCCGAGGTCGCCGCGTGGGCCGTCCACCCCGGCGGGCCCCGCGTCCTCGACGCCGTCGCCGCGGGCCTCGACCTCGCGCCCGCGGCCCTCGACCCGTCCCGCCGCGTCCTCGCCGAGCACGGCAACTGCTCCTCCGCGACGGTGCTGCTCGTCCTCGACGAGATCCTCCGAGCCGGGCCGCCCGGCGGCCCGGTCGTCATGCTCGCCTTCGGCCCCGGGCTCACCCTGTACGCGGCCCTCCTCGACGCCTGAGCACGGCGGGCCCGCGGCGGCGCGCCGCCGCGGGCCCGCCGGGCCTCCGGGTCTGCTGAGGGACGGTCCCCGTTCGGGGGACGGCGCCGCAGCACTCCCGCGAGGGAGGCGACGACCGGGGCCGGCGCCGCGACGACCGCCGGCCACTCGCTCGGCGTGCCGCCTTGCAGCGCCGTCCAGAAGGCCGAGACGGAGGCCGCGGCCGGGCCGACTCGCTCGGCGCGCTGCCTCTCAGTGCCTCCAGCAGGCCGAGGCGAAGGCCGCGGCCGGCCCGCCGCGAAAACGGGTCGCCGGCCCGCCCGCCGCCCTGGTAGCTTCGGCGCCATGTCCTCACCCGAAGCGTCCAGACCCGGGCCGCCGCACCGCCGGCGGCCCGCGACGCCCGTCTGAGACCTTCGGCCCCGCCAGACGCGGGGCCTCCCTCCGCGCGTCCGGGGCCCGGCGGCGACCCGCCGTCCGCTCTCGACGCTTCGGAGACACCGCAATGCCGCTCGTCCTGTACCTGCTCGCCGTCGCCGTGTTCGCGCAGGGCTCCTCGGAGTTCATGCTCGCCGGCCTCCTGCCCGACCTCGCCGCCGACCTCGGCGTCACCGTCGCCCGCGCCGGCCTCCTCACCTCGGCGTTCGCCGCCGGGATGGTGGCCGGCGCGCCCCTGATGGCGGCCGCCGGCCGCCGCTGGCCCCCGCGCACCGCCCTCGCCGCGTTCCTGGCGCTGTTCATCGCCGCGCACGCCGCCGGGGCCCTCACCGACGACTTCGCCGTCCTCCTCGCGACCCGCGCGGTCGCCGCGCTCGCCAACGCCGGCTTCCTCGCGGTCGCGCTCGCCACGGTCGCGCTCCTCGTCCCCGAGACCGCCCGCGCCCGGGCCCTCGCAGTCCTGCTGGGCGGCACCACGCTCGCGCTCGTCGCCGGAGTCCCCGCCGGGGCGCTCCTGGGCGAGGCCCTCGGCTGGCGCGCGACCCTGTGGGCGGTCGCCGCCCTTGCCGCGCCCGCGCTCGCCGCGGTCCTGGCCGTCCCGAACCGGAGCGCCGCCGCGGCCCCGCCGCACCTGCGCGCCGAACTCGCCGTCCTCAAGCGCCGCAGCACGATCCAGGTGCTGGTGCTCGGCGTCCTCGTCAACGGCGCGACCTTCGGCGCGTACACCTACCTCGGCGCGCTCGCCGCAGGCCGGGCCCCGCTCGTGCTGGCGCTGTTCGGCATCGGCGCGTTCCTCGGCGTCGCCGGGGCCGGGCGCCTCGCCGACCGGCACTGGCGGGCGCTCCTCGCCTGGAGCGGCCCGCTCCTCCTCGCCGGCTGGCTCGCCCTCGCGCTCGCCCCCGCCGCGCTGCTCCCGCTCGCGCCCGTCCTCGGCGCGCTCGCGTTCGCCGCGGGCAGCACGCTCATCGGACGCATCATGGCCGCCGCGCAGGACGCGCCCACCATGGGCGGCTCCTACGCGACGGCCGCATTGAACGTCGGCGCGATGCTCGGCCCGGTCCTCGCCGGGCTCGGCTACGCGGCGGCCGGCCCCGCCGGCCCGGCCTTCGCCGCCGCCGGCCTGACCGCCGCCGCGATCGCGACCGCCGTGTACGCCAGCAGGACCAGGACCCCCGCCCACCACGGCAGCGGGAAGTAACCGCCCGACGGGACGTAGTGGCCGAGCACCTGCGGGTGCTCGGCCACCGTCTGCCGCACCGCGAACGCCGCCGCGGGCGTGACCCGCAGCAGCCACTCCGAGACCGCGTCGGGGAGGATCGGGAGCGTCCCGACCGCGTACGGCACCGCGATCAGCAGCAGCGCCGCCAGCGGTGCCGCCCACCGGCGCCGCAGCCGCGCCCCGATCGCGAACGCCAGCACCGCGCTCAGCGCCAGCACCGCCGGGACCCCGGCCGCCAGCCGCACGACGGTCCCCGCACCGACCGGCGCCACCGGGACCCCGCCGGCGCGCATGACCGCCGGGCCCGCCACCACCAGGACCCCGACCGCGACCGCGCCGACCGCGAACACGGCCGTGCCGAGCGCGGCCGCGCGCACCGCGAACTCCCGCCCCGGCACCCGCGCCGAAGCTCCGAACCGGGCCGCGAGCACCACCGCCGCGGCCAGCGCGAACGGCAGCCCCAGCAGGAGCCCGCCGACGCCGCCGAACGGGTCCTCCGTGGCCGGCCCGATGTCGCCGATGCCGCTGACGGTCCACACGCCGTCTGCCTCCACACCGCCGGAGGCGCGGTGCAGCCGCTCCCAGTCGGTGCGGTTCATGTCGCCGACCGGGTCGCTCGCCCACGCGCCCGCACCGGCCCCCTCCACTCCGATGTGGTCGAACACGCCGACGGCCTGTGTGAACCGCACCTCCGGGGTCCCCGCGCCCAGCGCGGTCTCGCGCACCGTCAGGTCGCCGGGCGAGGTCGCGAGCATCCCGACCTGCACCGTCTCCGGCAGGCCCGCCACGACGGCCGTCCCGACCTCGTCCCACGCCTGCCCGTCGGCCGACTCGAACCCGGTGATCGTGTCACCGGACCTGGTGAGCCGCAGCCACACCGGCGTCCCCGGCGCCGTCGCGCTCCCGGCGACGTCCCCGGTGTACCCGTACTGCATCCGCACCCCGTGCTCCCCGGTGAGCACCAGCGCCGCGTAGTCCGAGCCCTGGTCGAGCCCGTCCTTGACGATGATCCCGGCCTTCGCCCACGGCACCAGACCGGCCACGATCTCGTCGTGGTCCGGCGGGGGATAGGTGATCGTCCCGGTCATGTCGGCCAGCCGCACCGTGATCGACCCCTCCGGACCCAGGTCGCGGTGCACGAACCAGAACCGGTCGGCGACCACCTCGCCCTCCGGCGACACCGGCGGCGCCGGGCACGCCCCGCCGCACGACGGCGTCGCCGCGGCGGTCAGGAGCCCGAAGGCGATCAGGACGGCGCCGACCGATGCCAGCGCGACGAGCCGGGCGGGACGGCGGAGCGCCGCCCACGCCGAGGGCCTCGACACTGCGACGGCGCAGCGGCCCAAGGCCGCGCACGCCGCTCTCACTTGCGTTCTCATGCCGCCGTTTCTACGCACCCGGGCATGACACCGGCCGCATCGGAACCGTTATGCCGCTGTTAGGCCCGCCCGGGCATGCTGGTGGCATGCCAAGGGTCCGAACGGAGACGCGGTTCACCGTCCTGTACGGCGCCGCGTTCCTCCTCTGCGGCGCGGCGCTCCTCGCGCTCGTGCTCCTCATCGCCGGCGGCGACCGCGCCGACACCGCCCCCGCCGGCGAAGGCGGCGCCTCGCCCGCCGCGCAGATCGCCGCGCTCCAGCGCCAGCTCGCCGACGCCGACGCCCGCCACTCCCGGCAGATCCTCATCGCCTGCGTATGCGCGCTCGCCCTCATGATCCTCGTGTCCCTCCTCGTCGGCCGCGTCCTCGCCAAACGGGTCCTGGGACCCCTGCGCCGCATCACCGCCGTCACCCGCGAGATCACCGCCGAGCGCCTCGACCGCCGCCTCGCCCTGACCGGCCCCCGCGACGAGGTCACCGACCTCGCCGACACCGTCGACGACCTCCTCGAACGCCTCGAAGCGGCCTTCAACGCCCAGCGCCGCTTCGCCGCCGACGCCTCCCACGAACTGCGCACCCCGCTCGCCACCATGCGCGCCGCCGTTGACGTCGCCGCCGCCAAACCCGCCGCGCCCGCCCCCGTCACCGCCCTCGCCGACCGCCTCCGCCCCCAGCTCGACCAGGTCGACCGCCTCCTCGACGGCCTCCTCGCCCTCGCCCGCGCCCAGCACGGCGCCTTCGGCGCCGACACCTGCGACCTCGCCGACCTCGCCGCCGCCGCGATCGACGCCCGCGCCGACGAGATCGCCGCCCTCGGCCTCGCCGTCACCGCGGACCTGCCCCCCTCGCCCGTCACCGGCGACCCCGCGCTCCTCACCCGCCTCGTCGGCAACCTCGTCGACAACGCCGTCGTCCACAACGAACCCGGCGGCGCCGTCGCCGTCGCCCTCACCGCCGCAGACGGCCTCGTCCGCCTCACCGTGCACGGCTCCGGGCCCGTGCTCGACCGCGACCTCGTCGCCGACCTGGTGCGCCCCTTCCACCGCCACGGCGCCGACCGCACCGGCTCCGACCGCGGCTCCGGCCTCGGCCTCGCCATCGTCGACGCGATCACCACCGCCCACGGCGGCGCCCTCGTGCTCACCGCGCCCCCCGAAGGCGGCCTCGCCGCCACCGTGGCGCTCCCGGAGGCCCGGCGCTCCGAGACGGCGCCGCGATGAGGATCCTCGTCGTGGAGGACGCCCGCGCGCTCGCCGACGTCGTCGCCGAAGGCCTGCGCGACAACGGCATGGCCGTCGACCTCGCCTTCGACGGCCTCACCGCCGCCGAGAAGCTCGGCCACACCGCCTACGACGTGCTCGTCCTCGACCGCGACCTCCCCGGCCTCCACGGCGACGCGGTCTGCCGCCTCGTCGCCGACCGCGAGGACCGGCCCATGATCCTCATGCTCACCGCCGCCGGCGGCCCCGACGACCGCGTCGGCGGCCTGTCCCTCGGCGCCGACGACTACCTCGCCAAGCCCTTCCACTTCCCCGAGCTCGTCCTGCGCGTCCAGGCGCTGGCGCGCCGCCGCCCCGACGCGCGCCCGCGCACGCTCCGCGCGGCCGGGATCGAACTGGACCCGGTGCGCCGCACCGCGGTCCGCGACGGCCGGGTCCTGCCGCTGTCGGTGAAGGAGTTCGCGGTCCTGGAGGCGCTGCTGCGCGCGCACCCGGGGTTCCTGTCGGCCGAGCGGCTCCTGGAGCAGGTGTGGGACGAGCACGCGGACCCGTTCACGAACACCGTCGCCGTCACCGTGGGGCGGCTGCGCCGCAAGCTCGGCGGCCCGCCGGTGATCGCGACGACGCCGGGCGTGGGCTACCGGCTCGGCTGAGTCCCGTCGTGGTCGCGGCGGCGCCGGGACGGCTGGCGGGCGCGCAGCGTCAGCTTGCGGGCCACGAGCGAGGCCGATCCGGCGATCGCGATGATGTTGAACGCCATCTGGGCGCACAGCAGGCCCCGCGCGATCTGCCCCGAGGCGTGGACGTCGCCGAAGCCCACGGTCAGCAGCGTGCTGATCGCGAAATAGAGGGCGTCGACGCGGGTCGCGATCCCCGTGAACTCCCCGGGCCGGTGCACCGCCACGGCGAAGTCGATGAGCGCGAACACCAGCACCCCGGCGAGGACCCCCACGACCAGGCCGCCGAGGGGCGCGCGCGGGTCGCGCAGCTGCCGGACGGCCTGCCAGCGGATCGCGAGCGCGAGGACGACGAGCATCGCGGCGGTGAGCGTCCACCGGAACGCGAGCGCGGCGGGGTCGGCGTCGGCCTTGACCGGCGCGACGGCGTACGCGACCGCCAGCGCCGCGCACGCGACCGCGTACCGCAGCGGGGCGGGCACCCGGGGCCGGCTCACGGCGCGGCCGCCGCGGCGCGCGCCCGCGGCCGGTCGAGGAACCGCTCGGTCACGAACGCGACCACGACCGCGATGAGCACGACCGGGGCCATCTCGGCGGCGTCGGCGCCCAGCAGCAGCGTCACCAGCACCGCGGCCGAGACCGGCAGCGGCAGGACCGCCGCGGTCGCCGCGGCCATCCCGGCCGCGAGCGCGGGCACCGCCCCGTACCCGGGGAGGGCGCTGAAGAGGACGCCCGCGGCGGCGCCGAGGAACAGGCCGGGGAAGATCGGGCCGCCGCGCAGCGACGCCAGCGACACCGCGTACGCGATCCCCTTGCACGCGATCATCGCGATGAGCGCCCACGCGGTGAGCGACGCCGGGTCGCGGCTGAGCTCCCCGAGGGAGTCCTGGCCCGAGAGCAGGACCTCGACGGGGGACCGGCCGGTCAGGAGCGCGTACGCCCCGGCGCAGACCGCCGTGACGGCGGCCGCGGCCAGCGCCAGCGTCATGGGCCGGCGCTGTGCGGCCGGGGCCAGCCGGCGCCCGAGACTGTGGATCCACTTGACGCCGACCGCGATCGCCGCGGCCGCGGGGACCGTCCACAGCAGGTCGGCGGCGTGCAGGGACGCCGCGCCCAGGCCCGGCAGGGCCAGCGAGGACACCGGCAGGCCGGTCCAGTCCCCGAGCCCGGTGAACACGAGCGCGCCGACGCCCGCCGACAGGAGGCACGGCAGGATCACCCGCGTCAGCTTCGGCCCGGCGAACCCGACCGCCTCCATGATGAACACGGCCGCCACCAGGGGGCTGCCGAAGATGACGGCGACCGCCGCGGCCGCGCCGGAGGTGCCGAGCACCGCCGACTCGGGTGTCCCGGCCTCGGGGCCCCACCGCCGGACCACCAGCAGGGCGACCGCCCCGCCCACGGCCATGAGCGGCGCCTCGGGGCCGAGCACCACGCCCAGCGGGAGCCCGCCGAGCGCCGCGAGCAGCACCCCGGGCAGGTGGGAGGGCCGCACCGGCGCCGCCGAGAGCCCCTCGATCGGGACGTGCCCGCCCCCGCCCGGCAGCCACTTGACCGCCGCGCCGACGGCGAACCCGCCGACCAGCAGCCACGGGACCGGCCACCACCACGGCGGCAGGTCGTGGCCTAGATCCGCGGGCAGGTCCTCCCACACGAACGCGGTCATCCAGTGCAGCAGGGCGAGGAACGCGAACGCCGCCACCGAGACCGGGATGCCGACGAGGCCCGCGAGCAGGAGCAGCCGCAGGTACCGGCCGGTCCCGGCCAGCCGTTCCAGCCGCTCCGCCTCCGATTCGGGCCGCCCGTCCACTGTGCGCTCCATCGACACAGTTTTCCCTGCGGCGGGCCCCGGTGCCGGGCGTTCAGCGCAAACCGGGGCCGATCAGCGGGCGGCGCCGGGCCGCAGAGCGGCCATCGTCCGGTCCAGGCACGGCCCGAACGCGTCCGGGTCGTCGACGACGGGGAACGCCGACGCGTGGAGGCACGCGAACGCGCCGCCGACCATCGCGCGCAGCACCACCGGGTCGGCGTCGTCCCCGGCCCGCTCGCGCAGCGCCTCGGTGAGCATCCGCTGAAGGTGCTCCAGGCGGCACAGGTAGGACGCGAGGAGCCGCGGGCTGCCGTCGATAATTCGCTGGATCGCGGCGTCGTGGCCGCGCGATACTGGGTCGCCGAAGCGCTCGACGACGGGGTCGAACGCCCGCCGCAGCGAGTCCCACTCGGGCTCGCCCGGCGGCCGCGCGGCCAGCCGCTCCGCGAGGTCCTCGCCCAGCCGCGCCAGGCTGTCGAGCACGACCTCGTCCTTCGAGGCGAAGTACCGGAAGAAGCTCCGCTGCGACATCCCCACGGCCGCAGCGATCTCGTCGACCGTGGTCTCCTCGAAGCCCTTGGCGACGAACAGCGACTCGGCGGTCCGTGCGATCCGGGACTGCACGGCCCGGCGTGACACTTCTCGCAGACTGGTACCGGCGGCCATGCAAGGGATGGTAGCAACTGCAATGATTGACAGTCACTGACACTTCCGGTGCGTACCCGCCGTCACCACAGCGGGGCCCCGTCGGCACCGGGAGTTCCACAACACCCGAAGGATCCCCCCATGAGCGTTGACCAGCGACCGGCCGACACACCAGAAGCGGCCGGCACACCCGAGGCGGTCGAGACCCCCGCCTCGGAAGGCGTCCCGGCCCAGATCAAACTGGTCCTCGGCGTCCTCCTCGTGGCCGCGTTCGTGATGATCCTGAACGAGACCATCATGGGCGTCGCCCTCCCCGAACTCATGGAGCAGTTCAGCCTGACCGCGGCCACCGTCCAGTGGCTCACCACCGGATTCATGCTCACCATGGCCGTCGTGATCCCGATGACCGGCCTCATCCTCCAGCGGTTCACCACGCGCACGGTGTTCATCGCCGCGATGACCCTGTTCACCGTCGGCACCATCCTCGCCGCGTCGGCGCCGGTCTTCGGCGTCCTCGTCGCGGCCCGCGTCATCCAGGCCAGCGGCACCGCCGTCATGCTGCCGCTGCTGATGACGACCGTGATGACCTTCGTTCCCGCCGACCGGCGCGGGCGCACCATCGGGTTCATCACCATCGTCATCGCCGTCGCCCCGGCGGTCGGCCCCACCTTCTCCGGGTTCATCCTCGCCCAGCTGTCCTGGCACTGGATGTTCCTGTCGGTGCTGCCCATCGCCGTCCTCGGCCTCGTGCTGGGCGCGTTCAAGATCCAGAACCTCGGCGAGACCCGCCCGGTGCGGTTCGACCTGCTCTCGGCGCTGCTGTCCGCGGTGGCGTTCAGCGGCATCATCTACGGCCTCAGCTCCATCGGCGAGGCCGCGGCCGGCGCGCACCCCCCGGTGCCGCCGTACGCGACGATCGCCGCGGGGGCGGTCGCTATGGCCCTGTTCGTGCTCCGGCAGCTGCGGCTCCAGCGCACCGACTCGGCCCTGCTGGACCTGCGGGTGTTCCGCAGCCGCTCGTTCACCGTCGGCGTGGTCATGCTGCTGGTGTCGATGGCCGCGCTGTTCGGCTCGCTCATCCTGCTGCCCATGTACCTGCAGAACGTCCTGGAGCTCACCACGTTCCAGACCGGCCTGGTGGTCCTCCCCGGCGGCCTCGCGATGGGCCTGACCGGCCCCACGATCGGGCGCCTCTACGACAAACTGGGCCCGCGCCCGCTGGTCATACCCGGTTCGTTCGGCGTGTTCGGCGCGCTGGCGCTGCTGACGCTGCTCGACCAGGCCAGCCCGGTGTGGTTCGTCGTCGTCATCCACGTCCTCATGAGCCTCTCGCTGAGCCTGCTCATGACGCCGCTCATGACCTCCTCGCTGGGATCGCTGAAGATGGAGCTGTACTCGCACGGCAGCGCCGTCCTCACCACGCTCCAGCAGGTCGCGGGCGCGGCCGGCACGGCCGTGTTCATCACGCTGATGACCACCGGCACGACCGCGAGCCTGGAGGGCGGTGCGAACGCGATCGCCGCCCAGGCCGACGGCATCCACACCGCGTTCCTGTGGGGCGCGGGCATGGCCGTCATCGCCGTGGCCGCCTCGTTCCTGGTGCGCAAGCCCGTGGTCGACGGCCAGGCGCCGGCGCTCGCCGCGCACTGACCCGACGACGCGGGCCGGGCCCGACCGCCTCTCGCGGTCGGGCCCGGCCCCTTTCTCGGATCCCTCAGAGTGCGTCCAGGTACGGGCGGTGGTGCTCCATGAACTCCCACCCGTAGTACTCGTCCCAGTTGATCGACCAGGTCATCAGGCCGCGCAGGCCCGGCGAGGCCCCGCCGCGGAGGGTGTATCCGCCGCAGTTCGCGCCCGAGGTCAGGCAGTCGAGCGCCTGGTGGACTTGGGCGGGCTGGGTGTACCCGTTGCCGGCGCTCACGGCCGCCGGGAGGCCGAACGCGATCTGGTCCTCGCGCAGGCCCGGGAAGAACCGACCCGTGTTGGCGACCTGGAACCCGGCCTTGAGCATGTCGGTCATGGCGATGTGGAAGTCCGCGCCGCCCATGTTGTGGTACTGGCCGTCGAGGCCCATGACGGGCCCGGAGTTGTAGTCCTGCACGTGGAGGACGTCGAGCTCGTCGCGCAGGGCGTGGATGACCGGCAGGTAGGAGCCGGTGCGGTTGTCGCCGGCGCTAGTGCCGCCGTAGAACTGGTGGCCGACCTGCACGAAGAACGTCTCGGGCGCCATCGAGAGCACGAAGTCGTCGCCGTACTCGGCCGTGAGCGACTTGAGCGCCGAGATGAGGTTGACGATGACGGGCGTGGTCGGGTTGCGGAAGTCGCTGTCGCCGGCGTTGAAGTACAGCGAGTGGCCTTCGAGGTCGACGTCGAGGCCGTCGAGCCCGTACTCGTCGATGATGGCGCCCACCGAGTTCACGAACGCGTCCCGTGCGGCCGTCGTGGTCAGCTGCACGAGGCCGTTCTGGCCGCCGATCGAGAGCAGGACCTTCTTGCCCTCGGCCTGCTTGCGGTCGATCGCGGCGATGAACTCGGTCTTGGTCTCCACGCCGGGGCACTCGGCGGCCGGGCACAGCGAGAACCGGATGTCGCCGGAGGTCGGGGTGGTCGGCTCGCCGAACGCGAGGTTGACGACGTCCCATTCGGACGGCACGTCGTCGAGGCGCAGGTAACCCGAGCCGTTCGCGAAGCTGGTGTGCAGGTAGCCGATGAGGGCCTTGTCGGCGAGGCCCGAGCCGGTGCAGCCCGCGGTCCGGGCGGTCACCGCGGCGGCGGGGCCCTCGCCCTCGGCGTTCCTCGCGGCCACGGTGAACTCGTAGGTGGTGCAGGCGGCGAGGCCGCTGATCGTCGCGCCCGTCCCGGTGGCCGCGACGTCCGCGGCGCCGGCCCGGCGCACGGTGTACCCGTCGACCTGCCCCGAGGCGGCGTTCCAGGCCAGGGTCACGCTCGTCTCGGTCGTCTGCGAGACGCGCGGCGACCCGGGCGCGCCGGGCACCTGGCCCTCGCCCCCGCCGGGCGGGCCGTCCACGACGACGTCGTCGACCCAGAAGTCGCCCTGCCCGTACCAGCCGTGGACGTAGACCTCGGCGGTCGTCTGCGCCGCGCCGGTGGTGAAGCTGGTGCTCAGCTGCGCGTACGACGCGGGCGACCCGGTCCAGGTCGACCCGCCCCCCGTCGCGCCGAGGTACACGTAGGAGCCGCGCACCCACGCGCTGAGCGTGTACGTGCTGCCGGGCTGCACCGAGACGGTGAGCGCGCACCGCCCGGTCGAGGCGGCGCCGGCGGTCCCCTTGAGCGCCTTGGTCCCCGAGCGCACCGGCGAGGACACGACCTGGCCCCCGTCGCAGGTCCAGGGCGACACCGACCCGGACTCGAACCCGGGGTCGGTCAGCAGGTTGGCGGCCTGCGCGGGCGAGGCGGTCAGCGCCCCGGCCAGCGCCACCGCCGCGGCGGCGAGCAGGGATGCGAGCAATCGCGGTCTTCTCATGTGGTCCTCCCGTACTGACAGTAAACCTTCCTATTAATAAATGTCAATACGTCGGTACGCGGGGGAGCGGTCAGGGCCGGCCCGGTCGGTACAGGCCCACGACGACGCCGTAGCGGGCCTCGCCCTCCTGGTTCTCGAGGTCTTCGACCAGGGTCTCGAGGGTGCCGCGCAGCTGCCTGGCCTGGGCCTCGGTGAGGCGGACGTGGCGCAGGTGCAGCAGCGGGTCGTCGTCGTCGGTGAGGAGGTCGTCGGCGACGGCCGCGAGGGCGATCCTGGTGGTCTCGCCGGTGTCGTAGTGGAGCTTGCGGAAGGCCCGCTTGAAGTACTGCTCGGTGCCGCCGCGCACCTGCCGGGTCTCGTCGAGGTCGACGAGGCCGGCCTCGCGCAGGATCTTCAGGTGGTGCCCGGCGCTGCCCTTGCTGATCCCGAGCTCGGCCGCGAGGCCGCTCAGGGTCGCGGGCCGCTCCCCGAGCGCGAAGAGCAGCCGGTGGCGGGCGGGGTGCCCCAGGGCCCGGTACTGCTGCGGGGTCGCGATCTTCAGCGGTTCGGAGTCGTCCATGAAAATAAGTGTCCAGAACTCTGGACACTTTGTCAAATCGGTGGTTCACTTCTCGGTATCACCCGCCACCAGGAGGTCCTGATGTCCGTCATCCCCCAGATCGCGAAACTCCTCGACGAGCACTACGTCTTCCCCGACGTCGCCGCCGAACTCGGCGCCGTCCTCGCCGCCCGCGCCGCCGAAGGCCGCTACGAGGGCGCCGACCAGGCCCGCCTCGCCGATCTCGTCACCGCCGACCTCCAGTCCGTCAACGGCGACCTCCACCTGCGCCTCAAGCACAGCGAGGCCCCGCTCGCGGACACCCACGACGACGAGGAGACCCAGCTGCGCCAGATGGCCGAGTGGAGCGACCTCACCTGCGGCGGCGTCGCGAACGCGCAGCGCCTCCCCGGGAACGTCGGCCTCCTCGCGATCGCCCCGCTCCTGTTCCCGCCGTCCGTCGCCGAACCCCGCGTCTCCGCGGCCCTGCGCCTCCTCGCCGCCACCGACGCCCTCATCATCGACCTGCGCGAATGCCTCGGCGGCGACCCCACCATGGTCGCCTGGGTCGCCAGCCACCTCACCGGCACCGAACCCGTGCAGCTCTCCGGCATGGCCCACCGCGACCCCGCCGACCTCCAGCAGCTGTGGACCTCCCACGTCCCCGGCCCCACCTTCGGCCCCGACAAGCCCGTGTGGGTCCTCACCAGCGCCACCACCTTCTCCGGCGGTGAAGCCCTCAGCTTCGACCTCCAGGAGCGCGGCCGCGCCACCGTCGTCGGCGAGCGCACCCGCGGCGGCGCCCACCCCCGCCAGGGCTTCAAAGTGGACACCCACCTGGAGGTCACCATCCCCACCGCCCGCTCCGTCAGCCCCCTCTCCGGCGGCAACTGGGAGGGCACCGGCGTCGTCCCCGACGTCCCCGCCGCCGCGGCCGACGCCCTCGCCGAAGCCCACCGCCGGGCCCTCGAATCCGTCCTCGCCCTCGGCGCCGACGGCTTCCGCGCCCAGACCGCCGCAGAAGCGGCGCAAGCACTCCGCGACCACGAAGCGGCACAGGCCATTGCATAGCGGTCGAACCTGAATCGCGACCACTCCTCGGACGGCGGTATGGTGTGGCCCACCGAGGAGCGGACGATTCGTCACCAAGGAGACCTCTCTTGCAGCGCACCACACAGATGCTCGGCGTCCTCAACGTCCTGATGGAAGGCCAGCGCCGGTCCGAATCGGGCAGCACCCGCAAGGTCGACGCGCTGTTCGACAAGATGCACGCCAAGGCCCGCAAGGACACCGGCACCGCCGGCCTCGCCCTCTCCGACGAGGACGCCGAGATCATGGAGAGCCTCCGGTTCCTCCTCCACTGCTGGGCCCGCACCCCCGACCTCTCCGGCGTCGGCTGGCGCTCCGCCAAGGACATGGTCGAGGCCCGCATCGCGAACCTCCTCACCGTCCGCCGCCTCCAGACCGAGCACCCCCAGGTCCGCGACGAGGTCGTCGAACGCCCCATCTTCGTCCTCGGCCTGCCCCGCACCGCCACCACGCTCGCGCAGCACATCATCGCCGGCTCCGACTCCGCCCGCGCCCCCTACCTGTGGGAGATGTACTACCTCGGCCTCGAACCCTCCCCCGAGGAGCGCCGCCGCCGCATCCGCGCCACCCAGAAGCGCCTCGACATGACCCTCCTCCTGTCGAAGTCCTGGACCTCCATCCACCCCACCAACGCCGAATGGCCCGAAGAGGACTACTGGCTGAAGTTCCACGCGACCTTCCACACCACCGTCGCCCCCCTCCCCGGCTACCTCGACTGGTACCGCACCTCCTACGACCGCGACACCGACTTCCGGTTCGTGCGCGACGCCCTCCAGGTCCTCCAGGCCGGACGCCCCAAGCAGCGCTGGGTCCTCAAGCACCCCGGCAACATCTTCAACCTCGACTCGATCCTCCGCGTCTTCCCCGACGCCCAGATCGTCCTCACCCACCGCGACCCGACCACCGTCATGTCGTCCCTGTGCTCCATGGTGGAGAGCCTGTACAGCATCCACCTCAAACGCGGCGCCGTCGACCCGCAGGAGATCGGACGCACCTGGCTCCGCGAACTCGCCTCCGGCATGGAGCAGTGCCGCCAGGTCCGCGCCGCCGCCGGCCAGCCCGGCCGCTTCATCGACGTCAAGTACCACCGCCTCACCGGCTCCCCCCACTCCGCCGTCCCCGAACTCTTCGGCCAGCTCGACCTCCCCTGGGGACCCGACGACGAGGCCCGCCTCGAAGAGCAGCTCACCCGCACCGGCCAAGGCGGCGGCCGCGACGGCGTGCGCCGCCACGAGCACTCCCTCCTCGGCTACGGACTCGACCCCTCCGAGGTCGACGACGCCTTCGGCAGCGACTACATGCGCATCGCCGCCGGGTAAAGCACTCGCGCCGGGCGCACGGGCCGATCTACACTCACGGCCGTGCGCCCCGCCGCGACCCCGAGGAGACCCATGACCGAACCCACCGCCGACCTCGCCCGCGACCTCGTCGCCGCGCAGTTCCCGCAGTGGGCCGGCCTCCCCGTCGCACCCGTCGCACGCCAAGGCTGGGACAACCGCACCTTCCGCCTCGGCGACGAACTCACCGTCCGCCTCCCCACCGGCCCCGTCTACGCCCTCGCCGTCGCCAAAGAGGACCGCGTCCTCCCCGCCCTCGCCCGCCACCTCCCGCTCCCCGTCCCCGAACCCGTCGCCACCGGGAAACCGACCGAGGACTACCCCCACCCGTGGTCGATCCGGCGCTGGCTCGACGGCACCGCCGTCCAGGACGCGCCCGGCCTCGACCAGGAGCGCCTCGCCCGCGACCTCGGCGCCGCCCTCACCGCCCTGCGCGCCGCACCCCTCGGCGACGGCCCCGCCGCCGGACACCACTCCTTCTACCGCGGCTGCCACCCCAGCGCCTACGCCGACCAGGTCCAGGACGCCCTCCGGACCCTCGCCAGCGAGGTCGACACCGAAGCGTGCGAAGCGGTCTGGGCCGCGGGCATGACCACCGTGTGGCAGGGCCGGCCCGTGTGGTTCCACGGCGACATCGCCTCGGGCAACCTCCTCGCCTCCGGCGGGCGCCTCTCGGCGCTCATCGACTTCGGCACCTGCGGCACCGGCGACCCCGCCTGCGACCTCCAGATCGCCTGGACCCACTTCACCGGCGACGCGCGCCGCGCCTTCCGCGACGCCGTCGGCCTCGACGACGGCACCTGGGCGCGCGCCCGTGCCTGGACGCTCTGGAAGGCGCTCATCGTGACCGCTGGCGACTACGACCACGACGGCTCCCAGCGCCGCACCCTCGACGCCGTCCTCGCGGACCCCGCATGAACGCCCACCAGGTGCTCGCCCTCCTCGACGCCATGCGCCGCAACGGCATCGACGTGTGGATCGGCGGCGGCTGGGGCATCGACGCCCTCCTCGGCGAGCAGACCCGCCCCCACCGCGACCTCGACCTCATGCACCGCGCCGCGCACGAGGACGCCCTCACCGCCCTCCTCCAGGACCTCGGCTACACCGAGACCCTCGACTGGCGGCCCGTCCGCTTCGTCATGACCGCCCCCGACGGCCCCGAGATCGACCTGCACCCCCTCGTGTTCGGCCCCGACGGCAGCGCCGACCAGTCCTCCTTCGACCCCGACGCGCCCTTCCACTACCCGGCCGACGCCTTCACCACCGGCGCCATCGGCGGCACCGCCGTCCCCTGCCTCTCCGCCGCCCAGCAGAACCACTTCCACCAGGGCTACGAACCGACCGACCGCGACCGGCAGGACATGGCGCACCTGCGCCGCGCCTTCGGCATCGCCACCCACTTCTGAACCGCGCCGGCACCCGCTCACCGGAAGTCGCGCGACGGCGCCGCCGGACTGCTCAAGTCCAGCTCCACCAGCTTGTACGCCACGATCATCGGCATCGTGCTCGCGTGCGCGTCCACGGCCTTCTCCACCGTCCCCTTGACCCGCAGCGCCTTCGCGACCGTCGCCACCGACTGCCACCGCTTCCACAGCCCCTGCGAGCACACCACGTTCGCGATCCCCGTCTCGTCCTCCAGGCTCAGGAACGTCGCCCCCTTCGCCGTCGACGGGCGCTGGCGGTGGGTGACGATCCCGGCGATCTCGACCCGCTTGCCGTCCTTCATGTGCGGCAGGCGCTTCGCGGGCAGCACCCCGTCGGCGTCGAGCGCGGCGCGCGCGAACTCCATCGGGTGCATCTCGACCGATAGGCCCAGACCCGTGTAGTCGGCGCGCGCGAGCTCGGTCGCGCTCATCCCCGGCAGCGTCGGCGGCGGCGCCGCGGGGCCCGTCCCCGCGATCGTGCCGGGCCGCTCGTCCACCGTCCCGGCCGTCCACAGCGCCCGCCGCCGGTCCGGCTCCAGGCTCCCGAGCGCCCCGGCGACCGCCAGCCGCTCCAGCGCCCCCTGACCCAGCCCGGCCCGCCGCGCCAGGTCGGCCAGGGACGTGAACGGGCCGTCCGCATCCCGCGCGGCCGTGATCCGCCCGGCGGGCCCGGCCCCCAGGCCCTTGACGTTGTCCAGGCCCAGCCGCAGGTCCGCGACCCCGTGCAGCGGCGGCTCGCACGCCCGGTCGGCCGCGATCAGCGAGGCGACCTCCCCGCTCGCGTTCACGTCCGGGGCCAGCACCGCGATGCCGTGCCGCTGCGCGTCGGCGACCAGCGACGCGGGGGAGTAGAACCCCATCGGCTGGCTCGCCAGCAGCCCCGCGTAGAACGCCGCCGGGTAATGGCACTTCAGCCACGACGAGGACCACACCAGGTGCGCGAACGAGGCCGCGTGCGACTCGGGGAACCCGAAGTCCGCGAACGACTTCAACTGCTCGTAGATCCGGTCGGCGGCCTCCCCGCCGATGCCCCGCTCCCGCATGCCCGCGTACAGGCGCGCCTTCAGCTCCTCCATGCGCTCGGCGGACCGCTTGGCGCCCATGGCCCGGCGCAGCCGGTCGGCCTCGCCGCCGTCGAACCCCGCGGCGACGATCGCGATCTGCATGAGCTGCTCCTGGAACAGCGGCACCCCGTACGTCTTCTCCAGCACCGGGTGCAGGATCTCGGGCACCTGGTCGCGCCACGGCTCCCCGTGCCGCCGCCGCAGGTACGGGTGGACCGCGCCGCCCTGGATCGGGCCCGGCCGGATGAGCGCCACCTCCGCCACCAGGTCGCGGAAGTTCTCGGGCTGCAACCGCGGCAGGGTCGCCATCTGCGCCCGCGACTCGACCTGGAACACCCCGACGGTGTCGGCGCGGCGGAGCATCGCGAACACCGCCTCGTCCTCGGGCGGCAGGTGCGCGAGGTCGACCCGCGCGCCGTGGAAGTCCGCCACCAGGTCGACCATGCGGTGCAGGGCCTCCAGCATCCCCAGACCCAGCAGGTCGAACTTGACGAGGCCGGCGTCGGCGCAGTCCTCCTTGTCCCACTGGAGGACCGTCCGGTCGGCCATCCGCGCCGGCTCCACGGGCACGATCTGGCTCACCGGCTCCTCGGTGAGCACCATCCCGCCCGGGTGGATGCCCAGGTGCTGCGGCATGTCGCGCAGCTCGGCGGCGAGGGCCTGGACGTCGGCCGGGATGTCCTGCGCCTCCTCAGGATCGAGCCCGCTCCAGCGGTGCAGGCGCTTCGACCACGCCGTGGCCTGGTCGTGCCCGTACCCCAGGGCCTTCGCCGCGTCGCGCACCGCCGAGCGCGGCCGGTACGTCACCACGTTCGCCACCAGCGCCGCCCGGTCCCGCCCGTACTTCCCGTAGACGTACTGGATGACCTCCTCGCGGCGCCCGGACTCGATGTCCACGTCGATGTCCGGCGGGCCGTCCCGGTCGGCCGACAGGAACCGCTCGAACAGCAGCCCGAACCCGACCGGGTCCACATTGGTGATCCCCAGGGCGTAGCAGACCGCGCTGTTGGCCGCCGAACCCCTTCCCTGGCACAGGATGTCCTGCTCCCGGCAGAAGCGCACGATGTCGGCCACGATCAGGAAGTACCCCTCGAACCCCAGCCCCCCGATCACCCGCATCTCCTTGTCGAGCTGCCCCCACGCCGCCCGCAGCGCCGGGTCGTACGGGTCCCCGTACCGCCCCCGCGCCCCCGCCACCACCAGCGCCGCCAGCGCCGACAGGTCGTCGTGGCCCTCCGGAACCGGGAAGCGCGGCAGCCGCGGCCGCAGCAGCTCCAGGTCGAACGCGCACTCGGCCGCGATCCTCACCGACTCCTCAACCGCCGCAGGGAAGTCCGCGAACCGCAGCGCCATCTCCCCACCCGAGCGCAGGTGCGCCCCCGCGTTCGCCGGCAGGTACGGATCGGCCTGGTCGAGCGTGGTCCGCGCCCGGATCGCCGCCAGCGCCGCCGCCGCCCTCGCCCGCGCCGGAGACGCGAAGTGCACGTTGTTCGTCGCCACCACCGGCACCCCGCAGCGCCGCGCCACCGCCGACAGGGCCTCCATCCGCTCGACGTCCCCGGGCAGGTCGTGGCAGGTCAGCTCCACCGCGACGCACCCGGGACCGAACAGGTCGACCAGCGCCCGCAGCTCCCGCTCGGCCGCGGCGGGCCCGCCCGCGTCCAGCGCCGCGTGCAGCGGGCCCTTGCGGCACCCGGTGAGCACCTGCCAGCGCCCGCCCGCATGCGCGGCCAGCGACTCGATCCGATACCGGGGCAGGTCCTTCTCGCCGCCCGCGAGCTTCGCCTCCGTGATCGCCCGCGACAGCCCCCGGTACCCGCCCGGGTCCCGCGCCAGCACCACCAGGTGCGTCCCGGCCGGGTCCGCCTGGCCCCGCCGCGCCCGCGGCATGTCCAGGCCCAGCTCCGCCCCGAACACCGTCGGCAGGCCCGCCCCCCTCGCGGCCGTGGCGAACTGCGACACCGCGTACAGGCCGTCGTGGTCGGTGATGGCGAGGCCGCGCAGCCCGAGCCGCTCGGCCTCGGCCACGAGGACGGCGGGGGAGTCGGCGCCGTCGGCGAACGAGTAGTGCGAATGGCAGTGCAGCTCGGCGTAGTCAGTCATACCAGCCCACCGCCCGCCACCGGCCGTCCTCGCGGGCCAGCAGCGCGAAGCTCCCGTCGGCGAGCTCCACCTGGAGCCGCGCGTACCGCCGCGCGTCCGCGCTCCACCACCGCTCGGCCACCGGCCACGGCCCCGCCCACGCCGCGATCCGGATCCGCCTGCCGCCCAGCGCGACCAGCGCCGGCGTCGCCGACAAATCGCCGCGCGCCGACACCGCCACGACCGCGCCCGCCGCGTCCAGGACCTCCACGTCCTGCCCGGTGCCGGTGAGCTGCGGCAGCGGATCCGGCAGCCCGCCCGGCCACGGCCCCGACGGCGGCGGCGGGGCCGGCTCGACCTCCCAGGCCGCGCTGGCGTACCGCTCGTCGAGGTCGCGGCCGTCGGAGGACCCCGCGATGCGGACGGCCTCGGGTCCGAGCAGGCTCTGCGTGTGCCGAAGGGCCGCTTCGGCTCTGACGGCAGCGGCGGTCTTCTCGCCCCACAGGCCGCGTCCGGCGGCGACGAGGCCGACCAGGCCGCCGGGGGCGAGTTCGAGGGAGGTGACGGCGCCCGCGTCCTCGTCGCCGCCGTGGACGAGCGGGCCGGCCGCGAGCCAGCCCTCCAGCTGCCAGCGGACGCGGCGGGCGAGGTCGGCGGCGCTGATGGCGGGATCGATCTGCCAGGTGCGGCGACGCTCCAGGCCGCTGCCGGTGCGGGCGGTGACGGTGACGCGGGTGCAGGCGAGGTTGCGTTCGTCGAGGACCCGCAGCAGCCGCTCGGCGAGGGGCCGGGCGGCGAAGACGGCGTGCTCGACCGTGGCGTACGGGGTCTCGGGGGTCTCGGTGACGGCGAGTTCGGGCACTGCCGGGCGCGGGACGAGCGGGCGGGAGAAGCGCCCGGCCGCGAGGAGCTGGGCCCGCCGCACGGGCGCGCCGAACCGCTCGGCCACCGGCTGCGGCGGCAGCTCCCGGAACTTCCCGATCGTGTCGATGCCCAGGTGGCGCAGGGTCTCACAGGTCTCGGCGCCGACCAGACCGGTGGCCTGGAGGTCGCCGATGTCGCATGCGGCGAGGAACGCGGCGTCGCCGCCGGGCGGCACGATCCGGCCGCCGCGGGCGGCCAGGACCGCCGCGAAGAGGCCGTCGGCGACCCCGGTGAGGCAGTCCTGGTCGACCAGGCCGGAGACGGTGTCGATGAGCCGCTCGCAGAACAGCCCCTCGTCGCCGGCCCCGGCGCGCAGCGGCACGGCCGCGCAGCCCGGCTCGAGGACCTCGACGTACGGCGTGAGCAGGTCGAGGGCCGCCAGGACCGGTTCGAACGCGGCGGCGTCCTCGCCGTCCCAGTCGACCAGCCGCATCACCAGGACGCGGCTCGGGGCCCGGCGCACACGGGCGTTCACGGCCCCTCACCTCCGGCGATCCGGGTCACGGAGGGAACCGGGCCGCCGGCGTCATCGAGGGTCCGGGCCCCGCCGAACGGAGCAGCATCGCCGTCGGGCCCGATGGCGCGCGGGCGCAAGTCCACGACCGCGCCGGTCCTGCCGTGCCGGACGACGGCCTCCTCGCCGGTCCTGTCGCCGCCCGGTTCGACGGCACTCGCTTCGGCAGGGCGGTCGCGGAGGTCGAGGACGTGTTCGGGCGGTCTGCCGCCGTACGGCCAGATCGAGGCCCGGCGGACGCCGCCGGAGCGCCAGCGCGAGGCGACCTCGAGTTCACAGGCGTCGAGCCGCCCGGCGCCCCAGCGGCGCCCGGCGTTCTCGCGCAGGCCCTTCCAGTGGGCCCGAGCCACCTGGAGCCGGGCGTCGGCACCGGCCACGGGCCGGGTCTCCCACCACACGATGGAGGTGCCGCTGCCGCGGGCTCGCGCGGCCAGGCGCCGCGCCTGCGCGGGGCTCAGAGCCTCGCTGGGGACGACGATCGCGGCGACGCCCTCGGCCAGCGCCCCGGCCGCCTCGGCGGCGCGCGGCCCCGGGTCGACCAGCGCCACCCGCCCGAGGTCGACCCCTGCGGCGGTCGCGGCGAGCGGGTAGACGCGCGGCAGCCCGACCAGCGCGCACCACGCCCCGGCCCCGGTCGGGCCGGCCAGGAGCCGCCACAGGAGCGAGGTCGCCCCGAGGCGCCCGGCCGTGATCGCTGTCACTGTTGCGAGTCCGCCGTGGGGGAGGAGCCCGGAAATGTCGGAGGTGACCGGCAGGATGGTCTTCGGCGTTCCGATGACCGACTGGCGCTCGGCGTGCCCCGGTAGCCGGTCCTCGGTCCGGCCCGGCGGCTGCCGCGCTGCCCGGCCCGGCGCCGCAGGCGCGTTGTCGGTGCCCGCGGCGGCGCGGCGCAGGTTCGCGCCTGTGCGCAGCCCGAGCTCAGCGGCCAATGCGGCCGCGACCGTCGTCGCCACCAGAACCCCCGTGCTGTGTCGAACATGTGTATCAAGATCAACTTACCGAACCTCGGGCCCGATGCAACCTCAAACGGGTGTTCGATAAATCTCGCACGCCTGGTATGGCCGACGCCACGCCACCCGTCCGGGTGACAATGCGCCCGCGACCCCGGTGTTCTGTCGTACCTGCGGGCAAAACTGGCGGCTACGGTCCCCTTCTGGGTGGGTGGGGGCTAGGGACGGTCGTACAACCTTTAGCCCTTCATGCGCGTTGCGAGTACTCCTCGGCGAATCCTGCCCTTGCGCCACCGCGCCACCGCGCCACCGCGCCACCGCGCCTGCGCTCGCGCGCGTTCCGCGTTCCGCGTTCCGCGTTCCGCGTTCCGCCGCAATTCCCTATGAATCGAGACATGGCTATATAGAAAAGCCTGTGCTACAGTCTGGTTACTTCTTGCAAGAACTGCAAGAAAACATCTGGGAACGGCAAGAACGAGACTGACAACCACGCCCCCACAGGAGCTCGACATGACCCGCGGACACCGCCGCCGTTCCCGGCTGCTCGCCGCCGTCCTCGCACTGGCCGCCGCGCTCATGGCGCTGCTGGCCGTCCCCGCCGCGACGGCCGCCGCCACCACCGCCACCGTCTACTACCGCGCGCCCTCCGGCTGGAGCGGTGCCAACCTCCACTACGCCCCCGACGGCGGCGCCTGGACCGCCGTGCCCGGCGTCCCCATGGCCGCCGCCTGCGCCGGCTGGCTCACCCGCACCGTTGAACTCGGCACCGCGGCCGGCGCGCAGGTCGTCTTCAACAACGGCGCCGGCACCTGGGACAACAACGGCGGCGCGAACTACCGCATCGGCTCAGGCGACGTCACCGTCGCGAACGGGCAGGTCCGCGCCGGGAACCCCTGCGGGGGCGAGGAGGCCGTCGTCTACTACGACCTCACCTCCATGGGCTGGACCCGGGCGAACCTCCACTACGCCGTCGACGGCGTCTGGACCACCGCGCCCGGCACCGCAATGGCCGAGCCCGCCTGCGCCGGCTGGGCCCGCCTCACCGTGCCCCTCGGCACCGCCGCCGGCCTCACCGGCGCGTTCAACAACGGCGGCGGCGTCTGGGACAACAACGGCGGCGCCGACTACCTGATCGGCGCGGGCGTCACCCTCGTCTCCGACTCCGAGGCCACCGCCGGCGACGACCCGTGCGAGGCCGCCGAGCCCGACACCACCGCCCCCGCGGCACCCGCGGGCCTCACCGCGACCGTCAACGCCACCACCGTGATCCTCTCCTGGACCGCCGCGACCGACGACGTCGGCGTCACCGGCTACCGCCTCACCCGCACCTCCGCCGACGGCACCGTCACCCGCACCACCGCCGCCACCGCGTTCACCGACGCGAACCTCGACCCGCACACCGAGTACGCGTACACCGTCGCCGCCTACGACGCCGCCGGGAACCTCTCCGCCGCGAGCGCCGCCGCCACCGCGACCACCGGCGAGGCCCCGCCCGCGTCCGCCGGCGGCGAGATGCTCGGCGGCGACCCCCGCCAGGACCCGATCTACTTCGTCATGACCGCCCGCTTCTACGACGGCGACGAGTCGAACAACCGCGGCGGCGCCAAGCACGAGACCTCCGGCAACGCCGAATACGACGACCCCATGTTCCGCGGCGACTTCTCCGGCCTCATCGAACGCCTCGACTACATCAAGGCCCTCGGCTTCTCCGCCGTGTGGATCACCCCGGTCGTCCTCAACCGCTCCGACTACGACTACCACGGCTACCACGGGTACGACTTCTACGAGATCGACGCCCGCCTCGAATCCGAGGGCGCGTCCTACCAGGACCTGATCGACACCGCGCACGCCAAGGACATGAAGATCTACCAGGACGTCGTCCTCAACCACTCCTCCCGCTGGGGCGCGGTCGGCCTCGAGACCCCCACCGTCTACGGCGTCCAGGACGCCCAATGGGGCGACTTCTACGACACCCCCAACCCCGGCTTCACCTACGACGGCCTCAGCGTCGAACCGAACTCCGGCCGCTCGTACTACAACGGCGACCTCTGGTCCACCGCCGAGCCCGCCGGCAACACCTGCCGGAACTGGGGCCAGTTCACCGGCAACTACAGCGCCGAAGGATGGCGCGTCTACCACTGCCAGTGGCCCAGCCCCACCTCCGGCATGTTCTCCGCCGCGAACTACCACCAGTGCTGGATCGGGAACTGGGAGGGCGAGGACGCCCGCTCCTGCTGGATCCACGAGGACCTCGCCGACTTCAACACCGAGAACGAAGCGGTGCAGGAGTACCTCATCGGCGCCTACGAGCAGTACATCGACATGGGCGTCGACGGCTTCCGCGTCGACACCGCCGTCCACATCCCCCGCGTCACCTGGAACCGGGTCTTCCTCCCCGCCCTCCAGGAGCACCTCACCGCCAAGTACGGCGAGGAGCAGGCCCGGGACTTCTACATCTTCGGCGAGGTCGCCGCGTTCGTCCACGACCGCTGGAACCGCGGCTCGGTCAACCACTCCGCGCAGTTCTACACCTGGCAGGAGCGCCGCGAGTACGCCGCGGACGACGTCGCCGCCGCGTTGGAGCAGTACGCCTGGGAGAACGCCCAAGGCCCCGAGAACCAGCCCGTCAGCGACAACGCGTTCCTCGACGGGAACACCTACCACGCCCCCGACCACTCGCAGTTCTCCGGCATGAACATCATCGACATGCGCATGCACATGAACTTCGGGGAGGCCTCCAACGCGTTCTTCAACGGCAAGGACTCCGACGCCTGGGTCAACGACGCCACCTACAACGCCGTCTACGTCGACTCCCACGACTACGGCCCCAACAAGTCCAGCACCCGCTACGCCGGCGGCACCGACGCCTGGGCCGAGAACATGAACCTCATGTGGACCTTCCGCGGCATCCCGACCCTGTACTACGGCTCCGAGATCGAGTTCCAGGCCGGCGTGCGCATCGACTGCGGCCCCACCTGCCCCCTCGCCGAGACCGGCCGCGCCTACTACGGCGACCACCTCGAAGGCACCCTCGCCGTCAGCGACTTCAGCCGGGTCGACGCCGCCACCGGCGCGATCGCGACCACCCTCGACCAGCCGCTCGTGCAGCACCTCCAGCGGCTCAACGAGATCCGCCGGGCCGTCCCCGCGCTCTCCATGGGCCAGTACTCCACCGAAGGCGTCTCCGGCGGCATCGCCTTCAAACGCCGCTACACCGACGCGACCACCGACAGCTTCGCCCTCGTCGCGATCACCGGCGCCGCGACGTTCACCGGCGTCCCGAACGGCACCTACACCGACGCCGTCACCGGCGACGTCAAGACCGTCGCGAACGGCACGCTCACCGCCACCGTGTCCGGCCAGGGCGACATGGCCGTGTGGGTGCTCGACACCGCGCTCACCGACGCGCCCGGCCAGGTCGGCGACGACGGGCCCTACCTCTCCTGAGAAGCCTTGCCCTCCCAGAGAAGCCGGGCGGGCCGCGGGGCGAACCCCCGCGGCCCGCCCGGCCCGCCTCCACCCGTCCAGTGCCGGTCCGGAGACCGGCGCCTCCGGACCGCGCACCTGGCCCGCGCTAGTCGATCGTGTGGCCGCCGTTGACCGTCAGGCGCTGGCCGGTCACGAACGACGCCGCGTCCGAGGCCAGGTACGACACCGCGTCGGCGATGTCGCCCGGCGTGCCCATGCGGCCCATGGGGACGTCCGCGAGATAGCCCGCCACGTCCGCGTCGGTCAGCTCGCCGTGGCGCTCCACCGGCGTCCACCCCGGCGCCACCAGGTTCACCGTGATCCCGTCGCCGCCCAGCTCCCGCGCCCACGAGCGCGTCAGGCCCCACTGCGCGCCCTTCGCGGCCACGTACGCCGACCAGCCCGCCAGCGCCCGCTCGAACATGTCCGAGCCGATCTGCACCACCCGGCCGCCGCCCGCCGCGCGCATGTCCGGCAGGAACGCCTTGAGCAGCAGCGTCGGGCTCTTCACGAAGAACTCCAGCTGCGCGAGGTGGTCGGCCCAGCCGAGGTCGTCGACGCGCACCTCCGGCTGCGGCCCGGTCGCGTTCGCCACCAGCACCGTCACCGGGCCGAGCTCGGCGCGCACGCGCTCGGCCAGGTCCGCGACCGCGGCCTCGTCGGTGACGTCCCCGCCGAACGCCGCGGCCGTGCCGCCCGCCGCCCGGATGCCGGCGACGACCCGCTCGGCCCCGTCCCGGCTGGCGCCGTAGTTCACCGCGACGGCGAACCCGTCGGCGGCCAGGCGCCGCGCGATGACGGCCCCCAGGCCGCGGGACGCACCGGAAACGAAAGCGACAGGCATGGTGTCCTCCAGACGGGGGCCGCGCTTCGGCCCGGTCGAACCTAGCCGCGACTGAACCGGTTCGGCAACTCCCGTCCCAGAGCCGGAGACGCCGCGCGGACCCGGCACGCGGGCCCTGGAGGCCAGCGCCGCGCCCGGGCGCCGCGCGGCACGCGGCACGGCCGAGCCCGCCCAGGAGCGCCGAGCGGCGGCGCCCCCAGAGGAGGCGCCGCCGTCAGGAGCGGGGGACTAGCAGCCGATGCTGTCGAAGTCCTCGCGGGTCACGTTCACGATCGCCGGACGCGGCAGCGAACCGGGGCCGTCGGGCCACTCCGAGAGCGGGTTCTCGTAGCTCGCGCCGGACAGCTCGCCCGGATGCTGCGCCGCCACCAGGATGTGCTTCTCCTGCACGACCGGGCCGCAGGTCTCCGCGCCGATCGGCACCGTCAGGAACTGCTTGGTCTGGCCGCGGTAGCGGCCCTCCAGCGCGACGGCGAACAGGCCGTCGTTGGAGCCCAGCGCGTTGCCGTCGGTGGAGATCCACAGGTTCCCGTACGGGTCGAACGCCACGTTGTCCGGGCACGAGATCGGCGAGACCTGGTCCTTCGGGAAGCCGCCGAAGTACGTGTCGGCCGCGGCCGGGTCGCCGCAGACCAGCAGCAGGTTCCAGCCGAACGTCAGCGCGGTCGGGTCGTCGCGGCGCTCGGTCAGCTCCAGCACCTGGCCGTGCTTGTTCGCGGTCCGCGGGTTCGCCTCGTCGGCCTTCGCGTTGGTGCCGGTGCCGCGGTTGGTGTTGTTCGTCAGCGCCACGTACACCTTGCCGGTCTTCGGGCTCGGCTCGACGTCCTCGGGGCGGTCCATCTTGGTCGCGCCGACCTTGTCCGCGGCCTGGCGGGTGTGCACGTACACCTCTTCGGCCGAGAAGCCGTCCACGTACGACGTGTCGCCGGACGCCAGCTTGATCCACTCGCCGGAGCCGTCGAAGGCGCCGTCGGCGGGCAGCGCGCCCGTGCCGTCGATCTCCGCGGCGGGGCTGTCGCCGGTGAACCGCGCGACGTACAGCGTGCCCTCGTCCAGGAGCGTCCGGTTGTGGTTGCGGGCGCTGCGCGAGTTCCCGGTCTTCATCTTGTGCTTGGAGACGAACTTGTACATGTAGTCGAAGCGCTCGTCGTCGCCCATGTAGACCACGACGCGGCCGTCGCGCGCCAGGCGCGGGCCCGCGCCCTCGTGCTTGAAGCGGCCCAGCGCGGTCCGCTTGCGCGGCGCCCAGTCCGGGTCGTACGGGTCCAGCTCCACGATGTACCCGAACCGGTTGGGCTCGTTCGGCTCCTGCACCAGGTCGAAGCGCTTGTCGTACGTCTCCCACTTGCGGCCCGACGCCCCGCCGGAGAAGCCGTAGCGGGCCAGCTTCGCCTTGCGGTCCGCGTCGGTCACCGACGCGAAGTTCGCGAAGTACTGGTTGAAGTTCTCCTCGCCCGAGAGGACCGTGCCCCACGGCGTGGTCCCGCCCGCGCAGTTGTTCAGCGTGCCGAGCGCCGTCAGGCCCTCGGGGTCCGCGGAGGTCTTCAGCAGGTCCGAGCCGGCGGCCGGGCCCGCGATGACGAACGGCGTCTCGGCGGTGATCCGGCGGTTGAGCTCGTCGCCCACGATCGGCGTCAGCGCGCCGGTGCGGCGGTCCTCCTGCACCGTCACGACCGACAGGCCGTGCGCGGCGAGGCCGATGCGGATCTGGTCCTCGGTCGGCGCGGCGTCGTCGTAGTCGGGGAGCATCGAGCTCTCCGTGGTGTACTCGTGGTTCGCGACCAGCACCTTCTTGCGGCTGCTGTCGGGGTGGGGGAGGAGCGCCACGTAGTCGTTGTTGTACCCGAACTGCCCGGCCTGCGACTCCGGCGTCTGGTTCTCGGGGTCGAACTCCGGCGCGCCCTCCAGGATCGGGTCGCCCCAGCGGATCACGACCTGCTGCTCGTAGCCCTCGGGGGTCACCACCGCGTCCTCGCGGTTGGGGGCCACCGCCTCGAAGTCGAGGCCGCGCGGGCCGCGGCCCCAGCGCGCCGAGGACGAGCTGCCCTCGGCGTCCGCCGCGGCCGCGGGAGCGGCCAGCGCCCCGGTCGCGCCCACGACCAGGCCCGCCGCCACGCCGCCCTTGAACAGGCCGCGCCGCGACACGGCCTTGGCGATCACGTCGCCCAGGTACTCGTTGTCGGAGGTGTTCGGAACCGGGTGGCTGCAGGCGTCGCCGCAGCGGTACATGCAGGTGATCGCCGAGCGCGAGCCGTGCACGGACGGGAACAGCTGCAGGCGGCGGCGCTCCGGGTTCTGGGGTTGCATTCGCTTCTCCATGGCAGTCCGATGGGGAACGCGGGCGGGGGTCGTCGCGTTCGGTTGTCTCTCGCCCCGGACGCTATGCGGCACGGGTGAGCGGTTCCACCAACGTCGAGTGAACAGCCGGAGAACGCCCTCGCCACGGTAGTGCGGATTCGACCGAGGCGAGGGCGAATCGGGTCAGTCGCCCGCGGCCGCGCCGACCCGCGCCGGCGCCCCCTTCAGGCCCAGCTCCGCGGTCGGCACCCGCGACGTCTCGCGCGCCGTCGCCACCGCTATCGCGTTGACCAGGCACATGACCGCGGTGAACACGGCCACCCGCACCCACGCGCCCTCGTCCGCGCCCTCCAGCGCGACCGCGATCGTCGGCAGGAACCCGCTGATCGCGAACCCGATCTGCGTCCCGATCGCCATCCCCGACAGGCGCACCCGCGCGGTGAACATCTCCCCGTAGAACGACGGCCAGGTCGCGTTCGCCGCCTGGTACACCAGGCCGAACAGGAGGATGCCGAGCCCGAAGATGAGCGCCCAGTTGCCGACCGAGATCGCCCACAGGTACGGGAAGATGAGGATGCCGCACCCGATCGAGCCGGTCAGGAACACCGGCTTGCGACCGAACCGGTCGGCCGCGTTGCCCCACAGCGGGATCAGCGCCACCGCGAGGATGTTCGCCGTCACGCCGACCCACAGCATCGGCGTCCGCTCCAGCCCGACCGTGTTCACCGCGTACGTGAGCGCGTAGACGGTGAAGATCGTCGAGACCGAGGCGATGAGCGCCGCGCACACCACGCGCAGCACGTCGGCCCAGTGGTCGCGCAGCAGGACCGCGAGCGGCAGCTTCGCCACCTCGCCGGACTTCGCGGCGTCCTCGAACACCGGGGTCTCCTCCAGCTTGCGGCGGATGACGTACCCGACCACGACCATGATCACGCTGGCCCAGAACGGAACCCGCCAGCCCCACGACAGCAGCGCCTCCTCGGGCAGGGCCGCGACGGGCAGGAACGCGGCGGTGGCGATGAGCTGCCCGGCCTGCGTGCCGCTCAGCGTCCACGAGGTGTAGAACGCCCGGCGGTGCGCGGGCGCGTGCTCCAGGCTCATCGAGTTCGCGCTGGCCTGCTCGCCCGCGGCCGACAGGCCCTGGAGCAGGCGGAGCGTGACGAGGAGGACCGGGGCCGCGATGCCGATCGACTCGTAGCTCGGCAGGCAGCCGACGAGGAACGTCGAGGCGCCCATGAGCAGCAGGGTGAAGACGAGGACCTTCTTGCGGCCGAAGCGGTCGCCGACGTGGCCGAGGACGACCGCGCCGATCGGGCGGGCGGCGTAGCCGACGCCGAACGTGGCGAGGGCGAGCAGGGTCCCGGTCGCGGGGTGCGACTCGGGGAAGAAGACGCGGCCGAAGACGAGCGCGGCGGCGGTGCCGTAGATGAAGAAGTCGTAGTACTCCAGGGCGGAGCCGATCCAGGCGGCGACGGCGGTCTTCCGGGGCGCGCCCCGGTGCTCGGGGCCCGGGGGCTGGGGGGCGGGGTGGTCAGACACGGTGTACTCCTCCGGCTGTGCGCCATTGCATGGGCAGCGGGGTGCAGTCATCCCATCGAGTCGACGATGAACGTACTGGATAGTTATGTACTGCTTGGTTAATCACCGATCATTCGCCAGCGCGGCGGCGCTGTCAAGGGGGTGGAGCGCGCGAGCACGCGCAGGTCGGCGGGCAGCACGCATCGCGGCACGTCGATACGACGGGCGTGCGGGAGGCGGTCAGCGCTTGGAGAGGTACGCCACGACCATGTCGCCGAGCATCGTCCGGTAGTGCTCGCGGCGGCCGGGGTCGAGCATGTCGCGCCCGAAGATCGTGCTCCAGGTGTGGCGGTTGGCGATCCGGAAGACGCAGTAGGAGCTGATGAGCATGTGGACGTCGAGGGCGTCGACGTCCTCGCGGAGCACGCCCTCGGCCCGGCCGCGCTCCAGGATCCGCCCGATGACCTCGGGGACCGGCGCGGACAGGCTCGGCAGCATCTCGGACTGGGCGAGGTGCTTGGCGCCGTGGATGTTCTCGATGCTGACCAGGCGGATGAAGTCCGGGTGCGACTCGTGGTGGTCGAAGGTGAGCTCGGCGAGCTGGCGGAGCGCGGCGAGCGGGTCGAGGTGCTCGACGTCGACCTGCCGCTCCAGGGACCGGATCACCGAGTACGCCTGCTCCAGGACCGCCAGGTAGAGCCCCTGCTTGCTCGCGAAGTAGTAGTAGATCATCCGCTTGGTGGTGCGGGTCTTCGCGGCGATCTCGTCGACGCGCGCGCCCGCGTAGCCGTTGGCGGCGAACTCGCTCGTCGCCACCTCCAGGATCTCGGCCCTGGTGCGCTGGGGGTCGCGCACGCGGTCGGCGCCGGGGGCCGGCGCGGTGTCGGGCGTGTGCGTGCTCAAGCGGGTCCCCCGGGCAGCGGTGGGTTGCGGACTCGCAACTCTAACCCGCGCCCGCGCGAGTCGGGCTCCCGCATTGCGGCGAAAGCCCTCCGAGACCGTCCCGCCGCGCCCTTTCCAAACCGGCACAAGGTTGCTAAGTTGAAGTAACTAGTTCGTACAAAGTTGCCGAACCGCGAGGAGACCCCGTGCCCACTGACTTCGGCGCTCCCGGCGCGCACCTCATCGGGCTCATCGGCGCCGGGATCGGACCCTCCCTCAGCCCCGCCCTCCACGAGCGCGAGGCCGCCGCGCTCGGCATGCGCTACCAGTACCGCCGCCTCGACCTCCTCGAACTCGGGTTGGGGCCCGACCGGATCGGGGACCTGCTCGCGGCCGCGCGGCTCACCGGCTACACCGGCCTGAACGTCACCCACCCGGTCAAGCAGTCCGTCATCGCCCACCTCGACGCGCTGTCCGAGGAGGCCGCCGTCCTCGGCGCGGTCAACACCGTGCTGTTCAAGGGCGGCAAGGCCGTCGGCTACAACACCGACGCCTCCGGGTTCGCCCGCAGCGCCATGGGCGGCCTCGCCGGGGCCCCGCTCGACCGGGTGGTCCTCCTCGGGGCGGGCGGCGCCGGCGCCGCGGTCGCCCACGCGCTCCTGGGGATCGGCGCCGGCCGGGTCCGCGTCCTCGACCTCGACGAGGACCGCAGCGCCCGCCTCGTCGACGCCCTCGGGGCCCACTTCGGACGCGACCGCATCAGCGCCGGCCCCGCCGCCGGACTGGAGGCCGCCGTCGCGGACGCCGACGGCATCGTCCACGCCACCCCCACCGGCATGGCCGAGCACCCCGGCACCGCCGTCCCGCCCGCGCTGCTGCGCCCGGACCTGTGGGTCGCCGACGTCGTCTACTTCCCGCTCGAGACCGAGCTGCTCGCCGCCGCCCGCGCCGCCGGATGCCGCGTCCTCGACGGCGGCCGCATGGCCGTCTACCAGGCCGTGGACTCCTTCCGGCTGTTCACCGGCGCCGAACCCGACGCCGACCGGATGCTCCGCCACTTCGACGCGCTCGCCGCCGCCCGCTGAGGAGGGAACCCGTGCACCGCCTGGGCATCGCCACCGTCTGCCTCTCCGGCACCCTCGACGACAAGCTCGCCGCGGCCGCCGCCGCGGGCTTCGACGGCGTGGAGGTCTTCGAACCCGACCTCGTGGCCGCCGCCGACGGCCCCGAGGAGGTCCGCGCCCGCTGCGCCGACCTCGGGCTGCGCATCGACCTCTACCAGCCGTTCCGCGACTTCGAAGCCGTCCCGCCCGACCTCCTGCGCGCCAACCTGCGCCGCGCCGAGGCCAAGTTCGCCGTCATGGAGCGGCTCGGCGCCGACCTCATGCTCGTGTGCTCGACCGTCCACCCCGGGTCCGTGGACGACGACGACCTCGCCGCCGCGCACCTGCGCCTCCTCGCCGAGCGCGCCGCCGACCACGGCGTGCGCCTCGCCTACGAGGCCCTCGCCTGGGGCCGCCACGTCTCGACCTACGACCGGGCCTGGCGGATCGTGCGCCGCGCCGACCACCCGAACCTCGGCCTGTGCCTCGACTCCTTCCACATACTCTCCCGCGGCTCCGACCCCGCCGCGATCCGCGTCATCCCGCCCGAGAAGCTGTTCTTCCTCCAGCTCGCCGACGCGCCCCGCCTCGACATGGACGTCCTCCAGTGGAGCCGGCACCACCGGCTCTTCCCCGGCCAGGGCGCCTTCGACCTCGCCGGGTTCCTGCGCACCGTCCTGGAGACCGGCTACACCGGGCCGCTGTCGCTGGAGGTGTTCAACGACGTGTTCCGCCAGTCCGACCCGCGCGTCGCCGCCGTCGACGCCCTCCGGTCGCTGCTCGGCCTCCAGGAGGCCGCCGGGCACGGCGCCGCCCTGCCCGCGCCGCCGCGCCTCGACGGCACCGCGTTCGTGGAGATCGGCGCCGGGCCCGGCGCGGACGCCGAGGTCGCCGCCGCGCTCGCCGCGCTCGGGTTCGCCCGCTCCGGCGAGCACCGCTCCAAACCGGTCGACCTGTGGGAGCAGGGGAGCGCCCGCATCCTCGTCAACCGGTCCGCCGCGCCCGAAGGCGCGACCGCGGTCGCCGCCATCGCCGTCGAGAGCACCGACCCGCCCGCCTCGGCCCGCCGCGCCGAGCGGCTCCTCGCCCCGATCCTGCCCCGCGAGCACCGCGCCGGCGAGGCCGACCTCGCCGCCGTCGCCGCCCCCGGCGGCACCTCGGTGTTCTTCTGCCGCACCGAGGCCGAGGACGGCTGGCGCGCCGACTTCGCCGCCACCGGCGCCCCCGCCCCGCCCGGCGCGGGCATCGAGCGCGTCGACCACGTGGCCCTCACCCAGCAGACCGACGACTTCGACGGCGCGGCGCTGTTCTACCGCACCGTGTTCGGCCTCCACCCCGAGACGCCGGCCGAGGTCGCCGCCCCCTTCGGGCTCATGCGGAGCCTGTCGATGACCGACGCCGAGCGGCGCGTCAGGATCGCCCTGAGCGTCGCCGCCGTCCGCCGCGGCGACTGGGCCCCCGGCGTCCCCCACCCCCAGCACGTCGCCTTCGCGACCGACGACGCCACCGCCGCCGCGGCGCGGCTGCGCGACGCCGGCCTGCTCCTGGAGATCCCCGCCAACTACTACGACGACCTCGACGCGCGCCTCGCCCCGCCGCCCGACCGCCTCGCCCTCATGCGCGCCCACTCCCTCCTGTACGACCGCGACGAGCACGGCGGCGAGTTCCTCCACTGCTACACGCCCGTCCTGGGCACCCGCGTCTTCTTCGAGGCCGTGCAGCGCATCGGCGGCCACACCGGCTACGGGGCGGCGAACGCCCCCGTCCGCATGGCCGCCCACCGCCGCGACCGCCTGCGCCGCAGCCGACCCGGCCCGGCCCGAGCGGCGAGGGGAATACCAGCTGAAGAGGGGTTACCGGCCGGTTCGCGAACTGGTATCTTCACGAACGTAACTCACGTCACTCTCGGAGGTGCCCCGCGATGCCGCGACTTCCCGCCGGATTCACCTGGGGCGCCGCCACCTCGGCGTTCCAGATCGAAGGGGCCCTCACCGAGGACGGCCGCGGCGCGTCCGTCTGGGACACCTTCACCGCCACCCCCGGCAAGGTCCGCGACGGCCACACCGCCGCCACCGCCTGCGACCACTACCACCGCTACGAGGACGACGTCGCCCTCCTGCGCCGCCTCGGCGTCGACGCCTACCGGTTCTCCATCGCCTGGCCCCGCGTCCAGCCCGCCGGCGCCGGCCCCGCCAACGGACCCGGCCTCGACTTCTACGACCGCCTCGTCGACGCCCTCCTGGACGCCGGCGTCGCCCCCATGCCCACCCTCTACCACTGGGACCTCCCGCAGGCCCTCGAAGACCGCGGCGGCTGGCTCGACCGCGACACCGCCCACCGCTTCGCCGAGTACGCCGCCCTCGCCGCCGCCCGCCTCGGCGACCGCGTGCGCCACTGGATCACCCTCAACGAGCCCTTCGAGCACATGGCCCTCGGGTACGCGCTCGGCCAGCACGCCCCCGGGCACGCCTACCTCCTCGACGCGCTCCCCGCCGCCCACCACCAGCTCCTCGGCCACGGCCTCGCCACCGCCGCCCTCCGCGCCGCCGGCGCGCCCCACGTCATGCTCACCAACTCCTACACGCCCGTCGTCCCCGCCGGCGAGAGCGAGGAGGACGCCGAGGCCGCCCTCGCCTACGACACCCTCCACCGCCGCCTCTTCACCGACCCCGTCCTCCTCGGCGCCTACCCCGACCTCGGCGGCTTCGGCCTCGGCGGCGACCTCCCCTTCGTCGCCGACGGCGACCTCGACCGCATCGCCGCGCCCCTCGACGGCCTCGGCGTCAACTACTACAACCCCACCCGCGTCACCGCCCCCGACGGCACCACCCCGCTCCCGTTCGCGATCGCCGAGTTCGAGGACGCCGACACCACCGACTTCGGCTGGCCCGTCGTCCCCGCCGGACTCACCCGCACCCTCCTCGACCTCACCGCCGACTACGGCGACGCCCTCCCGCCCCTGTGGGTCACCGAGAACGGCTGCTCCTACGGCACCGGCCCCGGCCCCGACGGCCGCGTCCGCGACCAGGCCCGCGTCGACTACCTCGAAGCCCACGTCGAGGCCGTCGCCGCCGCCGTCGACCAGGGCGCCGACGTGCGCGGCTACCTCGTGTGGAGCCTCCTCGACAACTTCGAGTGGGCCGAGGGCTACCACCAGCGCTTCGGCCTCGTCCACGTCGACTTCGACACCCAGGTGCGCACGCCGAAGGACTCCTTCGACCGCTACGCCGCCCTCATCAGAGACCAGCGCCCATGACCGCCGCCCCGCCCGCCCCCCGCCCCACCGGACACCCCGCCCTCGCCGAACCCGACCGCGACGTCGGCCGCGTCTGGATCGGCGGCATCACCGCCGCCATGCTCGGCCTCTACATGGCGTTCTTCACCCCCATCCAGGTGCTGCTCCCGCTCCAGCTCGCCGGCATCGACGAGGACGGCAAGGTCGCCGCCTTCGGCCTCGTCACCGGCGTCGGCGCGCTCGTCGCCGTCGTCGCCAACCCCGTCGCCGGGGCCCTCTCCGACCGCACCGCCGGCCGCTTCGGCCGCCGCCACCCCTGGACCCTCGGCGGCGTCGTCCTCGGCGCGGGGGCCCTGTGCCTGCTCGGCGCCCAGTCCACCGTCCTCGGCGTGCTCCTGTGCTGGTGCCTCGCCCAGGCCGCCCTCAACGCCGGGTACGCCAGCCTCAACGCCGGGATCCCCGACCACGTGCCCGTCCGCCAGCGCGCCGTCGTCTCCGGCTGGATCGGCTTCCCCCAGGCCCTCGGCCTCGTCGTCGGCGCCGTCATCGTCACCATGCTCGTCACCGACATCCCCGCGGGCTACGTCGTGATCGGCCTCGCCGCCGTCGCCATGACCCTCCCCTTCGTGCTGTCCACACCGGACCCGCCGCTGCCGCGCGAGGCCCGCCCCGCCTTCTCCTGGAAGGCCCTGTTCGACACGTTCTGGGTCTCCCCGAAGGCCCACCCCGACTTCGCGTGGGCCTGGTTCACGCGCTTCCTCGTCATGCTCGGCAACGCCACCGGGACCCTCTACCTGCTGTACTTCCTCGACGACGCCGTCCACCATCCCGACCCCGAGGAGGGCGTGCTCGTCCTGACGCTCCTCTACACCGGCGGCGTCATCGCCACCGCCGTCGCCGGGGGCGTCGTCTCCGACCGCATCGGCCGCCGCAAAGCCCTGGTCACCGCGTCCTCGGTGGTCATCACCGCGGCCGCGCTCATCCTCGTCTTCTGGCACACCTGGCCCGCCGCGATCGCCGCCGCCGCGATCATGGGCGCGGGCTTCGGCGTGTACCTCTCGGTCGACCAGGCGCTCATCACCCAGGTCCTGCCCGCCGCCTCCGACCGCGCCAAGGACCTCGGCATCATCAACATCGCCTCCACCGTCCCGCAGGTCCTCGGCCCCGCGCTCGCCGCCCCGATCATCGCCGGGTTCGGCGGCTACGCCGGCCTGTACGCCGTCGCCGCGGGCGTCACCCTCCTCGGCGGCATCCTGGTGTGGCCCATCAAGTCCGTCCCCTAGCGTCCGTACATCCGGTCGAGCCCCACCAGCGCCGTCCCGGGACCGGCCAGGCCCGCCAGCTCCGGCGTGAACCCCGTCAGCGAGAACACGCCCAGCACCGCGCCCTCGGCCCGGTAGCCGAGGCCCGCGAGCGCCGACCGGATCGTCTCCAGCCGCTCGAGCGCGGACGCGCCCTGGCGCTGGCCGGTGGCCTTCGCCTCGCCGATGAACGTGACCGTGCGGCCCTGCACGCCGAGGACGTCGACCTCGTACTTCGCCCGCCCGGCGTTGTCCTGCACGTTCGCGGTGCCCACCTCCCCGAAGCCCTCCTCGCGCCCGAGCTCGGCGGCGGCGAAGCGGCGCACCCACTCCCGGGCCAGCTCCTCGAAGTGCGGGCCGATGATCTGCGACCGGAAGGTGTCGCGCATCGCGCGCCAGACCTGCTGCGACTGGCCCAGCTCGAGCTGCCCCTGGCGCGGCGCGGTCACGAGCCGGTCGAAGCGGATGATCGGGTCGCGCACGCTGATCGAGCTGCGGCCGCGGACCAGGTCGACCCGGCGCGCGACGTACCCGGTGGACTCGAGGGTCCGCAGCAGCGGCCGCACGGCGTCCTTGCTCCGGCCGGTCTCGGCGCCGATCTTCGCCAGCGTCGTGGAGCCGCGGGCGATCGCCCCGAGCACGTCGTGGTACGCCGACCGGTCGGTGATCCGCGGGTCCTCGCGCAGCAGGTAGTCGACCTCGGCCGTGGTGAACGCCCCGAAGCCGGTGCTCAGGAGCGTGTCCGGCACCCACTCCTCGAACTCGGCCGGGCTGCGCGGGGTCCGGTCGATGAGCCGCCGGTACCCGGGGTAGCCGCCGACGCAGGCGTGGACCTTCATGGCCGTCTCGGGGTCGGCGACGCCCCACAGCTCGGCGGTCTGCCGGTAGTCGAGGGGCCCGAGCTTGAGGTCGACCATCGCCCGCCCGCGCAGCGGCTTCGTCCCTGAGAGCAGTTCGCGCATGACGCTCAGCGAGGACCCGCACAGGACCACCCGCCCGCCCGGGCCCTCGCCGCGCTGGGCCCGGTCGTAGAGCAGCTGGAGGAGTCCCGGCAGCTGCGGGGCCTTCGCCATCGCATACGGGAACTCGTCGATCACCAGCAGCGGCGGCCGCCCCGGCGGGGCGGTGCGCGCGGCGACGTCGAGGGCGCTCACCAGCAGCGACTCCCAGTCGGCGGTCGCCGCCCCCGCGATGCCGCCGTGCGCGGCGATCCCGGCCGCGAACCGGGCCCGCGCCGACAGGTCGCCCTCCTCCTGCACGCACACGTGGTACAGCCCGCCCACGGCCCCCGCGGCGGCGGTGAGCAGGTGCGTCTTCCCCGCGCGGCGGCGCCCGGAGACGATCCCGATCTTCAGCGAGCCGTCGTCCCCGGCGCGCAGGAACCGCTCCAGGACCGCCCACTCCAGGTCCCGGCCGATGATGGTGTCAGGCTTCTCCACGAGCATCCTCCGTCGAAGTCGTGTAGTCGAGACTACACGAAAATCGTGTAGTTCGAACTACACGATTCTCGTGCTCCTCGGCCGCGGCCGGAGCTTAGCCGGCTGTCGCGGCGACCGCGCGGTACTGCGAGGGCGCGATGCCGTACTCCTTCGCAAACGCCTGGCGCAGCGACTCGGCGGAGGCGAAGCCGCAGCGGGCCGCGACCCGCGCGACCGGGAGGTCCGTCGTGGACAGCAGCTGCGCGGCGGAGGTGACGCGGGCCTTCCTGACGTAGCGGCCGGGGGTCTGGCGCAGGTGAGCGCGGAACAGGCGCGTCAGGTGGCGCGGGCTCACCCGTGCGAGCCGGGCGAGGGCCTCGGCGGAGAGGTCACCGTCGAGCGAGGCGGCGATGTGGTCGGTGACCCTGCGGACCATGTCGTGGTCGGCCGCGGGCGCGGCGGTGAACATGCTCATCTGCGCCTGGTTCCCGGGCCGGTGCAGGTAGGTGACCATGGCGCGGGAGACCCAGCGGGCCATGTCGGGGCCGAAGTCGGCCTCGATGAGCGACAGCGACAGGTCGATCGCGCTGGTCACCCCGGCGGCGGTGTAGACGTTCCCGTCCTTGATCCAGATCGGCCGCGGGTCCACGGTCACGCCGGGGCAGGCCGCGGCGAGCTCGTCGGCGAAGCGCCAGTGGGTGGTCGCGCGCCGCCCGTCGAGGAGTCCGGCGGCGGCCAGGACGCTCGCGCCGGTGCACAGCGACGCGACGCGCTCGCTCTCGCGGGCGAGGCGGCGCACGTGGCCGACGAGGCGCTCGTCGCGGGCGGCGGCGGTGTGCCCGAGCCCGCCGGAGACGACGAGCGTGCCGACGGGGCCGCGCACGCGCTCGAGCGCCTGCTGCCCGGTGAGGACGAGGCCGGAGGTGCAGGTGATCGGGCCGCCGCCGGGGGTGGCGAGCACGAGGTCGTAGCGCACCGCCGGGTCGATCTGGCGGACGGCGTCGAGTGTGGTGGTGACGCAGGCGATGTCGAGGAGTTCGGCGTCGTCGTAGCCGACGACGACCACGCGGTGCGGGTCCATGCCCCGAGCGTAGGCCAACGCAGGGTAGTCCGGAAGACCATGATGCCAAGATTTCGGACCTCGGGTCCGCTCCGGCTTGACCCGGCGGTGGCGCGGGCGGAGAGTTGAACACGTCAGATACCCCCTCCAGGTATACGAGGAGCTTCCAATGTCGACCCGCACCCCCGAACTCGCCCGCCACCGGGTCCTCCGGTTCTGGCCCGTCGCCGCGGGCATCGCCTTCGGCGCGTTCGTCGCCTACGACCTCGCCGCGGGCGCCGACCTCGCGCCCGTGCTCACCGCCTCCGGGCTCGTCTACCTCGGCGCCGCCGCGATCGGGCGCCCGCGCGCGGCCTGGCCGGTGTTCTGGCTGTCCTTCGTGGTCATCGGCGCGGCCGGATTCACGCCCTGGGAGGACGCGGCCACCTGGGTCCTGCTCGGCATCGCCGCGGCCTTCGCCCTGCACGGCCTCGTCCGAGGCGCGCTGCGCCCCTTCGAGTCCCTGCCGCTCCAGTCGCTGGCGATGGTCCTGTTCGGCGGCGCCTCGGTCGCGGTGCTCGTCATCGGCGGCGACGCCGCCGCGTACATCGTGGCCGCGGGCCTGCTCGCCCACGCCGGCTGGGACGCGTGGCACCACCGCACCGGCCGCGTCGTGGTCCGCTCGATGACCGAGTTCTGCCTCTTCCTCGACGTCATCGCCGCCGTCGCGATGATCGCGGTGACGCTGAACGGCTGACCGCCGACCGCGCCGCCCGGGGCCCCTCGGCCCCGGGCGGCGGTGTAGGCGGAGCGGCCGGCGCGGAGCGGTCCATGTGGAGCGTCCCCGGCGGTGGCGCCCTGGAACCGTTTGCCCTACAATCTGGATCGACAACTATAAATGCCTGGATTGCTGAGGAATTTTCTCCCGGCATGCTCAGCGACCGGGCGCGTCCAATGGAGTCGATATGTCATCGAGTACTTCAGTGCGCCCATTCCGACGCCGCCTCGCAGCGGCGCTCGCCGTCGTGGTCGGCGCCGTCCTGGCGGCCGCCACCGCCCTCATCACCGCCACCGGGGCGCAGGCCGTCGAGGCCGGCGTCTGGTACAACGTGGAGTCCCGCCACTCCGGCCTGGTCCTCGGCATCCGCGCGGCCTCCACGGCCAGCGGGGCCGAGCTCGTCCAGTGGTCGAGCAACGGCTCGCACGACCAGCAGTTCCGCTTCGTCGACGCCGGCGGCGGCTACTTCAAGATCCAGGTCCGCCACTCCGGGCAGGTCCTCGACGTCGCGAGCGGCTCGACCGCCGACGGCGCCAAGGTCCAGCAGTGGGGCGACGCCGGGAGCACCAACCAGCAGTGGCGGGTGACCGAGAGCGGCGGCTACGCCACGATCGTCAACCGCGCCTCGGGCAAGGCCCTCGACGTGTGGGAGTGGTCGACCGCCAACGGCGGCAGGATCTCCCAGTACACGCCCACCGGCGCGACCAACCAGCAGTGGCGCCTCGTCCCCGCCGAAGGCGACGTCGAGGCCGACATCGTGGTCGCCGCCGACGGCTCGGGCGACTACACCGGGGTCCAGGCCGCGGTGAACGCCGCCGCCTCCGGCTCGACCATCCTCGTCAAGGCCGGCACCTACAAGGGCGCGGTCACCGTGCCCTCCTCCAAGACCGGCCTGACGCTCATCGGCGCCACCGGGAACGCCGCCGACGTCGTCATCCACGAGAACCGCTGCGCGAGCTGCAGCAACGGCGCGGGCGGCACGTGGGGGACCAGCGGCAGCGCCAGCGTCCTGCTCCAGGGCGCGAACTTCACCGCTGAGGACCTCACCTTCGCCAACACCTACGACGAGGCCGCGAACGGCGCCAGCCAGGCCGTCGCCGTCAAGGTCCAGGGCGACCGGATGGTCTTCGACAACGTGCGCTTCCTCGGCAACCAGGACACCCTCCTGACCGACTCGGGCAGCGCCACCACCGTGTCGCGGCAGTACTACCACGACTGCTACGTCGAAGGCGACGTCGACTTCATCTTCGGCCGCGGCACCGCCGTGTTCGACGGGTGCCGCATCCACTCGCTCACCCGCGGCTCCACCACCAACAACGGGTACATCGTGGCGCCCAGCACCGAGATCACCAACCCGTACGGGATGCTGTTCTACCGCTGCTCGCTGACCAGCAACGCGCCCGCCAACTCCGTGTACCTGGGCCGCCCCTGGCCCGCCGGCGGCTCCACCACCGCGCGCGGCCAGGTCCTCTACCGCGAGACGACCATGGGCTCGCACATCCGCACCGCCGAGCCGTGGTCGGACATGTCGGGCCTGGCCTGGGAGGACGCGCGCCTGCGCGAGTACCAGAACACCGGCGCGGGCGCGACGGTGAACGCCAACCGGCCGCAGATGTCCGCCAGTGAGGCCGCGAACTACGAGATGGTCGACTACCTGCGCGGCTCGGACGGCTGGAACCCGATCCGCTAGCGCACCCGGAATCCGGTCCCCGGCGGCACGGCCGCCGGGGACCGTCGGACCCGCGGGGGAGAATTGATGATCGGGGGGACTCGGTCCCCCCGCCAGCTGGGCTGCCCTCGTCGTGCCGGCCTCCTCGTGCCGGCCCGCTCAACGCCGGTGCAGCACATGGATCCGCGGGTGGTGCCCCTTCTGGAAGACCTGGTGCACCGCCCGCGGCTCCCACTGCGCGCGGTGCTCGCGCAGCAGCCGCTCCATGAGCCGCACCTCGTGCGTGAGCACCGCGAACACCCCGCCCGGCGCCGCGAGCCGGTGCGCGGTGTCGAGCATCGCGCCGTACAGTTCCGCGTTCGTCTCGTGGGAGCCGGTCCGCGTGCCCCACGGCGGGTCGGCCGCGACCGCCTCGAAACGCCTGCCGCCCAGCAGGTCCGGTGAGGCCACGTCGGCCGCCGCGAGCTCCGCCGCGACCCCGGCGGCCGCCAGGTTCGCCCGGCACGCGGCGTTCGCGGCCGCGCTCCGCTCGACCCCGACCGCCGCGCGGGCCCGGCCCGCCAGGAGCCGCTCGACCAGCAGCGTCCCGGACCCGCTCATGAGGTTGAGGAACCGGTCCTCGGGCCGGTGCGGCAGCATCCGGACCATCGCGGCCGCGATCGTGGCGTTCACCGCGCCCGGGTAGTCCGCCACCCGCCACGCCCGGGCCGAGATCGGTCGCGCGGAGGTCCGCACCAGCACGTCCCAGCCGTCGGCGTCGGGGCAGGGCCGGAACCGCAGCACGAGGTCCCCGTCGCCGCGCCGGTGCGCCAGGCCCGTCGCGCCGGCGATCGCCTCGGCGAGCCGCCCGAAGACGGCCGAGCCGCTCCCGGCGGCCTCGATGCGGAACGACCGCACCCCGTCCACCTCGCTCGCGGCCGCCCTGATGCGGCGCAGGTGGTCGGCGTGCAGGAGCTGCGCGGGCCGGGCCACGCCGAAGGTGAGCACGGTGAACGCAGCGACGGCGGTGCGCAGCGCGGTGAGCCGCTCCAGCGGCCCCGGGTACGCGAACCGGAGCGCGTCCTCGCGGCCCGGCACCGGCGCGGGCTGGACGCGGGGAAGCAGCGAGCGGATCTCGTCGGCGACGCTGCGGCGCAGCCCTGGGAGGAAGACGACTTCGACCGCGCGGGGGCGCGCGGCACGGCGGGACAGGGCCATCGAGGACCCCTCTCATGACGAAGCGGGAAGCGGGAATGCACCGGGCCGCCTCGGCGGGGCGGTGCGCCGTGCACGCTCCGGCCGCGCTCCGGGGGCCGCCCTCCGGGCGAGTCCCTCCGTGCGCCGCGCGCGTGCTCCCGCTCTACTTCGTCATTGCGCCGCAGCCTAAGCGACCGCAGCGGCGCACGGCAACCCGATTCGGCCCCGCGTCCGGCGACACGACGCCGCGCGGAGGCGGGCCCGGTACGGGCCGCTCCCGGCGCACCGGACGGGTCCACCGCCCCGCGCGGGCGGTTCCGCGCCACTGCCGCCCCGCTAGACTCGTCCGATGCCCTCGAACGCCCCCGCCCGCCCGTGACCGCGGCCTTCCTCGCCGGCCTCGCCCTCGGCCTGGCGCTCATCGTCCCCATCGGCGCCCAGAACGTGTTCGTCTTCGGCCAGGGCGTCGCCCTCGGGATGCCGAGGGCGCTGTGGGCCGTGGCCGGGGCCGGGCTGTGCGACACGCTCCTCATCGTCCTCGGCGCGACCGGCGCCTCCGCGCTGCTCGACTCGGTCCCGGGCCTGCGCCCGGCCATGCTCGCCGCCGGGGCCGCGTTCCTGACCTACCTCGGCGTGAAGTCCCTGCGCGCCAAGCCCGCCGACATCGCCGACGAGACCGGTTCCTGGTCGCCGCTGCGCACCCTGCGCCGCACTGCCGCGGTCTCGCTGCTCAACCCGCACGCCATCCTCGACACCGTCGGCGTCCTCGGCGCCGCCATCGCCGCGCAGGCCGCTGCCTCGCGCACGGTCTTCGCCGCCGGGGCGGTCGCCGCGTCCTGGACCTGGTTCCTCATCCTCGCCGGGGCCGCGACCGGGCTGCGCGGCGTCATGACCAAGGAGCGCCGCGTCTGGTTCGACCGCGCCTCCGGCCTCATCCTGCTCGTCTTCGCCGCCTGGCTCGCCTACGAGTTCGCCGCGATCCTCCTCTGATCCGATTTCACCGCTTGGGAGCGATTGACAAAGTTTAGTCTCACAACTTAGTCTTGCATCGAGGATTCTCGATGGGTTCCCGCGGCCCCGCGTCCTCCCCGGCAGCCGACGCGGACAGAAGGAGCACCATGCAAGGCGTCAAGCGACGAACCCGCAAATGGATGGCGCTGGCGGTGGCCGCCCTCGCCGTCCTCGCCGCCGGGCTCGGCATCCTCGCCCCCTCCGCCGCGTACGCGGCCGAGGGCTGCAAAGTGGACTACAAGATCGCCAGCCAGTGGGGCGGCGGCTTCACCGGGGACGTGAAGATCACCAACCTCGGCACCGCCGTCAGCTCCTGGAGCCTGGTCTGGACGTTCCCGAACGGCCAGCGCGTCACCCAGGCGTGGAACGCGACCACCACCAACTCCGGTGACACCGTCACCGCGAAGAACATGAGCTACAACGGGTCCATCCCCACCAACGGCTCGGTCTCCTTCGGCTTCAACGGCTCCTGGTCCGGAACCAACGGCGTCCCGGCCTCCTTCAGCCTCAACGGCACCGCGTGCACCGGCTCGGTCGGCGAGCCCAGCACCCCGCCCACCACCACCCCGCCGCCCACCGGCGGGATCTCCGCGATGGAGACCGTCGCGGCCATGCAGCCGGGCTGGAACCTCGGCAACTCCCTCGACGCGGTCGGGGCCGACGAGACCGCCTGGGGCAACCCGCGCGTCACCGAGGCGCTCATCGACAACGTTGCCGCCCAGGGCTACAACAGCATCCGCATCCCCGTCACGTGGGACAACCACCAGTCCAAGTCCGCGCCGTACGCCGTCGAGGACGCCTACCTCGACCGGGTCGAGGAGGTCGTGGGCTGGGCCCTCGACGCCGACCTGTACGTGCTCATCAACATCCACCACGACTCGTGGATCTGGATGGCGGACATGAACACCAACCGCACCGTCGTGGAGGACCGCTACGAGGCGATCTGGACCGCCCTCGCCGGCCGCTTCCGCGACGCCCCGCCGGAGCTGCTGTTCGAGAGCGTCAACGAGCCCCAGTTCAACAACGTCGACGACACCACCGCCTACGCGCTCCTGGACGACCTGAACACCTCGTTCCACTCGATCGTCCGCGCCTCCGGCGGCGGCAACGCCGACCGCGTCCTGGTCCTGCCGACCCTCCACACCAACGCCGACCAGGGCCGCCTCGACGCGCTCAGCGCCACCATCGCCGCCCTCGACGACGAGCACATCGCCGCGACCATCCACTACTACGGCTTCTGGCCCTTCAGCGTGAACATCGCCGGGTACACGAAGTTCAACGACGAGGTCAAGGCCGACCTGGAGGGCTACTTCAACCGGGCCCACGACGAGTTCATCGCCAACGGCATCCCCGTCCTCATCGGCGAGTACGGCCTCCTCGGGTTCGACACCCACACCGGCACCGTCGAGCAGGGCGAGAAGCTGAAGTTCTTCGAGTACGCCGGGTACTACGCCCGCCAGAAGGGCATCACCCTGCAGCTGTGGGACAACGGCCAGCACTTCGACCGGACCGCGTTCACCTGGAAGGACCCCGAGCTCTTCACGATGCTCAAGGCCGCCTGGAGCACCCGCTCGGGCACCGCGAGCACCGACCAGGTCTACGTCGGCCGCACCGCGACCGTCGCCGACGTCTCGCTGACCCTCAACCTGAACGGGACCACGTTCCAGGGCCTGCGGGTCGGCTCGACCAGCCTCGTCCAGGGGACCGACTACACGATCTCGGGCTCCACGCTCACCATCAAGGCGAGCCGGCTCGCGGCGCTGCTGGGCGACCGGTCCTACGGCGTCAGGGGCACCGTCCACGCGGTCTTCTCCCAGGGCGCGCCCTGGCGCATCAGCGTCGTCTCCTACGACCAGCCGACCATGTCGGCCGCCACGGGCGCCTCGGCCACCTTCGCGATCCCCACCCAGTTCAAGGGCGACCAGCTGGCGACCATGGAGGCGAAGTACGCCGACGGCACCCCGGCCGGCCCCCAGAACTGGACCTCCTACAAGGAGTTCGGCCGCGCGTTCAACCCCGACTACACCGCCGGCGCCGTCACCCTCCCGACCGCGTTCTGGTCCGAGGTCAACGACGGCCAGAAGGTCACCCTGACGTTCCACTTCTGGAGCGGGCGCACCGTCACCTACTACGTCACCGAGTCCGGCGGCAACGTCACCGGCTCACTGACCTAGCCCTCCGATAGAGCGGACCGGCCCGGCGCGGACGCGCCGGGCCGGTCCCGTGTCTACCTGGTCGACTCGCGGACCTTCAGCTCGAAGGGGGCCGTGTGCTCCTCCGGCGGCCGGGCGGGGTGCTCCAGGCGGGCGGCGATGAGGGAGACGGCCTTCTCGGCCATCCAGCGGTGGTCCGGGGAGACCGACGACAGCGCCGGGGTCGTGTACGCCGACTCGGGGATGTCGTCGAAGCCGACGACGCGCACGTCCTCGGGCACGCGCAGGCCCAGGTCGGCCAGGCCCCTGATGACGCCCATCGCGACCGTGTCGGTCACGGCCACCACCCCGTCGAACGGGACCCCGGACGCGTGGAGGCGCCTGACCGCCCGGCGGCCGTCCTCCATGGACATGCCCGAGAGCGCGACGAGGGAGGTGTCCAACTCGATCCCGTGGGCCGCGAGGCCGTCCACATAGCCCTGGTAGCGGCGCGAGACCACGTGGACGCCCTCCAGGGACCACCCGGTGACGTTCGCGATCCTGGTGCAGCCCTGCGCGATGAGGTGCTCGGTGGCGGCGCGCGTGCCCGCCTCGTTCGCCATGCCCACATGGTCGATGCTCGCGCCGAAGTCGCGCTCGCCGAGCATCACGATCGGGAAGTCGCCCCACGAGTGCCCCTGGTCGCGGGGGTCGAGGACCACCGCGCTCAGGATCAGCCCGTCGAACTGGAGCTTGTGCGACTGGGCGACCGCCTCGACCTCGCCGGTGTCGCTCCCGCCGGTCTGCTCGATCGCCACGTGGAAGCCGCGGGCGCGCGCCGCGTCGATCACGAGCGCCCCCAGCATCCCGTAGTACGCCTGGTCGACGCCGGGCACCGCGAGCCCGATCACCCCGGTGCGCCCGGCTTTCAAGGTGCGGGCGTTGACGTTCAGGCGGTACCCGGACTGCTGGATCGCATCGAGGACGCGCAGCCGGACGGGCTCCGAGACCCCGGCCCGGTTGTTGACCACATTGGACACGGTCATCTTGGACACGCCGGCGAGGCGCGCCACGTCGCTCATGGTCACCACTCGGGTACCGCCTTTCGGGATTCGACGATCCTCCTATGTTCTCACCCTAGTGCGAGCGACCGACTACGCCACGTCCCCGGCGACGGTCACGAACGAGTGCGCGGGCAGGTGGACCAGCAGCCGGCCGCCCTCGATCCGCACCCCGTCGTGGGCGCGCGGGGCCACGGCCCCGGGCTCCTCGGGCGTGTTGTGCGCGTGCACCGCACCGGCGGTGAGGATCTCCGACTCCAGACCCGCGACCGACCCGCCGCGCAGGTCGATCGCGACGTCGGCCGCCTCCGACGCGTCGAGGTTCGACAGCGACACCAGCAGGCGGCCGTCCTTGCGGGAGGCCGAGACCGACACCGTCGACAGCGCCGCGCCGTCCACCTCCCGCACCGGGGCCTCGCCCACGACGTGGACCTGGAGGCTCGCGGCGTCCTGGTGGCCCTTGTTCATCCGGAACACGTGGTACGTCGGCGTCAGCACCAGCGCGCCCGAGTCGGGGTCGGTGAGGATCATCGCCTGGAGCACGTTCACCGTCTGCGCGATGTTCGCCATCACCAGGCGGTCGGCGTGCCGGTGGAACACGTCGAAGTGGAGGCTCGCCACGAGCGCGTCGCGCATCGTGTTCTGCTGGTACAGGAACCCAGGGTTCGTGCCCGGCTCCACGTCCCACCACGTGCCCCACTCGTCCAGCACGATCCCGATCTCCTTCTTCGGGTCGTACAGGTCCATGACGTTGGCGTGCCCGGTCAACAGCTCGTCGGTGCGCGCGGCCTTGGCGAGGGTCGTGTAGTACTCCTCCTCGGTGAACGCCGTCGCCGAGCCCTTCTCCGCCCACGTCCCCGCGATCGTGTAGTAGTGCACCGAGACCGCCTGGTACAGCGGGCGCTCCACGCGCTGGCAGCCCAGGTGCGAGAGCTGCTTCATGAGCGTCTCGGTCCACGCGTAGCTGAAGTCCGAGGCCCCGGCGGCGATGCGGTACAGCTTGTTGTCGCCGTAGTCGCGGCAGTAGGTCGCGTAGCGGCGCGCCTCGAGCGCGTACTGCTCGGCGCTCATGTTCCCGCCGCAGCCCCACGTCTCGTTGCCCAGGCCCCAGTACTTGACCTTCCACGGCTCCTCGCGGCCGTTGGCCTTGCGCTCGCGCACCGCGGGGGAGTCGCCGTCGCGGGTGAGGTACTCGACCCACTCGCTCATCTCCTGGACGGTGCCGGAGCCGACGTTCCCGGAGATGTACGGCTCGGTGCCCAGCAGCTCGCACAGGGCCATGAACTCGTGGGTGCCGAAGTGGTTGTTCTCCTCGACCCCGCCCCAGTGGGTGTTGACCATGACCGGCCGGTCCGCCTTCGGGCCGATGCCGTCCCGCCAGTGGTACTCGTCGGCGAAGCAGCCGCCGGGCCAGCGCAGGTTGGGGATGTCGAGCGCCCGCAGGGCCTCGACGACGTCGAGGCGGATGCCGCCCTCGTTGGGGAGGTCGGAGTCCTCGCCCACGTAGAAGCCGCCGTAGATGCAGCGGCCCAGGTGCTCGGCGAAGTGGCCGTACACGTGGCGGTTGATGACGGGGCCTTCGAGGTCGAGGTTCACGACGGCGTTGACGGTGCTGCTCATCAGGGCCTTCCCGGCTACTTCTTATTTATCGGTAAAGTCGATTCACTCTACCGGGTCCCCGCGCCGCCCTGTCAAGAGTCCGCCCGGCGGGAATTTCCCGGCCCTCCCCGCCCTTGAACCCGGGACCGACCGACACCGAGGAGCACCGCGTGACCGACGACTTCGCCCGCGACTGGCAGGCCTGGCACGACCGCCGCGAGGCCGCGCTGGCCGAGCCCCACGGCTGGCTCAGCCTCACCGCCTTCCACTGGCTCGACGCCGAGCCCGCGGCCCTCGACGGCCTGCCCGGCCGCTGGAGCTCCGACGGGACCGCCGTCACCGTCACCGCCGCGGCCGCCGACCGGCTCGTCGCCGACGGCGCCCCGATCGACGGCACCGCCGTGCTCCCGACCCCCGTCGGGCCCGCCTGGATCGACTACGGCGGCAAGCGCCTCGAACTCGCCCCGCGCGGCGGCCGCCACGCCGTCCGCGTGCGCGACCCCCTCGCCCCCACCCGCACCGGCTTCACCGGCGTCCCCGCCTACGATCCCGACCCCGCGTGGTCGGTCCCGGCCCGCTTCGCCGCCGCCCCCGAGCGCCTCGACGTCGGCTCGGTCCGCCCCGGCGTCGACCAGTCCCTCGGCACCCTCGGCACGGTCCGCTTCGACCTCGCGGGCGAGGCCCAGGAGCTCGTCGCCGCCGACGCGGGGGACGGGCGCCTGTGGCTGCTCTTCCGCGACCCCACCAACGGCGCCGAGACCGCCTCGTTCCGCCAGCTCACCACCGCCGCGCCCGGCCCGGACGGGACCGTAGAGCTCGACTTCAACCGGGCGCTCAACATGCCCTGCGCGTTCACCGACTTCGGCACCTGCCCGCTCCCGCCGGGCCCGAACCGGCTCACCGTCGCCGTCACCGCGGGCGAACGCAAACCGGTCCAATAGATTTATATCGGGTCCGATGCATGCCGCATCGGACCCGGCGGCATCACCGACGTAGAGTCGTCATCCGAAGCGCCCCTTGCCGTCCCCTGGGAGGACCCGCCGGATGTTCGACGCCGTGCCCAACCCCGTCCTGTTCGACGCCTTCGGCGTGCCGACCACCCTCATCGAGGTGCTCGGCTTCGTCTCCGGCGCCCTCTGCGTGTGGCTGGTGGCCCGCCAGCACCTCGCCAACTGGGGCATCGGCATCTTCAACTGCCTGATGTTCATCGTCCTGTTCACCCAGTGGGGCCTCTACGCCGACGCCGGCCTCCAGCTCGTCTTCATCGCCCTCGGCGCCTACGGCTGGTGGAACTGGGTCCGCGGCGGCGGCCCCGCCGACGACGCCCTCCCGGTCAGCCGCACCTCCCGCACCGAGTGGGCCGCCCTCGCCGGCGCCGGGCTCCTCGGCCTCGCCGCCATCACTTTGCTCCTGGTCCGCGCCACCGACTCCGACGTGCCCTTCTGGGACGCCCTCACCACCGTCCTGTCGCTCCTGGCCACCTACGGCCAGACCCGCAAGCGGCTCGAGTCCTGGTGGCTGTGGATCGCCGCCGACCTCGTCTACATCCCGCTGTACGCCTACAAGGGCCTCTACCTCACCGCGATCCTCTACGTCGGGTTCCTCGCGCTGTGCGTCCTCGGCCTCCTGAACTGGCGCAAGGACCTCCACGCCCGCGCCGCCGCGGTGGAGGCCCCCGCGTGAGCCTCCCCGAGCACGGCCTGGTGCTGGGCAAGTTCTACCCGCCCCACGCCGGCCACTTCCACCTCGTGCGCGCCGCGCTCGCCGGGTGCGAGCGCCTGACGGTCCTCGTCAGCCACGCCGACGTCGAGTCGATCCCCCTGGCGAGCCGCGTCGCCTGGCTCCAGGAGGCCTTCCCGGCCGCCCGGGTCATCGGCGCCGTCGACAACGTCCACATGGACCTCCACGACGAGGCGGTCTGGCAGGCCCACGTCGACGTCTTCCAGGCCGCCGTCCCCGAGCGCATCGACGCGCTCTTCACCTCCGAGTCCTACGGCCCCGAGCTCGCCCGCCGCCTCGGCGCCGCGCACGTGCTCGTCGACCTCGACCGCGGCGCCGTGCCGATCTCCGGCACCGCGATCCGCGCCGACCCGGCCGGGAACTGGCACTTCCTCGAAGGGCCCGTGCGCGCCGGGCTCGCCCTGCGCGTGGTCGCCGTCGGCGCCGAGTCCACCGGCACCACCACGGTCGCCGAGGACCTCGCCGCGGCCTGCCGCGCCCGCGGCGGCGCCTGGGCCCAGACGCGGTGCGTGCCGGAGTACGGCCGGACCTTCAGCGAGGAGAAGCTGCGCCGGCTCCAGGCCGAGCGGCCCGGCGCGACCTGGTCCGACGTCCGGTTCGACACCGCCGACTTCCCGCTCATCGCCGCCCGCCAGAACGAGATCGAGGAGGCCGAGGCCCGCCTGGGCGGCCCCGTCCTGGTCTGCGACACCGACGCCTTCGCGACCGCGGTCTGGCACGAGCGCTACCTCGGCGGCCGCAACCCGGCCCTCGACCCGCTCGCCGACGCCCTGCCCCACCACCTGTACCTCCTCACCGACCACGAGGGCGTGCCCTTCGAGGACGACGGCCTGCGCGACGGCGAGCACCTGCGCCCCTGGATGACCGGCCGCTTCCAGGAGGAGCTCGAGCGCACCGGCCGCCGCCACGTGCGCCTCCACGGCTCCCGCGAGGCCCGCCTCGACCAGGCCTTGCGGGCCGTCGACGCGCTCGTCGCCGAAGGCTGGGGCATCGCCGACCCGCTCCCGGAGCACCGGTGACGCGTTCCTGACGGGCCCGGCCCCGATCCTGATGCGGCGGTGACGGACACGAACCCGCAGCGGTGCCTACGCTTCAGCCGACCGCGACCGCACCCGCGACAGGGGACCGACATGGACATCGCCGAACGCCGCCGCCACGACAGCCTCGCCGAGGACGCCCTGGTCACCAGCGAACTGGAGGCCCGCCTGCGCGACCTCACCGGGCGCCTGGGGACGCTGCGCCGGCGCGTCGCCTCCGCGAGCGGGGCGATCGGCCGCGCCACGGTGCGCGCCGCCTCCGACGACGGCGAGGTCACCGTCACGGTGGACCTGTCCGGCGCGGTCGTCGGCATCGAGTTCGGCCCGGCGATCCGCTCCATGCGCGAGACCGACCTCGCCGCGATGGTCGTCGCGGTCTACGGACGCGCCGTCGCCCAGGCCTCGCGCCTCGCCGCCGACCTCGGCGCCTGCGTGCGCGACGCCGCCCTCCCCGGCGGCGACCCCGCCTGCCCGCCGCTCGCCTGACCCCGCGGCTGTGAGGCGCGCCTCGCCGCCCCGAACCGGAATACTCCTCGGAGCCGTGCCGTTAAGGTAGATGCAAACGCATGAACTTCGAGCCCGCCGCGGCGGGGAGAGCAGGCGATCCGATGCAGTTCGGGATCTTCTCAGTCAGTGACATCACGCGCGACCCCGTCTCGGGCGAGACCCCGAGCGAGGCCGAGCGGATCGACGCGATCGTGAAGATCGCGGTCAAGGCCGAAGAGGTCGGCCTCGACGTGTTCGCCATCGGCGAGCACCACAACCCGCCGTTCTTCTCCTCCTCGCCGACCACGCTGCTCGCGCACATGGCCGCCCTCACCGAGCGGCTGATCTTCTCGACCGCGACCACCCTCATCACCACCAACGACCCGGTGCGCATCGCCGAGGAGTACGCGATGCTCCAGCACCTCGCCAAGGGCCGCATGGACCTCATGCTCGGCCGCGGCAACACCGCGCCGGTCTACCCCTGGTTCGGCCAGGACATCCGCCAGGGCCTGCCGCTCGCGCTGGAGAACTACAACCTGCTCCACAAGCTGTGGCGCGAGGACGTCGTGGACTGGGAGGGCCAGTTCCGCACCCCGCTCCAGGGCTTCACCTCCACGCCGCGCCCGCTCGACGACACGCCGCCGTTCGTGTGGCACGGCTCGATCCGCACGCCCGAGATCGCCGAGCAGGCCGCGTTCTACGGCAACGGCTACTTCGCCAACCACATCTTCTGGCCCACCTCGCACTCCAAGCGCCTCGTCGACTTCTACCGGCAGCGCTTCGAGCACTACGGCCACGGCACCCGCAAGCAGGCGATCGTCGGCGTCGGCGGCCAGGCCTACATCGCGAAGAAGAGCCAGGACGCGGTCAAGGAGTTCCGCCCCTACTTCGACGAGGCCCCCGTCTACGGCCACGGCCCGACCCTGGAGGAGTTCACCCAGGGCACGCCGCTCACCGTGGGCAGCCCGCAGGAGGTCATCGACAAGACCCTGACCTTCCACGACGCCTTCGGCGACTACCAGCGCCAGATGTTCCTCATCGACCACGCCGGGATGCCGCTGGGCATGGTCCTCGACCAGCTCGAGCTGCTCGGCGGCGAGGTCGTCCCGGTGCTGCGCAAGGAGCTCGCCTCCCGGCGCGACCCCGAGTCGGCCGAGGCCCCGACCCACGCCGGGCTCGTGGCCGCCAAGTACGGCGACGGGGAGGCCCGCCAGCCGCGCCCGAACGCCAACCGCGGCGACAACGTCACCGGCGCCTCGCCCTACCAGGACTCGGCGCCCGCCGCCGAGTACCCGGAGATCTAGGAGGACCGGTGACCCGCTCACGAAGCCGGCTCGCCAACGACTCGTGGGAGTCGCTGCTGACCGCCCACGCGGCGCTCATGAAGCGGTTCGCGGCCGAGCCGATCTGGGACGAGCTGTCGATGCGCGAGTACGACGTGCTCTACACCCTGTCCAAGCACGAGGGGCCGATCCGCCTGTTCGAGCTGGGCCGCGGCGTCCTGCTCAGCCAGCCCGCGCTGTCGCGGCTGGTCGAGCGGCTCGCCGACCGCGGCCTGGTCGAGCGGACCGCCGACCCCGAGGACGGGCGCGGCCTGCGGCTGGGGCTGACCGCCGCCGGCCGCGAGGCCCAGCGCCTGGTCGGCGGCCGGCACGCCGTCGACGTGGCCCGCGCGGTCGCCGACGTCCTCACCGACGAGGAGATGCGCGCGCTCGAGTCGATCGGCCGCAAGCTCGCCGGGGGTCAGGCCCCGGCCCAGGACACCCACCGGACCCCGAAGGAGGCCGTGCTGTGAACACCCCGAAGGAGCCCTACCGGCTCGCCGTCGTCAGCGGCGGCACCAGCGACCCGTCGTCGACGCGGATGCTGGCCGACCGGATCGCGTCCCGCGTCGGCGCCCTCGCCGCCGAGCGCGGCGCGGCCGTCGCCGTCGACGTGATCGACCTGCGCGAGCTGGCGGGCGAGATCACCACCGCGATCGTCTCGCAGCTCATGGGCCCCAAGATGACCCGTGCGATCGAGGTCCTCGGCCGCGCCGACGGCGTCGTCGCGAGCGCGCCCGTGTACAAGGCGGCGCCGAGCGGGCTGTTCAGCTCGTTCTTCCACGTGCTCGACAATGATCTGCTGATCGCCAAGCCGGTGGTGCTGGCGGCGACGGCGGGGACGGCGCGGCACGCGCTGGTGGTGGACGAGCAGATGCGGTCGCTGTTCGCGTACCTGCGGACGCTGACGGTGCCGACGTCGGTGTTCGCGGCGACGGAGGACTGGAACTCCTCCGAGCTGGGGGACCGGATCGGGCGCGCGGCGATCGAGCTGGTGCTGCTGATGGAGTCCGGGTTCGCCGAGCACGTGCGGACGGAGTCGTGGCGGTCCTACCAGCACGAGTACGGGTCGGCCGGGGGCACGGAGCTGGACATCGACCTCGGTTCGGACCTGATGCGGCTGGCGACCGGCGGCGCGGCGAAGCCGCCGCGTCCGGAGTAGACCGGGAGGGGCCCCGGTCCGCGGTGGCGGACCGGGGCCTTCGCGTGCGCCGGATACATTGGAGGCGGACCTCCCGATCGAAAGGCGCGGCCATGAGCGACCGAGACCTGATGAACGTCCCCGAGTACCCGATCCATCCGCCGGTGGAGCACACCGAGGTCATCGAGACCGCCGAGATCCTCGCCGAGGACCCGACCGGCGGTGCGTTCGTGCTCGGCGACGAGCTCGGCCGGGCGGACGGCTAGACGGCGCCGGTCCGGCGCCCCCTCTTATGCGCCGAGGCGGTGCAGTGCCACCGCTTCGGCGGTCTCCTCCTCGATCAGGTCGGCGTTGATGAGCGCGCCGGCCATGGCCCCGGCCGCCGCCGCGGGCCCGACCTGCGCCATGAGGTCGGTGACGTTCCCGGCCGCGTAGACGCCCGGGACGGCGGTCTTCCCGAAGCCGTCGGCCGGGAGGTGGACCCCGGCCCCCGAGGGGTGCTCGACGAGTTCGAGCCCGAGGCCGGCGAGGAACCCGGCGCGGGCCTCCATGCGGGTGGCGGTCGCGTACACCTCGCGTTCGACCAGGCGGCCGTCCTGCATGCGGGCGCCGCCGGCCTCGATCGCGGCGATCTCCCCTTCGACGACGCGCACGCCGCGGGCGGCGAGCTGCTCGCGCTCCTCGGCGGTCGGCTCGGGCGCGGTGTGGGTGAACAGCACCAGGTCGTCGGTCCACTGGCGGAACAGGAGCGCCTGGTGGACGGCCATGTGAGTCGATCCGATGACGCCGATGGCCCGGTCGCGGTGCTCCCAGCCGTGGCAGTACGGGCAGTGAATCACGTTCCGGCCCCACCGTTCGGCGAGGCCGGGGATGTCGGGGAGCCGGTCGACGACCCCGGCGGCGACGAGGAGCCGCCGCGCGGCGATCTCGCGGCCGTCCTCCAGCGCCACGGTGAACGCCCCGTCGCGCTCGAGCGCCTTGGACACCCGGCCGGCGACGATGTGGCCGCCATAGCGGCGGACCTCCTCGCGGCCGGCGGCGAGCAGTTCGCCGGGCGGCACGCCTTCGCGGCCGAGGAGCCCGTGGACGCCGTCGGCGGGGGCGTTGCGGGGCTCGCCCGCGTCGATCACGGCGACGGTGCGGCGGGCCCGTCCGAGCATGAGTGCGCCGTTGAGTCCGGCGGCGCCGCCGCCGATCACCACCACGTCGTAGCGGTCCTGCAGTTCATCGGTCATCTCGACCACCTCCTGCCTGAACCGTAGAACGGACCCTGCAATATTGGCAAACGTTCTTGCCGGTATGGCAACATGGGGGACATGGATCTGGACGGTGCGCTCGACGCGGTGGGGCCGCGTCTGCGGGCGCTGCGCAAGGAGCGGGAGGCGACGCTGGCCGACCTCGCCGCGACCACGGGCATCTCGGTGAGCACCCTCTCGCGCCTGGAGTCGGGCGCGCGACGGCCCACGCTCGAACTGCTGCTGCCGCTCGCCAAGGCCCACGGCGTGACGCTCGACGAGCTGGTGGACGCCCCGCCGACGGGCGACCCGCGCATCCACATGCGCCCGGTCGTGCGCCACGGCATGGTCCACCTGCCGCTGACGCGGCGGCCCGGCGGCATCCAGGCGTACAAGCTCATCATCCCCGCCGGGGAACCGAGCGAACCGGACCCGCAGGTCCACGAGGGCTACGAGTGGATGTACGTCCTCAACGGGCGGCTGCGGGTGGTGCTGGGGGAGCACGACTTCGTGATGAAGCCCGGCGAGGCCGCGGAGTTCGACACGCGGACCCCGCACTGGTTCGGGCGCGCGGGGGAGGAGTCGGTGGAGTTCCTCAGCCTCTTCGGCGCGCAGGGCGAGCGCGCGCACCTGCGCGCTAAGCCGAAGGCGAAGGACTAGTCCAGGAACCCGAGGACGTGCCGCAGCCCGCGCTCGCCGGTGCGGGCCTCCCCGGGGAGGATGAACGCCCGCAGGCCCGAGGCCGCGGCGCCGCCGTCCTTGGCGGGGTTGTCGCCGACCATGAGCGTCGCGCGCGGGTCGACGCCGAGCCGCTCGCAGGCGGCGCGGAACAGCACGGGGTCGGGCTTCTCGGTGCCGTACTGGTACGACACGACCCGCACGTCGACGAGCTCCTCGAGCCCGAAGTGCTCCATGTGGACGCCGACGTCCCACGGGAAGTCGGAGACGATCCCGGTCTTGATCCCGCGGCGGCGCAGTTCGCGCAGGAGCGGCTCGGTGTCGGGGTACGGCACCCACGCGTCGGGGGCGGCGATGAGCTCGTAGGCGGCGGTCTCGATCCCCTGGAGGTAGTCGACGCGCTCGAACCACGCGTACAGCGCGGCCCGGTGCCGGGCGGCGGACTCGTCGCGCCCGATCTGCGCGGCGAGGACCTCGGGGATGCGGTAGGTCTCGTACAGCTGCCCGGCGGTCTTCTCCAGGGTCTCGGCGTCGAGGGCGCGCCCGGTCGCCGCCGCGACGCGGCGCAGCCAGGTCGGGACGTCGATGAGCTGGAAGATGGTGTTGCTGAAGTCGAACAGGACCGCCTCGATCGGCGGCACCGGCCCGGCCTGCTCGGCCTCGGTCGGCCGGTAGGCGGCGGCGGAGTCGAAGAGGTTGTAGATCACGGCGGGCCTTCCCTTCGCACGGGCATTCGCGGCGCCCCCTTGCGCCCGCGCCAACCGTAACCGCCGCGAAGCACCTGGAACCACCGGCGCGGCGGCACCTCACACAACCGTCCCCGTCCCTTCGGCCGCCGTTCACCTCGGTGGTGGTGCCGAGGCCGGGTCCCCGCGAGCTGATCGGGGACCCGGCCCCGGTGTCCGCGGGGAGGGGGTTCAGGTGACGTCGGGAGCGAGGCGCCGCGCGGCGCTTCTACGCCTCGAAGGCGCCGGAGAACGCGGTGTCGAACTGGTCGGCGGCGTCGAGCGGGTCGATGATGCCGAGGGAGGCGTAGCCGTCGGCCTGGTCCTGCTGGGACGCGATGATCGCGTCGGTGACCGGGCCGAGGGTCACCGGGGCGCGGGTCTCGGTCGCGGCGACCACGTCGAGGGGGAGGCCGGTGAGGGCGGCGTACTGCTCGGTCCAGGCGTCGAGGTTCGCGTAGCGCCACTGCTGGGCCCGGCCGTACCGGTCGATGTAGTCGGCGAGGGCGTCGGTGTAGGCCGCGTCCTCGATGATCTCGGTGCGGGCCGAGAGCAGGCCGATGCTCGGGAAGTAGTCGGCGCCGGTGGCGATCAGGGTCGCCCCGGCGAGTTCGGCCTGGGACCAGTAGATGCCGAGGGTCGCGACCGCGTCGATCTCGCCGTTGGCGAGCGCGGTGTTGGCGTCCACGACCGGGAGGTTCGCGGTCTCGACGTCGTCGAGTCCGAGGCCGACCGATTCGAGGGCCTTGACCACGTGGTACTGGGTGATGGTGCCCTCCTGGAAGGACACTCTGCGGCCCTTGAGGTCGGCCACGGTCGCGATGCCGGCGCCGGGTGCGGCGAGGATCGCGTTGAAGGACGTCGCGGGGTCGTCCACAGTGGTCGCGGCGACGGCCTTGAGCGGGACGCCGTTGGAGGCGGCGAAGATCAGCGGCGTGTCGGCGGTGAAGCCGACGTCCACCGCGCCCGCGCCGGCGGCCTCGACGTACTCGGGTCCGGCGTTGACGAACTGCTTCCACTCGATCGTGTAAGGCAGGTCGGTGTCGAGGCCCGCGGACTTGAACAGCTCCTGCGTGACCGGGGTGGCGCCGAGTTCGCCGACCCGCAGCACGACCCCGCCGCCCCCGTCGTCGGAGCACGCGGCGAGGCCGAGCGCGGCGAGGGGTGCGGCGGCGGTGGCGCCGAGGAGGGTTCTGCGAGTGGTCATCGGTGGTGCCTTTCGAAGGTGGTCGTGGGGTGCTAGTCGGCGGCGAGTTCGGCTTCGCGCTGGATGGCCTTGATCTCCTCGGGGCCGAACGCGAGCGGCCCGGGGGTGTAGGTGACGGCGGTGAGCTCGCCGTTGAAGGGGAACAGGCCGCGGCGTTCGCGCAGGTCCCACAGGACGGGGCCGCGGGCGTCGCGGCCGACGGAGATGCCGGTCCAGGGGGCCATGCCGACGAGCTGGAAGCGGCCGGGGAGCTCGGCGACGGGCACGGGCTCGCGGACGCCGTCGCCGACGGCGACGTGGAAGTCCCAGCGCAGGCGGGGGGTCGCCTCGGCGCGCAGGCGGATCAGGCGGGTCCCGGCGGGGAGGTCGGCGCTGACCGCGCTGACGCGCCCGAACTGGTTGTACCCGAAGTGGACGCGGCCGTCCTCGACGTAGAGGACGTACCCGCCCTGGGGGTCGCCGTGGGCGACCAGGACGCCGTCGCCGCCGTCGTCGGCGAGTTCGGCGTCGACGGTGAAGGACCGATACTGGATCAGCTGCGCGGAGCGGAACCGCTCCAGGACCGGAGTGCCGGGCAGGAGCCGGACGGGCTCGGCCAGGCGGGCGTGGGCGGGGCGGCGGCGCGGGGCGCCGAAGCCCTGGCCGAGCGGGAACACGGTGTTGCTCCAGGCCGCGGCCTCCCACGCCGCCGCCAGCTCCCGCACCAGGCCGGGGTGGTCGGCGGCGACGTTCCGGATCTCGGTGGGGTCGGCGGCGACGTCGTACAGCTCCCACTCGTTGTCGTCGAACGGGGTCCCGGCCCGGTGGAGGGTGACGAGCTTCCAGCCGTCCCGGTAGTAGCCGCGGTGGCCGCCGAACTCGGCGTACTGCTCGGTGTGGGGGCTGGCGAGCTCCGGCTTGCGCAGGACCTCGGCGAGGCTGACGCCGTCGCGGTCCTGGGCGTCGCGCCCGGCTCGCTGCGCGGGCGCGTCGAGCCCGGCGAGGTCGAGCAGGGTCGGGAACAGGTCGGTGACGTACCCGTACTGGTGGCGCACGCCGTCGTCGCCGTCGGCGCGGGCGAGCCCGGCGGGCCAGGACACGATGAGCGGCACGCGGACCCCGCCGGCGAACGTCTGGCCCTTGTAGAACCGGAACGGCGTGTTGGAGGCCTGCGCCCAGCCGCGCGGGTAGTGGACGCCGAGCTTCGCGGAGCCGATGAGGCCGGGGTCGTGGGCGACGTCGCGCTCCCAGTCGGCGGGCACGGGGTGGTGCACGAACTGGGAGAAGTACGAGCGGGTGCCCACCGGTCCGCCCTCGGCGGTGCCGCCGTTGTCGGAGGTGAAGACCACGATCGTGTTGTCGCGTTCGCCGAGCGCCTCGACGGTGTCGAGGAGGCTGCCCACGGACTGGTCGACGGAGTCGACCATGGCCGCGTACACCTCCATGTACCGGGCGTACCGGTCGCGCTCGTCGGCGTCGAGGTCGTCCCAGGCGGGCACGTCGAAGCCCGGTTCGGTGTTGGCCGCGGCCTCGGTGCCCTCCGGGAACAGGCCCTCGGCGAGCTGCTTGGCGAAGCGGGCGCGGCGCACCGCGTCCCAGCCGTGCCCGTACCGGCCGCGGTACTTGGCGATGTCCTCGGCCTTGGCCTGGTGGGGCCCGTGCATGGCGACGTGCGCGAAGTACAGGAAGAAGGGCTTCTCGGCGTCGTGGGCGCGCAGGTCCTTCAGCAGGGCGACGGCCCGGTCGGTGAGGTCGTCGGTGAGGTAGTACCCGTCGGGGTACTCCTCCACGGTGGACGCGTCGTTGTCGACGGTGAGCTGGTTGGGGTGGAAGAACGAGTTCAGGCCCTCCAGGGACCCGTAGTAGCGGTCGAAGCCGCGCTGGAGGGGCCAGGAGTCCTTGGTGCGGCCCGGAGCGAGGTTCGCGTCCCGCGCCAGGTGCCACTTGCCGATCGCGTACGTGGCGTACCCGTTGGCGCGCAGCGCCTCCGGGAGGCTGAGCACGTCGTCGGCGAGTTCGAGGCGCAGCCCGGGGAAGCCCGGGTCGGAGTTCGCCACGGACCCGTACCCGGCCCGGTGCGGGTTCAGGCCGGTGAGCAGGGCCGCGCGGGCGGGGGAGCACACGGGGGTTGTGTGGTAGTTCGTCAGCCGCACGCCGCCGGCGGCGAGCCGGTCGAGGTTCGGGGTGTCGATCTCGGACCCGAAGGGCCCGATGTCGCTGTAGCCCATGTCGTCGAGGAGGACCACGATGATGTTCGGGGCGCCGGCGGGCGCGGTCGGCTCCTGGGGCCACCAGGGGGTGGACTCGGCGGCGGTGCGGCCGATCTCGCCGCCGAAGCCCTCGTAGCCGCGGGCGTGCTCGGGGATGGTCATGTGCGATTCCTTCTCAGCGTTCGGATTCGGCGACGCCCAGCTCCGCCAGGAGCCGGTCGCGGAGGTCGGCGAACTCGCGGGAGCGCCGCGGCGCCTCCGCGGGCAGCTCGACGCGGGCGTCGAGGGAGATGCGGCCCTCGGTGAGGACCAGGACCCGGTCGGCGAGCGCGATCGCCTCCTCGACGTCGTGGGTGACCAGCAGCACCGACGGGCGGTGCGCGGCCCAGAGCCGGCGCAGCAGCGCGTGCATCTTCAACCGGGTGAGGGCGTCGAGCGCGCCGAACGGCTCGTCGAGGAGCAGCAGCTCCGGTTCGCGCACCAGGGCCCGGGCGAGCGCGGCCCGCTGGCCCTCGCCGCCCGAGAGCGTGTGGGGCCAGGCCCGCGCCTTGTCGGCGAGCCCGACCTCGTCGAGCGTCGCCAGGCCCAGTGCCCTGGCGGCCTTGCCCTTCTGTCCCAGGAGCACGTTGTCGAGGACCCGCTTCCACGGCAGGAGGCGGGCGTCCTGGAAGGCCACGGCGCGCCGGTTCGGGACGGTCGCCTCGCCGTCGTAGTCCTCGTCGAGGCCGGCCAGGATGCGCAGGAGCGTGGACTTGCCCGATCCCGAGCGCCCCAGGAGCGCGGTGAACTCGCCGGGGGCGATGCGCAGGTCGACGCCGGTGAGGACGTGCTGGGTCCCGAAGGACTTGTCGAGTGCGGTGACGGCCACGGCGGCCGGGGCGGCTACCGCGCGTCGAAGGTCCGTCGCCACGGCAGGACCCTCCCTTCGGTGAAGCGGACGAGCCGGTCGGAGACCAGGCCGAGGAGGCCGTAGACGACGAGGCCGACGACGATGACGTCGGTCTGCGCGAAGCTGCGGGCCTGGGTCATGAGGAAGCCGATGCCGCTGGTGGCGTTGATCTGCTCGGAGACCACCAGCACCAGCCAGGAGATCGCGGTCGCGAACCGCAGCCCGGTGAAGAACCCCGGGAGCGCGCCGGGCAGGATCACCGTGCGCACCAGGCCGATGCGGCCCAGTTCGACGCTGCGCGCGAGCTCGGCGTAGCGCGGGTCCAGGCCGCGGATGGCGGCGTGCGTGTTCACGTACACCGGGAACGCGGTCGCGAAGACCACGAGGAAGACCTTGACCTCCTCGCCGATGCCGAACCACACGATCGCCAGCGGCACGAGCGCGAGCGCGGGGATGGCCCGCAGGATCTGCATGGGACCGTCGATGAGGTCCTCGCCGAGGCGGAACAGGCCGGCCACGACCGCTAGAGCCGCGCCGATCGCCACGCCCAGGGCCAGGCCGGTCGCCGCCCGGCCGAGGGACACCAGCAGGTGCTCCTGGAGGCGCCCGGTCTCGACCAGTTCGGCGCCGGCGGCGATGACGGTGGAGGGGGCGGCGAGGGTCTGCTCGGGGATGAGCCCGGTGGCCGAGCCGATCTGCCACAGCGCCACCAGTGCGACCGGTCCGATGAGGATGCGGAGCCGGTCCAGGCGCAGCTGGGCGGCCGCACCACGAATATCTAGTTGTCCTATGCGTTTAATGGGAATTGTGGTCATGAAGTGCCCCAGGGTATTCCGGTAGGGGTCCCCGCGCAGGGGGAAGGTGCGAACACCCTGCGCGGGGAGACTCGTGTGCAGTTGGAGGGGCTAGCGGTCGGCCGCCAGGCCCCAGGACTTCCTGATGCGGTTGTCGGCCGCCTTGAACGCCGTGTCGACCAGGATGCCGATCACCAGGACCGTGACGATCCACGTCAGCACCCGCGCCGAGTCGTTGAACTCCCTGGCGCCCTGCATGAGCGCGCCGATCGAGCCCTGCCCGGCCACGATCACCAGCAGCTCGCCGGCCATGAGCGAGCGCCACGCGAACGCCCAGCCCTGCTTCAGGCCCGACACGAACGACGGCAGCGTCGCCGGCAGGATCACGTGCCGGTAGAGCTGGAAGCCCTTCATGCCCAGGACCGCCCCCACGCGCTTCCACGCCGGCGGCACGTAGTCGATCCCCGAGATGATGCCGTTGGCGATCGACGGGACCGCCCCCAGCACCACCACGAACAGGATCGCCGACTCCGAGATCTTGAACAGCAGGATCGCCAGCGGGAACCACATGATCGAGGGCATCGTCTGGAGCCCGGTGATCAGCGACCCGATCGCCGCCCGCAGCGGCTTGAACCGCGCCACCGCGATGCCCAGCACCGACCCGACCGCCACCGACAGCGCGAACCCCGTCAGGGCCCGCTGCAGCGTGATCGCGATGGCCTGCAGGTAGTCCGGCGTCGCGGCGTACGCGACCAGGTCCTCCCACACCGTCAGCGGCGCCGGCAGGACCCACGGGGCCTTCCACTCGCTGAGGAACAGCAGCTGCCAGCCCCCGACCACCAGGACCAGGGCCAGGACCTTCGGCCACGTCCCCGCCCACAGCCGGGACGCGAACCGCCCCCACCGCGTCTCGGTGATCGGCGTCTTCTCCAGCTCGTCGAGGCCCGACACCCAGTCGCGCGAGGTGTCCTCGGTCTTCGACTTCACCGTCTCAGTTGGCATGGCGGCCCACCTCCTCGCGCAGCGCGTCGGTGATCCGGGCGGCGAGCGCCGCCACGGGCGCCGAGTCGATGCGCCGCGGCCGCTGCAGCTCCACGTCGTACACGTTGAGCACCCGGCCCGGACGCGAGGACAGCAGCACCACCCGGTCGCCCAGGCGCACCGCCTCGCGCACGTTGTGGGTCACGAACAGCACCGTCAGGCCCCGCTCGCGCCAGATCCGCTCCAGCTCGTCGTGGAGGAGGTCGCGGGTCATCGCGTCGAGCGCGCCGAACGGCTCGTCCATGAGCAGCACCGAGGCGTCCTGCGCCAGGGCCCTGGCGAGGGCCACGCGCTGGCGCATGCCGCCGGACAGCTCGTGGGGGCGCTTGTGCGCGAACCCGGTGAGCCGCACCGTCTCCAGCAGCTCCAGCGCGCGACGGCGTCGTTCAGCCCGACCGACGCCGCGCACGCGCAGAGCGATTTCGACGTTGCCCAGGACCGTCAGCCACGGGAACAGCGCCGACTCCTGGAACATCATGGCGACCGGCTGGTCGACGTGGTCGATCCGGCCGCCGGAGATCTCGTCGAGCCCGGCCACCAGCGAGAGCAGGGTGCTCTTGCCGCAGCCGGAGGCGCCGAGGAGGCAGACGAAGCTGCCGGGCTCGACGGCGAGCGAGACGCCGTCGAGGGCCGTGACGGCGCCCGGGCCGCGGCCGTAGCGCTTGACCACGTCGGTCAGCACCACGGCGCCCGCGGCCCGGGCGGTGTCGTCGGCCGCACCGGCGCCTCTCGGCTTCACCGTGCGGGTGGGGCTCATGCCAGGTCACCTGCCGAGACCTCGGCGTCGCCGCGGTCGGCGAGCACCTGGTTGAGGGCGTCGAGCGCGTAGATGCCGGTGAGGTCGACCTCGTCGAGGAGCCCGATCTCGACGGCGTGCTCCTTGCTGCCCTGGAGGGAGGCGGCGATGGGGTCGGCGGTGAAGCTCAGGTTCGCGAAGGCCGCGGCGATGACCTCGTCGTCGAGGCGCTTGTCCGTCAGGGCCTCGATGCGGTCGTTGGACTTGACCTGGGCCTCGTCGGGGTTGGCCGCGATGTAGTCGAGGGCCGCCAGGTGGCCTTCGAGGAACGCCTTGACCAGCGCGGGCTGGGCGTCGAGGAACGTCTTGGAGACGATGATGTGGGTGGTGACGAACTCGCCGCCGTCCCACAGCTCGCGCTCGTTGAGGAACTCCACGCCGCCGTGCTTGAGCAGCAGGTCCGAGTAGCGCGGCTCGACGGCCCAGGCGGCCTGGACGGTGCCGTCGTCGAAGGCCGCGGCCACCTCGGAGTTGTCGATGGGGGTGACCGAGACGTCGCCGCCGCCGTTCTCGTCGGTCGCGAAGCCCTGCTCCTTGAGCCAGTAGCGGGCCGCCACGTCCTGGGTGTTGCCGAGCTGCGGGGTGGCCAGGGCCTTGCCGCGCAGGTCCTCGACCACGGTGATCTCGGGCTTGACGACGAGGCCGGCGCCGCCGGAGGTGGATCCGGCGATGATGTGGAGGGCCTGGCCCCCGGACTGGGCCCAGCCGTTGATGGCGGGGTTGGGGCCGATGTAGGAGATGTCGATGGCGTCGGCGAAGAGCGCCTCGATCGCGGAGGGGCCGGCGTTGAAGACGGTCTCCTCGATCGTCACGGCCTCGGGCAGGGTGTCGGCGAAGACCCCGGCCTCGAGCCCGACGAGGGCGGGGGCGTGGGTGACGTTCCCGAAGTAGCCGAGGCGGATGGTGCCGGAGGCGGTGGCGCTGTCGGCGTCCGCCGCGGCCTCGTCGGGGTTCTCGTCGTCGGTGCCGCAGGCCGCGAGCGCGCTGACGGCGGGCAGGGCGGCGGCCGCCGCGATGACGCTGCGGCGCTTGAGGGGGCGCGGGCTGGCAGAGCTCATGGGGATGCTTTCTGGTTCGATCGGGAAGGAGGCTTTCCTAGTAGTCCGATTACTCCGACTAATCTAGTGGGAATTGTAGGGTTGCCTCGCGTTCCGAGGCAACCCGGGTCCCGCCATGTGGGCGGGAGGACCGCGGTCTGGCTCGCGAAACGCGAGCCGTCCCGCGGTCGTTCCGATAATTGGGACGGTTCCGTCCCTTATGCCCTAGCGGGTGTGGGCGAGGACGCCGCGGACGGCCGACTCGACCGCCTCGGCCCGCCGCGGGTTCTCGGGCCGCGCGAGCCCGTAGTGGCCCCGCAGCGTCGTCGCCTCGTACTCGGTCCGGAAGCGGCCCTTGGCCTGGAGGATCGGCACCACCTGGTCCACGAACGCCTCCAGGCCCGAGGGCAGGACGGCGGGCATGATGTTGAACCCGTCGGCCGCGCCGTGGTCGGCCCAGTCCAGGATCGCGTCGGCGACCTGCTCGGGCGTCCCGGTGAACGTCCGGTGCCCGCGGCCGCCGCCGAGGCGGCCGATGAGCTGGCGCACCGTCAGGTGCTCGCGGCGGGCCAGGTCCACGATGAGCGTGAACCGGCTCTTGGCGCCCTCGATCTCGTCCTCGGTGGGCAGCACCGCCGGCAGCTCCCGGTCCAGGTCGAGTTCGGACGGGTCGAGCTTGAGCTGCTTGGCGAGGTTGCCCAGCGCGTACTCGGGGACGATGAGCCGGTCGAGCTCCTCCTCCAGCAGCCGCGCCTCGGCCTCGGTCGAGCCCAGGACCGGGACGATGCCCGGCAGGACCAGCACGCCGTCGGGGTCCCTCCCGGCGTCTTTCGCGCGGCGCTTGACGTCGGCGTAGAACGCCTGCGCCTCCTCGATGGTCTGCCACGCGGTGAAGATCGCCTCGGCGTGGTTGGCCGCGAACGACCTCCCGTCCTCCGAGGACCCGGCCTGCACCAGCAGCGGGTGCCCCTGCGGGGTGCGGGGGACGTTGAGCGCGCCGGCGACCTGGAAGTGCTCGCCCGCGTGCGCCGCGGGGTACAGCAGCCGGTCGTCGCCCCAGAGGCCCTCCTCCTTGTCGGCCAGGACCGCCCGGTCGTCCCAGGAGTCCCACAGCTTCTTGGCGACCTGGAGGAACTCCTCGGCCCGCGCGTACCGGGCCGCGTGCGACGGCAGCTCGTCCAGGTTGAAGTTCCGCGCCGCGTCGAGCGTCGCGGTGGTGACGATGTTCCACCCGACCCGCCCGCCGGAGATGTGGTCGATCGAGGCGAACCGGCGCGCCAGGTTGTACGGCTCGTTGTAGGTCGTCGAGGCCGTCGCGATGAGTCCGATGTGCGTCGTCAGGGCCGCGATGGCGGCGAGCACCACCGTCGGCTCCAGCGACCCGGAGGGCCGGCGCCCGATCGTGCCCCACAGCGAGGGCGAGTCGGCGAAGAAGATCGAGTCGAGCTTTCCGCGCTCGGCGGTCTGCGCGAGCTTCGCGTAGTGCGCGATCGACGTGGTCGAGTACGGGTCGGACTCCGGCAGGCGCCAGGACGCCTCGTGGTGCCCGGTGCTCATCAGGAACGCGTTCAGGTGCAGCCGCTTGGGCTCGGTGCTCATGATTCCTCCTCGGTGATCGCGGCGCCGCCGGCGAGGCCGAGCGCGGCGAGCAGTTCGGTCCGGACCGCCGCGAACGCGGGGTCGGAGGGGTCGCGGGTGCCGTCGAGGTCGATGCGCCGCTCGGTCTTGACCACGCCGTGGTCGAGGACCAGCACCCGGTCGGCGAGCACGATCGCCTCGTCCACGTCGTGCGTCACCAGCAGCACCGCGGGGCGGTGCCGCTCGTACAGCGCCCGCAGCAGCCCGTGCATCTTGATGCGCGTCAGGGCGTCCAGGGCCCCGAACGGCTCGTCGGCGAGCAGCAGTTCGGGTTCGCGCACCAGCGAGCGGGCCAGGGCCACGCGCTGCTGCTCGCCGCCGGACAGCTCCCGGGGCCAGGCCCGCTCGCGTCCGGCCAGGCCGACCTCGGCCAGGGCCTCCCGGCCGCGCGCCACCGCCCCGGGGCCCTCGAGCCCCAGGACGACGTTGCGCAGCACCCGCTGCCACGGCAGCAGGCGGGAGTCCTGGAACACCACCGAGACCTGCTCGGGCACGTCGATGTCGCCGGTCCCCGAGGCGTCCTGGTCGAGCCCGGCCAGGGCCCGCAGCAGTGTGGACTTGCCCGAGCCGGAGCGGCCCAGGAGCGCCACGAACTCGCCGGCCTCGATGGTGAGGTCCAGTCCCGACAGGACCGGGCGGTCGTCGGTGAAGGAGCGGTGCAGGTCGCGGATCTGCACGGCCGCGGTGGCCGTCAGTCCTCCAGGGTGCGGCGCCATGACAGGGCCCTCCTTTGGATCAAGCGGACGACGGTGTCGGAGGCGAGCCCCAGGAGCGCGTACAGGACCAGGCCCACGATGATGACGTCGGTCTGCCCGTACGTGCCGGCCAGCAGCATCATGTACCCGATGCCGCTGGTGGCGTTGACCTGCTCGACCACCACCAGGGACAGCCACGAGGACGTCACGGCGAACCGCATGCCCAGCAGGAACCCCGGGAGCGCCCCGGGCAGGACCACCCGGCCGACGAACGCGGCCGGCCGCAGCCGCAGCGTCTCGGCCAGCTCGGCGTAGCGCCCGTCGATCGAGCGCAGCCCGTTGTGGGTGTGGATGTAGATCGGGATGAGCACGCCGAGCGCGATCGTGATGATCTTCATCCGCTCGTCGATGCCGAACCACAGCAGCAGGAGCGGCAGCAGCGCGAGGTTGGGGATGGACCGCTTGATCTGCACCGGCCCGTCCACCACGGCCTCGCCCCACCGGCTCAGCCCCGACACGAGCGCGAGCACGAGCCCGGCGAGGACGCCGAACACGAGCCCGAGCGCGAAGCGGCGGGCCGAGACCAGCAGGTCGGGGCCCAGGCGCCCGGACTCCCACAGGTCCCACGCGGTGGTGGCCACGGTCCACGGCGCGGTGAGCACCCGCGGGTCGATCCAGCCCTGGGCCGACCCCCAGATCCACACGCCCAGCAGCAGGAGCGGCCCCACGAGGTACCCCAGCTTGATCGGCTTGCCGGGCCCGAGGCGGCGCTTGCCCCTCGGGCGCGAGGCGCGGCCGGCGGCCAGCTCCTCGTCGTCGACCGGCGGTACGGCGGTCGTGCGCGCCTGCTCGGCGCTGACGGCGGTCATCACGCGCCGCCGTCGCCGTACTCGGCGATGCCCTCGGCCACCAGCGGCTCGAAGCGCCGGTCGTAGAGGTCGTCGGCGTCGAGCACCTCGTTGCCGGTGCCCTCGGCGACGACCTCGATCGTCTCCTGGTGGCGCGCGATGGTCTCGTCCCACGTCTCGGGGAAGTCCGGCTCGCCCTCGCGGTCGAACAGGTACTCCCCGTCCTCGGCGCTCAGTCCCTCGTGCTCGACGTACCAGGCGTTCACCCACTCCTCGCGGTTCGCCCGCGTCCACAGCTTCGCCGCGCCCCACAGGCGCACGTACTCGGCGATCGCGGCGGCCTTGTCGGCGTCCTCGAGGACCTCCACGGGCGCGTACAGCACCCACGGGTCGTCGCGCAGGCCGTGCGCGATGGTCGTCGCCCCGTCCGCGCCGTACTTGTTCAGGTAGGACTTCACCTGGGTGCCGCCGATCGGCGCCACGTCGACCTCCCCGCCCGCCAAGGCGTTCGAGTAGGTGTCGGCGGTGGACGGCAGCTCCACGAGCTCGACGTCGTCCTGGCTCAGCCCGGCCGCGTCGAGGACCCGCAGGATCAGCGCGCCCTGCGCCTGCCCGGGGGAGTAGGCGATCCGCTTGCCCGCCAGGTCCTCCAGGGACGCGACGCCGGCGCCGGGGGCGACCCCGAGGTCGTAGATCGGGTGCTCCAGCGGGTCGATGCGCCCGGCGGCGGCCACGATCCGCGTCGGCAGGCCCGTCCAGTTGGTGTGGATCGGCGGGATGTCGGCGACCGAGGAGATGTCGAGGGACTTGGCGCGGAACGCCTCGGCGGACTTGGGGCCGCCGGAGATGTTCGCCCACTCCACGTCGAACGTGAGCAGGGACGCCAGCCCCGACAGCTCGAACGCGAGCTGCTGGGACGGGTCGCCGATGACGAGCTTCGTGCCCTCGGGCACCGCGGTCGGCAGGTCGGCGTCGGCGGCGAGCACGGGGCCGGCGTCCTCGGGGGAGCACGCGGCGAGGGCGAGTGCGGCGACGGCGGGTGCGCCCGCCAGGAGTGTGCGTCGGGTGGTCTTGGACGGCATGGGGATTGGCCTTTCGAAGCGATGGGGTGGAAGGAGGTCAGTCGAGCGGGGCGGCGGCGCAGTAGCCGCCCGCGTGGTACACCAGCGGCTCGTGGTCGGCCCCGGGGGAGGCGCCGACCACCAGGGCCAGGACGATGTGGTGGTCGCCGGCCGGGATGCGGTCGGTGACGACCGCGCGCAGGTGCGCGGGGGCGTCGGCGAGCACGGGCTCGCCGGTGTCCAGCCGCGACCACGCGGTGCCCGCGAACCGGTCGATGCCGCTGGTGGCGAACCGGGTCGCGATGGCGTGCTGCTCGGCGGCGAGGAAGTTCACGGTGAGGCTGGCGGTCTCGCGGATCGCCGGCCACGCCGAGGAGCCCGACGCGATCGCGAAGGACACCAGCGGCGGGTCGAGCGAGACCGAGGTGAGCGAGGTGGCGGTGAACCCGGCCGGGCCGTCCCCGGGGTCGGCGAGCACCACGGTGACGCCGGCGGGGTGGGCGCGGAACAGGGACCGGAACGAGGCCGCCTCGACGCCGGCGTGCAGCTGCGTGCTCATGCCGCCGCCCCCGCCCGCAGCGCCGGCAGGTGCGCGCCGGTCCACTTCGCCAGGTGCGCGTCCAGTTCGGGGAGCTCGTTCTCCCGCAGGGTGAGCGAGGGGACGGGCAGGCTCGCGCCGAGCTCGGCCAGGACCGGGCGCAGCTGGAGGTCGGCGAGGAACCGGTGCTCGGCGGAGGCCGCGATCGTCACCGGGACCGCGACGGCGCCGTCGAGGGCGCCGGGCGGGAGCTGGTCGAGGAAGAGCTTGAGCAGGCCGGTGAAGGAGGCCTTGTAGACGGGGGTGCCCACGACGACCACGTCCGCGGCGCGGAGGCGGGCGAGGGCGTGGTCGAAGCCGTCGTGCGGCGGCTCGATCCCGTCGAGGTAGAGCTCGGCGAGGTCGGTCGAGGCGGTCGGCGCCCCGGGGCCGGCCACGGCCGCGGCCAGGGCCTCGGCGGTGGTCAGCGTGCGCGAGAGGCGCTTCGGGTTGCCGACCACTGCGGTCACGGTGAAGGTGTCGGTCACGGTGCGGTCCTTCCGGTGGGGAGGGTGCGGGGGCACGCCGCTGGAGGGCGTGCTGGAACAGGGCTCTGCGCCCGTGGGGGATCGGCCTCGGAGCGGCCGGGTGGAGGTGCGCGGGGTCGGGAGCGGCCCTCGGGGGGCGGGTCCCGACTACGGCATTCGGGGTCGACAGAGGGCGCTGGCGGCGCGCATCTGGTCGATCTCGCGCCGCCGCGTCAGCAGGCCGGCGGTCGTCATGAGGACAACACTACCAGTATTCCTATAGAAATACTAGGATATCTTAGATGGTGAGAAGCCGGTCCGCGCCGGACCCGGCCGGGGCGGTCCGGTACTCCACGTCGCGGCTGCGCGTGAACCGGTAGCCGACCCCGCGGACGGTCACCACCAGCGCGTCGAACTCGGCGAGCTTGGCGCGCAGGCGCCGCACGTGGACGTCGACGGTGCGGCCCGGCAGGCCCGTGTCCGGTGTGTCCCAGACGTACTGGAGGAGTTCGGTGCGGGTGTGGACCATCCCGGGATGGCGGGCCAGGAAGGCGAGGAGCTCGAACTCCAGGCGGGTCAGCGGGACGACCTCGCCGTGGACGGTGACCTCGCGGCCGGCGGTGTCGATCACGAGCGCGGGCGCCGGGACCGGGGCCTCGGGCGCCGGCTCGGGCGCGGCCGGCGGCGCCCCCTCGGCGGTGACGGCGACCCGCCCGCCCCCCTGCGCGAGCACTCCGAGCGCCGCGGTGAGGCGGCGCGCCAGGCGCGGGTCGTCGGCGGGGATCTCAACGGTGACGGTGATGACGGCGGTGCCCGCGCGGCGGTGGGCCGGCGGGCGGGTGCGGGTCTGGACGGGAGTCATGGCGGCGCCTTCGTTCGTTCTCGACAGAGGATTCCGGGACGGGCGGGCGTCGTCGGGTGGTGCGGATTCAGCGCACCCCCGCGGCGGCGCCGCCCGGGCGACACAGCGCGGAATCGGAACGCGCGAAATCGATGTGGCGCCTCTTGGTCCACCTCGGTCTCACCGGTTCGCTGGTGCGGTTCACGCCGACAGCATATCCTATCTATCAAGTAGGATTCAAGTACACGTTCCCGTTCGCCCCAGTTCACGAGAAGGGAGCCGCCTGCCATGCAGGTCTCCGCTCGCGGCGAGTACGCCGTCCGCATCGCCGTCACGCTCGCCACCGGCCATCCGCGCACCGTCTCCGCCAGCTCGCTCGCCGCCGCGCAGGCCCTGCCGCGCAAGTTCGCGGAGGTGATCCTCGGCGACCTGCGCCGGGCCGGCCTCGTCGACAGCGCGCGCGGGGTGGAGGGCGGCTACCGGCTCTCGCGCGACCCCGAGGAGGTCTCGGTGGGGGAGGTGCTGCGCGCCGTCGACGGCCCCCTCTCCGGGGTCCGCGGCCGCCGCCCCGAGGAGACGAGCTACGAAGGGGCCGCGGTGAACCTGCCGCGGCTGTGGGTCGCCGCGCGGGCCGCGGTGCGCTCGGTCCTCGACGAGGTCTCCCTGGCCCAGGCCGCGTCCGGGGAGTTCCCGGTCCGCGTCAACGAGCTCACCGACGCCGACGAGGCCTGGATGCCGCGGTAGTCCACTTCGCCCGGTTGCGGTTGCGCTGATCGCCCGCGGGCCGTACCATCCACATATCCTATAGATCCGATAGGAATACTCGCACGGGCCGACGGCCCGCCGCCTCAGACGAGGAGACCGCATGTCCGACGCCACGCTCCGCGACCGCACCACCGCGCCCCTCACCGAGGACGAGGCGTTCGAGCGCATCGCCTCCCGGGCCTTCGAGCCCGTCGCCCCCGCCCGCGTCGGCGCCGAGGTCGAGTGGCACCTCACCAGCACCGCCGACCGGCGCCGCCGCCCCGACCCCGAGTCCGTCACCGCCCTGCTCGGGGTCCGGGACGCCCTGCCGCGATGTACCCGGCTCAGCTTCGAGCCCGGCGGCGCCCTCGAGCTGAGCACCAGGCCCGCGGGCCTGCGCGAGTGCTTCGACGAGCTCGAGGCTGACCGCGCCCGCGTCACCGCCGCGCTCGCCGCCGAGGGCCTGGAGCTCATCGGCCTCGGCCTCGACCCGGTCCGCCTGCCCCGCAGGGTGATCCGCAGCCCCCGCTACCAGGCCATGGAGGAGCTGTTCGACCAGGACGGCCGCGCCGGGCGCTGGATGATGGCGAACACCGCCTCCGTCCAGGTCTGCCTCGACACCGGGCACGACGGGTCCGGCCCGCACGGCCTCGCCGAGCGCTGGGCCCTGGCCCACCGCCTCGCCCCCGTCCTCATCGCCGCGTTCGCGAACTCCCCGCTGCGCCGCGGCGAGCCGAGCCTGTGGCGCTCCACCCGCCAGCACGTGTGGACCGCGATCGACCCCACCCGCGCCCGCCCCGTCCCGCCCGGCGACCCCCGCGAGGCCTGGGCCCGCTACGCCCTCGACGCCCGCGTCATGGCCGTGCGCGGCCCCGGCCGCTGGACCGTCCCCCGCGGCCTCACCTTCCGCGACTGGCTCCACGCCGTCCACCTGCGCCCGCCCACCCGCGAGGACCTCGACTACCACCTGACGACCCTGTTCCCGCCCGTGCGCCCCCGCGGCCGCTACCTCGAACTGCGCATGATCGACGCCCAGCCCGGCCCCGACTGGATCGTCCCCGTCGCCCTCGCCGCGACCCTCCTCGACCACCCCGCGGCCGCCGCTGCCGCAACCGCGGCCCTCGAACCGCTCTGGCACGGCGCCACCGCCGCCGACCTCTACCTCCGCGCCGCCACCGCCGCCCTCCGCGACGGCCCCATCGCCGCCGCCGCCCTCGCCTGCTTCACCGCCGCCCGCGACGCCCAGCCCGACCCCCGCCTCGCCGCCGCCCTCGACCGCCACACCACCGCCTACGTCGCCCGCTGCCGCACCCGCGCCGACGACCTGGTCCCCGACCCCCGCTGAACCGCGCACCGCGGCCCGACTCCCCGTGCAGCGCAACGGGCGACCGGCCGCGCCTCACCGTCGACCTCGCCGAGTCCGGCGGGCAGACCGTGGCCGCGACGATCGGCTACTGACGGGCGGGGGAGCGGCGCAGCCACTCCGCGCCCAGGAGCGCGGCGACCGCGGCGAGGACCAGGAGGGCGGTCTCGACCGGGCCGTACCAGGACGGCACGCCGTCGCGCACGTACTCGGCGACCCACGCGTCGGCCTCGGAGGCGGCCGCGACCGCGAACCGCCAGTCGAGGTCGAAGACCCCGGGGACGACCGCGAGCGCGATCGCGAGGAGCGTGGCGGCCATGGCGAACCGGACGGGGCGCCGGCCCCGGTCGGCGAGGACCGCGGCGGCGGCGAACAGGAGCGCGAACACGATCGACCCGGCGACCGCCAGCCAGTACGGCCCGTACCAGGCGACCGGCGCGAACTGCTCGCACGCGGCGGTGAAGCCCGGGTTCTGCTCGGACCGGCAGCCGGCGCCCGAGTCCGCGGTGAAGTCCGCGTACAGGGCGAGCTTCGCGACCCCAACGGCCAGGAACAGCACCGCCGCCGCCCACAGCGCCACCGCCGCCCGCGACCCCGCCTGCTCCCCGATGCGCTCCGACGCACTCATGTCCCGCTCCGCTCTCTCGGTGAGCACCCCACTCTAGGAGCGCCGTGCCGCCCCCGCGGACCGGGACCTCCGGTCCACTGTGCCCCCTACGGCCGGAACCGGTACCCCATCCCGGGTTCGGTGAGCAGGTGCACCGGGCGGGCCGGGTCCGCTTCGAGCTTGCGGCGCAGCTGGGCCATGTACTGGCGCAGGTAGTTCGTCTCGCGGTCGTAGTTGGGGCCCCACACGCGGTGGAGGAGCTCGCGCTGGCTCACCAGCTTGCCCGGGTTGCGCAGCAGCACTTCGAGGAGCTGCCACTCGGTCGGGGTCAGGCGCACCTCGTCGCCGTCCTTGCGGACCTCCCGCGCCGCCAGGTCCACCGTGACCGGGCCGATCGCCGTCACCGGCGAGTCCGAGCCCGGACCCGAGCGGCGCGTCGCGGCGCGGACGCGCGCGAGCAGCTCGCCGATGTCGAACGGCTTGGTCACGTAGTCGTCCGCGCCCGCGTCCAGGGCCGCGATCTTCTCGGCGCTCGCGGCCCGGCCCGACAGGACCAGGATCGGCGCCTTCGACCAGCCGCGCAGGCCCTCGATGACCTCCGAGCCGTCCATGTCCGGCAGCCCCAGGTCCAGCACCACCAGGTCCGGCACGACCGCCGCCGCGGCCCGCAGCGCCTGCGCGCCGTCGGCCGCGGTCGTCACCTCGTACCCGTGCGCCGACAGGTTGATCCGCAACGCCCGCGCGATCTGCGGCTCGTCGTCCACCACCAGGACCTTGATCACTCGGCACCCTCTCCGTCGGACGCCGCGATCCGCAGCGCCAGCACCATCGTCAGCCCGCCGCCGGGAGTCGCCTCCGCGGTCAGCGTGCCGCCCATCGCCTCGGCCAGGCCGCGCGAGAGCGCCAGCCCCAGGCCGACGCCCGTCGTGTTGTCCCGGTCCCCGAGCCGCTGGAACGGGCGGAACATGATCTCGCGGTCCTCGTCGGGGACGCCCGGCCCGCGGTCGACCACGCGCAGCTCGACCGCGGGGCCGTGGATGCCCGCGGTCACCCGCGGCGGCACGTCCTCGGGGCTGAACCGCAGCGAGTTCGCGATGACGTTCACCAGGATCCGCTGGAGCAGGCCCGGATCGGCCAGCACCTCCGGCAGGTCCGGGGCCACGTCGAGGCGCACGTCCGCCGCGGGCTCCCCGATCTCGTCGAGCGCCCACGGCACCGCCTCGTCCAGCGCGATCGGCACCGGGTCCGCACCCAGCACGCCCGCCTGGAGCCGGCTCATGTCCAGCAGGTTGTCCACCAGGCCCGTCAGGCGCGCCAGCGACTGCTCGGCCGAGTCCAGCAGCTCCTCGCGCTCACCGGGCGTGAACAGCTCCCCGGTGGACTTCAGGCTCGACACCGACACCCGCGCCGACGCCAAAGGCGTGCGCAGGTCGTGCGAGACCGCCGCCAGCAGCGCCGTCCGCAGCTTGTCCGCGTCCGTCAGCCGCTGCACCGTCGCCGCCTGCCGCTCCAGGCGCTCGCGCTCCAGCGCCGCGGCCGCGTGCATCGCGAACGCCTGCGCGATCCGCCGGTCCGCCGCCTCCAGCGTGTGCCCGCGCAGGGCCATCGCCAGCTCGTCGTCGATCGGCAGGTCGTTCTCGGCCGCGCCCGGCGACCCGCATGCCGCCCCCGCGTGCGCGACCACCCGCCACGCCCGCGGATCGCGCCGCTCGTCCGGGCCCGCGCCCGGCTCGCTCCGCTCCAGCAGCGTCACCGATTCGAGCCCGAACGTCTCGCGCAGCTGCTCCAGGAGGTCGTCGAGGCGGCTCCCGCCGCGCAGCACGTTGCCCGCCAGGGTCGCCAGGGTCTGCGCCTCCGCGCTGGCCCGCGCCGCCAGGCGCGCCCGCGCGGCCGACAGGTTCACCACCGCCGCCCCACCCAGCGCCAGGGCCACGAAGATGACCAGGGCGATCAGCTGCTCCCGGTCGTGGATCTTCAACTCGTAGTAGGGGGTCGCGAAGAAGTAGTTGAGGAGGAAGAACCCCAGCAGCGCCCCCAGCAGCGCCGGCCACATGCCGCCGGTCAGCGTCAACGCCATGACCGCGGTGAGGACGATGAGGATCATCGTCGTCAGCGACAGCTCCTCGTGGAAGGGGATGAGCACCACCACCAGCGCGGGGATGCCCAGGAACGCCAGGCCGATCCCGAGCCGCCGCCGGGCCGCGCCGATCAGGTACCGCCCCGACCGGGCCCGCTTGACCGGGGCCACGCGCTCGTGGCTGACCAGGTGCACGTCGATCTTCCCCGACCGGGCCGTGGTCGTGACGCCGACGCCGCGCGAGATCGCCTGCGCGAACCGGCCCCGCCGCGACGCCCCCAGCACCAGCTGGGTCGCGTTGGCGCCCTGCGCGAACTCCAGCAGCGCGTCCGGGATCGAGTCGCCCACCACCTGGTGGTACGAGCCGCCGAGCGCCTCAACGAGGTTGCGCTGGCGGGCGAGGTTCCGCGCCGACTTCGCGCTGGTGAGCCCGTCGCCGGACGCCACGTACACGGCCTTGAGGTCCGCGCCCCCGGATCGCGCGGCGATGCGCGCGGCCCGGCGGATGAGCGTGTCGCCCTCGTCGCCGCCCGACAGCGCCACGACGACGCGCTCCTTGGACTCCCACACCGCGGTGATGTGCTGCGCCGCCCGGTACGCCTCCAGCTGGTCCTCGACCTTGTCGGCCAGCCACAGCAGCGCGATCTCCCGCAGCGCCGTCAGGTTCCCCACCCGGAAGTAGTTGGCGAGGGCCGCGTCCACCTTCTCCGGCGGGTACACGTTCCCGTGGACCATCCTGCGCCGCAACGCCTCCGGGGTGATGTCGGCCAGCTCCACCTGGTCGGCGCGCCGCACCACCTCATCGGGCACGGTCTCCCGCTGCGGCACCCCGGTGATCTGGGCGACCACATCGTTGAGCGATTCGAGGTGCTGCACGTTCACCGTGGAGATGACGTCGACGCCTGCGTCCAGGAGCTCGTCGATGTCCTGCCAGCGCTTCTCGTTGCGCGACCCGGGCACGTTCGAGTGCGCGAGCTCGTCGACGAGCGCGACCGCGGGCGCGCGGCGGATGACCGCGTCCACGTCGAACTCCTCGAAGACCGCCCCGCGGTACTCGATGGTCCGGCGCGGCACGGTCTCGAGGCCGCCGGTCAGCTCGGCGGTGGCGCCGCGCCCGTGGGTCTCGACGTAGCCGATGACGACGTCGGTCCCGCGGGCGGCGCGGCGGTGGGCCTCCTCGAGCGCGGTGTAGGTCTTCCCGACGCCGGGGGCCGCGCCGAGGTAGATCCTGAGTTGTCCACGTGGCACCTGCTAATCATTCACGCGTTTCGCCGGATCGGCCGTCAAGAACGCGTCAAAGGTGTCAGGGCCCGCTCCGGGCGGGTCAGGCGCCGCCGAGGAACTGGGCGATGACGGGGGTCGCGGCGCCCTTGGCGACGGCGTCGGGGCCGAGGAGGCCGGGGACGACGCGGGCGCTGGCGAAGGGCTGCTTGAGGGCGTATTCGCCGGTGGCGGCGGTGATGTCGTCGAGGTGGCGGCCGGCGAGCATGAGGCCGGCCCAGCCGCCGATGACGATGAGTTCGGGGTTGAACAGGTTGAGGAGGTCGGCGAGTCCGGCCCCGAGGTACTGGACGGTGGTGTCGACCACGGCGGCTGCCGCGGGGGAGGGGTCGTCGAGGAGGCGGGTGAGGGCGGCCTCCTCGCCGCCGGCGAGGTCGACGGCCCCGGCGGCGGCGAGGTAGCGGTCGAGGATGCCCTCGGCGCCGACGTACGCCTCCAGGCAGCCGCGGGAACCGCACCGGCAGGCGCGTCCGTCCACGCGCATGGTGGTGTGGCCCCATTCGCCGGCGCTGGAGCCGGCGCCGCGGTAGAGGGCGCCCTCGGCTATGACGCAGGAGCCGACGCCGGAGCCGATGAGGGCGATGATGGCGTTCTCGGCGCCGCGGCCGGCGCCGAACCACAGCTCGGCCTGGCCCAGGGTCATCGCGCCGTTCTCGACGTGGACGGGAAGGGGGTCGAGGCGGTCGGCGAGCAGGCGCCCCAGGGGGACCGCGTCCCAGCCGAACGCCTGGGCGTGGACGACGCCGTCGGGGCCGTACTCGACGATGCCGGGCACGGCGACGCCGACGCCGAGGACGGGGGCGCCCCCGGCGGCCGCCAGGACCTCCTTGACGCCGGCGGCGACGTGCTCGATGACGGTGGCCGGGTCGTGGCGGCCGGTCTCGAGCGCGTACCGGGCGGCGGCGCGGGCGGTGAGCTTGAGGTCGAGGAGCTCGACCTGGACGTGGGTCTCGCCGACGTCGACGCCGACGACGAGGGCGTGCCCGGGGTCGACGTCGAGGAGGATGTGGGGGCGGCCGCCGTCGGAGTCGACCTTCCCGGCCTCGCGGAGGATGCCCTCGGCCATGAGCTCGGCGGTGGCGTTGGAGACGGTGGCGGTGCTCAGGTTCGTGGCGGGGGCGAGGTCGCGGCGGGTGAGCGGGCCGTCGAAGTACAGCGTTCGCAGCAGGAGCATCCGGTTGCCCAGCTTGAGGTCGCGCGTGGTCATCCGCTTGGGGCGTTCCATCTGTCCACCACTCCGTGTCGTTACCTGTCCGGGACCATGCCGTTATTGCGGGGAGATTGACGGCACGTGTCAGCGTACTTAATCTAAGTCTTAACAGTAAGTCGTAGACCTACTGCTCCAGCCTACATCCGGGCCACCGCCCGGAGCGCGCCGAATTCGGGTCTCCCAAGGGCCCGGTCGGCGCAGGGGGGCATCTCCGCGCCATGTCGGAGAGCGCTCCCCGAACCCAGGATCCTCCGAACAGGACCTTCCGAAATCCCTCCCGGTCGCCGGCGTCCTCCGGCGGCCGCAGCAAGGAGCACCAATGAGGATCACACCTCCCCTCCGCGGCCGGGGCGCCGCAGCCGCCAAGGCCGCCGCCGTCGGCGGCGCCGCCCTCCTCGCCGCCACCGCCTGCCTCGACGGGGGCGGCTCCAGCGCCTCCGACAAGGTCGAGATCACCTGGTTCGTCGGCATGGGCGCGGGCTCGGACGCCCCGACCATCCCCGCCCAGGAAGCGGTCGTCGAGGCGTTCAACGCGAGCCAGGACGACATCGAGCTCGTCCTGGAGATCGTCGACGCCGACCAGGCCCCGAACATCCTCTCCACCCGCATCGCCACCGGCGACGCCCCCGACATCGTCGGCCCCATGGGCATCCGCGGCCGCTCCACCTTCCCCGGCGCCTGGCTCGACCTCACCCCGTACATCGAGGAAAACGAGTACGACCTCACCGACTTCGACCCCGCGCTGGTCGACTTCTACCGCATCGAGGAGGAGGGCCAGATCGGCCTGCCCTTCGCGGTCTTCCCGTCCTTCATGTACATCAACCTCGACCTGTTCGACGAGGCCGGACTGCCCTACCCGCCCCAGGAGTACGGCGCCCCCTACGTCGACGCCGACGGCGTCGAGCACGTCTGGGACATCGCGACCATGACCGAGCTCGCCAAGCAGCTCACCGTCGACGCCGAGGGCAACGACGCCACCAGCCCCGACTTCGACCCGGCGAACATCGTCCAGTTCGGCTTCGGCAACGTCTTCGCCGACATCCGCGCCCAGTCCACGCTCTTCGGCGCCGGGTCCCTCGTCGACGCCGAGGGCAACGCGCAGATCCCGGCCCACTGGGCCGAGGCCCAGCAGTGGTACTACGACGGCATGTGGACCGACCACTTCATCCCCAACGGCCCCTACGGCGACTCCGACATGCTCAACGCCGGCTCCTGGTTCGAGTCCGGCAACCTCGCCATGGGCTACACCCACCTGTGGTACGCCACCTGCTGCATGGCCGGGTTCGAAGGCACCTGGGACACCGCCGTCGCCCCGTCCTACGACGGCACCACCACCGCCAAGCTCCACGCCGACACCTTCTCCATCACCAAGGACACCGAGCACCCCGACGAGGCGTTCGAGGTGCTCACCCACCTGATCGGCGACGCCGCCGAGGAGCTCACCCAGACCTACGGCGGCATGCCCGCCCGCATCAGCCTCCAGGACGGGTACTTCGACCGCGTCGGCGCCGCCAACTTCGAGGGCCAGGACATCAACTGGGACGTCGCCGTCAACGGCATGACCTACGTCGACAACCCCTCCCACGAGGGCGGCATGCCGAACTTCCTGGAGTCCGAGGCGGTCCTCGCCGAGTACGCCACCAGGTTCAACCAGGAGGAGGGGCTCGACATCCCCACCGAGCTGGCGGCCCTCCAAGCCGACCTCCAGGCCGTCTTCGACGCCGCCGAGTAGCCGCGCACCCGAGGCCCGCGGCACCCCGGGCCTCGCCTCCCCGCCGGGCGGGCGCCACCCCGCCCGCCCGGCACCCACGCCTCCCTCCAAGCCTCTCGAAAGGCGACACCCATGTCCGGTTTCACCGACGCGGTCCTGACCGCGCGGCGGCGGAAAGGCGGCCGTCCCACCCGCCCCGCCGGGCCGATGCAGCGCCGCGAAGCGCGCTGGGGCTACGCGTTCATCAGCCCCTGGCTCATCGGCTTCGTCCTGTTCTGGGCCGTCCCCATCGGCGCGTCCCTCGTCTTCTCCACCCTGGACTTCCAGCTCACCGACCCCGACGCGACCAGCTTCGTCGGCACCTCCAACTGGGAGCGGGCCCTGTCCGACCCCGACACCTGGACCGCGCTCGCCGCGACCTTCCGCTTCACCGTGCTGTTCCTGCCGCTCAGCGTCGTCGTCGCCCTCGGGCTCGCGCTCCTGCTCAACTCCAAGCACCTGAAGTTCACCGGCTTCTTCCGGCTGCTGTTCTACGCGCCCTCGATGATCCCGCTCGTCGCCGGCGTCCTCATCTGGCAGCAGGTCCTCAACCCCCAGACCGGCTGGGTCAACCGGCTCATCGGCCTCAGCGGGATCGACGCCACCGGCACCGACGGCATCCGCTGGTTCGACAACCCGATCCTGGTCCTGTTCGCGTTCAGCTTCATCGGCTTGTGGGGCATCGGCAACGCCATGATGGTCAACCTCGCCGGCCTCCAGGGCATCCCCACCGAGCTCTACGAGGCCGCCGAGATCGACGGCGCCGGCTGGTGGCGGCGGCTGCGCAGCGTCACGCTGCCCATGCTGTCCCCGATCATCTTCTACAACCTGGTCATCGGATCGGTCGCGATCCTCCAGTACTTCGTCGTCCCGTGGGTCCTCTTCGGCGCCACCGGCCGGCCCGGCGGCGCCAGCCGCTTCCTGCTCGTGCACTTCTACCAGCAGGCCTTCGTGTTCGGCGACATGGGCTACGGCGCCGCCCTCGCCTGGCTCATCTTCATCCTCGTCGCCGTCTTCGCCGGCGTGCTCTTCGGCACCTCCCGGTACTGGGTCCACTACGGAACGGAGCGATAGTGACCGCCACCGCCACCGCGCGGCCCGCCGAGGCCGCCGACGCCCTCCCGCCCGCCGAGCGGGCCCTGCGCCGCCGTCGCCGCGGCATCACCGCCACCATCGTGACCACCCTCGGCGCGCTCCTGCTCGCCGTCGTGTTCCTCATGCCCCTGGGCTACGGCGCCGCCACCGCCCTTAAGGACAAGGACGGCGTCTCCGACCCCAACGCCAGCATCCTGCCCGTCTCGGCCCTCACCTTCGAGTACGAGGGCGAGGTCCACGACGTCTACGCCGTCCCCATGCCCGACGGCACCACCCGCGACCTCGCCCTCGTCGAGCCCGGCCGCGAGTCCAGCGTCTTCGTCGACCCCGAGGACCCCGGCGCCGGCACCCTCGAATGGGAGGGCCGCTGGCGCACCCTCGAACCGGTCACCGGCCTCAACCCCCAGTGGGGCAACTTCGGCGAAGCCTGGGACACCATCTCGTTCCTGCGCCTGACCGGCTGGACCCTCATGTACGCCCTGGTCACCATGGCCCTGACCGTGGTCTCCTCCGCGGTCGTCGCCTACGGCTTCGCCCGCTTCCGCTTCCCCGGGCGCGGCCTCCTCTTCGGCCTCCTCATGGCGACGATCCTGCTGCCCCCGGCGGTCACCCTCGTCCCCAAGTACGCCGTGTTCCTCCAGATGGGCTGGGTCGGCACCTACCTGCCGCTCATCGTCCCGCAGCTGTTCGCCAACGCCTTCAACGTGTTCCTGCTGCGCCAGTACTTCCTCACCATCCCCAGGGAGCTCGAGGAGGCCGCCCGCATCGACGGCGCCGGCCCGATCCGGACCTTCCTGCGCGTCATCGTCCCGCAGTCGGTCCCGGCGCTGACGGCCGTGAGCCTGTTCCACTTCTTCTACGCCTGGAACGACTTCTTCGAACCGCTGCTCTACCTCGCGGGCAACCGCGACATCGTCCCCATCGGCGTGGGCCTGAGCTACTTCAGCGGCGTCTACAACTCCGAGCCCCACCTCATCCTCGCCGCCTCGCTCCTGGCGCTGGCCCTGCCCGTCGCGATCTTCCTCGCGGCCCAGCGGGTCTTCGTCCAGGGGATCGTGGTCACCGGCGTGGACAAGTAATCCACCACCAAGGAGCACCGCATGAGCACCAGTCCCTTCCCCGACGGCTTCCTCTGGGGCGCCTCGACCGCCGCCTACCAGATCGAGGGCGCCGCCGCCGAGGGCGGCCGCGGACCGTCCATCTGGGACACCTTCGCCGCGACCCCCGGCAAGGTGAAGAACGGCGACACCGGCGACACCGCCTGCGACCACTACCACCGCTGGCGCGAGGACTTCGCCATCGCCGCCGACCTCGGCCTCAAGGCCTACCGCCTGTCGGTGTCGTGGGCCCGCATCCAGCCCGGCGGGCGCGGCGACCTCAACCCCGAGGCCGTCGCGTTCTACCGCGAGCAGCTCGCCGACCTGCGCGAGCGCGGCATCCGCTCGGCGGTGACCCTCTACCACTGGGACCTCCCGCAGGCCCTGGAGGACGAGGGCGGCTGGCCCGAGCGCGCCGTCGCCGAGTGCTTCGGCGACTACGCCACCCGCACCGCGCAGGCCCTGGGCGACCTCGTCGACGAGTGGATCCCGATCAACGAGGCCTGGTGCGCGGCGTTCCTCGGCTACCACGTGGGCGTCCACGCCCCCGGCCGCCAGGACCGCACCGCGGCCCTGCGGGCGGCCCACCACCTCAACGTCGCCCACGGCCTCGCCGTCGCCGCGATCCGCGAGCACGCCCCCGCGGGCAAAGTGGGCTCGGCGGTCATCATGACCGACATCGAGGCCGCCACCGACAAGCCCGAGGACGTGCGCGCCGCGCGCCTGTCCGACGGCGGCGGCAACCGCCTGTTCCTCGACCCGCTGTTCCGCGGCTCCTACCCCGAGGACATGCTCGCCCACTTCGCGCCCACCGGCGCGTTCGAGGCGGTCCGGCCCGGCGACATGGAGTCGATCGCCGCGCCCCTGGACTTCGTGGGCGTCAACCACTACCACCGCTTCGTCGTCGAGGCCGACCCCGCCGACGAGCACCTGGGCAACCGCAGCCTGCCCCCGCAGCACGCGGTGACCGCCTTCGGCTGGGAGATCCACCCCGAGAGCCTGCGGCGGGTCCTCACCCGACTGTCCACCGAGTACACCGACCTGCCGGTGTACATCACCGAGTCCGGCGCGTCCTTCGAGGACGCCGTGGCCGCCGACGGCTCGGTCGACGACGCCGACCGCGTCGACTACCTCGACGGCTACATGCGCGCGGCCGGCCGCGCGATCGAGCAGGGCGTCAACCTCCAGGGGTACTTCGTGTGGTCCCTGCTCGACAACTTCGAGTGGGCCGAGGGTTACTCCAAGCGCTTCGGCATCGTCCGCGTCGACTACGACACCCAGCGCCGCACGCCCAAGCGCAGCGCCGAGTGGTACCGGGACGTCATCGCCTCCAACGGCGCGTCCCTGAACTGGTGATACTCCCGGTCCGCGGGCTCTGCCGGGCCCCGCGGACCGGGCCTCACCGCCCCGGCGCCGGGCCGGCGGTGCCGCGCTCGATCAGCTTCACGTCCAAAGAGACCGCCCGCCCGGGGCGGTCCTTCCCCGCGAGGCGGTCCATCATGAGGCGGACCGCCTCGGCGGCCTTCCCCGGGAGGTCCTGGGCGACCGTGGTCAGCTTCGGGGTCACGTACACCGCGATCTCGGCGTTGTCGTACCCGACCACGGACACGTCCCCGGGCACCGAGCGCCCTTCGGCCGCAAGGCCCTCCAGGAGGCCGATCGCGAGGATGTCGGCGGTGGTGAACACCGCGGTGACCTCCGGGTGCTCGACGGCGAGCCGCCGCCCGTAGGCCAGGCCCGCCGCGTGCGTGGTCTCCACTTCGGACGCCAGCGCGGGGTCGAACGCGATCCCGGCCTCCGCCAGGACCTTCCGGTACCCCTCGAAGCGCTGGCGCACGACGCCGGTGTCGGAGAACGCGGGGCCGGCGAAGGCGATCCGGCGGTGCCCGAGCCCGATGAGGTGGCGGGCGGCGAGCTCGGCGCCGCCGAAGTCGTCGGAGCGGACCTCCAGGGCGAGCGGGTTCTCCGAGTAGGAGTCCATGGCGACCAGGGCCACGTCGCCGACGTCGGCGGCGGTGAGCCGGTCGATGACGACGTCGTTGAAGCCCAGGAGGACCGCGCCGTCGAGGTTCCACGACCGCAGGGCCTCGGTGATCTCGCCGCCGCGGGAGATCCCGCGCAGCATGAGGTGGTAGTCCAGGCGCCGCAGCTCGCGCTCGAGCATGCCGACGACCTCGACGGTGTGGGGGTCGATGGTCAGGCTCGACTCGCCGACGGCGGGGACGAGGAGCCCGACCAGGCGCGAGGAGCGGGCCGCGAGGCTGCGCGCGGAGGCGCTGGGGACGTAGCCGCGCTCCTTGACGATGCGCATGATCCGCTCGCGCGTGGCCGCGGAGACGCGGGCCTCCTTCCCGTTGACCACGTTGGACACGGTCATGAGGCTGACGCCGGCCTCCGCCGCGATGTCCTTCAGCGTGACGCCCAAGAGGGCTCCTTCCATCAAGCAAGCGGATGCCGGTACCCCGCCGTTGACAAGTGTGACATCCAAGAGCTAAGCTTCCGGCCAAGGTATAGCGCTAAACCTAGCATGTACAGGGCGTTCACCATGCCCTGACCCCCTCCCTAGGCCGCGCTCGACGCACGAACGGAGCCACCTTTGCAATCGCGACAGCAGCCCCAGTCCGCCCCCGAGTGGTGGCGGAACGCGGTGATCTACCAGGTCTACCCGCGCAGCTTCGCGGACGCCGACGGCGACGGCACCGGCGACCTCGCCGGCGTGCGCGAGCGCCTGCCCTACCTCGCCGCCCTCGGCGTCGACGCGCTCTGGTTCACCCCCTGGTACCGCTCGCCGCAGGCCGACGGCGGCTACGATGTCGCCGACTACCGCGAGATCGACCCCGCCTTCGGCACCCTCGCCGACGCCGAGGCCCTCATCGCCGACGCCAACGCGCTCGGCATCCGCACCATCGTCGACGTCGTCCCCAACCACGTCTCCTCCGAGCACGCCTGGTTCCAGGAGGCCCTCGCCGCCGCCCCCGGCGACCCCGCCCGCGACCGGTTCTGGTTCCGCGACGGCAAGGGCCCCGGCGGCGACGAGATGCCCACCCGCTGGACCTCCAGCTTCAGCGGCGACACCTGGACCCGCACCGCCGGCCCCGACGGCGAGCCCGGCCAGTGGTACCTCCACCTGTTCGCCCCCGAGCAGCCCGACCTCAACTGGAACCACCCCGACGTCGTCGCCGAGCACGAGGCCGTCCTGCGCTTCTGGTACGACCGCGGCGTCGCCGGCATCCGCATCGACTCCGCGGCCCTCATCGCCAAGGACCCCGAGCTCCCCGAGGTCGGCGCCCACCACGAGCCCGGCCAGCACCCCCACCTCGACCGCGACGAGCTCCACGACGTCTACCGCGGCTGGCGCAAGGTCGCCGACTCCTACGGCGGCGACCGCCTCCTGGTCGGCGAGGTCTGGCTCGAGGACACCGAGCGGTTCGTGCGCTACCTGCGCGGCGACGAGATGCACATGGCGTTCAACTTCGACTTCATGACCCGCCCCTGGGACGCCGCGGCGCTCGAGCGGTCGATCCGCTCCACCCTCGCCGCCCACGACGGCATCGGCGCCCCGGCCACCTGGGTCCTGTCCAACCACGACGTCACCCGGCCCGTCACCCGCTACGGCCGCGAGGACTCCTCGTTCGCGTTCGCCGCCAAGCGCTTCGGCACCCCCACCGACCTCGCCCTCGGCGCCCGCCGCGCCCGCGCCGCGGCCCTGCTCACCGCCGCCCTCCCCGGCGTCCTCTACGTCTACCAGGGCGACGAGCTGGGCCTGCCCGAGGTCGAGGACCTCCCCGAGGGCGCCCGCGAGGACCCCATGCACTTCCGCTCCGGCGGCGTCGACCCCGGCCGCGACGGCTGCCGCGTCCCCCTGCCGTGGACCGCCGAGGGCGACACCTTCGGCTTCAACGCGAACGGCGCCGCCCCCTGGCTGCCCCAGCCCGCCGGCTGGGGGACCCGCGCCGCCGACCTCCAGGAAGCCGACCCCGGCTCCTTCCTGGCCCTGTACCGCGACGCGATCCGTCTGCGCCGCACCGAACCCGCACTGCGAGGCGACGGGTTCGCCTGGCTCGACACCGCGCCCGGCACCCTCGCGTTCCGGCGCGGGACCGACCTGACCTGCGTCGTCAACTTCGGCGACGCCCCCGCGGCACTGCCCGCCCACACCGAGGTGCTGCTCGCCAGCGCCCCGACCGGCGACGGCCGCCTGCCCGGCGACGCCGCCGCGTGGCTGCGGGACTGACCGCGACCCCTCTCACCACCCGCAATGGAAACCGACAAGGAGCAACGATGCTTACCTCTCGCACCGCGAAGACCGCGGCCGCCCTCACCGCCCTGGGCGTCTCCGCCCTCGGCCTGGCCGCCTGCTCGGACGAGCCCGACGACGGCAAGACCCACATCACCGTCACCATCGACGCCGGACTCGAGCAGGCGGCCATCGACGCCTTCGAGGCCCGCGTCGCCCAGTTCGAGGACGCCAACCCCGAGATCGACGTGGAGACCCAGGAGTACACCTGGACCGCGGGGACCTTCACCGCCCAGCTCGCCGGCGGCACCCTCCCCGACGTGTTCACCATCCCCTTCACCGACGGGCGCGGCCTCATCGAGCGCGGCCAGATCGCCGACGTCTCGGCGTACACCGACGCCCTCCCGTACCGCGACGCGTTCAACCCGAACATCGCCGCCGCCGGCGAGGACGCCGACGGGAACCTGTGGGCCGTCCCGATCGCCGCCTACGGCCAGGGCCTCCACTACAACCGGACGCTCTTCGAGGCCGCCGGGCTCGACCCCGACGCCCCGCCGACCACGTGGGCCGAGGTCCAGGCCGCGGCCAAGGCCATCAGCGACGCCACCGGCGAGGCCGGCTACTCGGTGATGACCAACGACAACACCGGCGGCTGGATCCTCACCACCGTCGTCAACGCCCTCGGCGGCCGCACCGAGGACGGCGCCACCGCCACCATCGACACCCCGCAGATGCGCGAGGCCCTCACCCAGCTCCAGACCATGCGCTGGACCGACGACTCCATGGGCGACACGCTCCAGTACGACTGGGCGACCATCAACCAGGACTTCGCCGCGGGCCGCATCGGCATGTACGTCTCCGGCGGCGGCAACTACGGCAACCTGTTCACCCAGAACGGCCTCAACCCCGACGACTACGGCCTGACCGTGCTCCCGCTGGGCACCGGTCCCGACGCCGGCGTCCTCGGCGGCGGCACCCTCGCCGCCGTCAGCCCGAACGCCGAGGCCGAGGAGCAGGAGGCCGCGGTCGCCTGGATCGACTTCTACTACATGGAGAAGCTCACCGACCAGGCCGCCGCCGTCGCCGACGCCGAGGTCAAGGCCGAGACCGGACAGCCCGTGGGCGCCCCCGAGCTCCCCGTCTTCGACCAGGCCACCTACGACGAGCAGCAGACCTGGATCGCCGAGTACGTCAACGTCCCCGTCGAGCAGATGGCCCCCTACACCTCCCAGGTGTTCACCCAGCCGCTGCTGACCGAGCCGGTCACCGCCACCCAGGAGGTCTACGCCACGCTCGACACCGTCGTCCAGTCCATCCTCACCGACGAGAACGCCGACATCGACGCGCTCCTGGAGACGGCCCAGACGAACGCCCAGGCCGCCATGGACGCCGCCGCCTAACCGAGGGCAACGAACCGACATGACCACCACCGACACCCGCCCCGCCGGTGTCACGGGAGACCAGGCCGGGCCGCGCTCAGCGGCCCGGCCCGGCCGCCCGGGCTCCCGCCTCGCCCGCGCCCGCGCCGGCCTGCACACGCTCGTCTTCCTGGCGCCCATGCTCGTCGTCTTCGGCGTCTTCTCGTGGCTCCCCATCGGACGCGCGATCGTCATGAGCTTCCAGCGCACCAACCTGGTCGCCGACCCCGTCTTCGTGGGCTTCGCCAACTTCCAGCAGGTCTTCGCCGACCCGCTGCTGTGGACCGCCATCCAGAACACCGGGTACTTCGCGCTCCTGGCCCTGGTCTTCGGCTACCCGATCCCGCTGGTCGCCGCGATCCTCATGAGCGAGGTCCGCAAGATGCGCGGCCTGTTCTCGGCCCTCGCCTACCTGCCGGTGGTCGTCCCGCCGGTCGTCGCGGTCCTGCTGTGGCGCCTGTTCTACGACGCCGGCGAGGACGGCGTCTTCAACACCATCCTCGGCTGGTTCGGCATCGCGCCCGTCGCCTGGCTCCAGGACGCCGACATCGTCATGCCGTCCCTGGTCCTGGAGGCGACCTGGGCCGCCGCCGGCGGCACCGTCATCATCTACCTCGCCGCCCTCGTCGGCGTCGACCCCAGCCTCTACGAGGCCGCCGAGATCGACGGCGCCGGCGTCTGGCGCAAGCTGTGGCACATCACCCTCCCGCAGCTGCGCGGCGTCCTGCTCATCACCTTCATCCTCCAGATCATCGGCACCGCCCAGGTGTTCCTGGAGCCGTTCCTGTTCACCGACGGCGGGCCCGCGAACCGGACCCTGACGCTGCTGCTGCTGATCTACCGGTACGCGTTCACCAACTCCCTCGGCGGGGACTACGGCGCCGCGGCGGCCCTGAGCCTCATGCTCGCCCTGGTCCTCACCGCGTTCTCCATGCTGTACTTCCGCCTCACCCGAACCTGGAGCAGCTGATGGCGACGGTCAAGAGCACCACCGACCGGGGCCTGCTCGCCCCCACCGACCGCAAGCGCCCCAGCGTCCGCTGGAGCACCCGGCTCTCCCACGGCCTGCTCCTGGCGATCCTCGCGATCGCCGGGCTCGGGCCCATGCTCTGGCTCGCCAAGGCCGCCGTCACCCCCACACAGGACACCCTCCGCCACCCCATGTCCCTGTGGCCCAACGGCATCGACCTCGCGAACCTGGCCGAGGCGTGGACCCGCGTCGAGATCGACAAGTACTTCTTCAACACCATCGCCCTCGCCGCCGGCTCCTGGGCCGTCCAGCTCCTGGTCGCCGCCACCGGCGGCTACGCCCTCGCGGTCCTGCGGCCCCGCCTGGGCCGCTATATATCCGGCGCGGTCCTGGCGACTCTGTTCGTGCCCAGCGTGGTCCTGCTCGTCCCGCTCTACCTGACGATCCTCGACCCGCCCGTCGTCGGCACCTCCATGCTGAACACGTTCTGGGCCGTGTGGCTCCCCGCCGGCGCCAACGCCTTCAACGTCCTGCTCATGCAGCGCTTCTTCGCAAACCTCCCCCGGGAGATCTTCGAAGCGGCCCGCGTGGACGGCGCCGGTCCCTACCGCCTGTTCTGGTCCATCGTCCTGCCCATGTCCAGGCCCGTGATCGGCGTCGTCTCGGTCTTCGCCGTCATCGCGTCCTGGAAGGACTTCCTGTGGCCGATGCTGGTGCTGCCCGACCCGGCGCTCCAGCCGCTGTCGGTGCGCCTGCCGGCCCTCCAGCAGTTCGTCGAGCTCGACGTCTTCCTGGCCGCGCTGGCGATCTCCTCGCTCATTCCGATCGCGCTGTTCCTGGTGTTCCAGCGCCTGTTCCTCTCCAGCGCCGGACTGGGCGGGGCGGTCAAGGGCTGACCCGCGGGCGGGGGACCGGCGCTGCTCCCGGACCCCCGCCCGCCCCCTTGCCCGGCTTGCCCTATTGACAATGATCTATCCCGATGTTAAAAAGATAGGACTATTTAGAGAGAGCGCTCTCTCGGTGTAGTCCCGCCGTGACCGCGCTCCTCCGCGGAACGAGAGGACGCCTCCGTGAGACCACCCCGAGTCCACCGACCCATCCGCCGCCTCCTGGCGACCGCGACCGCCGCCGTGGCCGCGGCCGCCGCGGTCACCGTGGGGCTCACCGCCGCCGGCGCCGACGAGCCCGACGAGGTGCAGGTCCAAGAGCAGGTCCAGGCCCAGGCGCTCACCTGGAGCGACGAGTTCAACGCCGCCGCCGGGACCGCGCCGAACTCGTCCAAGTGGCGCTACGACATCGGCGGGGGAGGCTGGGGCAACAACGAGCACCAGTACTACACGAACTCGACGAGCAACGCCGCCCACGACGGGGCCGGCAACATGGTCATCACCGCGCGCAGGGAGAACCCCGCCGGGTACCAGTGCTGGTACGGCTCGTGCCAGTACACCTCCGCGCGGCTCCTCACCAACGGCACCTTCACCCAGGCCTACGGCACCTTCGAGGCCCGCATCCAGATCCCGCGCGGGCAGGGCATCTGGCCGGCGTTCTGGATGCTCGGCGACGACCTCGGCTCGGTCGGGTGGCCGCAGTCGGGCGAGATCGACATCATGGAGAACGTCGGGTACGAGCCCAACAGCGTGCACGGCACCCTCCACGGCCCCGGCTACTCCGGCGGCGCCGGCCCCACCGGGACCTACACCATCGGCGAGCCGTTCGCGAACGCGTTCCACACCTTCGCGGTCAACTGGACGCCGAACTCGATCAGCTGGTCGGTCGACGGCACCACCTACCAGACCAAGACCACCGGGGACATCGGCGGCAACGAGTGGGTGTTCGACCACCCGTTCTTCATGATCCTGAACGTCGCGGTCGGCGGCAACTGGCCCGGCTACCCCGACGGCAGCACGCAGTTCCCGCAGACGATGAAGATCGACTACGTGCGCGTCTACTCCGGGTCGACGTCCTCGGGCGGGGCCATCACCGGCCTGGCCGGCAAGTGCGTCGACGTCGAGGCCGCCGGCACCGCCGACGGCACCCCCGTGCAGCTGTACACCTGCAACGGCACCGCCGCCCAGCAGTGGACCGCCCCCGGCGACGGGACCCTCCGCGCGCTCGGCAAGTGCCTCGACGTCGCCAACGGCGGCACCGCCGACGGCACCGCGGTGCGATTGTGGACCTGCAACGGCTCCGGCGCCCAGCAGTGGGTGTTCTCCGGCGCGAACGACCTGGTGAACCCACAGGCGAACAAGTGCCTGGACGTGCCGTGGGCGAACTCGGCCGACGGCACCAACCTCCAGATCGTCACGTGCAGCGGCAACGCCGCGCAGAAGTGGTACCGGTGACCTGACCCCGGGCGGGGGCCGGAGGGAGCGATTCCCCTCCGGCCCCCGCCGTCGTCCCCCGGAAATCACCCGAACGGTGCCGATCGGGAGAATCCGCCCCCTCCCGGAAACGTGGCCCGTAGAGTCCCCCTCATCGGCGCCTCGCCGCGGCCGACCGACCCGGTACCTGCCATGCGACCGGGCCGGCCGGCCGCGGCGGACCCGACGCGCCGCGCACCCGAGGGAGTCCACATGAGGCGCACCGCCGTGCCCGCCGCCGCGGCCCTCCTCGCCTGCGCCGCCCTGGCCGCCTGCGGCGCCGACTACGACGGGAACGGCTCCTCCAAGGCCCGCGCCGGCGTCGCCGACGTCCAGGCCGAGGTCACCGGCGTCGACTGGGGCGAGTGCGACCTCCAGGCCCTGTACGGCGGCGAGGACCTCGACGCGGCCGCGGCCGCCTGGGCGCAGGCCCTCCAGTGCGGGTCGATCCGCGTCCCGGTCGACTACGAGGACCCCGACGGCCTCCAGATCCGCCTGGCGATGATCCGCCACCCCGCCGCCGGCGCCGACCGCACCGGCTCGCTCGTGGTCAACCCCGGCGGGCCCGGCGGCTCCGGGATCGAGCTCGCCCGGTACCCGTTCCTGCCCGCGGCCGTCACCGACGCGTTCGACGTCGTCGGCTTCGACCCCCGCGGCACCGGCGCCAGCGCCGGCCTCGCGTGCGGCTCCGAGGCCGCCTTCGACGCGGCGGTCGCCGCGGTCGCCGCCGCCGACCCGGCCGCCGTCACCGGCGACCAGGCCGACGCCCTTGAAGCGGGCGCGATGGACTTCTCCGGCGAGTGCGCCCGCGAGACCGACCCGCTGCTGCTCGAGCACATCGGGACCATGGACGTCGCCCGCGACCTCGAGGTCATGCGCGCGGCCCTCGGCGACGACGGGCTCACCTACCTCGGCTACTCGTACGGCACCTACATCGGGCAGATGTACCTGCACCTCTACCCCGAACGGGTGCGCGCCATGGTCCTCGACGGGGTCGTGCGCACCTCCGGCACCGTCCTGGACCTCGCCCAGGGCCAGGCCGCCGGCTTCGCGGCCGCCTGGCGGGCGTTCGCCGACCACTGCCGCACCGTCGCGGGCTGCCCCCTCACCGCCGCGGGCGACGCCGACGCCGAGCTCACCGCGATCCTCACCCGGGTCCAGGAGCGCCTCGGCGGGTCGGCCGCCGTCGCCGACATGCTCGACCAGGTCGCCCGGAGCCTGTACAGCGAGGCGAAGTGGACGGCTCTCGCGCGCGTCCTCGCGGCCGCCGACGGCTCCCCGGAGCGCTTCGCGCGGGACCTGCGCGACCTCGCCGGCGACGAGGGCGCCGCACCCGCCTCCCGGCGGCCGCCGCCGATCCCGGTGCCCCAGCGCGACGCCGACGCCGACTTCTACGCCGTGCAGTGCGCCGACCGCGACAACCCCGGCCACTTCGGGGCCTACCGCGACGCCGCCGCCGGCGCCTACGCCGGCTCGCCCCTGTTCGGGGCCGGGATCGCCTGGAGCTACCTGCCGTGCGCGACCTGGCGGGCCTCCGAGCCGAACCCGTCCGCGGTCGACGGCGACGGCGCGCCGACGACGGTGCTCATCGGCACCGCCGCCGACCCGGCGACCCCGTACGGGTGGGCCCAGGAGGTCGCCGCCGGGCTCGACAGCGCGGTCCTGGTCACCTACGAGGGCTCCGGGCACACCGCGTACGCCCTCGGCCACGCCTGCGTCGACGGCCCGGTCACCGCGTACCTCGTCGACCTCGCCGTCCCGGCGCAGGGACTCAGCTGCCCGCGTGAGCTCGACTGACCCGACACAGTGGACCACCAGTACGGTGGGTCTCACTGGCGTGCGTACACCGACCGGTCACCGTGGCGAGTCTGGCAAGATGTCCCAGTCGCTCCGGGAGCCGCAATGCGGCGGAAGCGACGCCTGGCCGTCGATGTGACGAAAGAAGCGCGAATGCACATTCCCCCCTGCCATGCACGGACGGAGGCGTCCGCATGGTCGACATGACCTGGTTCGAAGCGATCGTCCTCGGGATCGTCCAGGGCTTGACGGAGATGCTGCCGGTCTCCTCCTCGGCCCACCTGCGCCTCACCTCGGCGCTGTTCTTCGACGAGGACGCGGGGGCGTCGTTCACGGCGGTCACCCAGCTGGGCACCGAGACGGCGGTCCTGATCTACTTCTGGAAGGACATCGTCCGCATCCTCACGGCCTGGTGGAAGGGCCTGTGGAACAAGGAGGAGCGCGGCGGCACCGACTACCGGCTCGGCTGGTACGTCATCATCGGCACGCTCCCCATCGTGTTCTTCGGCCTGGTCTTCAAGGACGCCATCCGCGACGGGGCCCGCAACCTGTGGCTCGTCGCCTTCAGCCTCATCTTCTTCGGCCTCCTGCTCGCCCTCGCCGAACTGGTCGGGAAGAAGACCCGCACCTGGGACGACTTCCGCATGAAGGACGGCCTCATCCTCGGCTTCGCCCAGGCCGCCGCCCTCATCCCCGGCGTCTCCCGCTCGGGCGGCACCATCACCGCTGGCCTGTTCATCGGCCTCGACCGGGCCGTGGCCGCCCGGTACTCGTTCCTCCTGGCGATCCCGGCGGTGTTCGGCGCGGGCATCCTCAGCCTCGGCGACGTCTTCGAACCCGCCACCGAGGGGTCGGTGCCCAGCGGCGCGCAGATGCTCGTCGCCACGATCATCGCGTTCATCGTCGGGCTCGGCGCCGTCCACTGGATGCTCAAGTGGGTCGCCAAGCACAGCGTCTTCATCTTCGTCTGGTACCGCTGCATCCTCGGCGTGATTGTCGTGATCATGCTGGAGACGGGCTTCCTCCAGGCCACCTGAGCCGCAAACTGAGGGGCCGGTCCGCGCGCGGACCGGCCCCTGCGCCTATCCGCGGGCCCCGCGCGACTCCGCGGCCGCGAGCGCGGTGATCGAGGCGAGCAGGATCAGCGCGCCCGCCACGGTCGCGCCCGTCAGCGGCTCGCCGAGGACCGCGACGGCCAGGGCCGCGGCGGTGACCGGCTCGATGAGCATCATCACCGACGCCGTCGCCGCCCGCACCCGGGCCGCGCCCGCGAAGTACAGCGGGTACGCCAGCGCCGTCGTGAACGCCGCCAGGTACGCCATGAGCGCCCACGCCCGCACGACGTCGCCGCCCTGGGGGAGGAGCCCCTCGGACCACGCGGGCACGGCCAGCGCGAGCGCGCCGACCCCGAAGGACCACATCGTGATCGTGAACGGGTCCTCGCCGCGCTGCCCGGCGCTGCGGCCGAGCAGCGTCACGACCGCGTACCCGGCGGCCGACAGCAGCGCGAGCGCCGCCCCGGCCGGGTCGACGCTCGCGTCGCCCCCGACCAGGACCGCGAGCCCGGCCACGGCCCCGGCGACGGCGAGCAGGCCGCCGCGCCCTAGCCGCTCGCCCAGCGCCAGCCGGGCCCCGAACGCGGTGAGCACCGGTCCCGAGCCGAGCGTCAGGAGCGTCGCGACGGCCACGCCCGCGGCCTCCACGGACGCGAAGTAGGCGGTCTGGAAGACCGCCATGCCGAGCCCGGCGCCGACGAGGTGCCCGATCCGGCCGCGCAGCGGCCGGCGCGGCGCGCGCGTCCGCCGCACGGCGCAGAAGGCGCCCAGGAGCACCAGGCCCCCGAGGTGTCGCCAGAACGAGACGGCCGCCGGCCCGATCTCGGTGGCGCCGTAGACGAGGTCGGCGGCGGCGCCGGTGGTGCCCCAGGCGAGGCCGGTGACGGTGAGGAACGCGAGCCCGCGCCGGGCCGAGCCCGAATCGGGGCGCGCGTCGATGACGGTGTCGCTTGCAGACATGCGAACTCCAGAGGAGAGTCGTGGAACAGTGCTCTCGTCTGCGGGCACGCCATGGAGACGCGACCGGCCCGTGGCCGGTCGCGGTGCTCAGATGCCCGCCCTAGCGGACGGGCGGGGAGATGCCGAAGCGCATGGGCGCCACCCTACACGCCCGACCGGACCGGTTCCGCCTCCGCGGCCGCGGGCCGGGACGGCCGCGCCACGCCCGGCAGGTACCGCCGGTACCGCAGCGCCAGCAGCACCGCGCACCCGACGCCGAGCGCCGCCACCGCCAGCAGCAGCACCGGCGCGGGGGCGCCTGTGGCCGCCGCGACCGCCGCGAGCAGCGCGGGGGAGGCGAACCCCAGGTACGACACCGCGTAGAACACGCCCGTCAGCCCCGCCAGGTCCTGCGGCGCGGCGATCCGCTGCACCTCCAGGAGGCCCGACACCATCGCCGTGCCCATCCCCGCGCCGGCCAGCAGCGCCGCGGCGACGCCGACGGGCCACGACTGCCAGTGCGCGGCCGCGGCCGCCAGCACCACCCCGGCGACGATCGTCGCCAGGCCCGCGAGGAGCCCGCGCGCCGAGTCGTCCCGGTCGATGTGCTTCGCCAAGGGCTGCACCGCGGCCGACGCCGCCAGGGCGAGGGCCGTCAGCAGTGTCGCGTACGCGATGCCCCACCCGCCCGTCGCGTCCGCGACCAGCACCGGCAGGTACCCGTACCCGATCGCCGAGGCCGCGAACACCCACGGGCCGCCCACGAGCACCACCCGCGTGAACCGCCGGTGCCCGGCCGCGGGCACCCGCAGCTGCGCGCGCAGCGGCCCCGGCACGCCCCCGGTCGTCGCCGTCTCCGGCGCGCGCAGGACCAGCCACGCGAACGGCAGCGTCAGCGCCGCGTGGATGACGAACGGCAGCTGCTCGGGCCACGGCCCCCACTGGGCGATGAGCCCGGCGACCACGGCCCCGGCCGCCGACCCGATCGAGAACGCCAGCGTCGCCCGCCGCGCCCCCGCCCCGGTGTCGGCCCCCGGGTCGTGCGGCCACTGCGACAGCTCCTTCATCCACGCCGTGCCCACGCACGTCGCCGTCCCCACCGTGACCCCCGCCAGGAACCGCCCGACGCAGATCATGAGCGCCCCGGACTCGCCGAACGCCAGGGCGGTGCTGGCCGCGACCGCCGCGACGACGCCCGCGAACATGACCGGGCGCCGCCCGTACCGGTCGCTGAGCGCCCCGCTGAGCAGGAACGCCGGGACCAGGCCGAGCACGTACACGCCGAGGAACCCGTTCACCGCGGCCGTCGAGTAGTGCTGGCGCTCCTGGTAGAGCAGCAGCAGCGGGCTGAACTGGTTCCCGGCCCAGCTGGTGAAGAACATGACCGCGAACAGGGTCCGCCACGGGCGCGCGCGCGGCGGCGCGAGCGTCTCGGGCAGCGCCGCGACGGCGCTCACGCCAGGCCCTGGTGGCGCGAGAGGTGCAGGTCCAGCACCGCGTGGTATCCGGCGGCGTCGTGCCGTCCCAGGCACGCGGCCATCTCGCGGTGCTCGCGGAACGACAGGTCCAGGACCACGTCGCTGCTGGAGAGCACCAGGAACGCCAGCCGCAGCTGCCGGTCGCGCAGCAGGTCGAAGAAGTGCGCGGCGATCGGGTTGCCCGACAGGCCGACGACGGCGGCGTGGAAGTCGCAGTCGGCCTCGACGTACGCCGCCAGGTCCCCGGCCGCGAGCGCGGCCTCCTGCCGCGCCAGCGGCGCGCCGAGGGCCGCCTCGACCTCCGCGAGGCCCGTGCCCTGCGCGGCGACGCGCGCGACCGCGGTCCGCTCCAGGACCCCGCGCGTCTCGACGAGGTCGGCGACCTCGGTGACCGACACGGGGTGCACCGTCGCGCCCTGCCTTGACGACAGTGTGATGAGCCGCTCGGCCGCGAGCCGCAGGAACGCCTCGTGCACGGGGGTGCGGCTGAGGTCGAGCTCCTCGCAGATCCGCCCCTCGCTCAGCCGCGCGCCACCCGCGAGCTCGCCGGTGATGATGCGCTGCTTGGTGTACGCGTACGCGCGTTCGGCCGCCGCCTGTCCCGTCACGGGTCAGGACGCTACCACTTGCATGCAACGATGCATGCATCGCCGCCATCCCGTGGGACGCCCGCCGCTAGTCGCCCCCGCGCTGGCGCACCGCGTAGCCGGCCCGCTTGTTCAGGTCGGCGATCTGGCGGTCGAGCCACTCGATCTCGGTGAGGTTGGTGGACCGGTGGATCTGCATGAGGCCCTTGCGGAACGGGGAGTCGAGCTGCTCGGGCGGGATCGGGGTCCCGTTCGCGTCGAAGAACAGCTGCGCGGGCTGGTCGAGGAACTCCCGGCGCCGGGCCAGCACGAGCGCCTGCTCGCGGGGGTTCTCGAGGTGGTGGAGGAACGCGAGGAGCACGTACCACTTGTTGTCGTCGGTGATGAACCCCGGTTCGGGGTCGCGCAGCCACCGCCGCAGCTGGTCGGTGCCGGCCTGCGTGATCTCCAGCATGTGCCTGGGCGCGGCGACCGAGCCCGGCGCCGTGCGCCGGGTGAGGCACTGCGCGTCCTCGAGTTTCTTGATGGTGGGGTAGAGCGTGCCGTCCGCGACCGGCCGCACATGCCCGGCCAGGCTCGCCACGCGGTTCTTCAGGTCGTACCCGTGCAGGGGGAAGTCCCGCAGGAATCCGAGAATCGCCATCTTCAGCATGCGTCCATTATGCCATAACATTCAATATACATCGACTCCGAGGTTTAAAAACCTCCTTGTCAGTCAACGAAAGTGCCCGTCTCAGAGCACGAGCACGGGCTCCGCCCGCGCACTCACCAAAAAGGAAAGCCCTCGCGGACTCCCTGTTCAGGGACCTGCGAGGGCGGTTCCGGTGCGATGTGGAGCCTCAGTCGAGGGGTTGGGCGTAGCGCCGCACGGTCTCCCGGATCGCCTCCGAGTGGAGGTAGATGTCTTCGAGCGAGTCCAGCGGGTGCCGGGTCTCCACCTTGTCGGCGTCGAACAGGCCGAGGTACCGCTTCGACCGCCCGTTGAAGTGCAGTCGTGCGATGGGCTTGCGGTTGTTGTCGTCCATGATGATCGCGCAGTAGCTCTTCGCGTCGCGCTGGACGATCCGATGCGGCTTGACCTCGCCGCAGGCGATCGCCTTGACGATCTGGTAGCCGCCGATCTCCTCCAGGGTCGTCTCCACCCCGGACTCGCGCTTCTCGGTGGTCTCAACCTCGACCGCGCCCTCCTCGGCGACGGCCGGTTCGGGCTCCGCGGTGGCAGGGAACGATGACCCGAGGGCGCTCTGAAGCCGGCTGTTGACCTGGTCGTTGAGGAACTGGGCCGAGGCCTTGGCGACCAGGGGCGTGAAGTGCTCGCGCACGCGCTGGGTGAACGAGCCCTCGTACACCCGGGTGGTGAGGAGTTTGACCCACTCGGGTTCGGGCTCCTTGAACAGGGCTGCGAGGGTCCGCTTGATCTGGCCGATGTACTTGAGCTCCTCGGCGGCGTTGATGATCGAGTCGAGGTCGAAGGACTCCTTGGTCAGCTTCCGCAGCTCCGGCAGGAGGGTCTCGTCGAGATCGTCGAAGTCCAGCACGAGGAACGGCTTCTCGTCCATGCGGTTGGGAGCGTCGAGGTCGGTGAAGAACCGGTACTCCGCACCGTTGGTGAGGACGGCGATCCTGGCGTTGGTGACCGCGAAGTAGCGGTAGAGCTGCGAGGCGTTCTCCAGCGTCAGCGCGTCCTGCGGGCGCTTGCATTCGATGAGGATCTGGACCTCGCCCTGGTGCACAATCGCGTAGTCGATCTTCTCGCCCTTCTTGAGGCCGACGTCCGCGGTGAACTCGGGTATGACCTCGTGCGGGTCGAACACGTCGTAGCCGAGCACGGTCGAGATGAAGGGCATGATGAAGGCGTTCTTCGCGCCCTCCTCGGTCTGGATGATGTCCCGCTGGTTCCGGACCTTGGTGACGAGGGCGGCGATCCGCTCGTTGAAGTCCATGTCTCGCTCCTTTGCAAAAGCATGGCGGTGATGGGTGCGCTACTTCGGGTAGCAGAGCATATAGCGGCTCCGCCGGGCGGGATAAGAGCCGTTCGGGCCCTCGGCCTCCACCGACCGGACCATTCTGGATCCCGGAGATGCCTTGCCGCCGTTCGCTTCCGGCACTTCTCGCGAATTTCGAAGCCTTGTGCGATCAGACGATGTCGAAGTACCAGAGGGCCAGGTAGGCGGTGCCGCCGAGGAAGGCGATGAGGGTGAGGAGGACGAGCCAGCCGGCGGCGGCCTCGAGGACGCCGGGGCGGGCGGACTCGCCGGTGGCGGCGGCGACGGGCTCCCAGACGGTCTCGTCGAGGATGCGCATGGGGGCGATGGCCTTCGCGGGCGGGTACCAGGCGCGGGCCTGGTCGGCGAGGGCGGTGCGGTTGGCCGCCTGGAGGCGGCCGCGCCGGTTGTAGGAGAACAGCGCCACTTCGGACTCGTCGGCGAGGGCGGCGACGCCGTCGTCGACGGGCATGCTCGTGTACAGGCGGCGGGCGCGGTCGGGGGAGCCGGTGCCGACGATCATCGGGACGTCCTCGGCGGTGGCGGCGACACCGGGGGCCTTGACGGCGGCGACGGTCTTCGCGGACTCGACCGCGGCCTCCCACTGGGGGACCGGCAGGTACTCGCCGTCGGTCCGGTCGAGGTGCCGCAGGTGCGCCTGGACGAGGCTGAGGAGTGCGTACGTCTGGGGCGGCACGTCGGGCGGCATGGTCATGCGTTGAAGTGTCACATACCGTCGCACGGGCCGCACCGGTCCGGGCAGTCGCGTCCTAGAACGACTCGATCTCGGCGCCGAGGAGCTGGAGGCGCTCGGCGAGGTGCTCGTAGCCGCGGTGGATGACGTTGATGTGCCGCAGCTCCGAGGTGCCGCGGGCGCGGAGCATCCCCAGCAGGAGCACGACGGCGGGCCGCAGGGCCGGCGGGCAGGTGACCTCGGCCCCCGACCACAGGACGGGCCCGTCCACGTAGATGCGGTGCGGGTCGAGGAGGCGGATGCGCGCGCCGAGGCGGTTGAGCTCGGTCAGGTAGATCGCGCGGTTCTCGTACACCCAGTCGTGGATCATCGTCGAGCCCTCCGCGCAGGAGGCGATGAGCGCGAAGAACGGCAGGTTGTCGATGTTGAGCCCGGGGAAGGGCATCGGGTGGATCTTGTCCAGGGGCGCGCGCAGCCGCGAGGGGTGCACGGTGAGGTCGGCGAGGCGGGTGCGGCCGTTCTCGGCGAGGTATTCGGGGCCGCGCGCGTACTCCAGGCCCATCTCCTCGGTGATGGCGAGCTCGATCTCGGTGAACTCGATGGGGACGCGGCGGACGGTGATCTCCGATTCGGTGACGATCGCGGCGGAGATGAGGCTCCACGCCTCGATGGGGTCCTCCGAGGGCGCGTAGTCGACGTCGGCGTCGAGGTCCTCGCGGCCGTGGACGGTGATCGTGGTGGTTCCGGCGCCCTCGACGCGGATGCCGAGGTGCTCCAGGAAGAAGCACAGGTCCTGGACCATGTAGTTGCAGGAGGCGTTGCGGATGACGGTGACGGCCGGGAACCTGGCGGCGGCCATGATCGCGTTCTCGGTGACGGTGTCCCCGCGCTCGGTCAGCACGATCGTGCCGGGCGGGTCGACCCGGTCCTTGACGGTGGCCCGGTAGGCCCCGGCGGAGGTCTCCACCGACAGGCCGAAGCGGCGCAGGGCCACCATGTGGGGCTCGACGGTGCGGTCGCCGAGCTCGCAGCCGCCGGCGAACGGCAGCTCGAACTCGGGGTAGTCGTGCAGGAGCGGGCCGAGGAACATGATGATCGAGCGGGTGCGGCGGGCGGCGTCGGCGTCGACGCGGGTCAGGTCGAGGCGCTCGGGCGGGGTCAGGCGCAGGTCCTGGCCGATCCACTCGTAGTGGACGCCCATCGACGCGAGCACCCGCAGGATGCGGTTGACCTCCTCGATGCGGGCGACCTTGCGCAGGGTGGTGGTGCCGCGGTTGAGGAGGCTCGCGCACAGCAGGGCGACGCAGGCGTTCTTGGAGGTCTTCACGTCGATCGAGCCCGAGAGCGTGGTGCCGCCGGTGACGCGCAGGTGCCTGGGGGCGTCGCCGCCCGCGCCGCCGGTGCCAGCGGCGTTCCCGTAGTCGAACATGCGGTCAGCGTAACGGAGACGAGTGTCCGAATAGGGGCATTCGTGTTCGAAGGGTCAGGCGACCGGGTTGATGCCCTCGGCGGCGCGGATGCGCTCGTCGAGCAGCTCCATGACCGCGGCGACCGACGGCCGGCGGGCCCCGCCGCGCAGCGTCACGGCCCGGAAGTGCCGGTACGGCGTGTACGGGCCGCCGATGGGGACGCGTACCAGGTCCAGGTGGTGCGGCAGTTCGACCAGGCGCGGGATGAGGGCCACGCCCATCCGGTGGTCGACCATGATCGCGATGACGGGCCATTCGCGGGCCTCGCCGGTGACGGTGGGCCGGAACCCGGCGTTCGAGCAGGCCGTCAGCACGTGGCGGCGGTGGATCGAGCCGGGCACGCCGATGATCCACGGCTCGCGCTCGAGGTCGCGCAGGTCGGCCTTGCCGGCCCCGGCCACCCAGTGGTCGGCGGGCACGACCAGGTCGAACGGGTCGTTGAACACGGTCTGGGAGTCGAAGCGGATGTCCTCGGGCGGCGGGTTGTCGGGGGTGGCCTCCACCAGTGCGAGGTCGGCCTCGCCGGCGAAGAGCAGGTCGAAGCTCTCGCTGGCCTCGGCTTCGCGCAGGCGCAGTTCGAGTTTGGGGTGGCGGTCGCGGGCGGCGTCGACGAGGGGGGCGAGGAGGGTCGCGATGGCGGTGGGGAAGCCGCACAGGCGCAGCAGCCCGGAGGGCTCGCCCTCGGTGGCCTGGAGCTCGGCCTCGGCGAGGCGCCACATGGCCTCGATGGCGTCGATGTGGGCGATGAGGATCTGGGCGGCGGAGGAGAGGCGGACGCCGCGGCCGACGGGTTCGAGGAGGGGGACGCCGAGGTCCTTGGAGAGCAGCCTGATCTGCTGGGACGCGGCGGAGGTGGACATGTGCAGCGCCTTGGCCGCGCCGGAGACGGTCCCGTGGTGGGCGATGGCCCGCAGGACGTGCAGGCGGCGGAGGTCGATCACCGTGTGGCCCCAATCCCTTTAGTCGTCGCTTCACGATGAGTTTCGCAAACCATCGTCGCCCAAGTGTTGTAGCCCGGACGAATGGGACCTTAACCTCGATCGTGAGCGTGATGCCGGCGTCGGTGCCGGCGGGTGAGCGCTCGATTCGACGAGATCCCCGATGCCTGTGAGGAGGACACGGTCATGCCCTGCTGCCCGTACTGCGGTTGGCCCGACGACGATCCGGTGACGACCGTGTCCCGGCACCCGGGCGCGGTGGCCGCCACGGTGTGGACGCGGTGCATCTGCGGTTCGCTGCAGATGCGGGTCCAGCGCGGGGACGCGCTCACCGTGTGCGCGCGGAGCAGACCGAGCGGCCGTCCGGCCGCGGCCCTGTAGCGCTCTTCTCGCACGTTTCCCAGCATTTCCGCTCGCGCCCGTCCGGGCGCGGGTTCCTTCCTGCCTGCCTTCACTTCCGAAAAGGTTCTCCCATGCACGACTTCGACGTCCGGATCATGCTCCAGGTCATCGGCGCGCTCCTGTACATCACCAACTTCCTGCTGCTGCAGACCCACCGCATCCACGCGACGAAGCCGGCGTCGCTGGGGCTGGTGATCTCGGCCTGCTCGATCCTGCTGACGGCGGCGATCATCGGGCACGACTGGGGCCTGATCCTGCTGGAGGGGACCTGGCTGGTCCTGGTGACCACGACGTTCGTGATCCGCCAGCGCGGTTCGCGGCGGCAGGCGGTGCTGGAGCGGGAGGCGGAGGTGTCGGCGGTGTCGGCGCGTCCGGTGGCGGTGCGGGTCGCGGAGCCGGTGGCGGAGCCGGTGCTGGTGCGGGAGCCGGAACTGGCGGGTGCTGCGGCGTAGGGGCCGGTTAGGCTCGGGGCGTGGTTATCCGAGTGCTCATCGCAGACGATCAGGAGATGGTCCGGGCCGGGTTCCGGGCCATCATCGATGCGCAGCCCGATATGGAGGTGGTGGCGGACGCTCCTGACGGGGTGGTGGCGGTGGCGGAGGCGCGGCGGTTGCGGCCGGATGTGTGTCTGTTCGACATTCGGATGCCGCGGTTGGACGGTCTGGAGGCGACGCGGACGCTGTTGGCGGGGGCGAACGGTGGGGGGCCGCGGGTGGTGGTGGTGACGACGTTCGATACGGACGAGTATGTGTACGGTGCGTTGCGGTCGGGGGCGACGGGGTTCTTGTTGAAGGATTCGGGTCCGACGTTGCTGGTGGAGGCGGTGCGGGCGGCGGCGAGCGGTGAGTCGCTGGTGTCGCCGTCGGTGACGGTGCGGTTGTTGGAGCGGTTGAGTGAGCCGGTGCAGGACGGTCCTGATGCGGTGCGGGTGTTGACCGAGCGTGAGTTGGACGTGGTGGAGTTGGTGGCGCGGGGGCGGACGAATGCGGAGATCGCGGGGTCGTTGTTCGTGTCGGTGTCGACGGTGAAGACGCATTTGGAGTCGGTGCGGGCGAAGTTGTCGGCGCGGAACCGGGTGGAGATCGCGGCGTGGGCGTGGGAGCACGGCGTCGTGGGTTGAGGTGGTGTCGGTGCGGGGGTGTGGGTGATGCGTGGTCTGGCGGTGGCGTCGTCGGTGACGGAGTCGGTGGTGTCGCGGTCGCGGTTCGTGTGTTCGCTGTTCCGGGTGGGTTCGGAGGCGGAGGTGCGGGAGCGGGTGGCGGGGGTGCGGCGGGAGTGGTGGGAGGCGTCGCATCACTGCACGGCGTTCGTGCTTGACGGGGGTCGGGTGGCGCGGTCGAGTGATGACGGGGAGCCGGCGGGGACGGCGGGTGCGCCGATGCTGGAGGTGTTGCGGGGTCGGGGGTTGACTGATGTGCTGGCGGTGGTGACGCGGTATTTCGGTGGGGTGAAGTTGGGTGCGGGCGGGTTGGTGCGCGCGTACGGGGGTGCGGTGTCGGCTGGGGTGGAGGCGGCGGGGACGGTGGAGTTGGCGGTGTGGCCGCGGTTGCTGGTGCGGGTGGGTTACGGGGTGGCGGGGAGTCTGGAGGGGTTGCTGCGGTTGCGTGAGGACGTGCGGTTGGCGTCGGTGGTGTTCTCTGATGTGGTGACGTTCGATGTGGCGTGTGCGGATGCGGAGGTGCTGGCGGCGTGGGTGGCGGGGCTGTCGGCGGGTGCGGCTGAGGTGGAGCCTGCGGGTTCGGTGCGGGTGGAGTTGTAGGATCCGTGTTGTGACCGATAACAAATATCCGAACCCGTTCATCCGCGAGCGCGCCGACCCGCAGATCCTGCGGCACGGGGACCGCTACTTCTTCACCGGCACGGTCCCGGCGTACGACCGGATCGTGCTGCGCGGCGCGGACACCCTGGCGGGCCTGCGCGAGGCGGCAGAGACGACGATCTGGGTCCGGCACCCCGAGGGCGCGATGGGCTCGCACATCTGGGCGCCGGAGCTGCACCGGGTCGGGGACGGCTGGTACGTGTACTTCGCGGCCGGGGAGGCCGACACGGACACCGGCGACGTGTGGAGGATCCGCATGTACGTCCTGGAGTGCCTGGACGAGGACCCGCTGACGGGCGAGTGGACCGAGAAGGGCCGGATCGCCACGCCCGTGGACTCGTTCTCCCTGGACGCGACCACGTTCGCGCACCTGGGCCGGCAGTACCTGTGCTGGGCGCAGCACGACCCGGGCCTGGCGGGGTCGAACACGAGCCTGTACCTGGCCGAACTGGAGAATCCGTGGACGCTCAAGGGCGACCCGGTGGAGCTGTCGCGGCCGGAGCTGGACTGGGAGACGGTCCGGTTCGCCGTCAACGAGGGCCCGTACGCGCTGGTGCGGGGCGGGAGGGTGTTCATCACGTACTCGGCGTCGGGCACCGGCGCGGAGTACTGCGTGGGGCTGCTGAGCGCGGACGCCGGCGCGGACCTCCTCGACGCCGCGTCGTGGTCGAAGAGCCCGGTGCCGGTGTTCGGGACGGACGCGGCCGCGGGGATCTTCGGGCCCGGGCACAACGCGTTCACCGTCGACGAGGACGGGCGCGACCTGCTGGTGTTCCACGCCCGCGCCTATGAGGAGATCGTGGGCGACCCGCTGGACAACCCCGACCGGCACTGCCGGGTGCAGCCGTTCGGGTGGCGTGCGGACGGCACGCCGGACTTCGGGTCGCCGCTGCCGGAGACGCCGTGACGCTCGGCCGGTCGGCCGAGGCGCGGGCGGTCCCTTGGGGACTACGGTGGGGGTCCACCCCCTGAGGAGGCCCCATGAGAGCCGTCGTCCAGGACCGGTTCGGCCCGCCCGAGCAGGTCCTCCGCGTCACCGACATCGACCGGCCGGAGCCGGGGCCCGGCGAGGTCCTCGTCCGGCTGCGCGCGACCAGCGTCAACACGCCGGACTGGATCGCCGTCGCCGGCGTCCCGTACGCGCTGCGCCTGGCGGCGCGCGCGAAGGGCGCGGTGCGGGGCACCGACGTCGCCGGGACGGTCGCGGCCCTCGGCGAGGGGGTGACCGGGTTCGGGGTCGGGGACGCGGTGTTCGGCACGAAGTGGGGCTCGGGGTTCGCCACCGCGGGGACGTTCGCGGAGTACACGACCACCGGCGCCGACCGGCTCGTCCGCATGCCGGCGGGCCTGTCGTTCACCGACGCGGCCGCGTCGGTCATGTCGGGGCTGACGGCGCGGGCGGCCGTCGTCGACGCCGCCGCGGCCGGGCCGGGGACGCGCCTGCTCGTCAACGGCGCCTCCGGGGGCGTGGGCACGTTCGCGGTCCAGATCGCCAAGCACCGCGGCGCGCATGTGACCGCCGTGTGCGGGCCGGGGAACCTCGACCTGGTGCGGGGCCTGGGCGCGGACGCGGTGGTCGACTACACGGCGGCGGACTTCACGGCCGGCGCCGACCGGTACGACGCGATCCTCGACAACGTCCTCAACCACCCGCCCCGGCGCGCGTTCCGCGCGCTCGCCCCGGGCGGGGTGTACCTGCCCAACAGCATCGGGAACTCCGTGGGGCTCCTCGCCGGGCTCGCCACCATGGCCGGCGCGAACCTGCGCGGGGTCCTCACACGCACGCGGGTCGCCTCCGTGGACGGGGGCTTCACGCCCGAGCGCCTCGCCGAGGTCGGCGACCTCGTCACCTCCGGCGCCGTCACCCCCGTGGTCGACCGCGTCTACCCCCTGGAGGAGACCCCGGCGGCGGTGGCGCGCATGTACTCCCACCGGGCCCGCGGCAACGTCGTCATCACCATGGGCGACTAGCCGCCGGCGGCCTCGCGCAGGATCCGCACCGCCTTCGGCCCCACCCCGTGCAGCGCCGCCAGTTCGGCGTCCGACATCGCCGCGGCCTGCGCGAGCGTCGTGACCCCGGCCTCGGCGAGCGCCCGCGTCGCGGGGCGCCCGATGGCCTTGGGCAGGTCGCCGACCTCCCCGGCGGCCGCCGCCGCGGCCGCGGTGGCGCGGGCGGCCAGATCCGGCGGGGCGGCGGCGATCCAGGCGCGGCGCACCCAGTGGTTGAGGGCCTGTCCGCCGATCCCGGCGAGGTCGACGCGCACGCCTTCACCGGTGGCCTGGGCCGCGGGCTCCTGGGCGGCCATCGACGCGGCCTCGGCGGCGGGCAGGCGCAGGACGGCGCGGCCGTCGCCGTCGAGGGCGGCGAACACGGTCCCGGCGACGGCGTAGGCCGTGCCGTCGGCGGTGGCCCCGGGGTGGGTGAGCGCGGTCGTGCGCAGGTGTGCGGCAGTGGTCATGGCGTTCACCCTCGCATACGGGTGCGACCCCTGCGTTCAGTCGCCGGTGTCGCGGCGGCCGCGTTTGAGGTTGCCGCGGCGCTTCTTGTCGTCGAGGCGGCGGCGCTGCTGGCCTTTGGACGGCTTGGTGGGGCGGCGGGCCGGAGGCGGGGCGGCGATGGCGCGGCGCAGGACCTCGCCGAGGCGTTCGGCGGCGGCCTCGCGGTTGCGCAGCTGGGAGCGGAACTCCGAGGCGGCGATGACGACGGTGCCGTCGACCAGGCGGGAGGCGAGGCGCGCGAGGGCGCGTTCGCGCAGCGCGGGCGGGAAGACGGCGGTGGCGGCGAGGTCGAAGACGAGTTCGACGCGCGAGTCGGTGGTGTTGACGCCCTGCCCGCCGGGGCCCGAGGAGCGGGAGAACCGCCAGCGCAGCTCGGCGTCGGGGATCGCGTACTGGGCGGTGACGGTGACGGGCATGCGCGTGTGCTTTCAGGCTTCGAGTGCGGTGCGGGCCCAGCGGACGAGCATCGCGAAGATCGGTCGGCGCCGCTCCAGGACGGCCTCGTCCGCGGCGGTGTCGTAGTCGCTGCTGCCGATCGGGCGTCCGGCGGTGAGGCCCTGGAGCATCACCGGAGCGAGCCAACAGTACTTGGCGGCGCCGGCGGCCGCGACGGCTTTTCGCACGCCCGCCTCGTCGCGGTGGCCGGCCTCGGCGAGTCCGCGGAGGTAGGCGCCGGTGAGGGCGGTCTCGGTGTCGGCGAGGCGGTCGACGTCCTGGTGGCCGTCGAAGAACGTGTCGGGGATGAGGTTGGCGAGGTCTTCGCCGATGGCGCCGCGGCCGGTGAACGCCCAGTCCAGGAGCACGAACTCGCCGCCGGGGCGCCGGTAGAGGTTCATGGGCCACACGTCGAGGTGGCAGGCGGTCTGGGGTGCGGCCTCGGTGCGGGCGAACAGGTCGGCGCGGCGGTTCCAGATCGTGCGCAGGCCTTCGCGGAGGTCGGCGGGCCAGTGGGCGGCGGCGGCCGGGTGGTCCCAGTCGACGGGGCCGAGGTCGCGGCGGCCGGCGTAGGAGCGCAGGAACCGGTGGGAGTGCCACGGCAGGTCGGGGGCGGGCCGGCCTTGGACGGCGCCGAGGCGGTAGGCGAACTCGGCGAGGTCGTCGGGGCCGAGGCCGGTGCCGGGGGTGCCGGTGACGTGTTCGAGCCACAGTTCGACGCTGCCGTCGGGGCGTTCCCCGGCCGCGAGCAGGTCCGGTGCCCCGATGCCGTGGTCGCGGCCGTAGGCGGCGGCGAACCCGGTGGTGTAGGCGAGGGGTTCGCGGCGCCAGTAGTTCCAGTGCCGCGGGTCGGGGGAGGCGGACCAGTCGCCCCGGCCGTCGCCGGCGGGCGTCAGGTGTTTGAGGATCGCGCTGCCGCCGGGGCCGGTGACGGCCCAGATGCCGCCGGTGGCCTGGTTCCCGGTGTTGTGCGTCAGCGCGGTCGCGCGGGCGGGGGTCCCGATGGGGGAGTGGCGGGGGTCGTCGAGCACGCCGAGGATTGTGCCAGGCGGTCCGGTCACGGGTCGAGGAGGCCGGGCAGCCAGTCGCTGACCGCACCGGTGTTGAGCGCGGGCCCGGAGCCGGCGGTGTCGCTCGAGCATGCGGCGGCGGCGGTGTCGCAGGTGCGCGCGTCGAACGCGACGACGGTGCGCAGCGGCTGCGGGTCGGCGCCGGCGGCGTTGAACTCGGCCCACCGGGCCAGCGGCACCGGGCCGGGGTCGGTGAACGGTTCGAACGCCACCGTGCCGGTGCCGTGGTCGGTGCCCACGGGCAGGCAGGCGGGCAGGACCAGGCGGTCCTCGACCGGGAACGCCGGGGCCGCGGTCGGGACGGTCTCGAACGTCCAGGCGTGTGCGGCCGGGTCGGCGTACCGGTCGGTCAGGTGCAGGTCGTGCAGGCGCTGCACGAGGCCGGGGTCGGTCGCGCATTCGGGCGGCGGCTGGTGCTGGGGCCACCAGGCGTTCGGTCCCCACAGGCGGCTGTCGTAGGGGTTCCCGGTGTCGAAGCCGAGGCCGAAGTAGTCGATCAGCGGTTCGAAGCCGGCGGGGTCGAGGTTCGCGGTCTGGGTGATGAACACGTCGTCGGGCCGCCAGGGACCGTCCTCGCCGTCGCCGGGGAGCACCGCCGTGTCGGGCGGCTCGTGCCGGTCGCCGCGGACGCACGCCTGGAGCAGTGTCGGCCCGGCGGCGGTGGCGGCGCGGGCGTTGAGGCAGTGCGGGCCGCCCTCGGTCGCGGTCGTGGCGGCGACCGCGACCCGGATCCCGGTGCCGTGAACATCCTCGTACGTCTCGGCGCGGACCGCGGTCACCTCGAGGTAGGTCTCCCACACGAGGTCCAGGGACAGGCCGGGGGCGGTGAGGTGCGCGCTGGCGGTCGGTCCGTCGATGCCGCCTGCGAGGGCGCCCGCGTCGGCGGCGGCGGGTGCGGCGGCGAGGTCGGCGCCGCTCCAGTCGTGGCGGTCGGCCGACGCGCTCGCGAGGGCGCGGGCGGCCTCCCACAGGCCGGTGCCGTACACGCCGGCCAGCGCGAGCGCGGCGGCGGCGAGGACCGCGGTCCACCGCTCGCGCAGGGTGAACCGGTCCGCGGTCAGGAGCGGGGGCATGCGCTGATGCTATCGAGGTGCGCGCGGCCTTGGGGTGCAGCGGAACCGGCGCCGCCGTCCCCGGGGCACGGCCGGGCCGTCCGGGCGCACGCCGCAGACGCCGGGCGCGGTCGGGGACCGGGCCGGCCCCGTCTGCGGCGAGGCCGACCCGGTCCCCGCCGGGTTCCGGCTCGGTACTACAGCCGGTCGGAGAAGTCCTGCACCGCCAGGGCCACGGTGCCGGTCTCGTCGGAGGCGTCGAGGTCGACGGTGAAGACCATGGCCCAGTCGCGGTCGCCGGCGGGGTCGTCGATCGTCTGGCGGACGGTCCAGGTGCGGCCGTCCTTGGCGATGTCGAGGAACGCGGCGCCGCGGGCGTCCCCGGCGGTGCCGATGTCGTCGTGGGCGGCGAAGTACGCCTCCAGGGCCGTGTCCCAGCGGGACTTCGGCCAGCCCGAGTCCAGGGCCGCGAGCGCGTCGGGGCGGTCGGCGGCGGCGAGTTCGACATGGCGGAACGCGGCGTTGCGGACCGCGATGGTGAACGCCCGCTCGTTGTCGGTGAACGCCCGGGCCGGCCGGCCGGTGTCGAGGTCGCCGTCGTCGTCGGCGGGGTTGGTCAGCTGCTCCCACTCGTTGATGAGCGAGGAGTCGGTCTGGCGGATCGTCTCGCCCAGCCACGCGGTCAGGTCGTCGACCTCGGGCCCGCCGGTGTCCTCGGGGAGGGTCTGCACGAGCGCCTTGTACGCCGAGGACAGGTAGCGCAGGAGCAGGCCCTCGGCGCGCGGCAGCGAGTAGAGGGCGATGTACTCGCCGAAGCTCATGCGGCCCTCCCAGATCTCGCGGAGGATCGACTTCGGTTCCAGGCTGTAGTCCGCGGCCCACGGGTGGGAGCGCCGGTAGGCGTCGAACGCGTCGTCGAGGAGGTCGGCGAGGGGCTTGGGGTAGTCGACCTCGGCGTCCTCGAGCTGGTTCATGCGGTCGTAGTAGTCCAGGCCCTCGGCCTTCATCGCGTTGACGGCCTCGCCCTTGGCCTTGTTCCGCTGCGCGGCGAGGATCTGCCCGGGGCCCTCCAGGGTCGACTCGACGACGGAGACGACGTCCATCGGGTAGTCGTCGGCGTCGGGGTCGAGCAGTTCGAGGGCGGCCAGCGCGAACGGGGCGAGCGGCTGGTTGAGCGCGAAGTGGTCGGGCAGGTCCACGGTGAGCTTCACGGCGCCGCCGTCGATGACGATGATCCCGGCGTCGCGCAGCGTCCGCGCGATCGTCACAGCGGTGCGCGCCATCCGCAACTGGGTCGCCCGGTCCGCGTGGGAGTCCTCGATGAGGGTCCTGACGTGGTTGAACGTGTCGCCGCCGCGGCCCAGGAGGTTGATGAGCATCGCGTGGGTCATGCGCATGCGCGACACCAGCGGCTCGGGGGCGGCCTCCGACAGGCCCTGGAACGTCTCCTCGGACCAGCCGACGAACCCCTCGGGAGGCTTCTTCTTCGCCATCTTCTTGCGCTTCTTCGGGTCGAGGCCGAACTTCTGCTGCGCCTTCTCGTTCTCGATGACGTGCTCGGGGGCCTGGCAGACCACGAACCCCTCGGTGTCGAACCCGGCCCGGCCGGCCCGGCCGGCGATCTGGTGGAACTCACGGGCGCGCAGGCGCCGGGTGCGGCGCCCGTCGTACTTCGCCAACCCGGTGAACACGACGGTGCGGATCGGCACGTTGATGCCGACGCCGAGGGTGTCGGTGCCGCAGATGACCTTCAGCAGGCCCTGCTGGGCGAGGCGCTCGACCAGGCGCCGGTACTTCGGGAGCATCCCCGCGTGGTGCACGCCGATCCCCGACCGGACCAGGCGCGCGAGCGTCTGCCCGAACTTCGTGGTGAACCGGAACCCGCCCAGGGCCGCCGCGATCGCGGCCTTCTGCTCCTTCTCCACCAGCGGCAGGGACGCCAGGGCCTGCGCGGTCTCCAGGGCGGCCGCCTGCGTGAAGTGCACGATGTACGCCGGGGCCTGCTCACCGCGGACGAGGAGCTCGACCGTCTCGTGCAGGGGGGTCTTGCGGTACTCGTAGTGCAGCGGGACCGGGCGGGTCGCGGAGGCGACCAGAGCCGTCTCGCGGCCGGTGCGCCGCGTCAGGTCCTCCTCGAAGAACGCCGTGTCGCCCAGGGTCGCGGACATGAGCGTGAACTGGGCGCGGTGCAGCTCCAGCAGCGGCACCTGCCACGCCCAGCCGCGGTCGGGTTCGGCGTAGAAGTGGAACTCGTCGGCGACCACCGAGTCGCAGTCCAGGGCCGCGCCCTCGCGCAGCGCCAGGTTCGCGAGGATCTCCGCGGTGCAGCAGATCAGCGGCGCGTCCGGGTTCACCGCGGCGTCGCCGGTGAGCATCCCCACGTTCTCGTGCCCGAACTGGTCGCACAGCTCGAAGAACTTCTCCGACACCAGGGCCTTGATCGGCGCGGTGTAGAACGACGTCCGCTGGTTCGCCAGCGCGTTGAAGTGCGCGGCGGCGGCGATGAGCGACTTCCCCGACCCGGTGGGGGTCGCGACGATGACGTTCTGCCCGGTGCAGATCGCCAGGAGGGCCTCCTCCTGGTGCTCGTACAGGACGATCCCGGAGTCCTCGGCCCACTGGGCGAAGGCGGCGTACACGTCGTCGGGTTCCGGTCGGTCGGTCCCGGGCAGGTAGTCGATGAGGCTCACGCGTACCAATGGTGCCCGCACCCCCGCCCCGGCGGCGAGGCGGCCCCTCAGTGGTCGTAGGCGACCGCGACCGGAGCGTGGTCGGACCAGCGCAGGTCGTGGGAGGCGGCGCGGTCGACCCACGCCTTCGTGGCCTTCGCGGCCAGGCCCGGGGTCGCCACGTGCAGGTCGATGCGCCACCCGGTGTCGTTGTCGAACGCGCGGCCCCGGTACGACCACCACGAGTAGGGGCCCTCCGCGCCCGGGTGCATGGCCCGGACGACGTCGACGAACCCGCGGGGCCCGTACACGTCGGTCAGCCACGCGCGCTCCTGCGGGAGGAACCCCGCCGACTTGCGGTTCGCGCGCCAGTTCTTCAGGTCGGCCTCGGCGTGCGCGATGTTCCAGTCCCCGCACACCAGGTACTCCCGGCCGCCGTCCCGGGCCGTCTTCGCGGCGGTGACGAGGTAGTCGGCGAAGACGGCCATGAACCGCTCCTTCTCCTCCTGGCGGGGCGTGTCGGCCTCACCGGAGGGCAGGTACAGGGAGGCGACGGTCAGGCCCGGCAGGTCGACCTCGGCGTACCGGCCGGCGCCGTCGAACTCCTTGGACCCGAAGCCGATCCGGGTCGCCTCCGGTTTGTCGCGGGTGAGGACCGCCACGCCCGCGCGGCCTTTCGCCGTCAGCGACGGCGCCAGCAGCCAGTGCCAGCCGCCGGCGGCCGCGACGTCGGCGGGGATCTGCGTGTCGTCGGCGCGGACCTCCTGGAGGAGCACCACGTCCGCTTCGACCTTGGCGAGCCAGTCCACCAGGCCCTTCTTGGCGGCGGCCCGGACTCCGTTGACGTTGGCGGTGACGATGGTGCGCATGCGCCCACCCTAACGCGGCCCACCGACGCCCCCGGGGAACGGCGCGGGCCGCGGGCCGGGACGGACCCGGACCGGACGCGAGGACCCCATAGACTACGGGGCATGACACAGGTGGCGGGTCGGCGGCGAGTGCCCAGAGGCGGTTCACGGGTGCGGTGGGCCGTGGCCGGCCTGGCCGCGGCGGCCGCGATGCTGGCCCTGCCGCAGCCCGTCCACGCCGCGGCCGAACCCGAGGCCGCCGGCGTCGTCATCGTCGGCGTCCCCGGCCTCAAGTGGTCCGACATCGACGAGGCCGACACGCCGAACCTGTGGGACCTGGCCGACGAGGGCGCGTCGGCGGCGATGAGCGTGCGCACCCTCGGGTCGTGGACGTGCCCCGAGGCCGGATGGGTCAGCCTCGGCGCCGGGGAGCGCGCCGGCGGCGTCGCCCCCCGCGACGCCCAGTGCTCGGCCCAGTCGAGCCTGCCCGCGCCCGCCGACACCGGCGACGGGTGGACCGTCGAAGGGTGGGACGCGTTCGTCGAGGCCAACAGCGCGTTCAACTACGGGGCCCGGCTCGGGTCGCTCGCCGACGCGCTCGCCCAGGCCGCCCTCGCGCAGGAGGCCGCCGCCGCCGAGGCCGAGGCCGACGGCGAGCCCGTCCCCGAGGCGAACCCGGGGTCGTGCGTCGCCGCCGTCGGCGACGGCGCCGCGCTCGCCGCGGCCGACACCGAGGGCCGCATCGCCTACTGGGCGCCGGGCCTGGAGTCCCTCGCCGACGCCATGGCCGCGTGCGACGTCGTCATCGTCGACCCCGGCGTCGTCGTCGGCGACACCGCCGACAACGCGCCCGACACCACCACCGACTACGACCAGCTCGGCGAGGACGACACCGAGGTCGGCACCGAGGAGACCAGCGGCGCCGAGGACGCCGGGGAGATCGAACCGGAGACCGACCCCGTCCGCACCGCCGCCGCCCGCCAAGCGGACGCCGCCGTCGCCCAGGTCCGCGAGGCCCTCCCCGAGGACTGGCGGCTCATCGTCGCCGGCGTCAGCGACGCCGCCGCGCCCTCCTCGCTCCACCCCGTCCTCTACACCGGGCCCGGCATCGCCCCCGGCGAGCTCACCTCCTCCACGACCGGCCGCGACGGGTACGTGCAGCTGACCGACCTGACCGCGACCGCGCTCGCGGTCGTGGGCGCCGACATCCCCGCGACCGTCGCGGGCGCGCCCGTGACCGTCCGCCCCGACGCCGGCCACACCGCGGCCGCCGCGGTCGCCAAAGGCACCGACGAGACCGCCGCCGCGGCCGCCGTCGCCGACGTGTCCCCGAACTTCTACTGGACGCTGTCGTTCGTCGGCGTCGCCGTCATGTTCGTCGCCGCGCACTTCGTCGCCGGCTCCGACCGGCTCCGGCGCACCTCCCGCACGATCTGCATCGCGTTCTCGACCGTCCCGGTCGCCGGCGTCGCCGCGGGCATCCCCCCGTGGTGGCGCGCCGACCACCCCAAGCTCGCGTTCTGGGCGCTCATCGTCGCCGGCATGGTCGTCCTCACCGCCGCCGCGTCCCTGCCGTGGACGCGCACCGGCGCCCGGCCCGTCCTCCTCATCGCCGGCGTGTGCGCCGGACTCATCGCCGTCGACCAGATCTCCGGCGCGACCTGGCCCCTCCACACCCCCATGGGGTACACCGCGCAGGCGGGCGCCCGGTTCACGGGCCTGGGGAACTACGCGTTCAGCGTGTTCGCCGCCGCCGTGCTGCTGCTGGTGTGCTTCATCCCCTGGCGGGGCCGCGCCCGCGTGTGGGGGCCGCTCGCGCTCGGCGTGTGCGCGGTCGTCATCGTCGGCGCGCCCATGCTCGGCCGCGACATGGGCGGCACGCTCACCCTCGTCGCCGCGGGCATCCTGTGCTGCCTGAAACTGTGGGGCCGGCGCCTGTCCATCGGGTCGCTCGCGCTCGCCGGCGGGATCGCGTTCACCGTGTTCGCCGTCGGCGGCATCCTCGACTACCTGCGCCCCGAGGAGGACCAGACGCACCTGGGCCGGTTCGTCGGGTCCGTCCTCGACGGGTCCGCGCAGCTCATCCTCGTCCGCAAGGCCCGCGCGGCCCTGGGCACCGTCGACGAGTCCATGGCGTTCATCTCGTTCGCCGCGCTCATCGCCGCCGTCCTCATCTGGCGCCGGCGCGCCCCCATCCGCACCGACCCCGTCGCCGCCGCCGTCGTCGGCCTCACCGCCGTCGCCGTCATCGGCGGCCTGGTCAACGACTCCGGGATGGCCATCCCCGGGTTCACCGCCGCCCTCGGGTTCGGGCTCCTGGCCGCCGCCGTCGGCCCCCGCCCCGCCGCACCCGTCCCCGCGCCCGAACCCGCGGCCAGGACCCCCGCCGCGACCTGACCGGAGGCGCCCCGCGCGACACCGCGCACCCCCGGTCCGCCCGGTCACGCACCGCAGCCGGGTAGGGTGAGGCGCATGCGCGTGGCCACCTGGAACATCAACTCGCTCAAAGCACGGCTCGAGCGGGTCCTGGCCTGGCTGGCCTCGGCCGAACCCGACGTCGTCTGCCTCCAAGAGCTCAAATGCGCGACCGCCGACGTCCCCGCCGACGCGTTCGAGCGGGCCGGGTACGAGGTCGCCGCGTGGGGCACCGGCCGCTGGAACGGCGTCGCGATCCTCTCCCGCGTCGGCATCGCCGACGTCCGCCAGGGCATCGCCGCGCAGCCGGCGTTCGCCGGCGAGACCGAACCGCGCGCCCTCACCGCGACCTGCGGGCCCGTCCGCGTCCAGACCCTCTACATTCCCAACGGCCGCGACACCGCCGACCCGCACTTCCCGTACAAGCTCGCGTTCCTCCAGGCCCTCGCCGCCGACGCCGCGGCCGACGCCGCCGGGGCCCTCCCGTTCGCCGCCATGGGCGACTACAACATCTGCCCCACCGACGACGACGTCTGGGACGTCGAGGAGTGGACCGGCACCACCCACGTCACCACCGACGAACGCGACGCCCTCACCGCCGTCAAGGCCGCGGGCCTCGCCGACGTCTTCCCCCGCGCCCTCAAACACGACCGGCCGTTCACGTTCTGGGACTACCGCAACCTCGACTTCCCCAAGAACCGCGGCCTGCGCATCGACCTCGCTCTCGCCAACCCCGCGTTCGCGAGCGCCGTCACCGACGCCTACGTCGACCGCAACGAACGCAAAGGCAAAGGCGCCTCCGACCACGCCCCCCTCGTGATCGACCTCGACCTGTAGACCCACGCGCGGCCACCCCACCGACCACGAGCCGCGCCCGACCCGCCGGAAGGGCTGACCTCCACCCGTGCGACATAAGATCCTCTCCGCGCTCCTGCTCATCGCGCTCATCGCGCTCGTGCCGGCCCCGGCCGCCGCCGAACCCGACGAGGAGACCCTCGAGGCCGACCTCGCCGCGGCCATCGCCGCCGTCAACGACGCCCAGGCCGCCGTCGACGACGCCGACGCCCGCACCGCCGAGCTCGCCGTCCAGATCGCCGACACCCAGGCCCGCTTCGCCGAACTCCAGACCGCGCTCGACGACTACGCGCTCTACCTCCACACCGAAGGCGACCTCCAGCAGACCAACGCCATCCTCTCCTCCCAGGACGCCCAGGACCTCATCGACGCCATGACGTTCACCGGGTTCCTCGGCGACGAGCGCGCCGCCCTCCTCACCGAGGCCGGCGACCTCCTCACCCGGCTCGAAGCCGAGCAGGCCGCCCACGCCGACACCGTCGCCGAGGCCGCGCAGGCCCTCGACGACGCCGAACAGGCCCAGGAAGACCTCGAAGAGCAGCTCGAGGAGCTGCGCGCCGAAGAAGCGGCCGGGCCCGGCTCCGACGGCGGCGCCCCCGGCGCCGGCGGATACGACGGCGGCGACGGCGGCTGCACCGAGGACGACCCCACCACCTCCGGGTGCCTCACCCCCCGCACCCTCCACATGTACAACGAGACCAAAGAGGCCGGGTTCGACCACTACGTGTCCTGCTACCGCTCCGGCGGCTCCGGCGAGCACCCCCTGGGCCGCGCCTGCGACTGGGCCGCCGACGCCTCCGGGTTCCAGAACTCCGACGCCTCCGGCGACGACAAGACCTACGGCGACGAGCTCGCCGCCTGGTACGTCAACAACGCCGACGCGCTCGGCGTCGAATACGTCATCTGGTACCGCCAGTTCTGGTCGGCCGGCTCCGGATGGCGCTCCTACTCCGGGCAGGACGGCACACCCGCGGGCGACCACACCAACCACGTCCACGTCTCCATGCAGTAGCGGAGGAACACCATGTCCGACACCAGGCTCCAGTACCTCGCCGCCGCCGCCACCGCGCTCGCCCTCCTCGACACCGAGCAGGTCGCCGACCACTGGACCGAGCCCTCCGCCCTCGAAGGGTTCACCGTCGGCGGCCTCGCCGCCCACCTCGCCCAGCAGATCACCTCCGTCACCGCCGCCCTCGACGCCGACCCCGCCGGCAAGGACCCCGTCACCCTCCACGAGCACTACCGGCGGGCCGCCTGGGTCGGCGCCGACATCGACAACGACTACAACACCGCGATCCGCGACGGCGGCGAGCAGGCCGCCGCCACCGGCCACGCCGCCGTCCTCACCGACGCCTCCAGCGCCCTCCAGCGCCTCGCGACCGACCTCCCCGCACTGGCCGCCGCACACCTCACCGGGAACACGCGCTGGCCGTACGCGATGCGCCTGGACGACTTCCTGACCACCCGGCTCCTGGAGCTCGTCGTCCACGCCGACGACCTCGCGTACTCCACCGGCCTGGACACGCCCGAGTTCGACCCCGACGCGTTCGCGGCCGCGACCGCGCTCCTGGCGCACCTGGCCGCCGAGCGGCACGGCCAGGCCGCGCTCGTGCGGGCCCTGGCCCGGACCGAGCGGGCCCCCAAGACCATCAGCGGCCTGTGACACCGACGCCCCGTATATGAGGCGTGCACGCGCCGGGACGGGGTAGGGTCGCGGCCATGGTCTCCCCGCCGACGCCGACCGCCCGCCGCGCCCTCGCCGCCGCCGCGTGGCTGCTGGTCGTCCTCGCCGGGCTCATCGCCGCGGTGTGGGGCGTGGCGTGGGCGATCGAGGGCGGCCCCCAGCCGACCGCCGACGCCGTCGAGCAGGCCGTCCACATCGACCTGCCCGAGGGCACCGACGTGATCGACGCCGACCTGACCCAGACCCAGCCGCCGACGCCCGGCGACCGCGCCGAGGCGACGCTCCGCGTCCCCGCCGACGCGTTCGGCGAGTTCATCGACGCGAACGGCATGGACGCGCCCCTCGTCGCGGGCGTGACACCGGCCGGGACCGCCTCGGGCGTCATCCCGGCCGGATGCACCGACGAGGTCTGCTACTCCGCGACGATCGTCGTCACCGACGACGCCGTCGAAGTCACCCTCACCGTCACCCTCCTCTAGAACCGGCACGCACCGCAAGGGGCCGCGCACGCCGCCTCGGCGCACACGGCCCCCTCGAGCGGACCCGGGACCCGCCGGTCCTACGCGAACAGCGCCGGCTCGCCCCGCTCCAATCCCAGCAGCCACTCCTTGCGCCACAGGCCGCCCGCGTAGCCCGTGAGCTTCCCGTTCGAGCCGATCACCCGGTGGCACGGCACCACGATCGCGATCGGGTTGCGCCCGTTCGCCAGCCCCACCGCCCGCACCGCCTTCGGGTCGCCCAGGCGCCGCGCCACGTCCAGGTACGACCACGTCTCCCCGTAGGGGATCCGCACCAGCTCCGACCACACCCGGTGCTGGAACCCCGTGCCCGCCGCGGCCAGCGGCAGGTCGAAGTCCTTCAGCTCGCCCGCGAAGTACGCCAGCAGCTGCTCCTCGGCCGCGTCCAGGACCGGCGTGGACGCCTCGGGCCCCCACGCGTCCTTGATCTCCTCCACGCCCATGTGGACGTACGTGAGGCCCTCCTCGACCGCCGACACCGCCATCAGCCCCAGCGGGGACTCGAACGTCACATGCCTCGCATCGGTGCGCATCATGCGCTCGCCTTCTCTCGTGATCCAGTCGCATCGTCGTCGGGAATCCGGTTCGTGGGGTGCTCGCTGCCCGCCCACAGGTACTGCACGGCGTACGCCCGCCACGGCCGCCACGCCTGCGACCGCGCCTCCAGGGCCCGCCCCGCCCCCAGCCCCAGGGCCTGGGCGCCCTTGACCACGCCGAGGTCCTTCACCGGGAACGCGTCCGGGTCGCCCAGCGCGCGCATCGCGATCATCTCCACCGTCCACGGCCCCACCCCCGGGACGGCCGCGAGCTGCTCGCGCGACGCCGCCCAGTCCGCGCCCGGCCCCAGCTCCACCCGGCCCTCGGCCAGCGCCGACGCCAGCGCGAGCACGGTCCGCCGGCGCGACGCCGGCATCGGCAGGTCCGCGGGGTCGGCCTCGGCGAGCGCGGCCGGGTCGGGGAACAGGCGCGTCAGACCGCCCTCGGGGTCGTCGACCGCCTCGCCGTACCGGTCGGCCAGGCGCGAGGCGATCGTCGCGGCCGACGCGGTCGACACCTGCTGGCCGATGACGGCGCGGATCGCGTACTCGGGCGCGTCGGCCTTGCGCGGCACCCGCCGGCCCGGGGTCTTGGCGACCAGCGGCGCGAGCGCCTCGTCGCCGGCGAGGGCCTCCATAGGGGCGACGGGGTCGGCGTCGAGGTCGAGCATGCGCCGGCAGCGGGCGACCGCGGCGGTCACGTCCCGCAGGTCGGCGACGCGCAGCCGCGCCTCGACGTACCCCGGCCCGGGCCGCAGCGCGGCGACGCCGGGACCGCCGGGCAGACGCAGGGTCCGCCGGTAGGCGCCCTCGCGCCACTCCTCGACGCCCGGCGCGGCCGCGGCCGCGAGGTGCCCGAACAGGTTCGAGGGCTCGAACGGCTCCCGGTAGGCCAGGCGCAGGCTGATCGCCCCGCCCCCCGCCGGGCGCGTCCTGGTCTTGGCGCGCAGCTCGGTGGGGGAGCACGCGAACACGTCGGCGACGACGCGGTTGAACGCCCGGATGGACGCGAACCCGGCGGCGAACGCGACCTGGCCCATCGGCAGGTCGGTGCCCTCGATGAGGGTGCGGGCGACCTGGGCGCGCTGGGCGCGGGCCAACGCGGCGGGCCCGGCGCCGACCTCGGCGATCAGGAGCCGCTCGAGCTGGCGCAGGGAGTAGCCGAGGCGGCGGGCGAGCCCGGCGGCGCCCTCGCGGTCGACCACGCCCTCGCCGATGAGGCGCATCGCCCGCGCGCACACGTCCGAGCGCCAGTCCCACGCGGGGGACCCGGGGGACGCGTCGGGCCGGCACCGCTTGCACGCGCGGTACCCCGCGTCCTGCGCAGCCGCGGCGGACGCGTAGAACCGCTGGTGCTCGCGCTTGGGCTTCACCGCCGGGCACGAGGGCCGGCAGTAGATGCGCGTGGAGGTGACGGCCAGGAACACCCAGCCGTCGAAGCGCGCGTCGCGTCCGGCGACCGCGGCCTGGAGCTGCTCCTCGTTGCCGAGTATCTGAAGATCCGCCATGCGTCCAGCTTGCCCGCCGGGGGCGGCAACGGCTAGCCAGAAACCGACATCACGATTCGGGGAGCTGGAGCCGGTCGACCGCCTCGCGTGAGCGCCGGGCCGGGCGCCGGTCGTAGCGGGCGGTCGTGGCGGGGGAGGCGTGGCCGACGAGGGACTGGGTGATGGCCAGGTCGACGCCGGCGTCGAGGAGCTCGCCGATGAACGTGCGGCGGAAGTCGTGGGGGGTGTGGCGGCGCTGGCCGGCCTCGACCAGGCGCTTGGTGAGGAGGTCGGCGATGGCCTGCCCGGTCATGCCCGACAGCTGGCTGCCGGTGCGCCGGAGCGTCCCGGCCTTGTTGATGGGGCAGAACAGGGCCCCGGGGGTGTTGCCGCGCACGGCCATCCACCGCTCGATGCGGGCCTGGGCCGCTTCGGTGACGTAGACGGCGCGCTCCTTGTTGCCCTTGCCGACGATGCGGATGGCGCGCTCGGCCCGGTCGTAGTCGACCAGGCGCATGGAGGCGATCTCGGAGCGGCGGCACCCGGTGGAGTACAGGGTCGCCAGGACGGCGGCGTCGCGGGCGCCGGCGGGGCCGGGGTCGGCGTCGCAGGCGTACAGGGCGGCGCCGAGGGCCTCGCCGTCGACCTGCTGGCCGACCGGCAGCCGCGTGGCCTTGACCGGTTGGAGGTCGCAGGCGCGCTGGTAGTCGTCGGCGGCGATGAGGTCGAGGCGCCACGCCTCCTTGAGGACGCGGCGCAGGGCCGCGAGGTGCTTGTTGACGTAGGCGCCGGACCAGCCGGCGTCGATCATGGCCGCGCGCAGCCGGGAGGTGTGCTCGTAGCGCAGCAGGTGCCAGGGCTGGCCCTCGCCGGTGGTGGCGGGGTCGCCGGAGAGGAGCTGCGCGATGCGGTCGAGGCACCCGCGCATGGTGCGGCGCGACTCGGCCGAGCCGAGGGAGTCGAGGTAGGCGCGGTACGGGTCCGCGTTCGGGGAGACGGCGACCGTGCGGTCGCTCCAGTCGATCCCGGTCAACGCGTTCCCTGCCGTGCCGCTGCCTGCCATGGACCCCACCCTAATCGACGGGGCCGACGTCCGGGCCGGGCCCGGCGGCAAGCGCTCACTGTCCGGTAAGGCCCGGCTCACCGGATCGGTGGCGTTGCGGCGTGGGAGGATCGGCCCATGAGCTCGGCGTTCCACACCACGACCCTCGAGGTCCACACCGGACGGCGCGAGTCGGTCCGCAACCTCACCGGCGAGTGCGAGGGCTTCCTGTCCTCCATCGGCGCCCGCGAGGGCCTGCTGAACGTGTTCGTGCCCCACGCGACCGCCGGGATCGCGGTGATCGAGACCGGCGCCGGGTCCGACGAGGACCTCCTGGACGCCCTCGGGGACCTCCTGCCGCGCACCGACCGGTGGCGCCACCAGCACGGGTCGATCGGGCACGGCCGCGACCACGTCCTGCCCGGCCTGGTCGCCCCGCACGCGACGCTCCCGGTGGTGGCCGGACGGCTCGCCCTGGGCACGTGGCAGTCGGTGCTCCTGGTGGACACCAACCGCGACAACCCCGACCGGACCGTCCGGCTCTCCTTCCTCGGCTGACACCCGGGCCCGCCCGACCTGCGAGCGGACGGGCCCGGACGGCGCTAGGCCGCGGCGTTCAGGCGCTCGCGCTGCCCGGCGTCGAGCTTGAGCGCCACCCCGGCGGCCGCCTCCTCCAGCTGCGCGACCGACGACACCCCGACCAGCGGGATCAGCGGCGCGTCATGGCCGGCCAGCCACGCCAGGACCACCTGGTTGCGCGTCGCCTCCGTCTCGGCGGCGACCTCGTCGAGGACCCGCAGCCGCGCGTCGGTCCCCGGGTGCGCGTAGTGCTCCCCGAGGGGCTTCTTCACGTACGCGCCCGACAGGAGCGAGGAGTACGCGAGCATCGCCGTGCCCGGCGTGCTCGCGATGAAGTCCAGGTCCGTCGGCGCCGCGTGCACGTGCCCGCCCTCGGGCAGGCGCGCGTCCGGGCGCGGCTTCAGGTACGAGTACCGGTTCTGCATCGCCGTGTACGCCGCGGCGCCGGCCGCCTCGGCGACCCCGCGGGCCTGCTGGACGCGCCACGCGGTGTGGTTCGACGCCCCGACCATGCGGGCCCTCCCCGAAGCGACGGCGTCGCCGAAGCCCGCGACGGTCTCCGCAAGCGGCGTGTCCCGGTCGTCGCGGTGGGACCAGAACAGGTCCACCCGGTCGGTCCCCAGCCGCTGCAGCGACTCCTCCAGCGCCGCCCCGATCCGCTCCCGCGAGAGCGGCTCGGAATGGTCCATGCCCCCGCCGAAGAACACCGGCCGGCGCCCGGCCTTCGTCGCCAGCACCACCTCGTCGCGGTTGCCCCGCGCCGCGAACCAGCGGCCCAGCAGCAGCTCCGACTGGTCCCCGGTGCCGTCCCCTTCCCAGAACATGTAGCAGTTGGCGGTGTCGATGAAATTGCCGCCCAGCTCCACGAACCGGTCCAGGATCGCGAAGCTCAGCGCCTCGTCCTGCTGCGTGCCCAGGGCCATCGCCCCCAGGCACAGCCGCGACACCCCGATGGCGTCCGGCCCCAATGCGATCCGCTCCACAGCGGTCCCCTCTCGTCGATGCCTACGCCGACGACGCTAGGACCTGGAGTGGACTCCAACGCAAACCCGCAGGCCACGGCCCACCCGCCGCCGCCGCCGCGGCGGCGACTATCCTCGGCAGGCGTGAACACCACCTCCGTCGACACGTACACCATCGGCGAATGCGCCCGCCGCTCCGGCTTCACCATGGACACCCTCCGCTACTACGAGCGCATCGGCCTCATCGGCGACATCGCCCGCACCACCACCGGCCAGCGCCGCTTTACCGACGAGCACCTCGAATGGCTCGGCGTCCTCAAATGCCTGCGCGACACCGGCATGCCCGTCGAGCAGATGCACCGCTTCGCGACCCTCGTCCGCGACGGCGACCACACCATCGCCGAGCGCATCGCCCTCCTGGAGACCCACAAGACCGCCGTCGACGCCCGCATGGACGACCTCGTCGCCAAACGCGACTACCTCCTCGGCAAGATCGCGTACTACAAGTCCGTCGCGTAAACGGCTCGACGCGCACCCCGCCGCCGGGCATACTCCCCGGATGCACCACCGCGACCACGCCCTCGCCATCGCCGCCGCGGTCGCCGGGGCCGAACCCGACGCGCTCGCCGTCGCCCTCGTCGGCTCCGTCGCCACCGGCACCGACCACCCCCACTCCGACATCGACCTCATCGCCGCCGCCGCCACCGGCCCCGGCACCCGCGTCCTCCACGTCGAAGGCCGCATGGTCACCCTCACCCGCGCCGCCCCCGACGACCTCGCCGCGGCCCTGACCCGGCCCCGCGACGCCGGAGCCGCCGTCCCCGCCTGGCGCACCGCCCGCCTCCTCCACGACCCCGACGGCGTCCTCCGCGACCTCAAGGCCCGAGCCGACGCATGGACGTGGGACCGCGTCGAGGACCCCGACCGGTGGGCCGCAGGCGAACTCGTCGGCCTCGCCGAAGAGGTCCACAAAGTCCACGGGATGCTCGCCCAGGGCCGGGCCCGCGCCGCCGCCGCCAACCGCCTCATCCTCACCCTCGCGCTGGCCGTCCCCATGGCCGCCGCGAACCGGCTCCTCTACGGCTCCGAGAACGACCTCTGGGACGCCCTCGCCGCCGCCGAAGGGCCCGGCTGGGCCGCGGACTGGGACACCGCCGCCGGACTCGCCCCCGCCGGGCCCGAGGCCGCCGCCCGCACCGCCTGCGCCCTGTACCGCCGGGCCGCCTCCCGGCTCGCACCCCACCTCGCCGGCACCGACCGGACCGTCGTCACCGCCGCCGCCGACCTGTAAGGACCCCGGATGCGCCGCTACATCCTCACCGGCGCGCCCGGCGCCGGCAAGACCACCGTCGCCGCCCGCCTCGCGGCCGCCGGGCACACCGTCGTCGCCGAGGCCGCCACCGACCTCATCACCGCCGCGCAGGCCGCAGGCGACCGCAGCCCCTGGACGCAGCCCGGGTTCTGCGAGCGCGTCGCCGCCCTCCAGCGCGACCGCCAGGCCGCCGCCGACCACCTGCCCGGCCCCGTCCAGTACTTCGACCGCTCCCCGGTCTGCACCCTGGCCCTGGCCCGCTTCCTCGGCCACCCCGTCGGGCCCGTCCTCGCCGCCGAGCTCGCCCGCACCGCCGGCCTGTACCGGCCCGACGTCCTCTTCGTCGACCTCCTCGACCGGATCACCCCGACGCCCGTGCGCCGCATCAGCCTCGACCAGGCCCGCGAATTTGAGCGGATCCACCTCGACGCCTACACCGAGTACGGCTTCCGCCTCCACCGGCTCCCGCCCGCCGGCGAGGCCGAGCGGGCCGCGCTCGCCCTGGCCCTCACCCCGTAGCCAGGGCCGCGACCAGCCGCTCGCCCTCCGGCCACGGCCCGAACCCGGTCTTGGCGTCCAGATGCCCCACCGCACCGGCGTCGAACCGCTCCGCGCCCCACGCCCGCGCGTACGCCGCCGCCCCCTCCGGCGTGCAGTACGGGTCGTCGCTGGAGGCGACCACCAGCGACCGGAACGGCAGCGGCGCCATCGGCACCGGCTCCTCCCGCAGGAACGGCGGCGTCACCAGCAGCGCCGCGCGCACCGGCCCCGGCCCGTGGGCGAGCGCCCACGTCGCCACCGTCACGCACCCCGCCGAATGGGCCACCAGGACCACCGGCTCCAACGACGCCGCGACCGCCGCCTGCAGCGCGGCCACCCGCTCGGCGAACACGACCGGGGGACCGGGCGGCTCCGGCGCCCACGCCCACCCCGGGCGGGCCGCCCACTCCCGCTGCCAGTGGCCCGGCAGCGGCACGCCCCGCCCCGGCACCGCCAGGAACCGCATCAGCCGACCGGACCGAGGCCGACCAGGCCCCGCGCGTAGTTCACCGTCGACCGCTGGTACCGGGGCAGATGCGGGGCCAGCGCCTCCAGCGCCACCGACAGGCCCTCCCGGTCGCGGCCCAGCTTCGCCAGCGTCAGCGCCTCGCACATCGCCAGCGCCCCGTCGTACGCGTCCGAACCGCGCCCGCGCTCCTCGGCGATCATCGCCAAAGCCTCCTCGGGCCGTCCGGTCTCGCGCAGCGACGACGCCATCTGGATCGACACCCGGCGCCGGCGCACGCCCGACAGGCCCGCCGCGACCGCCCGCTCGTAGCAGCCGACGGCCTCCTCGGTGAACCCGGTCGAGTCGAGCGCGCCCCCGACCTCGAACCAGCCGACCGCCTCGTCGTCGCACTCCGCCGCCAGCGCGCGCATCGCGGCCGCGAACTCCTCGCGGCCCATCGTGTCGAGCCGCTCCCACAGTGCCGCGCACCGCGCTTCCCACTTCGCGTCAACCATGACGCGAACCCTACTCGCGCGGCTGCCGCAGCCCGTCCCCGAGCGCTCCCAGGACCCCCAGCAGCGTCAACCGCTCCTGCGCGTCGAGGGCCTCGTACACCGGCGCGTCGAGCCGGTTCGTCTCGGCCTCCACCGCCTCGCGCACCGGCCCCGGCTGCAGCGCCTTCATCTCGTCGACGGTCAGCCCCGCCGCGCCCCACGCCGCCCGGTGCGCGTCCGCCCGGTGGTGGCGCAGCGCCTCCAGCCGCGACACCAGCCGCTGCGCCGCCGACGCGCCCACCGGCTCCCACACCGGCGTCATGGCCCGGAACACCGGGCCGCCGCTCGCCTGCCCCGCCTCCAGCAGCCGCCCCAGCAGCGCCACCGCGACCTCCATGCCCGCGGCCCCCGGCATCGTCGCGATCGGCCGGTACCCCCACAGGCGCTCCGCCGCGGCGGTGAACACCCGGTCGACCTCCACCACCACCTCGCGGCCCGCGGCCGTCAGCGACCAGCAGCCCTGCGACCGCGCCACCAGGCCCCGGGCCTCCTCCGCGTCCGGATCGAACCCGAAGTACACCATCCGCGCCGCCAGCGCCGCCTCGTCCACCGGATGGTCCAGCAGCGCGTAGAACGCGTCGATCTCCACCCCCGGCCGCAGCCCCCGCGACGCGTACAGCTCCCGGACCTCCGCGTACGCCCCGTGCCGCACCGACACGTGCAACCGGTCGATCACCGGACGGACCACCGCCGCAAACGACATGACAACTCCTGACACGACGAACCGCATACGAACAGCACCCATGATCGCACCGCCGAGACCCGTTCGCGCACAGCGACCGGGCCGGGGCGAACCGCCCCGGCCCGACACGACCCACCCCCCGGCTAACACGCCGCGGCGTAGTCCAGCAGCGCCGTCCGCTCCGCCTCGTCCACAGTCAGCGACCACTCCTTCTTCACCTCGACCCACGCCCACACGTACGCGCACCACACGCCCTCGTCCTCGGGCATCCACTCCGCCGGGTCCTGATCGGACTTCGACCGGTTCGACGACGCCGTCACCGCGATCAGGTGCCAGGAGTTCCCCAGCCAGTTCGCGTACGACTGCCGGTCCTCGGTCGTCCAGTTCAACGCCCCCGACCCCCACGCCTCCTTCAACGGCACGAAATGGTCGATGTCGACGTCACCGGACTCGGTGACGGTCACCCCGTCGTACATCGACACCCACTCACCGGTCATCGCCGCGTCGCAGTCGGCCTCCGTCAACGCCCCCGACCGCTCCTGCGCGACCAGGACGTCGTCGCGGGCGTCGCACCCGTTCCCGTCGTCGTCCTTCCAGTGCGGGAACAGGGACCGGTCGTACCCCTCGTTCTCCTCCTCGGCGACCGCCAGGCCCTCGATGTCGGCCGTCAACACAGCCGGATCCACCTCGACCTGGAACGGGGCGGTGTCGGAGAACTCCGCCGGCGCCGCCGACTCACCGCCCGAAGGCAGCTCGTCGATCGCGTCCGACAGCTCGGAGCAGCCGGCGGCGGCCAGCAGCACCGCGGGGGACAGGAACAGGGCAAGACGGGAGGCACGCATCACATTCGTCCTTACAGGAGTGAGAACCGGGAGGTGGACACGGCCGGGGTGCCCCATCCGTCCGCAACGTAACACGATCAGGCCCACCCGAACACGATCACCTCTGCTAGATTCCCCCGAATGATCGTCTGGCTCAACGGCACCTTCGGCTCCGGCAAGACCACCACCGCCCGCCTCCTCCAGACCGCGCTCCCCGCGCGCCTCTTCGACCCCGAGCAGATCGGATACCTCCTGCGCGGCGTCATCGGCGACCTGCCCCACCACGACTTCAAAGAACTCCCGCCCTGGCGCGGCCTCACCGTCGAGACCGCCCGGCAGATCCTCGACCACGCCGGCGGCACCCTCGTCGTCCCCCAGACCGTCCTCGAACACGACTACTGGACCGAACTCATGGACGGCTTCGCCGCACACCGCATCCCCGTCCACGCCTACACCCTCCACACCGACCGCACCGCCTTCACCCACCGCGTCGACCACGACACCGCCGAACCCACCGCCCGGCAATGGCGCCACGACCACCGCGACCCCTACGAGACCGCCCTCCGCGACTGGCTCGCCGACACCACCACCGTCGTCGACAACACCCGCCTCACCCCCGACCAGACCGCCACCCGCATCGCCGACGACCTCCGAAACCGCCGAACCGCCTGAAAACGTCACACCCAGGCGCGACCATGGGAACGAAGCGCCACACCGCACGGCAAAGGAGCCCGCCATGGCCTACCTCGTCCTCATCGGCACCCGCAAGGGCCTGTTCACCGCCACCAGCGACGACCGCGTCCACTGGACCGTCGACGGACCCGCCAAACTCGACAAGGACGGCTTCACCGCCGTCGCCGAGATATACGCCGCCGCCTGCGACCCCGCCACCGGCCGCATCCTCATCGGCGCCTCCACCTTCTTCGGCCCCTCCATCTGGCGCTCCGACGACGCCGCCGCCACCTGGCACGAACCCGAGAACGCCCCCATGTCCTTCCCCCAGGACCTCCCGTACCGGCCCCTCGACTTCTCCGACACCGCCGGCGTCGACCAACCCGACAGCCCCGAGACCAACACCGTCAAACGCATCTGGCAACTCGCCTTCGGCCCCGGCGACCGCGTCTGGGCCGGCGTCGAACCCACCAGCCTCTGGACCTCCGACGACGGCGGCCAGACCTTCACCTTCAACCAGGCCCTCTGGGACCACCCCCAGCACACCACCTGGGCCTCCGGCGCCGGCGGCCCCGCCGTCCACACCATCGTCCCCCACCCCGGCGAACCCGAGAAACTCACCGTCGCCATCTCCTCCGGCGGCATCTACCGCACCGACGACGACGGCGCCACCTGGACCGGCATCACCAAGGGCATCACCGTCGACTACGGCCCCGACGAAGCCCCCGAATCCGGCCAGTGCATCCACAAGGTCACCCGCGACGCCGTCGGCACCCTCTTCGCCCAGAGCCACGGCCCCGCCTACCGCGCCACCGGACCCGACGGCGGCTGGACCAACATCTCCGCCACCCTCCCCTCCAACTTCGGATTCGCCATGGTCGCCCACCCCACCCGACCCGGCACCGTCACCGCCTGGCCCGTCGGCGAATCCATGGACCGCACCCCGCCCGGCGCCCGCATCGCCGCCTGGCGCACCACCGACGGCGGCGACACCTGGCACTCCTGGTCCCAAGGCCTCCCCGACGAGGACTACTACGGCACCGTCATGCGCGACGGCGCCTGCACCGACGGCGACCCCGACGACCCCGGCTGGTACTTCGGCACCCGCTGCGGCGACGTCTACGCCGCCGCCGACGACGGACAATGGCACCAGGTCACCGCCCACCTCCCCGACGTCCTCTGCGTCCGCGCCATGGTGACCCCGTGATCATCGACGTCAAGATCCCCGCCGCACTCGCCTCCGAGTGCGGCGGCGCCCGCCACCTCACCGTCGACCTCGACGAGCACGCCACCCTCGCCGACCTCCTCGACGCCGTCCACACCACCCACCCCCGACTCGCCCGCCGCCTCCGCGACGAATCCGGCCGACTACGCCGCTTCGTCAACGTCTACATCGGCGACGACGAGTCCCGCCGCCTCCAAGGACTCCACACCCCCCTCGCCGGCAAGGACATCCAGATCCTCCCCTCCATCGCCGGAGGCTGACACCGCACAAGAAAAGGGGCCGCCCACCGGGCGGCCCCTTCCACATCCACTGCGCTACGACTTGCCGTTGATCGACACCACGTCGACCACGAACACCAGCGTCTCGTTCGGACCGATCACACCGCCCGCACCCGCCGCACCGTACCCCAGCTCCGGCGGGATCACGATCAGACGCCGGTCACCGACCTGCGCCCCCGCCAGACCGTCGTTCCACCCCTGAATCACCGGAGCCGAACCCAACGGCGACACCGTGAACGGCTGCGCCCCCCGGTTCCACGACGCATCGAACTCCTTGCCGTTCGACCAGTTGAACCCCGCGTACTGCACCGCGACCGCATCCCCGGCCACCGCCTCCGCACCCGAACCCTCGACCACGTCGTGAACGAACAGCCCACCCGGCGCCGCCGCATCCGACGGCACCGACACCACCGGACGCGAACCCGTGTCCTCCGACACCGACACCTCGACGCCGTCACTGATCTGCACCACGTCCAAATCCCCTTCCTCCGAGCCGCCCTCAGCGGCACCGCAACCCGCCAGCAGCACCGCACCCGCGGCCGCCACCGGCACGACAAACCTCAACAGCCTAAGCACCACCGCGCGAACCTACCACCCAGACCCCCCGACCCGCCCCCTCGCCTATCCTGAACCCCCGACCCGACCAGCAGGAGAACGGCACCATGCAGCCCGCGCCCACCGACACCGAACACGTCACCGAACTCCTGCGCGCCCTCACCGTCCAACTCCGCCTCCTCAACCGCCAGGTCTCCGACCGCCTCCGCCTCCAAGACGTCGACCTCGAATGCCTCGACCTCATCGCCCGCACCGGCCCCCTCACCCCCTCCGCGCTGGCCCGCGCCGCCGACCTGCACCCGGCCACCGTCACCGGCGTCCTCGACCGCCTGGAGACCGCCGGATGGATCCGGCGGGACCGGGTCCCGACCGACCGGCGCGCGGTGCACCTGACGGCCGACCCCGGCCGCGCCACCGAGGTCCGGGCCCTCTACGAGCCGCTGCGCACCGCGATCGCCGAGGTGTGCGCGGACTTCACCCCCGAGCAGCTCGCCGTGATCGCCGCGTTCGTCGACCGGATCGCGGCCGCCGGGCGCGCCGCGACCGACGGCCTCGCCGGCCGTCAGTAGGCCACGCCCACGACCCCGCCCACACCGGTCTCGGCGGCGTCGAGCATCGCCGCGGCCAGGTCCGCGCGCGAGATCGTCCACCCGTTGCGCGGGTTGCGGCCCGCGGCGGTGCGCCAGGCGCCCTTCGCGGGCCCGTCGGTCAGCCGCGGCGGCCTCACGACCGTCCAGTCCAGACCCGAGTCGAGCACGACGTCCTCCATGAGCGCCAGGTCCCGGTAGTGGTCGGCCAGCGCCCGCTTCACGATCGGCGTCGCCAGGCGCAGCAGGAGCCCGTCGCCGGGGTCGGTGCGGGGCTTGTCGGGGCGCTGCGGGGTGGGGACGGTCCCGATGGGCGCGGCCGAGAGCACGACCAGGCGCCGGGTCCCGTTCGCGCGCATGGCCTCGACGAGGGCGGCGGTGCCGGTCCGGGCGACGCCCGCATCGCCCTTCCCGGTCGCGCCGAGGGCCGAGACGACGGCGTCGGCCCCGGCGGTCGCGTCCGCGAGGGCCGCGGGGTCGGGGTGCGCGAAGTCGGTGCGCACGCTGGGGACGCCCGCGGGAAGCTTGGCGGGGGAGCGGACGAGGGCGGTGACGTCGTGTCCGGCGGCGAGCGCCAGGTCCAGGACGAGGCGGCCGGTCGCGCCGGTGGCGGCGGCCAGGACGAGTTTCATCGGGGGTCTCCTCACGACAGATGATACGAGTTCCATACTATCCGGATTCCGTATCGATTCGGCGCGGCGTGCGGGCCCCGACTACGCTTCACACACCACCCGAACTCCATGCGAGGAGCCGCATTGACCCTCCCGGTCCAGCCCGCGGGCCCCCGGCCCGTGCACCCCCTCCGCCGCGCCCTCGCCACCTGGGGCGCCCTCGCCGCGCTCCTGTGGGCCGTCCTGGCCGTCGACCTCGTCCTCCCCGCGCGCCTGACGATGTGGGGGATCACCCCGCGCACCCTCGACGGCCTCCTGCCCGGGATCGCCGCCGCCCCGTTCCTCCACGCCGACGCCGCGCACCTCGCCGCCAACACCGTCCCCCTCGTCGTCATGGGCGTCGTCTGCGCCCTGCGCGACTGGCGCGGGATGTGGGCCGCGCTCGGCACCGCGCTCGTGGTCTCCGGACTCGGCGTGTGGCTGATCTCCCCGGCGCACTCGGTCACCGTCGGCGCCTCCGGCGTCGTGTTCGGCCTCTTCGGCTACCTGCTGGCGCGCGGCATCGTCATGCGCCGCCTCGGCGACTTCCTCATCGCCCTGCTCGTCTTCCTCGTCTACGGGTCCCTCATCTGGGGCGTCCTGCCCACCAGCCCGTACGTGTCCTGGCAGGCGCACCTGTTCGGGTTCCTCGGCGGCATCGCCGCGGCCATCGCCGTCGCCCGCTCCCGCCGCGCGAAGGCCGCCGCGTGAGCGCCCCCTCCGGGTTCGACTACCGCGAGCGCGGCGACGGGACCGTCGTCATCACCCACCGCGGCCGCGCCGCGGCCACCCTCCGCGGGGGCCGCGCCGCCCGGTTCCTCGCCGAGGCCGACGTCGGCGACCCCCAGCTCGTCATGGCCCGCTGGACCGGCGCGTACAAGTTCGGCAACGAGCGCGCCGCCCGCAACCACCCCCGCAACCAGGGCAGATAGCCGCAGGGACCCGCCGCGGTTTGACAGTGCCACCCTCCTAGCACTATAGTGCTAACATCCTAGTGAAATAGAGTGAGTTGTGATCGACTTCCACCTCGAACCGCGCTCCGGCGTGGCCCCGTACATGCAGCTCGTCCACCAGGTGCAGCAGGCCCTGCGACTCGGCATGCTCACCGTGGGGGACCAGCTGCCCACGGTCAAGCAGGTCGTCGCCAAGATCGCCATCAACCCCAACACCGTCCTCAAGGCCTACCGCGAACTCGAACGCCGCGGCCTCGTCGCCCCCAAACCCGGCCGCGGCACCTTCGTCACCGCCACCCTCGCCGCCGGCGACCTCGACGCCCACGCCGAACTCAAGACCGACCTCCACCGCTGGATCACCCGCGCCCGCACCGCCGGACTCGACGACGACGCCATCGAAGCCCTCTTCGCCACCACGATCAGACAGACCTGACCGAAAGCAGGGACCATGGACACCCCAGTCATCACCACCACCGCCCTCACCAAGCGCTACGGCTCCCACCCCGCCCTCACCGACGCCACCCTCGACCTCCCCGCCGGCCGCATCGTCGGCCTCGTCGGCCCCAACGGCGCCGGCAAGTCCACCCTCCTCGCCCTCGCCGCCGGGCTCATCCGCCCCACCAGCGGCACCATCGAAGTCCTCGGCAACCGCCCCGCCGCCGACGCCGCGCAACTCGCCCGTGTCGGCTTCGTCGCCCAGGACACCCCCGTCTACACCCAGCTCACCGTCGCCGACCACCTCACCCTGGGGGAGAAGCTCAACCCCCGCTGGGACCGCCGCACCGCCGCCGACCGCATCCGCCAGATCGGCCTCGACCCCGCGAAGAAGGCCGGACGCCTCTCCGGCGGCCAGAAAGCCCAACTCGCCCTCACCCTCGCCGCCGCCAAACGCCCCGACCTGCTCATCTTCGACGAACCCGTCGCCGCCCTCGACCCCCTCGCCCGCCGCGCCTTCCTCCAGTCCCTCATGGAGTTCGTCGCCGACCTCGACGTCGCCGTCGTCCTCTCCTCCCACCTCATCGCCGACGTCGAACGCGTCTGTGACCACCTCGTCATCCTCGCCGAATCCCGCGTCCAGGTCGCCGGCGACATCGACGACCTCACCGCCGACCACTACCGCGTCGTCGGCCCCCGCGGCACCCTCGACACCCTCCCCGCCGGCGTCGAACCCATCGCCGCCGACCACACCCCGCGCCAATCCACCCTCATCGTCCACAACACCACCGGCCGACCCCTCGACCTCCCCGGCGCCGAGACCATCGGCCTCGAGGACATGGTCCTCACCTACCTCCACCGCGCCGAAGGACTCGGCACCCCGATCCTCCAGGAGACCCGCTCATGATCTGGCTGACCTGGCGGCAGTTCCGCACCCCCGCCATCGCCGCCGCCACCGCGCTCGCCCTCATCGGCGGGTTCCTCCTGTGGCTCGGCGCCGACCTGCGCTCCTTCTACGACGCCGCCGTCACCGGCTGCACCACCGAATGCACCGACGCCGCCTACCGCACCCTCCTGACCAACGAGTACGGCACCAAGATCCTCCTCGCCGGACTCCTCGTCATGGCCGCCCCCGGCTTCGTCGGCGCGCTCTGGGGCGCGCCCCTCATCGCCCGCGAGATCGAGACCGGCACCCACCGCCTCGCCTGGACCCAGTCGGTCACCCGCCGCCGCTGGCTCACCGCCAAGACCGCCGTCGTCGGCGGCGCCGCCCTCGTCTTCACCGCCGCCCTCGCCGGCCTCCTCACCTGGGCCGCGGCACCCTACGACGACCTGGTCGACGACCGCTTCACCGCGCTGGTGTTCTCCGCGCGCAACCTCGCACCCCTCGGCTACGCCGTCCTCGCCTTCGCGATCGGCCTCACCGCCGGCCTGCTCGCCCGCCGCACCCTCGTCGCCGTCACCGCCACCATGATCGCGTTCCTCGCCGTCCAGCTCGCCGCCGCGACCCTCCTGCGCCCCCACTACCAGGAACCGGTCACCGAGGACATGACGCTCGCCGAAGCCGAGGCCGCCGGCGACATCGACTCCTTCAACGTCGGCGAGGACGGCGCCACCCTCCAGGGCCTGCGCCTCCCCGGCGCCTGGGTCGTCTCCGACTACATGGACGTCACCGACGCCTCCGGCGACCCCATCACCAGCGACACCATCGCCGACTGCGACCCCGGCGGCCCGCCGGGGGAGTGCATGTCCCAGTTCGGCGCCCACTTCGACGTCACCTACCACCCCGCCGACCGCTACTGGACGTTCCAGTGGATCGAACTCGCCGGCGCCCTCGCGCTCGCCGCCGTCCTCCTCGCCCTCGCCTACTGGCGCCTCCCGCGCGGCGTCAACTGAACGATTCCCGCAAGCAACGGTGGGCGGGACCGCAGTCCCGCCCACCGTCCTCCACGCCGATCTACCCGGGGGAGCCGCTCCCGGCGATGTTCACCATCCACCCGATCCCGAACCGGTCCACCAGGGCCCCGAACTCGTCGCCCCACATCTGCCGCTCCAGCGGGATGTTCACCGACCCGCCCTCCGACAGCCCCGCGAAGTACCCGCGCAGCGCGTCCCCGTCGTCGCCCGACAGGCTGATCGCGATGTTCTGCCCCGGCACGTACGGCATCCCCGGCGGCGTGTCCGACGCCATCACCGTGAACCCCGCCGACGACGTCAGCTGCGCGTGCATCACCTGCTCGGCAGGCGCGTCCGGCACCCCCGACTCGCCGAACGTCGTCACGTGCAACTCACCGCCCAGCACCGACTGGTAGAACTCCATCGCCTCGCGCGCGTTCCCGTCGAACGACACGTACGGATTGAGGATCGAACCCATCAGAGGACTCCTTCCGCCCGATCTACCGCCATCGTCGCAGCGCGCACCCCCACCGACAGCCGAATCCCGAACCCCGGGGGAGCAGCCGCTCAGACCAGCCGGAACACCAGCTTCCCCGCGAACCCGCCCGCCTCCATCAGCGCATGCGCCGCAGCGAACTCCTCCAGCGCGAACTCCCGCGCCACGTGCACCCGCAACCGCCCCGCCTCCACCAGGTCCGCCAGCGCCTCCAGGGCCTGCGCATCCGGCTCCACCAGCTGGAACCGCGTGTCGATCCCGCGCGCGACCGCATCGGGGAACACGGCGTCCCGCGTCGAGTAGTGCATCTGCAGCAGCGTCCCGCCGTCGCGCAGCACCGACACCGACCGGGCCGCCACGTCGCCGCCGAGCGTCGAGAACACCACGTCCGCATCGCTCACCAGCTCGGTGAAGTCCTCACCCCGGTAGTCGACGACCTCATCGGCGCCCAGACCCAGCACGAACTCCCGGTTCCCCGCACTCGCGGTCCCGATCACGTACGCGCCCAGCGTCTTCGCGATCTGCACCGCGAGATGCCCGATCCCGCCCGCCGCGGCGTGGATGAGCACCTTCTGTCCCTTTTCGAGCCTCGCGCGGGAGACGAGCGCCTGCCAGGCGGTCAGGCCCGTCAGCGGCAGCGCCGCGGCCTCGACGTGCGACAGCGACGCCGGCTTCAAGGCGAGGTCGCGGGCCGGGGCCGTCAGGTACTCGGCGTGCGCGCCGGCGCGGTGCGGGAACCGCGGCATGCCGAACACCTCGTCGCCGACCTTGAACCTCGTGACGCCGATGCCGACGGCCGCCACGGTGCCCGAGACGTCCCAGCCGAGCGTGAACGGCGGCTCGCCGATGTACAGGCCGATCTCGCGCGCCGCCGGGTCGACCGGGTTCAGGCTCGCGGCGTGCACCCGCACCAGCACCTCGCCGTAGAACGGCTCGGGCCGCGCCACGTCCTCGAGCCGCAGGACCTCGGTCCCGCCCAGCACCGACTGGGTCACCGCACGCATCGTCTCGTTCACAGGGGTCGCTCCATCTCCACGGAATCTGCTTCAGGATCTTCGCGAGTCTAGATCACCCCTGCGGGCCCGAACCGGCCTCGGCGGGCCGATCGCGCCGAAAGGGCCACCGACCCGACGAACGGGCCGCCGGGATCCAGTAGGTCGTCACAGGGCCGCCACATTCATAACTTGCGGGAACGGCACTTCTCGTGAGTTATGCATCCGGGGGAGACACGCCTGTTTTTCTATTATTTAAATATCAATACCGGAAATAAATAATGTTAGGATGTGGGCATGACGAAAACAGATGCCACCGCCCAGACCAACCCGAAGCTCGTGACGCTGTGCAAGCGGTGCGGGACGCCGATCCCGCAGCAGCCCGGCCGCGGCCGCCCGCGCCTGTACTGCGCCGACGGCGACTGCGCCTCCCAGGCCAAGCGCCAGCGCGAGCTGCGCCGGTCGACGCCGGGACTGGAGGGCGCGCTGGCGCGGGCCGAGGAGCTGTACGAGCAGATCGAGCAGTCGATGTCGTCGGCGCTGGCCCCGCTGGCGGAGGCGCTGCGGGCGGAGACGGACCCGGCGGAGGTCGAGGCGCGGATCGCGGAGGTGCGGTCGGACGCGGCCGGTGCGGTGGCGGCGGCGCGGGCCGAGCGCGACGAGGTCGCGGCCCGGGCGGGTGCGCTGCGCGAGGAGGTCGCGGGCGCGCTGGCGGAGGTCGAGCGGGTGTCGGCGGTGGCGGCCGCGGGTGAGGCGCGGGCGAAGGAGGCCGTGGCGGCGCGGGTGTCGGCGGTGCGGGAGGCCGAGGCCGCCCGCGAGGAGGCGGGCCGGGCACTGGCCGAGGCCGCGGCGGCGGTGGCGGATCGCGATGCGGCTGTCGAGGAGGCGGCGGTGGCGCGGACGGCGGCCGCGGGCGCGGTCGTGGAGCGGGACGCGGCGGTGGCGGCCCGTGAGGAGGCCGAGCTGGTGGCGGTGCAGGCGCGTGGCGAGGCGGAGTCGGCGCGGACGCGGGCGGATGCGGTGGCCGCGGAGGCGGCGGAGGCGCTGCGGGCCGGTGAGGCGGCGCTGGAGCGGGCCGAGGCGCGGGTGTCGGCGGTGATGGTGGAGCGCGACGGTGAGCGGTCGCGGGTGGAGTCGCTGCTCGCGGAGCTGGCGGTGGCGCGCCGGGACGCGGAGCACGCGTCGGCGGCGGCGGTGGAGCGGTCGGAGGCGCTGTCGCGGTTGCAGGGCGAGTTCGCGGGTGCGGTGGCGGATCAGCGGGTGCTGGCGTCGCGGCTGGAGGCGGCCGAGGCGGCGCTGGCGGAGTCGCGTGGTGAGGCGGGGTCGTGGCGCGAGCGGGCGGTCGCGGCGGAGGCGCGGAACGGGGCACGGTCGGACGGGGCGCGTTCGAGTGAGGCGCGGTCGGGTGGGGAGCGCGTGACGGAGTAGTACTCCCCCGCGTCGGTGCGTGGGTGGTTTGTCTGGTTCGGGGCCCGGTGTTCGCCGGGCCCCGTGCTGCGTGTCCTAGTCGCGGAGGCCGATGCGGTCGTGGAGTCGCCGCAGAGGTGCGGGCGCCCACCAGTTGGCGCGGCCGGTCAGGCGCATGAGCGCGGGCAGCAGGACACCGCGGATCACCGTGGCGTCCACGACGACCGCGAGTGCCATGCCGACGCCGAGCATCTGGAGGAAGACCACGTCGCCGGTCGCGTAGACCGCGAACGTGAAGGCCAGGACCAGGGCCGCGGCGGTGACGAGCGGCGCCGAGCGCTGGAGTCCCACGGCGATCGAGGCGGTGCGGTCGCCGGTGCGGTCGTGCTCCTCCTTGATGCGCGAGAGCATGAACACCTCGTAGTCCATCGACAGGCCGTAGGCGATGCAGAACATGAGGATCGGGATGCTCGGTTCGAACGAGCCCTGCGGGGTGAACCCGATGAGGCCGGACAGGTGGCCGTCCTGGAAGACCCACACGAGCGCCCCGAACATGACCGACAGCGACAGCGCGTTGAGGACGGTGGCCTTGACCGGTGCGATGAGGCTGCCGGTCATGAGGAAGAGGATCGTGAAGGTGACCAGGACGATGAGGCCGAGGACGAGCGGGAGCCGGTCGAGCAGGGCGTCGCGGAAGTCGGCGAGGTCGGCGGGGTAGCCCGAGACGGCGACGTCGAAGGGCGCTTCGAGTGCCCGCACCTGGCCGACCATGGCGTAGGGGTCGGCGCGCATGGCCTCGACGGTGGGCACGGCCGAGAGCCAGGTCGCGTCGCCGCTCCAGGCGAAGCGGCCCCTGTCCCCGCCTGCGACGGCGAGCCCGTCGACGAAGCGGCCGGCGGCCGAGTCGACCTGGGCGATGCCGTCCACTGCGGAGAGGTCGGCGGCGTAGGCGGCGAGCGCGGCCTCGTCGGCGCCGTCGAGGTGGAGGAGCAGCGCGTCGCTCTCCTCGGCGGCGAAGCCGGCGGAGATCTGGTCGGAGACGATGCGGCTGGGCGCGTCCTCGGGGAGCACCCGCTCGTCGGGGACGCCGAAGCGGACGCCGGCGAGCGGGGAGGCGAGGACGCCGACCAGGACGAGCGCGGCCGCGCCCCACAGGACGGGGCGGCGCATGACCGCCGTCGCCAGGCGGAACCACCGGCCGGTCTCCAGGGGCCGGGCGGGGCGGGGGCGCAGGACGCGGTCGCCCCAGCGGGCGAGGGCGGCGGGGAGGACCAGGACGGCGCCGATGACCGCGGCGAGGGGCACCACGATCCCGGCGTATCCGAAGGAGCGCAGGAACGGGAAGGGCATGAGCAGCAGCACCGAGAGGCTCGCGGCGACGGTGACGGCGGAGTAGACGACGGTGCGGCCGGCGCTGGCGACCGTGCGGGCGAGCGCTTCGGCGCGGTCGTGCCGTGCCGACTCCTCGCGGAAGCGGCTGACGATGAACAGGCAGTAGTCGACGGCGAGGCCGATGCTCATCACGAGGATGAGGTTCGCGGCGAACGTGGAGACCTCGGTGGCGGCGGCGACGGCGCGCATGGCGGCCAGGGAGAGGGCGAGCGCGAAGAGCCCGACTCCGATGGTGAGGAGCGCGGCGACCGGTCGCCGGTAGAGGGCGATGAGGAGGACGAGCAGGCCGGGGATGACGATGGCCTCGGCGAGCAGGAAGTCCTCGCGGGCGAGTTGGGCGGCTTCGCGGAAGAGCTCGTCGGAGCCGCCGACCGCGACGTCGATGTGGGTGCCGGTGCGGGTGAAGTCCGCTTTCAGCTGCGGGAGGATCTCCTCGCGGACGACGGTGGCGTCGCCGGGGAGGTAGGCGGCCACGAGGGCCTGGGTGCCGTCCTCGCTGCGCAGGGTGGGCGAGCGTGCGTCCCAGTAGGACTGGACGGTGCGCACGTGGTCGGTCTCGGCGAGTTCGGCGGCGAGGGCGGCTCCCGCGGCGGTGCTGGCGGCGGAGTCGACGTCGCCGTCGGCGGCGGTGACCAGGAGGAGGAGGTTGGCGGAGCCGGCGCCGAATTCGCGGTCGAGGGTCTCGCCGGCGGTGATCGCTTCGGAGCCGGGGGCTTCGAAGCGGGAGAGGACGAGGGCGTTCATGGTGCCGGAGCCGATGAGGCCCGCGGCGATGAGGAGGAGCAGGGCGGTGACGAGGATGGTGCCGCTGCGGTTGGAGGCGAGGCGGCCGAGGCGGTGCATCGGCGTGGCCTCGCGCGGCGGAGCGGTGGAGGTCATGGGGTCTCCCGACCGGCGTAGACTGAGAATACGAGTGAGCGCTCGCATTAAAAATACGAGCGATGACTCGTATTAGCAAGGTGGAAGGGAGTCCGGTGACCGAGGACACGGCCAAGCCCGCCAGGAAGCGGCAGGCCCGGGGTGAGAAGCGCATGGCCGAACTGCTGGACGCGGCCGCGGCGGTCTTCGCCGAGCAGGGCTTCACGAGGGCGAGCACCAACGCGATCGCGGCGCGCGCGGGGGCGTCGCCGGGCACGCTGTACCAGTTCTTCACGAACAAGCAGGAGATCGCCGAGGCCCTCATGGCCCGCTACGTCGCGCGGCTGCAGGAGGCGCAGGGGGCCGCGTCGGGGCCAGACGCGGCCGGGCTGCCGCTGCCCGCGCTGCTCGACCGCGTGGTGGACCCCATCATCGCGTTCGACCGGGCGAACCCGGGATTCCATGCGCTGCTGGCGGATCCGGGCGTGACCGAGGAGCTGGCGGCGGCCAAGCGCCCCGCGCAGCGGCTGATGTTCGACCGCCTCGACGGGCTGTTCGCGGCGCGGGTCCCCGACCTGCCGGACGACGAGCGGCGGCTGGCGGTCGAGGTCGCGATCCACATGTTCAGGGGCCTGCTGCCGATGGTCATCGGCGCGAGCGAGGAGGCCCTGCCGAAGGTCGCGGCCGAGGTGAAACGGGCCCTGGGTGCCTACCTGGAACCGGTGCTCGGCAGCGGCTGACCCGGCCGCGGCAGGGATCTCGCCCTCGGATTCGTCGGCGACGTGGGCGTGCCGCCGGGCACCGGCTCGGCGCGGGGAGTGCGCCGCGTCGGCGCCCCTACTCGCCGGCGGCGGTGCGGGCGGCCTGCTCGACCTGGTCGCGGTAGGCGGGCCAGTCGTACTGGTCGGCGGGCGGGAGGTTGGAGTTGCGCTCGTTCAGGCCTGCGGCGCCGTCGATGGTCTCGCGGACGATGTCGGCGTGCCCGGCGTGGCGGTTGGTCTCGGCGGTCATGTGGACGAGGATTTCGCCGAGGGTGACGGTGTTGCGGTCGGCGGGCCACCAGGGGACGGTGCCGGCGGCGTCGATGTCGAGGGCGTCGACGGTGGCGTTGGAGTGGTCCCAGACGCGCCGGTAGAGGCCGGTGATGTCGGCGGTGGTCTCGTCGGCGGTCGCCCACATCTCGATGTTGGGGACGGACTCGACGAGGGCGAACCAGGCGGGCGGGTCGGGGAAGGGCCGGTCGAAGACGACCCCGAAGTACTCGGCGTCGGTGGCGGCGGAGTGCTTGACGAGGCCGAGGAGGTTGGTGCCGGTGGGGGTGAGCGGGCGGCGGAGGTCGTACTCCCCCAGGCCGTCGAGCTTCCACAGGAGGGCTTCGCGGGCGCCCTGGAGGTACCGCTGGAGGGTGGTCTTGAGGTCGGTCATGGGTGCGAGTGTGGCATCCGGGTGTGACATCAGAGGTTGATGGGGTCGGATTCGTAGATGCGGACGTCGGCGGGGCGGGCGCGGTGGGCGTCGAGGGCGGCGGAGCCGGCCCGGTGGTGGGGCGCGTCGAGGTGGGCTTGGAGCGCGGCGCGGTCGGTCCAGGCTTCGACGCAGACGAACGCGCCGGGTTCGGTGACGCTCTCCCAGAAGTGGTAGGCGAGGCAGCCGGCGTCGTTGGCGAGGGTGGAGGCCTGGAGCGCGCGCAGGCCCTCGCGGTAGGCGTCGAGGCGGTCGGGCTGCGCCCAGAGGTACGCGTGCACGGTGATCATGCGGGTGAGGTTATCCGGTCGACCGGGGCGGCGATCGCTGGTACGGTCCCGGCGATGACTTCTCATGACGGGCCGTCGCGGTACGGCCATCTGGACTGCAACTCCCCCATCGCCGCGTGGCGCTTCGACCGGCAGGTCGAGGAGTGCGCGGCGGTCGCGCCGGAGACGATCCTCGACATCGGGTGCGGGTGGGGCGAGCTGCTCCAGCGGGTGACCGAGCGGGTCCCCGGCGCGCGGGCGGTGGGGATCGACTCGGACGTGGAGCTGCTGGAGCGGGGCCGCGCCGGGGCGGCCCGGCGCGGGATCGCCGACCGGGTCGAGTTCGTGGAGTACCAGGGGTCGGACTGGACCGAACCGGCCGACCTGGTGATCTGCATCGGGGCGGCGCACGCGTTCGGGACCGGCCCGGAGGCGATCGCGGCCCTGTACCCCCTGGTGAAGCCGGGCGGGCGCCTGGTGTTCGGCGACGGCGTGTGGGAGCGGGTGCCGACGGAGGCGCAGCTGGCGGCGATGTGGCCGGGCACCGGGGCCGGGGACTTCCCGCTCCTGCCGGACCTGGTGGACGCCGCCGTGGAGGTCGGGTTGCGGCCCTTGCGCGTCGAGTCCATCGAGCAGTCCGAATGGGACGACTTCGAGTCCGAGTTCCTGGCGGACAAGGAGGTCTGGTTGCAGCAGCACCCCGGCGATCCGCGGGCCGCGGAGATCCGAGCGGCCGCTGACGCGCATCGTGCCTGGTGGCTGCGGGGTCACCGCGGTGTGCTCGGGTTCGCGTATCTGACGCTGGGGCGCGCGGTAGCGTTATAGGTGTGGGCACGGCCCGGACCCGGTGGGGGTCCGGGCCTTCGTCGTCTCCTCGCCCGGGCCCGTCAGAGGGCCGCGAGCACGCACAGGCCGATGAAGAGGACCTGCTCGGCGGTGCGGATGCCGAGCGGCGTGGCGGGCTTGCCGGCGAGGGGGACGCCGCGCCGGGCGGCGGAGTAGTTCGCCGGGAACATGGCCACGAGCAGGAGCGCGAGGCAGACCGCGGCGGCGGTCGCGGTCGCGGGGACGAGGAGCCCGGCGGCGCCGGCGAGCTCGAGGACGCCGGTGGCGGCGACGAGGAGGGCGGGCGCGGGCAGGCGCTCGGGGATCATGCGAACCATGTCGTCGCGGAACTTCGGCACAAAGTGCACCGCGCCGGTGAGGGCGAACATCGCGGCGAGGCCGATGCGCAGGCACAGCTGCCAGTCGTCGAGGGCGTCGAAGCCGAGGAGCCCGGTGAGGCGGGCCAGGAGCGTGGCGGCGGTGAGCGTGATGATGGGTGCCATGGGCGTGCCTTCGGTGGGGCGGCGCGAGCCGGTCTTGACAGTGTCAAGTTAAGGATGCGCCGAGAACTAGACACTGTCAAGCGGGTGTGGTGCGCGCCGCTACCGGCGCGAGCGCCAGGCCGCGACCGCCTCGTCGGCGTCGATGAGCCCGAACCGCAGCGGCGGCCCGTCCACCGGGCCGATCAGCGCCTTGCGGATGCGCACGTTCAGCTCCTCCACCGCCGCCCGCACCGCGGCCTCGTCCGCCAGCGCGTCGAGGCGGGCGGGGAGGTCTTCGCGTTCTTTGGCGAGGCGGAGGGCGGGCGGGAGGGCGTCGAGGCCGATGTGCTCGCGGGTGGCCTGCTGGCGGAGCCACCAGTCGTCGTGGAGGGGGGCGCCGATGCCGGGGAGGGGTTTGCCGGCGCCGGGGAGGTCGGTGAAGTCGCCGCGGGCTTCGGCTTCCTGGATGGCGCGGTCGATGCCTCTGGGCTGGCGGTCGCTCATGGCGGCGTTCCCTTCGTGGAGGGGGTGTGCCGCAATGGTATCGGTCAGGCGGCTTGGACGATGAGCGCGACGGCGGTGAACTGGGCGGTGTAGGCGGCGATGGTGAGGGCGTGGAAGACCTCGTGGAAGCCGAACCAGCGGGTGGAGGGGTTGGGTCGTTTGGCGGCGTAGACGATGCCGCCGATGGTGTAGAGGATGCCGCCGGTGAATATGAGGGTGGTGGCGGTGGTGCCGGCGCCGGTGGCGAGTTGGGGGATGACGAAGGCGGCGGACCAGCCGAGGACGATGTAGAGGACGGTGTAGAGCCAGCGGGGGGCGCCGTGCCAGAGGATGCGGAAGGCGACGCCGAGTGCGGCGCCGGTCCAGATGACGGTGAGGAGGGCGGTGCGGGGGGTGCCGTGGAGGGCGAGGACGGCGATGGGTGTGTAGGTGCCGGCGATGATGAGGTAGATGTTGGCGTGGTCGAGTCGTTTGAGGACGGCGGTGGCGCGTTGGGAGAGGTCGGTGCGGTGGTAGAGGGCGGAGATGCCGAAGAGGGCGGCTGAGGCGGCGACGTAGACGGCGGTGGTGAGGCGGCCGGGGAGGGTGGGGGCGGTGGCGATGAGGGTGAGTCCGGCGAGGAGTGCGATGGGGAAGGCGGCGAGGTGGAGCCAGCCGCGGAGGCGGGGTTTGGGGTCGGTGTACGCGGGTGCCAGTGCCATGGTTCGAGGCTACGTCCGGTGGTTACCGGTCGGTAGTGTCGCTGCTCCCCCGATCGGTGGTGGGGTTAGGCCCCGATCGGGGGGTGGTGGGGGGTTTCGGGGCTTAGGCTGCCGGTCGTGGACATGGACGGGTTGTCGGTGCAGCTGGTGGTGCTGGCGGTGGCCGCGGTGGCGGCGCCGCTGCTGGTGGACCGGGTGGAGCGGTGGGTGCGGTTGCCGAGTGTGGTCGTGGAGATCGTGCTGGGGGTGGTGATCGGGCCGCAGGTGCTGGGGCTGGTGCAGACGGGGGTGCTGCTGGAGACGGTGTCGCAGTTGGGGTTGGCGATGCTGTTCTTCCTGGCGGGGTACGAGGTGGACTTCCGGGCGGTGCGGGGGCGGCCGATCGTGTCGGCGTCGGCGGGGTGGCTGGTGTCGTTCGGGTTGGCGGCCGGGGCGTTGTGGGCGGCGGGTGCGGGTGCGGCGGTGCTGATCCTGGCGATCGGGCTGTGTTCGACGGCGTTGGGGACGATTCTGCCGATCGCGCGGGATTCGGGGCTGCTGGCGGGTCCGGTGGGGCCGCATCTGATGGCGGTGGGGGCGGTGGGCGAGTTCGCGCCGATCGCGCTGCTGGCGCTGTTCTTCTCGGAGGGGGTGCATTCGGGGAAGACGACGCTGGTGATCGCTTTGGTCGGGTTGGCGGTCGCGGCGGCGGCGCTGGGGTCGCTGCGGCGGTCGGAGCGGGTGGGGCGGCTGTTGTCGGCGACGCTGGGCACGAGTGCGCAGTTGGCGGTGCGGTTGTCGGTGCTGGTGCTGCTGGCGGCGGTGCTGCTGGCGGCGGAGGTCGGGGTGGACATCGCGTTGGGGGCGTTCGCGGCGGGGGTGTGCATGCAGGTGCTGCTGTCGGCGCTGGACGAGCGTGAGGAGAAGCTGGTGCAGTCGAAGCTGGACGGGATCGGGTTCGGGGCGGTGGTGCCGGTGTTCTTCGTGTACACGGGGGTGACGTTCGATCTGGACGAGTTGCTGGGGTCGCCGGTGGCGTTGGCGTTGATCCCGGTGTTCTTGGGGGCGTTCGCGGTGGTGCGGGGCGTGGTGACGTGGGTGGCGGTGCGCGGTGCGCTGTCGGGTGGTGAGCGGGGGGCGCTGGCGGCGTTCGCGGCGACGCAGCTGCCGATCGTGGTGATCGCGTCGTCGACGGCGGCGGAGCGGGGTCTGGTGTCGGCGGCGGTGGCCGCGGCGATGGTGGGGGCGGCGATGGTGTCGGTGCTGGTGTTCCCGCTGGTGGGGTTGCGGTGGGCGCGGCGGGACACGCGGGCGGTGTCGGTGGAGCCGATCTAGGCGGGTCTCAGCGCGGGGGCGTAGGGGCGGATACGTTCGCGCGTGGATGTGCGGCCCGGGCGGGGGCGGCGATGGTGGAGCGTATGAGAAAGCTGCGCCGACCGGCCTACCGGTTCTTCATCGTCGCCCATGTCGCCTCGTCGGTCGCCTGGCTGGGGTTGAGCCTGTGCCTGCTGGTGCTGGCGGTGCGGGCGCTGACCGCGTCGGACGCGGGCGAGCAGTTCGCGGCCGGGACCGCGATGGACGCGCTGGCGTCGACCATGGCGCTGCCGATCGGGGCGGTCGCGATCGCGACCGGTCTGGTCCTGATGTTCGGGACGCGGTGGGGGCCCTCGCACAAGTGGGTGCTCACCAAGCTCGTGCTGACGGTCGGGGCGTATGCGGCGACGGTGTTCGCGCTCCTGCCGGGGCTGGGCGAGCTCGCCGCGCTGGTGGACCCGGACCGGGTGCAGGCGGTGGACTCGGGGGTGGTCGCGGGTCCGATCGTGTCGTCGTCGATCTACCTGGGGGCGACGGTCCTGTCGTACGTCAAGCCGTGGGGACGGCTTGGCGGGAGGCGCGCGCCGGCCCCAGCGCGAGTGCCCGTCCGTAGTGCTCGATGAGGGCGTCGCCTTCGGCTTCCCAGGTGCGGCCGCGGACCTTGAGGCGACCGCGGCGGCCCCATTGGCGCAGGACGTCGCGGCGGCCGGCGAGGGAGGCGACGAGGGCGGCCAGCGCGGCGGGGTCGGCGGGCGGGAAGTGGGTGCCGTCGACGCCGGGGTCGACGAGTTCGGGGGCGCCGCCGGCGTCGACGGCGAGGACGGCGACGCCGGAGGCGTGGGCTTCCTGGATGGTCTGGCCGAACGTCTCGAACGGTCCGGTGTGGACGAACAGGTCGAGGGAGGCGTAGAGGCGGGAGAGGTCTTCGCCGTGGAGGGCGCCGAGGAACGAGGCCTGGGGCAGGAGGCGTTCGAGGGCGCGGCGGCGGGGGCCGTCGCCGGCGATGACGAGGCGGACGCCGGGGAGGGCGGCGACGTCGGCGAGCCAGTGGAGCTGCTTCTCGCGGGCGAGGCGGCCGACGTAGCCGACGAGGAGTTCGCCGTCGGGGGTGAGGGCGTCGTGGAGGGTGCGGTCGCGAAAGTCGGGGTGGAAGCGGGCGGTGTCGACGCCGTGCGGGAGGACGGCGACGTTGCCGATGCCCTGGTCGGTGAGGTTGCGGGCGGTGCACTCGGAGAGGGCGAGGTTGACCGCGGCGCGGGAGTGGATGGACTTGAGGCGCTTCCACACCAGCTGCTCGAACGCGGTGAGGTGGTAGGCGCGGGTGTAGGCGGGCAGGTCGGTCTGCCAGACGGCGACGGCGGGGACGCCGCGGCGCTCGGCCCAGGCGGCGGCACGCGCGGTGTACCCGAAGGGGCTGGCGAGGTGGACGACGTCGGGGCGGTGGGCGTCGAGCGCGTCGTCGAGCGCACGGGTGGCGAGCCCGGCGCGGAAGTGCCGGTAGGCGGGCAGGCGCACCGAGGGCACGTGGTGCACGGGCCAGTCGAAGACGGGGCGGGGCCCGGGCCCGGGGGCGGGGGCGATGACGACCGGTTCGATGCCGCGGGAGGCGAGGTGGGCCGCGGCCCGCGCGACGGAGCGGGCGACGCCGTTGATCTGCGGCGGGAAGGACTCGGTGACCAGTGCGACTCTCATGAGGGGAGCGTAAAGGCGCAGGTGGGCGGTGGAGGGAATTGAACGTGTCGCGGGCCTGAACCGCAGCCGATATTCGGGGCCGTCCATGCGTGGCCGATTCGTTCAAGCGCGGGCGGGGTCGGCGGCCGTAGCGTGGCGGGCATGGAACGGATCAGTGAAGACATGGAGCGCCGGGCGGCCGAGTTCGTGTGGCGCACCGGCGGCGTACTCGACCAGCGGCGCCTGGAGGCGGTGACGGGCGCGGGCAGTGCGGGAGCGGTGCGGGCGGCGGTCCTGGCGCACCGGACGCCGGAGGGCGGGTTCGCGTACGGGATCGAACCGGACGTGAAGGGCCCGGCCGCGCAGCCGCTGTCGGCGATGGGCGCGGTCGAGATCCTCGCCGAGGCCGGGGCGCTCGACGAGTCGACGGGGGTCGCGGTGTGCGAGTGGATGGCGCGGCACGCGGCGCCGGGCGGGGGCGTGCCGGACCTGCTGGCGTCGATCGCGGCGTACCCGCGCCCGCCGTGGGTGGCGCCCACGCCGCAGGACCAGGGGGGCCTGCTGACGACCGCCCGCACGGTCGGGCTCCTGCGCGGCGCCGGCGTCGCGCACCCGTGGCTGGAGGCCGCGACGGCGTGGTGCCGCGGCCGCATCGACGCGTTGGAGGCGACGCACCCGTACGAGGTGTTCAGTGTGAGTGCGTTCCTGGAGTCCGAGCCGGACCGGATGTGGGCGGACCGCTCGGCCGAGCGCATCGGGGCGATCGTGCGCGCGGGCCTGGTGCTCCTGGACCCCGCCGACACCGCCGCCGCGGTGCCGCCGGGGTACGCACCGGGCGAGCACCACCTGGCGTGCGACTTCGCGCCGCGCCCGGACAGCCCGGGCGCGGCGTGGTTCACGGGCGCGGAGATGCGGGCGGCCCTGGACGCGCGGGCGGCCGAGCAGGCCGAGGACGGCGGCTGGCCGATCCACTACCGGCGCTGGCACCCCGGCATCGAGCAGCAGGCCCGGCCCGGGTTCACGGTCGCGGCGCTGCGGACGCTGCGGGCATGGGAGGGCCGGGCCTGACGAGCGGCGGCCTGGGGAGTCCGTGTCCGGCCCGCGGCGAACCAGGCCCTTGCGAGCGGCCCGCTGCGGGCATGGGAGGGCCGGGCCTGACGAGCGGCGGCCTGGGGAGTCCGTGTCCGGCCCGCGGCGAACCAGGCCCTTGCGAGCGGCCCGCCGCGCCGGCGGCGGCGATTCCACCCGCGACCGCTCACCGGCACACTCGACGACCGGCGCCGGTCCCGCGCCTCGTATGCCCGGGACCGGCGCCGGTCGTGCCGGGCCGGCGGGTCCGCTGCTCAGCCGGTCGGGGGCCGGCCGGACCAGCGGCGCACCTCGCGGGACAGGTGCGCCTGGTCGGCGTACCCGGCCTCGGCCGCGACCCGCGCCCACACCGGCCGCTCCCCCGCCGCGTCGACGGCGCGGCGGTAGCGCAGGATCTGCTCCAGCGTCTTGGGCCCGTACCCGGCCGCGTCCGCCACACGCCGGCGCAGGTGCCGCTCGGAGCACCCGAGATCGCGGGCCAGGACCGGCAGCCGCGGAGGCCGCGGCGCGTCCAGTGCGGCGGCGACCGCCAGCGCGACCGGGTCGGGCCCGTGCCCGGCCCCGGCCCGCACGGTCAGGGCCCCGGCGAGGAGCGCGGCGCGGCGCCACG
>NZ_BAAAQF010000023.1:0-123969 GCF_039531525.1 Glycomyces endophyticus
GACCATCCAAACACCCTGTTGAGTTCTCAAACAACACGCACTAATCAGATCTGAAACTTCTTGGAAGTTCCTCTCCGACCGGAGCGGCTCCAGTAACTTACCAGACCGGTTTTCGGGCCGTTTTGGCCCCCGATCGATTCGTTCGGAGTTTTGCCCTTTTGGTTTTCGTCCAGGTCCTTTCGGCTTTCCTGTCCGTTTCCCCCTCGGGCAAAGACAAATTTACGCGATGGAGAACCGGGGTTTGCAAGGGGGGTGCGTGCTCGGCGCCACACCCTTGCAAACCCCGTGTTCTTGCAGGTCAGTCCGCAAATGGGGCTTAGCCGCGGCGGCTCTTGCCCCTCGCTTCCTTCTCTTTGGCGACTCGCTCGAGCAGTTCGGAGCGGCGCTCCTTGCGTTCGGCGAGGCGCTCGTCGGCGCCCTTCCGGTCGCTCACTTCGAAGCGCGCGTCGGTGCCGCGGGGGCCGACGGTCGCGATGATGTTCGGGTCGGTCGGCTGCCACTCGAATTCGTGGTCGGCGATCTTGACGATCGAGCCGGGGATCGCGCCCTGCTTGACGAGTTCGTCCTCGACGCCGAGATTGGCGAGCCGGTCGGCGAGGTAGCCGACCGCCTCTTCGTTCTCGAAACTGGTCTGGTTGATCCAGCGCTCGGGCTTGGCACCGGTGACGAGGAATTCGACGTCGCCTTCGAAGGCGGGCACGAGCTTCTTGATCTTGAAGCCGGAGTCGTCGATCGCGGCAGGGCGGATGACCATGCGGGTCGCCTCGACCGGAGGCTGCGCGGAGCGGAAGTCCTGCACCTCTCTTGCGAAGGCGAAGTTGAGCTCCTTGAGGCCCTCGCGGCTGACGGCGCTGACGAGGTAGACCGGCCACCCGTACTTCTCGAGGTCGCCGCGGACGTACTCGGCGAGCTCGCGCCCGTCGGGGACGTCGACCTTGTTGAGGACGATGATCCGCGGGCGGTCGGCGAGGCCGCCGTACTCGGCGAGCTCGTGCTCCAGGGCGTCGATGTCGGAGACCGGGTCGCGCTCGGACTCGAGGTTGGCGCAGTCGACCACGTGGGCGAGGACCGCGCAGCGCTCGATGTGGCGGAGGAACTCGAGCCCGAGGCCCTTGCCGGCGGCGGCGCCCGGGATGAGGCCCGGGACGTCCGCGATCGTGTAGGTGGTCTCACCCGCGGAGACGACGCCGAGGTTCGGGGTCAGCGTGGTGAACGGGTAGTCGGCGATCTTCGGCCGGGCGGCCGACATCGCGGCGATGAGGGAGGACTTGCCGGCGGAGGGGAAGCCCACCAGGCCGACGTCGGCGACGCTCTTGAGCTCGAGGACGACCTCGAGCTCGTCGCCGGACTCGCCGAGTTCGGCGAAGCCGGGGACCTTCCGCTTGGAGCTGACGAGGGCGCGGTTGCCGCGGCCGCCGCGGCCGCCCTGGGCCACCGTGACCTCGGTCCCGTCACCGGTGAGGTCGGCGAGGATCTCGCCGCCGGAGTAGATGACGGTGCCGTTGGGGACGGACACCTTGATGGACTCGCCCGTGGCGCCGTCGCGGTTGGAGCCCTGGCCGTGCTTGCCGTTGCCTCCCTGGAGGCGCGTCTGGAAGTGGAAGTCCAGCAGCGTGTGCACGTTGGGGTCCACGACGAAGACCACATCACCCCCGTGGCCGCCGTTGCCGCCGTCGGGGCCGCCGAGCGGCTTGAACTTCTCACGGTGGACCGACACGCAGCCGTTGCCACCTTTACCGGCAATGACCTGGAGATTCACGCGGTCTACGAAACTTGTCACCGCTCAAGGGTAGCCACCCCGGGGACCCCTGGAGACGGAGCCCGAAGCACATGCTAAAGTTTCTCCTCGTGCGGGGGACACCGGCGGAGAGCGCCGTGGGAACTCAATCATCAAGCGCCGCTAGCTCAACTGGCAGAGCAGCTGACTCTTAATCAGCGGGTTCGGGGTTCGAGTCCCTGGCGGCGCACCACACAGAGGTCCTGGTCACAGGGCCTCTTTTGGTTTGTACGGCACGGCTTCGCGGGGCCCGGCCGACCTGGTCGGCCGGGCCCTTCGCGTTACTTGTAGTCGGCGAAGAGGACGTCGGCCTGCCTCACGAAGTCCTCCAGGACCGCCACGCCGGACTCGTTGGAGATGGACTCCGCCTCGTAGAGGGTCGTGTAGGTCGAGACGTCGAGGCTGCCGAGGGCGACGTGCAGGGTCGTCGTCCCGCTGTCGCCGTAGTCGGTCGAGTAGAGGGTGCCCGCGTCGCCGAAGTCGGTGTACTCGGACATCGTGTACCCGTTCTCCTCGTTGTAGTAGTCGGCGTCGGAGTTGACCCAGTCGACCACGTCAGAGGCGTCCTCCCAGTCGGTGACGGTGATGTACACCGAGGTGTAGTCCTCGTTGTAGTACTGGCAGGTCACGGACGCCAGGCCGCCGGTGGTGGAGGAGGAGGTGTAGGTGTCGTCGGGCGAGTAGGAGCCGTACTCGGCCTCGAAGGTGCTCAGGTCGAACGCGGCGCAGGCGTCGGCGTTGATCTCGACGGTCCCCATGCCCGAGTGGTCGGTGCCCTCGTCGCCGCCCTCGTCACCACCGCCGTCGGTGCCCTCGCTGCCGCCGTCGCTCCCGCCGTCGGCGGAGTCGTCGTTCTGCGACTGCTGGACCACGAGCAGGACCACCGTCATGAGGATGACCAGCACGAGGACGATCGACCCGCCGATGAGCCACAGGCTGTTCTGCTGCTGGCCGCCGGGCGGCGGCTGCTGGCCGTAGGGGCTCGGGTAGCCGGGCTGTGAGGGGTAGGTCATCGGGTCCACTCCCTGGGGGATCGTTCGTGCTTCGCCCTCACTCTAACGCCGGGCGTCCAAGCGCGTTCGCCCGGCGTTTGCCGCGCGACGCCGCTCGCCGCGCGCGTACTGGTCTCCCACTAGACTGAGGTGGTCTGCGACGCGGCTCGCGTCAACCCTTCCGAACCGCGATTGGTCGATCATGGCGAACCCGTTCCACCAGCACCTGGACGAGCTCAACGAACTCCTGGTCGACATGGCGCGCCGCGTCGTCGTCGCGATCGATCGGGCCAGCGCGGCCCTCCAGGAGGGCGACACCGCGGCCGCCGAGGCCGTGGTCGCCGAGGACGAGCAGGTCAACGCGCTCCAGTTCCAGATCGACGACCGGATCATCGAGCTGATGACGCAGTACGACGCGGTCGCGGCGGACCTGCGGTTCGTGCTGGGGGCGGTGCGGATCTCGGTGGATCTCGAGCGGATGGGCGACCTGGCGAAGCACGTGGCGAAGTCGGTGCTGCTGCGGGCGCCGGTGCCGGTGGTCCCGGAGTCGCTGCGGGGGGACTTCGCGGCGATGGGGGCCGCGGCGGTGCGGATCGCGGAGAAGCTGGTGGTGATCCTGGCGGAGCAGGACCAGCTGCGGGCGGCGCAGATGGGCCTGGACGACGACGAGCTGGACGCGATCCAGGAGCGCATCCACGCGCAGCTGCCGACCTTGGGGTACGGGCCGCAGACGGCGGTGGACGCGGCGCTGCTGGCGCGGTTCTTCGAGCGGTTCGGGGATCACGCGGTGCGCGTCTCGCACCAGGTGGTGTACGCCGTCACAGGGGACGTGCACCTCGACCGTTCATAACGGTCCGGTCACAGCCGGGCCGAGGCCGGGTTAAACTGCCTGGTCAGAGGCTCGGGTTTGCGGGCTCTGCGACGCTGTTGCGAATCGCGCTCAGTCGTTCACTTTGAATTCAACTCCAAGTCAGCAGGTGAACACCGGCTCTGGGTTTGATGGCTGCGGACAGTGAATGACGACCCGGGCCAGGTCCGGGAGACGGAGTAGAGACCAGCTGTGAACATGAAACTGAACCGCCGGACCATTTTCGGCACGATCACCGCGGGTGCCCTGGCCATGAGCATGGCGGCCTGCGGCGGCGGCAGCGATGACGAGGGCTCCGGCGACGGCGAGCTCGTCTCCGGTGAGATCACCGGCTCGGGCGCCAGCTTCCCGGACGCGTTCTACGCCGCGGCCATCGAGGCCTACGCCGAGGTGAACCCCGACCTCATCGTCACCTACAGCGCCGACGGCTCTTCCGCCGGCAAGGAGGCGTTCGGTCAGAACCTGAACGACTTCGCCGGGACGGACTCCCTGGTCAAGGACGGCGACGGCCCCGAGGCCGACTCCTTCCAGTACATCCCGACCGTTGCGGCCCCGATCACGATCTCCTACAACCTGCCGGGTGTCGACGGTCTCCAGATCGACCAGGAGACGCTGGCCAACATCTTCCAGGGCACGATCACCGCCTGGAACGACCCGGCGATCGCCGCGACGAACCCCGACGCGACGCTGCCCGACACCGCGATCACGATCGCGCGCCGCTCGGACGGCTCGGGCACCACGAAGAACTTCTCCACCTTCCTCGACGAGGCCACCGACGCGTGGACCCTCGGCGCCTCCGACGAGCTCGAGTGGCCCGCCACCTCCGTCGGCGGTGAGAAGAACACCGGTGTCGCCCAGATCATCACCCAGACCGAGGGCGCGATCGGCTACGTCGACCTCGCCGACGCCGCCGAGCTGGGCCTCGTGACCGCGTCGATCGAGAACGCCGACGGCGCCTTCGTGCAGCCGACCCTGGACGGCGCGACCGCCGCCCTGGCCGGGGCCGAGGTGGCCGAGGACCTGTCGTACAGCCCGCTGAACGCGGCCGGTGCCGAGTCCTACCCGATCACCGCGCCGACCTACATCCTCATCCGCACCGACTACGACGACGAGACCATCGCCGCCGGCGTCAAGGAGTTCGTGAACTACCTGCTCACGGACGGCCAGGAAATCGCGGCCGAGAACAACTACGCCGCCCTGCCCGACGAGCTCCGTCAGCAGGCGATCGACGCCCTGAACGAGACGATTGCCTAGGACCACGGTTCCGATGACCCCAACGGCCGCGACGCCGCTGGGGTTTTCGGCCGTTCCGCTCACGAAACCGGAGAGACTCTCTTGACCACTACGGCATCTCCTGAATCGCCCCCGCAGGTGGACCTCGGCGGGGAGGCCCGCTCCCGCCGGACCGACAAGGGCTTCACCGGCCTGGTGACGTTCGCCGGCCTGACCGTGCTCATCGTGCTGGGCCTGATCCTGGTCACGACGTCGGTGCAGGCGTGGCCGGCGATCGTGCTGGACCCGATCCAGTTCCTGACCGGCATCCGCTGGTCCCCCAGCGACGAGGTCTTCGGGACGTTCCCGTTCCTGTACGGCACCCTGGTGACCTCGCTGATCGGCATGATCATCGCGGTGCCGGTGTCGATCGGGATCGCGCTGTTCATCACCGAGGTCGCCCACCGCCGCTCGCGCAAGTACATCGTCACCATCGTGGACCTGCTCGCCACCGTCCCGTCGGTGGTGTTCGGCCTGGTCGGCAGCCTGGTGCTGGTGCCGTGGATCACCCCGGCGTACCAGTGGTGGGCCGGCCTCATGGAGCCGATCCCGGGCCTGTCGTCGGTGTTCGCGCACACGCAGACGGGGCGGAACTACTTCACGGCCGGCCTGATCCTGGCCGTCATGTGCATCCCGATCATCACGTCGATCTCCCGCGAGGTGTTCGCGACGGTCCCCGACATCGACAAGCAGGGCGCGTACGCGCTCGGCGCGACCCGCTGGGAGATGATCAAGGGCGCGATCCTGCCCCACTCCTTCGGCGGCCTGGTCGGCGCCTCGATGCTGGGTCTGGGCCGGGCGATGGGCGAGACGATCGCCGTGTCGCTGGTCATCGGCGGCGCGGTCGGCATGAACGCCAACGTGTTCGCCCCCGGCAACACCATGGCCGCGGTCATCGCCCAGCAGTGGGGCGAGGCGAGCGGCCTCCACACCGACGCGCTGATCGGCATCGGCGTGCTGCTGTTCGCGATCACCGTGCTGATCAACTTCCTCGCCCGCGTCGTGGTCCGCCGGGCGGAGATCAAGATGAAGGGTGCCCACTCATGACGACCCTCCAAGGGCAGACCCCGCCGGACCTGTCCGGCCGCAACCTGTCGCTGCGGCGGGCCTTCGCCAACCGGACCGCGACGGTCCTCATCGGCCTGTGCGTGCTGCTGGCGGCGCTGCCGCTGGCGCTCGTGGCGTACCAGGTCGTCTCCAAGGGCGCCTCGGCATGGAGCCTGGACTGGTTCATCGAGGAGATCCCGCGGAACTACCGCACCGAGGGCCCGGGCATGGGCCCGGCGATCGTGGGCACGCTCGCGATCACGGGCATGGCGTCGCTGCTGTCGATCCCGGTCGGCGTGCTCGGCGCGGTGTACCTGAACGAGTACGGCAAGAACAAGCCGCTGGCGCGGTTCATCCGCACCATGGCCGACGTCATGACCGGCGTCCCGTCGATCATGATGGGCCTGTTCATCTACGTCGGGTACGTGACGGTGATCGACGAGCGGACCGGTTTCGCCGGGGCGCTCGCGCTGGCGTGCCTGATGCTGCCGATCGTGATCCGCTCGACCGAGGAGATGCTGCGGCTGGTCCCCGACGAGCTGCGGCAGGCGTCCTCGGGTCTGGGCGCCCGGAAGTGGCGCACGACGATGGGCGTGGTGCTCCCGGCGGCCTCGTCGGGCATCACCTCGGGCGCGCTGCTGGCCGTGGCGCGCGCCGCGGGCGAGACCGCGCCGATCATCGTCACGGTGGGCCTGACCTACGTGTACAAGCCCGACCTGTTCGACGGGGCGAACACCACGCTCGCGGCGCAGATCTTCCGCAACGCGAGCCAGCCGTTCGCGGCGTCGCAGGAGCGCGCCTGGGGCGCGGCCCTGACCCTGATCGCCATCGTCTTCGTGTTCACCGTCCTGTCCCGCATCATCGCGGCGCGCTTCGCCATCGACAAGCGCTAGCGCCCGCGAGCCTGGTCTCGCACGAACAGGAAGGGCCCCGCCGAGAGGCGGGGCCCTTCCTCGTGCTCGGGACGCTAGCCGAAGCGGCCGGTCACGTAGTTCTCGGTGCGCTCGTCGGAGGGCGTGGTGAAGATCCGCTGGGTGTCGTCGAACTCGACGAGGACGCCGGTGCGGGTGTCGCTGAGCTCGTTGACCTCGGTCGAGAAGAACGCGGTCTTGTCGGAGACGCGGGCGGCCTGCTGCATGTTGTGGGTGACGATGACGATGGTGAACTGGCGGGCCAGGTCGACCATGAGCTCCTCGATGCGGGCGGTCGCGATCGGGTCGAGGGCCGAGCACGGCTCGTCCATGAGGACCACCTCGGGCGCCAGCGCGATGGTGCGGGCGATGCACAGGCGCTGCTGCTGGCCGCCGGAGAGGGCCAGCGCGGACTGCTTGAGCTTGTCCTTGACCTCGTCCCAGAGGGCGGCCTTGCGGAGGGAGTCCTCGACGATGCCGGCGAGCTCGGAGCGCTTGACGCCGTGGATGCGGGGGCCGTAGGCGACGTTGTCGAAGATGGACTTCGGGAAGGGGTTGGCCTTCTGGAAGACCATGCCGATGCGGCGGCGGACCTCGACGGCGTCGACGCCGCTGTCGTAGATGTTCTTGCCGCGGTAGGCGACGGTGCCCTCGACGCGGGCGCCGGGGACGAGGTCGTTCATGCGGTTGAGGGAGCGCAGGAGGGTGGACTTGCCGCAGCCGGAGGGGCCGATGAGGGCGGTGATCTCGTTCTTGGCGACGGTGAATTCGACGCCTTTGACGGCGCGGAACGAGCCGTAGTAGACGTCGACGTCCTTGATGTCGAAGACGGTGGCGCCGTCCGTGCCGCCGGGGGCCCGCAGGTGCGCCGGCTGGGGGGCCGCGCTGAGGCGCCGGGGGTCGACGGTGGGGCGGGCCGCGGGCAGTGCCGGGTCGCTCATGATCGCTCCTTCTGCTGGGACGCAGGTCGGGATGTCAGGCAGGGCTGCGCCGAGGATAGGCCGGGCCGGTAGCGGCGGGCTCGCGCTTCGGTGAACCGGTGGTGAACGCGCGGGCCCGGATTCGAATCGGCGGAAAGTGGACGGCGGCGCGTGTCGGCGGCGATACTGGCAGCTATGTTCCGCTTTCTGGTGCGCTTGGTCCTGACGGCGCTGGCGCTGTGGCTCGCGGCGGCGATCGTCGACGGGATCAACCTGTACGGCGACACGGCGGGGGCGCGGTTCCTGTCGCTGCTGCTGGTGGCGTTGATCTTCACGCTGGTGAACACGCTGGTGAAGCCGATCGTGATGATGGTCGGCTGCGCGTTGTACGTGCTGACGCTGGGGTTGTTCGGCCTGGTGGTGAACGCGCTGATGTTCTGGCTGACGGGCTGGGTGTCGGAGAAGCTGTCACTGGGGTTCTATGTGGACGGTTTCTGGCCGGCGTTCTGGGGCGCGATCATCGTGTGGCTGGCGATGTGGGTCATGGACCTGCTGACGCCGCGGCGCGAGGTGGAGGCGTAGCGCGACAGGGGCGGCCGGGAGGCCGCCCCTGTCGCGTCCGCTCGGTCGCTCAGAAGGGCAGTCCGGTGGACGGCCCTGTCGCGACGTCGCGGGTGTTGTCGTCGCGCTTGGCCGCTTTGGCTCCCGCGTTGAACGGGATCGGCCCCTGCGGTCCGGGGGCCTTGCCGAGGCGGCGGCGCATGATGTTGAGGTTGTGCAGTCCGGCGAGCGCGTAGGTTCGGACGCGCTCGAACTGCTTTCGCTTCTTGGCGGTCTTCAGTCGCTGGACGGCGCCGTAGTGGAGCTTGCGGGCGCGGTCCAGGGCCGCTGCGGCCTCGGTGTCGCCGACCGAAGCCGGCGCGATCTGGAGCTGCTTCCCGAGGAGTTCCGTCCAGGCCTCGGCGTCGGTCTTGGCCCGGGTTTTTCGGCGGCGCTTGGTCTCGATGAAGGACCGCAGTCCGAGGACCGCTGCGAAGATGAGGACGATCGCGACGATTGCGGCGAACGCGACGGTCGAGGTTTCAATGGCGTCTTTCATCGTCACCCCCCGTGACCAGTGATTGTGGTGTTGGTCTGAATATTATTCCATTCCCGCCCTGCAATTGTGAAAGTCCCCCTGGTTCGGCGATTTCGTGAATCCTCGGAAAAATGCCGCGGAACCGGGGTTCCTCGGGGGCTTCCCCCGGGCCGGTCGGGGTAACCCTCGGGGAGCGGGGTCGCGCCGGGAGGGTTCCGGGGCGGCGCCGCCGGGATCGCCGCACTCGTTTGAGTGAACGAGGCTCACGGGCTTCGTATGTTCACTGTGGCTTCGGGTATGGGGCCGCGACCGTCCACCCCGTACCGGCGATCCGGCGCCGATCCCGTTGCGGTGTCGAATGACGCGCGACGGACGCTGGGCCGACGGTCCGGGATCGGGCGAGCGACGGTCCTAATCGAGCGGGGGAAGGCCGAGGGCGGCCGCGAAGCGCCGCAATGGCGAAGGCGGACACCGGACTGTCCAAAACCTGATAGTGACGGATAGTCGACGTTTCGCTTGCCATGCGGCGGCTATGGTAAAGGCCGTCCTGGGGACTCGAATGCTCCTTGGAAGGAGGAGATCCATGTTGACCCACACATGGAGGAAGAGCAGCAGGTCAGGCCCTAACGGGGCCTGTGTCGAGGCCAGGCTCGCCGATGAGGGCGTGGAGATCAGGGACACCAAGCTGACGGTGAGCCCGATCCTGCACGCCAGTCGAGCCGACTGGGCCTCGCTGCTGCGGACATCCGGCAGGTAGGGACGGAGCGAGGGGGCGGCCACCGGTTCAGGGGGCCGCCCCCTCGCGTCGCGGGTCCGCTAGAGCGACTTCAGGTGGTGGGCCTGGCGCTCGATGAACTCGAGGCTGCGGCCGGGGTCGAGCGCGGCCGAGCGGAGGAAGCCGAAGATCTCGTGGAACGGCTCCACGTCCTCGCCCTCCTCGTAGACGTCGCCGTTGTGGCCCTCGATGTAGACCACGTCGGGGTGGCGGTAGCCGGGGTCGACCTCGCCGTCGAGCTCCCCGAAGCCGAGGATCGTGAACGAGGACAGCATCCCCGGGTAGGCCCCGCCCTCGAACGGGAGCACCTGGAGGTGCACGTTCGGGAGCGAGCCGAGCTCGAGGAGGTTCTGGAGCTGGTCGATCATGACCTTGGGGCCGCCGAGGACGCGGCGGATCGCCGCCTCGTCGATGACGTTCCAGATCTTCAGGTCGCCGCGCAGGCGCTGCTGGCGCTCCATGCGGAGGTCGATCCGCTGGTCCATGTACCGCAGCGAGCGCTCGGGGACCATGCTGAACGTGTGCCGGGCGTACTCGCGGGTCTGGAGCAGCCCGTTGATGATGAGGCCGTCGTAGACGTTCAGGCTCGAGGCGTCCTGCTCGAGGCCCACATAGGTCGCGTAGGGCGGGGAGATCGTGTCGGAGTACCGGGCCCACCAGCCGCGCTTGCGGCCGTCGCGGGCGAGGCGCACCAGCTCGTCGACGAGTTCGGCGTCCTGGACGCCGTAGACCTCGACGAGGGCCTGCACGTCGCGGGGCTTGATGCCGACGCGGCCGAGCTCCATGCGGTAGATCGTGGAGCTGGTGACCTCCAGCGCGGAGGCGGCGTCGTCGGCGCCCTTGCCGGACTTCTCCCGCAGGTCGCGCAGGATCCGGCCCGCGCGGCGGCGACGGACGGTGGGGCTGCCGCTCGAAGGCATCGCCTTGCCTCCCAACTTCTTCGGCAGATCGCTCTCAGCGTTGTCGTTCGATGTTCCCATTTGACACCCTGATCTCTCCGGATTCGGTGAGGACGCACCGGCTGGGGAGGACTTCTGGCCGCTCGTCCGGTGCCGTCATGCTGGTGGAGGAATCGCCACCCGATCCGGTTATACCTCTTGCATCCAAAATCTGCATGTGCAATTCTACTGTACGGAGGGGCTACCCGCCTCCCCCGACTGTACCGATTCGACACCGCACCTCGGCGACGACCAGGGCACACTGCGGTTCCTGGGCCCGATCACGCAGGGCCGCAAGGGATCCGCCTCATGACGAAGACCTGAAAGGCAGCCTGCGTTGCGCAGTCCGTACACACTCGACAATCCGCCGCCGGACGAGCCGCCCAGCGAAGTGCTGGTGCCGAGCCTCTGGCGCGTGCAGGCGCGCTGGTGGAAGCGCCACACCCCGGCGCTCGACCAGCAGAGCGCCAAGCACCCCGTGTGCAGACACTGCGGCCAGTCCTGGCCGTGCCACTCCTGGGCGTGCTGGGACGGCCAGCTCGGCCAGGCCGTGCACCAGTCCCAGGCCCCGGAGCCGGACGCCGGCGAGACCCGCGTGAACCCCGCGCCGCCGACCCGCGCCGTCCCCCTCGGGGCCGCGCTCACCGCCGGCCTCGCCCCGACCTGACCCGCGCCGCCGCAGATCAGCGGCGCCGCCCCGCCGTCCCCGGAAAACGCGACGAATCCGAAGATCGCCCGATTCAGCGCGTAGCTTCCGCGGCCTCCGGTCGTTAGACCCCCCGAGAGATCATCCGACGCCTCGCCTGCACCGCTCGCGAGCGTCCGAGGGGTGGAGCGCGGTTGGCAGGCTTCGCCGAGAAGGGGAAAGCGGCCCGATGCTGAGCACGCGCAACCTCAAGGCCGGCGATGTCCTGGACGGGCGCTATCGGCTCGAACGCCGCATCGGCGGCGGCGGCATGGGCGACGTCTGGGAGGGCACCGACACCATCCTGTGGCGGACCGTCGCGGTGAAGGTCCTCCTCGCCGACCTCGTCGACGACCGCGGCTTCCGCGAGCGCTTCCGCCGCGAGGCCCGCGCGATCGCCGTCATGCAGGGCCCCGGCGTCGTCGAGGTCTACGACTACGGCGAGATCGAGGACGAGGACGCCCAGCTCGCGTACCTCATCATGGAGTACGTCGACGGCAAGCCGCTCTCGAAGCTGCTCGGCCTGTGGGGCAAGCTCCCCACCGCCGAGACGCTCCAGATCGTCGGCGGCGTCGCCGAGGCGCTCCAGGTGGCCCACGCCGCCGGGATCGTGCACCGCGATATCAAGCCCGGTAACATCCTCGTGCGCGGCGACGGCTCGGTCGTCCTGGTGGACTTCGGGATCGCCCGCGCCAGCCACAACCTCACGCTCACCACCACCGGCGTCGTCCTCGGCACCGTCACGTACATGTCCCCCGAGCAGGCCGCCGGCGAGAACCTCACCGCCGCCTCCGACCTGTACTCGCTCGGCGTCGTCGCCCACCAGTGCCTCGCCGGGGCGCCGCCGTTCCGCGCCGACACCCCGCTCGGGGTGCTTTCGGCCCACCTGCGCAACGCCCCACCGCCCCTGCCGACCGACGTCCCGTACGAGGTCACCGAGATCGTGCGGCGGACCCTCCAGAAGGAGCCGTCCGCGCGCTGGCCCGACGCCGCCGCGCTCGCCGCGGCCTGCCGCGACACCCGCGGCGCGCTGCTATCCCAGCGGAACGCGCCCGCGCGCACCCGCGTCATGGACCAGCGCGACATGAACGAGCAGCCTTCCGTGCCGCCCACCGGCTCCCACACCGGCGCGCACCGCCGCGACGACAGCGGACAGCACCACCTGACCGGGGGCCACTCGCTGCCGCCGGTCACCGGCGCGCACCGCGCCGTGTCGCAGCCGCCGACGCAGTCGCCGCCCGCCGGCCCGGCGCCGGCGGCGCCCGGGGAGCCGCGACGCAAGCACCGCCTGTGGGTCACCCTCACCGTGACGCTCGCGGCGATCGCCACCGTCGGCGTCGTCGCCGCCGCGGGCCTGCCGTGGGGCGGGGAGCGCGACCCGGGCGCGACGCTCGCCGACGAGTCCGGGGCCGAGGACGCGGGCGTGCAGGGCCAGGACGGCGACGACGGCTTCTGGGCCGGCGACGACGGCGAGGAGGAGCAGGACGCCACGCCCGATCCGAGCGACTCCGCCTCCGCCAGCGGCGACGCCGACCCGTCGGGCGACCCGGCCTCGCCGGGGCCGACGCTGAGCCCGACCGGCACCGCGAGCGCGTCCGAGAGCGCCTCCCCGTCCCCGCCCGCGAAGTCGACCGTCCCCGGCGTCGCCGGCCTGTCCGAGGCCGACGCGCGGGCGCGCGTCGAGGAGTCGGGCCTGAGCCCCGCCGTCGACTACGAGGGCGAGGGCGAGACCAAGTGCAGCGTCGTGCGCCAGTCCCCCAGCGCCGGCACCGAGGTCGACCCCGGGACCACCGTGCAGATCACGGTCCGCCGGGCCGCCGACGCCGAGGCGTGCAAGCCCGAGTCGGAGGAGTCCGAGCCCCCCGGCGGCGAAGGCTAGCGCCCGCGGGCGAGAGCGGGGACACAGTGCGGGGCTGTCACGAATCGGAGGGCCGGTCGCTCTAGGAGTGGACACCGACCGATCCGAAGGGACACCACCATGATCGTCGTCATCGGCGCCACCGGCGCCGTGGGGCGCGAAGCCGTCCGCCTCCTCGCCGCCGCCGGACGCGCCGTCGCCGCCGTGACCCGCGACCCCGCCGCCGCGCGCCTCCCCGACGGCGCGCGCGTCATCGCCGCCGACCCGTCCGCCCCCGGCGCGCTCGACGCGCACTGGGCGGGCGTCGACGGCGTCCTCCTCAGCCCCCGCGCGGCCGGGCCCGCCTCCGCCGGACTCCTCGCGGCCGCCGCCGCGGCCGGGGTCCGCCGCGTCGCCGTCATCTCCTCCGCCACCGTCGTCCACCCCGCCGGGGAGCCCCGCTTCGCGGCGGGGTTCCGGGCGGCCGAGCGGGCCGCCGAGGAGTCGGGCCTGGCGTGGACCCACCTGCGGTGCGCCGACTTCGACGCGAACGCGCTCGCGTGGGCGCCGCAGGTCCGCGGCGGCGCGGTGCGCGGCGCCTACCCTGGTGCCGCCTCGTCCTCGATCCACGAGCACGACGTCGCCGCGGTCGCGGTGCGGGCCCTCACCGAGCCGGGCCACGAGGGCCGCGCCTACGTGCTCACCGGGCCGGAGTCGCTCACCCAGGCGCGCAAGGCGCAGCTCATCGGCGAGGCCGTCGGCCGGAGCGTCCCGTTCGTCGAGCTCGCGCCCGAGCAGGTGCGGGCCGGGATGATCGCCCAGGGCCTGCCCGCAGAGGTCCCGGCGCGGCTGCTCGGGTCGCTCGCGGACTTCGCGCGCGAACCCGGGCCCGCCACCGACACCGTCGAACGGCTCCTCGGCCGCCCGGCCGCGACGTTCGCGCAGTGGGCGATCGAGCACAAGGCCGCGTTCGCCGCCTAGTCCGGACGCGACGGGGCCCGGGGACCGTTCGGTCCCCGGGNTGCCCTGCTACTGCCCCGCGGCCTCGCGGGCGGCCGCCAGCTGGTCGAGCGCGGCGAGGAGGTCGTCGAGCGCGCGGCCCTCCTCCTCGTTCGTGCCCGAGGCCTGGGCCTCCTCGTACGCGGTCTGGGCGGCGATCACGTTGTCGATCGCGGCCTCGACCTCCGGCGGATCGGCGGTCGCCGGTGCCTCGGTGGTGGGCGCCTCGGTCGGCGTCTCCGACGGCGACTCGGTCTCGCCCTCCTCGCCCTCGGTCTGCTCGGCCTCGCTCGGGGCGCCCGAGACGTACTTCTCGACCACCATCGCCACGGCCTCCTCGAACGTCGGCGCGAAGCCGACGTACCCGCCGTAGCTGATGGCGACGTTCGTCAGCCGCGGCAGGTCCTCGCCCTGGCCGCCCGCCTGCCGCCGCAGGTACATCGGCTCCAGGTAGAGGATGCCGTCGCCGACCGGCAGCGCGAGCAGGTTGCCCCACTCGACCGTGGTGCCGGCCTGCGTGGCGTCGCGGAGCGTCGTCACCACCTCCGAGGTGGAGGTGATGATCTGGTGGATCTGCCGCACCGACTGGTCGTCGCCGCCGACGACGTCGTACACCGTCAGCCGCGGGTTCCCGTCCTCGTCGTAGTAGCCCGACATGAGCGACGCCAGCGCGTTCTCCCGGTTCCTCGGCGTGAAGGTGCTGGTCAGCTGGAAGTACGGCTGGTCCTGCTCCGGGTAGGTCGCGTACACGTAGTACGCGGGCTGGGTCACCGACTGCGCCTGCGACGGGTCGTTCGTGGTCGCCCACGCCTCGCCGCCCTCGATGAAGGTGCGCGACTCGTCGACGTGGTAGCGCTGGAGGAGGCTCCGCTGGATCTTGAACAGGTCCTGCGGGTACCGGAAGTGCGCGACCAGGGACTCGGGGGTCTCCTCCTTGGGGATGACCAGGTCGCCGCCGTAGATCTCGTTCCACGCCTTGAGGATCGGGTCCTCCTCGTCGAACTCGTACAGCTTCACCGAGCCGTCGTAGGCGTTCACGACGGCCTTGACGGAGGAGCGGATGTAGTTGACCTCTTCGGACGCCTGGTTGGCGACGCCCTGGCCCGAGTACGTGTCGTTCGTGGCGTCGGCCAGGTTGACCCGGTCGGCGTAGGGGAACTCGTTCGTCGTGGTGTAGCCGTCGACGATCCACACGATCTCGCCGTCGACGACGGCCGGGTACGGGTCGGCCTCGACGGTCAGGAACGGGGCGACCATCTGGACGCGCTCGCGGATGTTGCGGTTGTAGAGGAGCTGCGACTCCTCGTTGATCTGGCTGGAGAGCAGGAAGCGGGGCTCCTGGAACTCCCACGCGTAGAGGAGTCGGTTGCCGATCGAGCCGATGTCGACGCCGCCGTCGCCCTCGTAGGTGGTGTAGCGGTCGTCGCCGATCTCCTCGGCCGGGTCCTCGGTGGAGTCCTCGTCGACCACGGCCACGTCGGTGGGGCGGTCGTACTCGCGGGGCGTCTCGTCCTCGGGGACGCCGACGATCGCGTACTCGTTGTTGAGGAGGCCGTAGTAGATCTGCGGCTTCTCGACGTCGATGATGTCGTTGCCGATCTGGCAGTTGCCGGGGTCGTCGGAGAGGACGCCGGAGGTGAAGCAGGGGGCGCCGTTGTCGCTCTCGGTGGTCGAGGCGGAGACGAAGCCCCAGCCGTGCGTGTACACGGTGTGGGCGACGGTCCAGTCCTGCTGCTCGTCGGTGAGCTGGCCCGGGTTGAGCTCGCGCAGGCCGACGACGAAGTCCTGGGTGACCTCCTGGCCGTTCTCGTCGGTGTAGGTGTAGCGGTCGATGTCGAGCTTCTCGTTGAAGTCGTAGAAGCTGCGCGGCTGCTGCGCCTGGGTGAACGCGTCGGAGACCACGAACGGGTCGATGAGGCGCACGAACGGGACGGTGGACTGGTCGGCCGACATGGTCTCGGCGTTCGGCTGGGAGGCGACGCTGTAGGTGGTGGTCTCCAGGTCCTCCATGCCGTAGGCGTACCTGGTGCCGTCGATGGTGTGCTGGGCGTACTCGCCTTCGCGCTGGGGGCGGTTGGGCTCGACCTGGAAGTTGCGGACGACGGCGGGGTAGATGCCGCCGGCGGCGATCGCGGTGACGACGACGAGGCCGAGGGCCGCGGCCGGGAGGGCGAGGGAGCGGGTGAAGCCCCACGAGAACACCAGGATGACGACGGCCGCGATGACGGAGACCCAGATGAGCGCGTTCTTGGCGTTCATGAGGGCGGTCATCTCGGTGTAGCCGCCGCCGACGATGTCGGTGACCTGGTTCTCCTGGGTGGTGAAGTCGAAGCGGTCGAAGTAGTACGCGACGGCTTTGAGGCCCAGGAAGAGCGCGACGAGGACCGAGAGGTGGATGCGCGCGACGTTGGTCATGCGGTCGCCCTGGCCGGAGAAGCGCAGCGCCCCGTAGAGGTAGTAGGCGCTCAGGGAGGCGAGGAGGCCGACGACGATCGCGGCGAACCCGAAGCCGATGAGGAACTGCCAGAACGGGAGGCGGAAGACGTAGAAGCCGGCGTTCATGCCCAGGACGGGGTCGGTCCAGTCGAACCGCCCGCCCTCGCGGAACAGCAGCCAGGTCTCCCAGCGGCTCTGGGCGGACATGCCGGCGAAGACGCCGACGACGACGGCGACGCCGCCGATCCACCAGCCGGCCCGCGGGGAGATGAGCTCGCGGTACCGCTCCAGGCCCTCCTGCTCGCTGGTCGCCGGCCACGTGTCGGGCCGGAACCGGTAGGCGAGGTAGAGGTTGAGGCCGCACCAGGCGGCCATGGCGAGTGTGAAGACGCCGAACATGCCCAGGCGGGTCCACATCATGGTCGAGAACACCGCGGTGTACCCGACCGAGTCGTACCAGAGGTAGTCGGTGCGCAGGCTGACGAGCCAGCCGAGCACCGAGAGCAGGACTATGGCGCCCACGAGGAGGATCAGGACGTAGCGTCCTCGTCGGCTCATCCGTGGTGGGGTGGGCGTCCGGTTCGCCACTGAAGCAACTCCTTCACGTCTCGCGGCGCGGGCGGGGTCAGCAGGTCGTGACTTCCCCGTCGGCCGCTAGGGACTCAAGCGCCAGGACAGCGTCTTCGAGCGTCTCGACTTTGACAATAGTCATGCCGTCGTGCGGAACGGTGACGGCGTCCGAACAGTTCGCAGCCGGCGCGAGGAAGACCTCGGCGCCGAGGTCGACCGACGCGGTGATCTTCTGCTGGATGCCGCCGATCGCGCCGACGTTCCCTTCAGGATCGATCTCGCCGGTCCCGGCGACGACCATGCCGCCGGTGAGGTCGCCCTCGGTGACCCGGTCGACGATGCCGAGCGCGAAGATCAGGCCGGCGGAGGGGCCGCCGATGTCGAGCGCGTCGGTGTCGATCTCGATGCCGTACGGGTCGTCGTGGACGGACTGGAGGTCGGCCTCTCCGAGGACCACGCCGGGGACGGCGACGGCCGCGCCGGCGCGCGTGACGGTCACGGTGGTTTCGCTGTCGGCGTAATCGGCGAGGGCGGTCAGGGAGGTGACGGGGGCGCCGTCGACCGCGGTGACGACGTCGCCGGCGAGGAGCCCGGCGGAGTCGGCGACGACGGAGATGACGGCGGGCTCGCCGAGGTGGGCGAGGGCGGCCTGCTCGGCGTTCGACTGGGACTCGACCCAGTCGGCCTGCTGCTCCTCGGCGATGTCCTCCTCCGACTCCCCGGGCGGGTAGACCAGGTCGCGCGGGATGATCGCGTACTCATTGGACGTCCAGAAGCGGAGCGCCTCGGCGAGGGTCACCGACTGCATGACGCGGACGGTCGTGAGTCGCAGCTCGCCCTCGGACTCGAACTCGGTGCCCGCGCTGATGATCTGGTGCTCGACCCCGTCGATCTCCTCGGAGCCGAGGACGTCCTCGGTGGGGCCGGGGCTGAACACGACGTAGGCGACGTCCATCGAGAGCGCCTGCCAGGTCAGCAGCGCCACCAGTACGGCCCCCAACAGGACGGTCATTCCACGCCTTCGCATGCGGGGAAGCCTACATGCGCAGCCCCGGGCGCGCTTTCGGCCCGCAGCGAACGCGGGGGTCCCAGATCGGCCAGCCATGGCCCGGCCCCCCTACTCTGACGTACGGTTGGCCCATGGGCTCCGATATTCCATTCGGCTTCGGCAACTTGGGCGGCGACCTGCCGGACCCGAACGACCCGCGGGTGCAGCAGATGATGCAGCAACTCCAGCAGATGATGGCGCAGTCGCTCTCGTCCGGTCCGGTCAACTGGCAGCTCGCCCGCCAGCTCGCCGAGTCGGAGCTGGAGAGCGAGAACGTCGTCGGCCCGGCCGACCAGGCGCACGTCGCCGAGGCGGTGCGCCTCGCCGACCTGTGGCTCGACTCCGTCGTGAACTGGCCCTCCGGGGTCACCGCGACCGACGCGTGGACGCGCAAGCAGTGGATCGCGCGCACCGAGGACTCCTGGAAGCAGCTCGCCGAGCCCCTCGCGGCCCAGATGGGCGAGGCGATGCAGACGCTCGTCCCCGAGGAGATGGCCGGGATGCTCGGCCCGATGGCCGACCTCATGAAGGGGGTCGGCTCGGCGCTGTTCGGCGCGCAGATGGGCCAGGCCCTCGCCAAGCTCGCCGGGGAGGTGCTGTCCTCCACGGAGGTCGGCCTGCCGCTGGGGCGGACCGGCGTCGCCGCGCTCCTGCCGGGGAACATCGGCGCCTACGCCGAGGGGCTGGAGCTCCCGGTGGAGGAGGTGCGGCTGTTCGTGGCGCTGCGCGAGGCCGCGGCCCACCGCCTGTTCACGCACGCGCCGTGGCTGCGCTCGCACCTGCTGGGCGCGCTCGAGGCGTACGCGCGGGAGATCCGCATCGACGAGGCCGCCATCGAGGAGGCCATGTCGGACATCGACCCGACCGACCCCGAGGTCGCGGCGACGCTCGACCTCAGCGAGGTGTTCAAGCCCGAGGACACCGAGCAGCAGAAGGCCGCGCTGGCGCGGCTGGCGACGTCCCTGGCGCTCATCGCCGGGTGGATCAACACGGTCGTGGCCGACGCGGTCGGCGAGCGGCTGCCGACGATGGACCGGCTCATGGAGTCCGCGCGGCGGCGCCGCGCCTCCGGCGGCCCGGTGGAGCAGACGTTCGAGGCCCTGGTGGGCCTGCAGCTCGACCAGGCGAAGGTCCGCGCGGCCGAGCGGCTGTGGCGCTCGCTCACCGAGGCGCGCGGGATCGAGGGGCGCGAGGCGGTCTGGGCGCACCCGGACCTGATGCCGAGCGCGGCCGACCTGGAGCGCCCGGAGTCGTTCACGACGGTCTCCGAGGCCCTGGAGGACCTGGACCTGTCGATGTTCGACCAGCTCGCGGTCAACGACCCGAAGGACGACGAGGACGAGTCCGGGGAGAAGTAAGGCAGGGCCGGGCGTCCGGCCGCCTCGGCGGTCGGTCCGGCGGGCCCCCGTCAGCGCGGGTCGCTGGCCTCGGCGTCGGCGATGCCCTCGAGGTAGCCGCGGGCGCGCTCGGCCTTGGAGTACCGCGCGACCATGTCCCAGAACGGCCGCGAGTGGTCGTGGTGGACCAGGTGCGCCAGTTCGTGGAGCAGGACGTAGTCGATGACCCAGGACGGCATCATGGTGAGCCGGCGCGAGAGCCGGATCGAGCCGTCGGAGGGGGTGCACGAGCCCCAGCGGTGGTGCTGGTTGTCGACCCAGCGGACGCTCTTGGGGACGGCGCACTCGGGGTGTTCGGGGTAGTAGCGGCGGGCGAGCCTGACGGCCCGCGCCCGCAGGGCCTCGTCCGAGGCGCGGCCGTCTCGGGCCTCCCTCTTCTGGAGCCTCGCGAGCATGTGGTCGATCCATTCGCGCTCCTCGGTCTCCGAGAAGGCGTCGGGGATCATGACGACCACGCGGCCTCGTTCTTCATAGGCCGCTACGGTGGCACGGCGCCGGGGAGAGCGCCGTACTTCTACGGGGGGATGCACTTTGCGCGCCATGAACGCACACTAATCCGCGGGGGTGACAATCGCCTAACGCAGATGTCTCGATTGCGGCGTGCATGGTGCTATGCCATAAAAATCCCCCCGCTGATCTCCCGCATCGTGGGATCAAGCGAGGGGTCGACCTTCCGGTCAGCGATCACGAGGCCTTGCCGAGGATCCGATTCATCTTCGTGCCGCACACCGGGCACGTGCCCTTGGCCATCCGGCGGCCCGAGTCCGAGACGACGACGGTGCCCTCGAAGTCGCGCTTCTCGCGACACTTGACGCAGTACCCGTTGTAAGTCTCCGTAGCAGTAGCCACTGGTACCCCCCATGTAGCGGCGGTCACGCTGTGCGACCGTTCAGCCTCAGAATGCCACAGATTTCACGCCTGTAAGCCCCGCCGCGCCGCTTCACCCGGGAGGGTGACCCACCGCGCCTGTTCAGGCCCCCGGTGACGCCGCGAACGCGCTCGGCCTCCGTCATCGGCCCCGTCCGTGAGAGCATTGGGAACGTGAGCGACAGGCATGGACCGGCCCATTCGGGTGATGACCTCCCGCGCCGGGCGATCGTGCGGGGCATGAAGCTCGCCTCCCTCCCCCTGGGGCTGGCGGGCCGGGCGACGGTGGGGCTCGGCAAGCGCGTGACCGGGCTGGCCGACGAGATCCTCAGCGAGCAGGCGCAGCGGCGCACCGCCGAACACGTGTTCAGCGTGCTCGGCCAGCTCAAGGGCGGTGCGATGAAGCTCGGCCAGGCGCTGTCGATCTTCGAGGCGGCCCTCCCCGAGCACCTCGCCGCGCCGTACCGGCAGGCTTTGACGAAGCTCCAGAACGCCGCTCCCCCGCTGCCGGCGGCGAGCGTCCACGGCGTCCTCGAACGCCAGATGGGCCCCGACTGGCGCGACCGGTTCGCCGAGTTCGACGACGCCCCCGCCGCGGCCGCGAGCATCGGCCAGGTGCACCGCGCGGTGTGGAAGGACGGGCGGCCCGTCGCCGTCAAGATCCAGTACCCGGGCGCGGGCGACGCGCTCCGCTCCGACCTGCGCCACCTCTCGCGCATCGCCCCGATGTTCAAGGTGCTGCAGCCGAACTTCGACGTCAAGCGGATCACCGTGGAGCTGCGCGAGCGGCTCCTGGAGGAGCTCGACTACGAGCTCGAGGCCGCGACCCAGCAGCAGTTCGCCGACGCGTTCGCCGACGACCCGCTCATCTCGGTCCCGGCGGTCGTACACGCGAGCCCCGAGGTGCTCGTCACCGAGTGGATCCCCGGGAGGCCCCTCGCCGACGTCATCGCCACCGGCACCCAGGAGGAGCGGGACGCGGCCGGGCTGCGCCTGTGCACGCTGCACTTCTCCGCGCCCGCGCGCGCCGGGCTCCTGCACGCCGACCCGCACCCGGGGAACTTCGCGATCGGCGAGGACGGGCGGCTCGTGGTCTACGACTTCGGCGCGGCAGCGCGGCTCCCCGGCGGGATGCCCGTGCAGGTCGGGCGGCTCACGCGGCTGACGCTCGACAGCCGGGCCGAGGAGGTCGTCGCGGGCCTGCGCGGCGAGGGCTTCGTGCCGCCGAACCTCGACATCGACGCGAAGGCGATGCTCGAACTGCTCGTGCCGATGCTCGAGCCGATCGCGGGCGAGGAGTTCCGGTTCTCGCGTGAGTGGCTGCGCAAGGAGAGCACGCGCCTGACCGGCCAGGGCTCGGAGGCCGCGAAGCTGAACAAGCAGCTGAGCTTCCCGCCCGCGTACCTGCTCATCCACCGCGTGACGATGGGCTCGATCGGGGTGCTGTGCCAGCTCGGCGCGACCGCGAACTGGCGCGAGATCCTGCTGGAGTGGCTGCCGGGCTTCGCCGACCCCGAGGGGACCGACCCGAACCGGCGGGCCTGAACCGCACCTGCGGCTGCCGTCGGACCCCGGTGGCACTGTTGATCCGGGGGAGCCTGCGGATGTCCGTTTCGCGACGACACTCCGGAACACACCCGTTTCACGTTCGCCGCCATGGCAACAGAGAGGGCCCGCCCCCTCCCGGGGACGGGCCCTCTCAGCCAACGCGGTTATCGCGCGGTCAATGCCTGCGGCGGCGGTGCTTCCCGCCCTTGAGCACGACTCGCTTGTAACCGGCTTCGGTCCAGAGGCTCCGCATGCGGAGCCGTCCGAACATCGCGGTCGACGGCGCCAGCGGCCGGACCGCCTCGACCTCCTCCGTCAGGGAGGGTCCGAGGTCGCGCATGCCGACGTCCCGCTTCAGGTGCCGGCTCAGATAGTCGACGGTCATGACACCGCCACCCCCGCGAGCGCCAGTTCCTTCGTGCGCGCGGCGAGCTCCGCCTGCGCGGCCTGCTCGATGAGCGCGGCGTCCTTCCGGGGCCGGCCGCGGGGCCGCTTGCGGGCCACGACGTTCCCCTTCTCGAAGATCTCGCCGCCCCACACGCCCCACGGCTCGTGGCGGTCGAGGGCGCCGCTCAGGCACTCCAGCCGCACGGGGCAGTCGGCGCACAGGGACTTGGCGAACTCCAGTTCGGTCGGCTGCTCCGAGAACCACAGGTCCGCGTCGTACTCGCGGCAGGCGAGGTCGCTACCGGTCTCGCGAGCCTGCTCCCGCAGCTCGGGTCCGATGAGGGTGTCGGTCATGGGCTCGGTCTCCTCTCTCGTGTCGATGGTCGGGTCGACGGTCGGTCGCATCAGTGCTGTCTGAGGACTCAATTGCTTCGCAATCTGTCTCGTCTGTTCTCTTACTGACGGGCCGCGACCTGGCGTTTCACGCCAAACAAAAAGGCCGCGATCCCTGGTGCGGGATTCGCGGCCTCGAGAGTTCCGAGCCGGGCTGCTTCAGTCAGCCCAACCGGTGTTGATCTCGAGGCGGTCTCCCGCGGGTGACGCCGTGACGCTTCTTGGAGCCGGAGAGAACCGGCTGCCAACCGAGGCCGGCGACTGCCGTGCCACGTCCGCGAAGGGTCAGGGCGCCCATATCGGTGGTGTCGTCAATCGCATTGACGGTGCTCGGAGCCGTGGTGGTCAGGACGGCAACGGGCAGAGTGGTGCCACGGAACTGGGCGAAGACGGGCGCGATGTTCCGATACACGGCAACGGCCGACTCACGCGTGGTCGCGCCGAGCACAGTGTGCTGAGGTTCGCTGAGCAGCAACATCGTCTACCCCTCCTTTCCGGGTTCCATGGTCGTCATTGGTCTTCATCTCCTACATTGCCGAGGTCTGAGGCGCACACCTCTCCCGGCTTGAGCAACGCTACGCCCGTCCTCCTCGGGAGCGCAACGTATTTTTCCGGGGTTTTGAAAGAAAGTTTTTGCGGTCGGTTCGGGAAGTCACGACGCCTCCGTGGACAGTGCCACCGCGTCCTCGACCGCACCGCCGTTGACCAGGTGCAACACCGCCGGACCGTACTTGTCGAGCTTCGACTTCCCGATGCCGTGGAGCTCCGCGAGCTGGGTGTCGGATGACGGACAGCGCTCCGCGATGGCGATCAAGGTCACATCTGTGAAGACGGTGAAGGCGGGCTTGGCGTCGGCCTTGGCGACGGTGACGCGCCACTCGCGGAGCCGCTCGAACAGCTCCTCGTCCATAGTGGCCGGGCAGTCGGCGCAATGGCCCAGCTTGCGGTCGCGCGCGTCGGTCAGCGTCTTGCCGCAGCCCGAGCAGTCGAGGACCTTCGCGGTCTTCTTCGACGAGGAGCGCGGCTTGCCGGGGGCCGGCTCCGGGGTCTTGGGGAACCCGCCGAGGCCGAGCGGCGCGAGGAAGCGCGAGAGGCGCCGTTCGCGCCCGCCCGAGTTCCGGGCGAGGCCGTAGGAGAGCTGGAGCCGCTCGCGGGCGCGGGTGATGCCGACGTACAGCAGCCGCCGCTCCTCCTCGAGTGCGGTCTCGGTGCGGGCGAACGTGGTCGGGAGGGTGCCGTCGGCGAGGCCGACGAGGAACACCGCGTCCCATTCGAGGCCCTTGGCGGCGTGGAGGCTCGCGAGGGTGACGCCCTCGACGGCCGGGGCGTGCTGCTCGGCGGCGCGGCGGCCGAGCTCGGCGCAGAACGCGTCGAGGTCCGGGTCGGGGCCGTCCTTGTCGGGGTCGGCGCGATGGTGGTCGAGGAACTGCTCGGCGAGGGCCGCGAGCGCGGCGACCGCCTCCCAGGCCTCGCGCTGCGCGCCGCCGGAGGGGGCGGCGTCGGCGCGCCAGCCGACCGCGTCGAGCGCGGCCGGGACGGCCTCGGCGAGCGGCATGGCGCCGATGTCGGTCTTGGCGGCCGAGCGGAGCGCGATCACGGCCTGGCGGACCTCGGGCCGGTCGAAGAAGCGGGCCGCGCCGGTGACCACGGTCGGGACGCCGTAGGAGGCGAGCGCCTCCTCGTACGCCTGGGACTGGGCGTTGGTGCGGTAGAGGACCGCGATCTCGGAGGCGCTCGTGCCGTCGGCGATGAGCTGGCGGCAGCGGCGGGCGATCATGTCGGCCTCCTCCGCCTCGTCGGCGAAGACCTCGGCGGTGACGGCCGGGCCGTCGGGCCGCTGGCCGACGAGCTCGAGGCGCATCTTCGCCTCGCGGCCCTTGGACTCGCCGATGATCTGGTTGGCGAGGCCGACGACCTGCGGGGTGGAGCGGTAGTCGCGCACGAGGCGCACGAGCGCGGCGCCGGGGTGCTTGCGGGTGAAGTCGAGGAGGTACTTCGAGGTGGCGCCGGTGAAGGAGTAGATGGTCTGGCTGGCGTCGCCGACGACGGTGACGTCGTCGCGGTCGCCGAGCCAGGCGTCGAGGAGGCGCTGCTGGAGCGGGGTGACGTCCTGGTACTCGTCGACGACGAAGAAGCGGTACTGGTTACGGATCTGGTCGGCCGCGGCCTCGACGTCGGTGATGAGGTCGGCGGTGTACGCGAGGACGTCGGCGAAGTCCATGACCCCGGCGCGGCGCTTGGCCTCGATGTAGGCGGCGTAGACCTTCGCGACGTCCTCGGGGGCGGCGGGCGCGTCGCGGCCGAGTGCGGCGATGGCGCTGACGTAGTCGTCGGGGCCGATGAGGGACGACGCGGCCCACTCGATCTCGGTGGTGAGGTCGTAGTTCTTGGCGCGGGAGGTCTGGAGCCCGGCGCGGGCGGCGGCGATCGCCGTGAACTTGAGCGTGGAGTCGACGAGCTCGGGGAGCTGGCCGCCGAAGCGCTTGGTGCCAAAGTAGCGGAGCTGGCGCAGCGCCGCGGAGTGGAAGGTGCGGGCGTTGACGCCGGCGACGCCGAGGCCGCGGAGGCGGTCGCGCATCTCGCCGGCGGCGCGCGCGGTGAAGGTGACGGCGGTGACGTGCTGGCCGCGGATGTCGCCGCGCAGCACCCGGTAGGCGATGCGGTGGGTGACGGCGCGGGTCTTGCCGGTGCCGGCGCCGGCGAGGACGCAGACGGGCCCGGGGTCGGCGGTCACCGCCTCGCGCTGCTCAGGGTCGAGTCCGGAGAGGAGCAGGTGGATGGCCTCGTCGCGCGTGCTCATCCGGACAGTCTCCCAGAGGCGTCCGACGAGAACTCGGGGACCGCTCACTCGTCTGGGGCACAACGTGAGGAGGACCACGATCGGAGGAATGCCCGGGGGCGGTATCGCGTTACGCTCGATGGAGAAGGAGGATCGATGATCACCATGTACAGCACCACCTGGTGCGGCTACTGCCGGCGGCTGAAGTCGGCGCTCGACCGGGAGGGCCTCCACTACGAAGAGGTCAACATCGAGGAGGACCCGGCGGCGGCGGACTTCGTCATGGGGGTCAACGGCGGGAACGCGACGGTGCCGACGGTGCGGTTCGCGGACGGCTCCGCGCTCACGAATCCCTCTCTGGCGCAAGTGAAAGCGAAGCTCGCAGCTTGACCTGTGCCACATACCGAGACTATGGTCACGTTTAGGACACAAAGCCGGTACGATGCTCTATAGTTGACTCGTCAAGCTTGCTTAGCGACTTCGAGGGGTGGTCGCTAAGCATTCAGGCCCGGGATGGATCCGTCCCGGGCCTTTTCTCTGTCCCCTGAACGAGGTACCGTTCGGGCGCCCCCTCAACCGATCCCGCGCGTCGGCCGCGGCCCGGAACCCCTGGTCCCGGGCCCGTTCCCCCGGCATCGCCGCGCCCCGTCCGCCGGCCGATCCGTGGAGCCCTGCCAATGACCTCACCCCGTGCCGCCCTCGGCGTCTCGCTCGTCCTCGCCGCCTCGCTGTTCTTCGGCGTGTGCGGCCCCTTCGGCAAAGTGGTCATCCAGGCCGGGCTCACCCCGATCCAGGTGACGTGGCTGCGGATCTGCGGCGTCGGCGTCCTCGCCCTCATCGTCGCGGCCGTCCCGCTGGTGCGGACCCTCCGCGGCGGCACGCGCCTGCCGTGGGGCGCCCTGGCGCTCTTCGGCCTCACCGCGATCGCCGCGGTGCAGGCCTTCTACTTCATCGCCGTCGAGCGGCTGCCGGTCGGCATCGCGCTGCTCCTGGAGTTCATGGGCCCGGTCGTGGTCGTCGCCTGGGTGCGGTTCGTGCGGCGCACGATCCTGCCGCGCGCGGCCGTCATCGGCGTGCTGCTCAGCATCGTCGGCCTGTGCATCGTCGTCGAGGTCTGGTCGGGGCTGCGCCTCGACGCGGTCGGCCTCGTCGCGGGCGCGGCGGCCGCGGCCTGCCAGGCGACGTACTTCCTCTCCGGCGAGCGGCTGACCGCGAAGGTCGACGTGCGCGTGCTCCTGGCGATCGGCTTCACCGTCGGCGCGGTGCTCCTCGCCCCGTTCGCGGCCCCGTGGGCGCTGGACTGGAGCGTCCTGTCCTCGCAGGTCGTCCTCGGCGGCGTCGAGATGACCGGCGGGGCGAGCGTCGGCGCGCTGGTGCTGTGCACGGCCGTGGCCTACGGGCTCGGCCTCAGCGGGCTGCGGTTCGTGTCCGCGCCGGTCGCGGGCGGCCTCGGGTACACCGAGGTCGTGGTGGCCTCGCTCGCGGCGTGGGCCATGCTCGGCGAGGCGCTGACGGTGCCGCAGGTGATCGGCGGCCTCGTCGTCATCGCCGGCGTCTTCACCGCGCAGCGCGCGGTCGCGGCCAAGCGGCCGGACACCGAGGAGGCCGAGGCGGCCGCCGTCACGAAGGTCTAGATCCCGTCGAGCCAGTTCTCGATGAGGAAGCGCGCCACGGAGATCCGCACGGCGCTCGGCGTCGAGTCCTCCGTGTCGACCCACATCCGGCGGACCTCGTCGGCGGTGAACCAGCGGGCGTCCGCGATCTCCTCGGCCTGGAGCGCGAGCGGCTGCGACGCGTCGGCGGTGGCCCGGTACGCGAGCATGAGCGAGCGCGGGTAGGGCCACGGCTGGCTGGAGACGTAGTCGAGGCGGTCGAGCCGGATGCCGACCTCCTCGGCGACCTCGCGGTGGACCGCGGCCTCGGCGGACTCGCCCGGCTCCACGAACCCGGCGATGCAGGCGTACCGGCCGTGCCGGGTCGACTGCGCCGACGCGCCGATCGTGTTCTGCGCGACCGCGGGCTTCGGCTGGCCACCGTACCGCTGGTGCTGCGCGAGGAGGACCCGGTCGGCGCCGTCGTCGATGAGGACGATGACGGCCGGGTCGGTGCGCGGGAAGACCGGGCGGCCGTTGGCGCCCGCGAGCTCCCAGCCGGCCATGCGCGCACGGAGCGGCTCGCCGGTCGTCGGGTGGAACCGGTAGGTGGCGTGCCAGTGCCCGATCCCGATGGCCTCCACGGCGATCGCGAGGTCGCGGCGGTCCCACGTCGGCTTGATCCAGCGCCCGGGGAGCCCCTCGGGGAGGTCCGCGAACACCGCGAACACCGGCGGGTCCTCGCCGCCGAGGTAGACGCGCTCGCCTTCGGGGGCGGTGCCGGCGTCGTAGTAGCGGAGGCCGTCCTCGTCGGCGTCGATGCGCTCGCGCTCGGGGTCGCAGACGACGACCTGGGCCTGCTGCCACGCGTCGCCGAGCCATTCGTCGTCGCCGCGGTGCGCGGCGTACCGGTCGACCTCGTCGATCGACAGGGGCGGGTGCATCATGGGGCCGCGATCTCCCCCAGCTCGGCGAGCGACTCGCGGATCTCGCCGCCGTCGCCCAGGACGACGGTGACCGCCCGGTCGGGGTCGAGCTCCTCGGCGGCGACGCGCTGGATGTCGGCGGTCGTCACCTCGCGCAGGCGTTCGGAGTGCTCGGCGAGCCACGACAGCGGGAGCCCCGCGGCCGCGAGCACCGAGATGTAGTTCGCGACGCCCGCCTGGGTGGCGGTGGCGAGCTTGATGGAGCCGAGTGCGTACCGGCGGGCCAGGTCGAGCTCCTCCGCGGCGGGCGGCTTCTCGGCCATGCCGCGCAGCTCGGCGCGGACCTCGGCGAGCGCGAGCGCGGTGACCTCGGTGGCGACGTCGACGGCCGCGAGCTGGGTCGAGCCGGCGGGCGCGTGGTCGACGCGCGAGCGCGGCGAGTACCCGTAGCCCTTCGTCTCGCGCAGGTTCATGACCAGGCGCGAGGTGAAGTAGCCGCCGAAGACGAGGTTGGTGAGGTGCTGGGCCGCGTTGTCGGGGTGCGTGCGCTCGACCGCCGGGTAGGCGACGCGGATCGCGGACTGCACCGAGCCGGGCCGGTCGACCAGGACCAGCGGTCCCGGGACGATGCCGGGCAGCGGCTCCATGGCGCGGTGCTCGCCCGCGCCGTTCCAGTCGCCGAGGGCCTTCTCGACGGCGGCGAACGTCGCGTCGGGGTCGATGTCGCCGACAATGACGAGGCGGGCGCCGGCCGGGTGGAGGCGCGCGGCGTGCAGTGCGAGCACGGCCTGGCGCTCCACGGCGGCGACCTCGGCGGCGGTGGGCTGCTGGTGGCCGTAAGGGTGGTCGCCCCACAGGCGCGCGTCGAGGACGCGGCCGACCTGGAAGTCGGGCTGCTGCTCGGCGACCGAGAGGCCGTCGATGATCCGGGAGCGCTCGACGTCGAAGGGGGCCTCGGGGTACTCGGCGGCCTTGAGGACGTCGCCGAGGGTCTCCAGGAGTTCGGGCAGGCCCGTGGCGAGGCTGTTGCCGGACACGGCGATCCGGTCCGGGTCGGCGCCGGCGCCGAGCGCGCCGCCGACGCTCTGGAGGCGGCGGGCGATGTCGGTCATCGACGCGGTCTCGGTGCCCGAGAACAGGGTCGAGGCGAGCAGGTCGGCGGCGGCGAGGTCGGTGTGCGCGGCCGGGATCGACAGGCGGACCTCGGCGAGCGGGACGCCGGGCCGGCGCGTGAGCAGGACCCGGAGGCCGTTCGGAAGGGTCCGCTCGACGGGGACCGGCAGGGACAGCGGGACCTCGGGTGCGAGTCCGGGGACGGGAATGCTGGTCACTGGGCGCCTCCGGGGACGACTTCGAGGACGGCGCGGCGCCGCGGCGTGAGCGCGGCGGCCGCCTGTGCGACGGATTCGGCGGTGACCTCGCCGAGCAGCCCGGCGAACCGGGTCGACATGGCGGCGTCGCCGTGGAAGATCTCGGCGGTCGCGAGGCGGCGCGAGCGGCCCATGACCGAGTCGTCGCCGCGCAGCAGCTGGGCGGCGACGCGTGCCTTGACGCGGTCGAGCTCCTCTTCCGCGACGCCGTCGGCGACGCGGGCGAGCTCCTCGTCCACGGTGCCGAGCACGCCGTCGACCGAGGTGCCCGGCGGCAGGAACGCCTGCACGAGCATCACCGTGGGGCCGCGGGACGCGAACGGCTCGGACATGAAGGTGCAGTGCGCGGCCACGGCGGTGGCCGAGCGGTCGGCGTGGACGAGGCGTTCGACCAGGCGGGAGGCGTCGCCGTCGGTGAGCAGTTCGCCGAGGACGACGTACGGCAGGAACGCGTCGAGCTCGGTGACCGGGTCGGGCACGCGCCAGGCGGCCGCGACGGCCGGGAGGGTCGCGCGCTCGTCGGTGTAGGCGAGGCGGCGCTCGTCGGTCAGGTCGGGCTCCTCGAACGACGGGTGCACGGGCGCGGGGCGCGCCTCGACGTTCCCGAAGTGCCGTTCGACGAGGTCGCGGGCCTGTTCGAGGTCGAAGTCGCCGGCGACGGACAGGACCGCGTTCGAGGCCGGGTAGTAGGCGTCGAAGAAGGAGCGGGCGTCGTCGACGGTGGCGGCGTCGAGGTCGACGAAGGACCCGTAGCCGTCGTGGGAGTTCGCGAAGGTGTCGAACATGACCGGCGGGAGCTTGATCCACGGGAAGCCGCCGTAGGGGCGGTTGAGGACGTTGACCCGGATCTCCTCCTTGACGACGCTCACCTGGTTGGCGAGGTTCTCCTCGGTGATCGCGGGGCCGCGCATGCGGTCGGCCTCCAGGAACAGGGCCAGTTCGAGGCCGTTGGAGGGGAGGAGGTTGAAGTAGTCGGTGTAGTCGATGTGGGTGGAGCCGTTGAAGGTGCCGCCCGCGGACTGGACGTGGCGCATGTGCTCGGCCTTGCCGACGTTGTGGGAGCCCTGGAACATCATGTGCTCGAACAGGTGGGCGAATCCGGTGCGCCCTTCGGGCTCGGACCGCATCCCCACGTCGTACACGACGGCGACGCCGACCACGGGCGCGCCCGGGTCCGGCGAGAGGACCACCCGCAGTCCGTTCGCGAGTCTGAACCGCTCGATCGCGAACGCCGGGGCGGGAATCGTCGCAACAGTCATGGGCGAACCCTATCTCAGCCTGGGCTCTCCCGGCTGGACGCGGCGTTCGTCACAACCGCTTGGATTCGGCACGAATTCCTGCTTGACTCCTAGGCTATGAACTCGCAGCACACCGAACGCCTCAGCGACGCCGACCGCGCCGCCGCGTCGTGCTGCCGAATGTGCGCCTGCTGAGGGCTCCTGCACCGCCGCGCCCCGAAGCGGCGATCACCCACAGCGAAAGCGACCTTCCTTCCTCATGGACTCCAGTCCCAGCATCCGCCTGACCGGCGTGACCAAGCGGTTCGGTGACCTCACCGCGCTCGACGACGTCTCGCTCGAAGTCGCCCCCGGCGAGATCTTCGGCATCCTCGGCCGCTCCGGCGCCGGCAAGTCCACCCTCCTGCGCACCGCGAACCTCCTCACTCGCCCCGACGCGGGCACCGTGGAGGTCGACGGCCGCGACCTGACCGCGCTCGGCGGCCGCGAACTGCGCGCCGCCCGGTCGCACACCGCGATGATCTTCCAGCACTTCAACCTGCTGTCGAACCGCAACGCGGCATCCAACGTGGCCCTGCCGCTGCGGTTCCGCGGCGTGAAGCGCGCCGTCCGCCGCGAGCGCGCCCTCGAGCTGCTCGACCTGGTCGGTCTGTCCGACAAGGCGAAGGCCTACCCGGGCCAGCTCTCCGGCGGCCAGCGCCAGCGCCTGGCGATCGCCCGCGCCCTCGCGTCCGATCCGGCGGTGCTGCTCTCCGACGAGGCCACCAGCGCCCTCGACACCGACACCACCGACGAGATCCTCGACCTGCTCGCGCGCCTGAACCGCGAGCTCGGGCTGACGGTCCTGCTCATCACGCACGAGCTCGAGGTCATCACCCGGATCTGCCACCGCGCCGCGGTGATGGAGGAGGGCCGCTTCGTGGAGATCGGGAACGTCCCCGAGCTCCTGGCCGACCCCGACTCGCGCCTGGGCTCGCAGGCCCGCCGCCTGGCCGCGCGCCTCCTCGGCGAGGAGGTGTCGCGATGAACTCCGATCGCCTGGTCGAACTCCTGACGGAAGCGTTCTGGGAGACCCTGCACATCGTCTCGGTCGCCGGCCTGTGGACGCTTGTGGGCGGGCTGCTGCTCGGCACCGTCCTCTACATCACGTCGAAGACGGGCCCGAAGCCGATCCCGGTGGTCAACGCGCCGCTCGGCCTCATCGTGAACATCGGCCGCAGTGCGCCGTTCGTGCTGCTCATGGTCGCGGTCGTACCGCTGACGCGCCTGCTCACGGGGACGAGCATCGGCACGGAGGCCGCGATCGTCCCGCTCACGGTGGCGTCGATCCCGTTCTTCGCGCGCCTCGTCGAAGGCGCGCTCCTCGAAGTCCAGCCGGGCCTCATCGAGGCGGCCCGCTCCATGGGCGCCTCGACGCCCGGCCTGGTCTGGCGGGTGGTCCTCCCCGAGGCGACGCCGGGCCTGATCCGCGGCTTCACCGTCACCCTCGTGGCCGTCGTCTCGTACTCGGCGATGGCCGGGATCGTGGGCGGCGGGGGCCTGGGCGACCTCGCGTACCGCTACGGCTACCAGCGCTTCGAGACCGAGTACATGATCTGGCCGCTCGTCATCCTCGTCGTGCTCGTCCAGCTCTTCCAGATCCTCGGCGACCGGTGCGCCCGCACCCTCGACCGCCGATAAACCAGTACACCCGCACCTTCCTTTAGGAGAAGACTATGTTCAATCGCCGTGCCCTGATCGGCGGCTCCGTCGCCGCCGCTGCCGCCCTGGCCCTGACCGCCTGCGGCAACGACTCCGGTGAGTCCGAAGCCACGGAGACCAACGGCACCGTGGTCGTCGCCGCGACCCCGGTCCCCCACGCCGACATCCTGAACTACATCGCCGAGAACCTGGCCGACGACGCCGGCCTGACGATCGAGGTGGAGGAGTTCACCGACTACGTGCAGCCGAACGTGGCGACCTCCGACGGCTCCGTGGACGCGAACTTCTTCCAGACCGAGCCCTACCTGGACGAGTACAACGCCGCCAACGGCACCGACCTGGTCACCGTCGCCGCGGTGCACATCGAGCCGCTGGGCCTGTACTCCTCCTCCGTCGCCTCGGTCGAGGAGATCCCCGACGGCGCCCAGGTCGCCATCCCCGGCGACGGCTCCAACGGCGGCCGCGCCCTCGCCCTCCTCGCCGACACGGGCCTGATCACCCTCGCCGACGGAGTCGACGCGACGCTCGCCACCGAGGACGACATCGCCGAGAACCCGAAGAACATCGAGTTCGTCCCCCTCGAGGCGGCCCAGCTGGCCCTCTCCCTGGAGGACGTCGACGCCGCCGTCATCAACGGCAACTACGCCCTCGAGGCCGACCTCCGCCCCGCCGAGGACGCCCTCTACAGCGAGTCCCCCGACGGCAACCCGTACGCCAACTACCTGGTCACCACCGAGGCCAACAAGGACAACGAGGACGTCCAGAAGCTCGCCGAGCTCCTCCAGTCCGACGAGGTCAAGCAGTTCATCCTCGACACCTGGGCCGACGGCTCCGTCGTCCCGGCCTCCTGACCAGCCATTCCATCACCGCCAACCCGGTTGCACCGGCTGAACCGCGACACGTAAGATAGTTGCGGCCAGCCAGGCAACGGGCTGGCGAAGGAGTGTGGCGCAATTGGTAGCGCATCGGTCTCCAAAACCGAGGGTTGCAGGTTCGAGTCCTGTCACTCCTGCAGATTGAGCTAGAGCCCGGATCCAAGGATCCGGGCTCTAGTCTTGCCCAGCAAGAACCTGCTCAGGTTCTTGACAGGCACCGGAGTGTCGGCGACCGGCCAAGACTGCTTGGAGCGACTTCTACAGCTGAGACAGGCTGCGTCTAGGGTCAGGAATGCAAGCGGAGGAAGGCCGTGCAAATACCCGCTGTGGGTTCGCCGGTCCGGGCGTCTCCCTGCAGAAGGCGGCTCATGGCGTGGTGCTCCTGCGGCCGTCCTGGTTCGAGGCGATACCCCCTTCCAGCGTGATCGGGGTAGAGATGCCAGGAATGGCCTTCAGCATAGAGCTCCAGTCGTTCGGGGTGCCGTTCGAAGACCACAGGACCGGAACGCAAGTCGCTGAGACGCTTCCAGTTTCCGATAGAGGCGGTCACCTCGATCGGCTCAGTGGCCGACAGGAGTGGATAGTTCCATCCCGACGCCAAGGTTCTGGCTTCTGGGTCGCGGACGAAGTCGCGGTCGTGCTCCGCCATCGAGTGTTCGAGGAACCGGAGCGCCGCATCCAGAGCCGGGGTCCCATCGAGGCGGACTCCGAGCTCGACGCCGTTGTCGAGGCCGAAGCGGGAGTCGAGGTTCGCTGAGAACAACGCTCCGCGAACCCGATCGGCCACCACACCTTTCGCATGATTCAGCGAGCACGGGTAGAGCTTGACGCCGAGGTCTTGGAGCGCCGCTGCCTCCTCACCGGCTTCCGGCCCGCTTCGCGCCCGCATCAGGAGCCGTACATCGACACCTCGCGCGACTGCACCGCGAAGATGATCATGGAGCAGCTCCGGACGCCGAGACATCTCACTGACGTTGAAGGTCGCCATGACCAATTCGCGCTCAGCAGTCGAGATGAGATCAGTGATGGCGCCCAGGATCAGGTGCTCGTCGTGGAACGTCCAGATCAGGCCGACCTTTGACGAAGCGGCACGTAGATGGTGCCGTAAGGAGTCGGGCCGACGCCTCGATACAACGCGTTTACCGGTGGTGTCCATCTCCCAGGTGGCGCCGCGCCAGAGCCGCTCGAAGAATCGAGCCGCTTCCGCGACCTCTTGACGTGCGAAGATGATAACGCCGTTCTCGCCTGTCGTCTCAAACGCCCTGGTCATGAAGTTGGCGCTGTGAATGAGGACGGCTTCTTCATCGATGACGGCGAACTTGGCATGACAGCCGGGATAACTGCGAATCATCACTCCGCGCGCGGAGAGCTCTTCGAAACGTCGTCGTTCCACCGCTTCCTGAACGTTGTCACCGAATGCGCTGCCTTCCAGATTGACGATGACACGCACGCCGCCGCGCAGCCTCATTGCGGCGCGTTCAAGCGCATCACTCAAGGCCCCATCGCCAATCAAGTAACTGGCGATGAAGATCCGTTCCGACGCGCTGTCAACAAGACCAACGAGGTCGGCTCTGGTGGTGGAGCCTCCGGCAACATACGAGTGACTGTGCTGGTAGTCATGGGTGGACGCCACTGCAGGAACGAACGGCGTCCGAGCAGTCCCAGGTGACCGGGTCACGAAGAAGCCCCCGCGAACGGGCAGACCACCCGTGTCGATCAGATCGGTCATGGCCGCGCCCCTTTCCACAACCAGTCAGATGTGCTCGACGAAGCGGAGGGCGGCGAGGTACTTGTCGAGCTTCGGGCGGTCACCCTGGAGTGACCAGAAACCGAGCAGTAGATCCAAGACATAGTTCTCGAACTGCTGGCTCGCCTGCGCCTCGACACACTGCGAGCCGTGGGCGAGCACACTGCGGTTGCGATGCTCCGCCTGTCGCATCAATGCGAGGAGAGCGGCATCATCGGCGAGTCCGACCGCGGGCAGGAACGGGTCTTCGAGCGCGTGGAGCAGCAACGCTGCGTCCATCATGCCGACGCGGTAGGGCAGCACGACATTCTTGGTCCGGTAGATCCGAGCGCCGATCTCCCGAAAGCGGACCTCAAGGTCGTCGGTGTCATCCATCAACAATGACCAGTTCGGGGACTTGCACTTGAAACCTTCAGCACGCAGCTCGAGTTGACGGCACAGGAGGTGTTCTAGGGTCCGGTAGTACAGCAGGACGGCGAATTCATGCTGGTCACGCTTGCGATAGTGGCTGGCGATCAGGAAGTAGTTCAACGTCAGTTCGACGCCTCCAGGATCATCGGCGAGCATCTCGAGAAACTCGACCTGTATACGGATTCGGTCGAGAACCTCCTGCTGAGGCCGGTATCTGGGGTCATCGATCCGTTCACGGAGCACGCGGGTTCGATCACGAACGTTCGCAAAGTCGAAGTTGCACCACGCCGCGTAGCAACGGGCGAGGTCGCGACCGAAGCGGGCGTGGGAGGAACGATCGGTCTTCTCGGCGATCTCACCGAAACGTCGGTAGCTTGCGAAGAAATCGCCGTGTGCGAGCAGGATGCTCGCTTTCTCCATCTCCCGTTCCATGAATATCTCAGTCGGGTTCGGCAGGAGGACCAGCTTCTCGGACCCCGGCACAGGCTGCCGCAATGACGGGTCATAGCGGCGTCCGTCGATGTAACACATCTGAAGGTCGAGTTGCGAAGCGGCGAGGGCAGCCGCTGCGCTCATGATCTTCTTGCCCCCGGTGATGTCGATGACGACGTTCGCCTGGCGCCCGGTAGACCTGCGGATTCGGTCAACTTCATCTTTGACCTGCGCGTAGATCGACAACGGATCGTTCGGGTCGACGAGACGGGGCTCGATCCGGGAAGCCTGCACGTTGGCGTACTTCGATATGACGTCGAGGCTCTGGAACGCGGCCTCGGACTGGAGGACCAGAAGCCGATCGGGACGGAGCATCTCGAACGCGACGACGGTCGTCTCCGGTGAATGGCCCGAAAGACTCACCAGCAGGTCGACCGGATCCTTGGTCTGCTGCTTCCAGTTCTCCCGGATGTTTCGGACCACCACGGGAAGGACTTGTTCGACACGGAATCGACGGGCCCGGTCGATCGCCGTCCGGTCGACTCCGTACATTTCCTCGTTCGCGAGGATGCGCTTGAGCTGCAGGTACTTCGTTCGGATCTCACTGGCCAATGGCTCTGGTCCTGTCATTCAGGGCGTGATTCAGCGCGGCGGCGGTGCAGGGTCGAGGAGTTGTCGAAGACCTCAAGGGTTCTGAGGAGGGCTTCGAGTTCCGCCACATCGTCCTGGTTCGGTCGCCCGGGCTTGTGGTGGAACACCGCGTTGCGGATGATCCGGACGCGATTGACCGCCTTGCTGAGCCTGGAGCCGGGAACGCCCCAGCCCATCTTTCGGAAGGATTCGACTTCGCTCAGCAATGAGACGTAGTCACCGTATGTGAGCTGACCAGGGCTTTTCCACTGTTTGAAGACTTTCTTGCCTCGGCGGTACTGCACCTCGATGCGTTCCGGGATGTTCTTGCGCAGTCGCACTTCAATCTCTTCGATCAACGACAGCGGGAGCATGCGACGCTCGTGCTCTGCGGTGATGTCGGCGCAGTTCACGGTGCCGGTGACAGCACCGGATTCATCGACCACGCAGACGAAGCCGCGCTTGATTATCTGGCTCGTCCAGGCGAAGAGCTTCTCAGAGGCGTGCACTTCCACGAATTGCCTGGTTGCGACCAACTCCGCGGGGGTCTCCGGCGAGGCCTGCATCGCACTGCTCACCTCGATCCAGTTCGCACAGCCGACCAGAAGACCCTCCTCATCGGCGACACCGACATGGTCACGCTTGCTACGCAGCATCTCGTCGAACATCGCGGTCACAGGATCGTTCCAGTTCACGCAGTACAGTCCTCCTCTCGCCGAAGGAATGTCCCCGATGCTGTACCCGAATTTGGCGGTCTCGCCGGTCTGGACCGCGCCAACAGGGCGGATTTCGACGACTGCGGAGAGTTCGAGCCCGCGCAGATCGGGCTCCAGGATCAACCCGCGCTTCTCGAGTTCTTCCTGGATTCGCATGATAACCGTGTTGGAGAGCATCCGCGCTTGCCAGAATGCGATCAGATGTTCGATTTTAATGCTCAAGGGACGCTCCGGACCACGCCGCGCAGCTTGGTCCAAGAGCCAATCAGGCCCTTCTTTCGGATCAAGATCGCTTTCAGCTCGCGTATTCACTGGGCGTCGAGCGGCATCGTCCAAGGTCGACAACCGCTTCACCTGTCGACGAATCATGAGGGGCTCCATGCACGACTGCATACGAAAAGGGTCGACCAATCACTGTATGACAACCGGGGCGGGTTCGCAACCTTCCTTTCATGCCAACGAAAATGATCTTGAAGACCATCCGAAACAGCTCTTCCACCATGCCGCGAACGTAGGTATGATGGGTGGCCGTCGGATCCTCAATGCCCTCCTCACCCCTCCGATCATTGGACTCCCCATGCCGTCCGAACTCTCACAAGATCAACTTGACAAGCTCATCGCCCTGTCCAGCTTCGGTGGATCAGCATCAAATACGCAACTCGGGCAACGCTATCGATTCACACTCACCGGCAAGAAGCGAACTGCACTCGAGGAATCCGGCTATATCTCCAGTACCCGCAAGAGCGGCCGTGACCCTTTCCTGCACGAACTGACAAAAAAGGGAAAAGACCTGTGCCGGAATGCACTTCGAAGCGGTCCCGATCCAGAGGCGAGCCTGGGGCATCGCATCGACCAAGGCATGTTCGAACACCTTACAAAGCTGCTGGCGGCTAACGGACTGGACATCTTCGACAGCCTCACCTCGCAAGCCGAACTTGAGGCAGCCACCAGAGAGGGGCTCAGCACGGTGTATTTCATGCTCGCCTCCAAGCCCGGCGCATGGGTATCGCTCACGGATCTCCGCGCGAAGTTGGCGAGTGTCGAACGTGAATCACTCGATCGACTCCTTCACGATCTCCATGTCGCCGAGGAGGTCACGCTCATCCCAGAGGAGAACCGACGCAGCATCACTGCGGACGATCGGGCCGCCGCCGTCCGCATCGGCGGCGAGGACCGCCATCTCATATCGATAGGACGGCCTTTGTGACAACAGACCCGATCATCGTCCTCAAGGAGCTGAGGGCCATACTCTCCTCCACCCTCGCTCCCACCACCGACCAGCTCTGGGACGGCATTCCCGGCCATACCGACGCCGTCAACCGCCATGTCGTCGATGTGCTGCGCTCGACCATCGATACCGTCGTCGAGAGGGGCGGGCTCAGCACCGAGATTCTCCCCATTGTCGGCCTCAAGGGATCGGGTAAGACGCACACTCTCAGCTGGGGAGGACGATACGTCCAGAAATCCGGCGGAGTCTTCGTGCCCTTCGAGCCTTCACGCGAGCGCGGCTTCTGGCCGACCCTTTGCCTTCGCATCGTCGACGCGCTCGGCAGGCCCCATGTCAACGCACCGAACCAACGCCTGTTCCTGCTCGATCGGCTCATCGCAGACGCCGGCCTTCCCGACAAAGGCAGGGAACGACTGATGAACGGCAAGGCGATCGCCCCGATCGACACCAATGCGTTCAACCAGGCACTCCGTGATCGCCACAGCCACCTCAGCACCGATGCACGCCGCACCGCCGTCGCCCTCGCGATCTCGAACGCCCAGGACGCCGGTACCGCCGACATCGGCGTGGATTATCTCAATGCAAACGGCGATTCCGACCTTGAGCTGCGACGTGAGTGGCATCTCGGTGCATCGGAGCCCGACCCGCAGCGAGTCGCAATCGGCATCTCACAGCTCATCGCAACCGTATCGGGGATGCTCGTGAGCGTCGATCAAGTGGATGAGCTGGTCAATCAGGCAATCCATAAGACACATCAGCAGGAGTCCGCCGGGATCGCCATGCACGGCGACCTCATCACCGACCTCGGCGAAGGGCTCATGGACCTCCGCCAAAATCTCCGACGTGCAGCCCTCGTGCTGGCGTGCCAGCCCCTCGCCTGGGAGCGATTCGATGCCTGGGCCTCGGGTACCGCGCAAGACCGGTTCCATCCGAAGATCGCGTTCAAGGACCTCTCCTCTGCGGAAGCAGCGCGGGACCTGGCGGCGGAACGGCTCCTGATCGCCTTCGACCGGGTCGGATTCTCACCGCCATATCCGACTTGGCCGATCAGACCTGAGGCATTCGAGGAGGCGCCGGGCCACTTTCGCCCCCGGCGCCTCCTTCAACAGATTCGCGACCACGTCGAAGAATGCATCAACCGAGGTTCGGTCTTCGAACTTGAGACTTTCGAGCCCTCGGACCAACCGATCACCAGGCCGGCTCCGATCGCGCCGAAGGCGCTCGCCTCACTCGATGCCCGCTTCGACGAACTGCTCGCGACTGCCGAAGTCGACGACGTCTTCAGCAAGGTTGGAGAGGATTCGACCGTCCCCGATCTGCTCTTCGCGGGTTTTTCCTGCGCAATCACCGAGCTCGAGGTCGAACACGACTGGCAGGTGGTCAAGAACGAGCATTTCGAACCGGGTTCGAGCGATTACCTCGGCTGGCATGTGCGGCTCGTTCGCGAAGTCGACGAGGACAGTGAGACCGTCGAGAAGTTCACCGTCCGCACAGTGACTGCAAGCCATTGGAAGGCGATCCAGAGCCGGGCCCGCAAGCTCGCGGGCGATGCGGAGCTCGCCTTCCAGAACGGCAAGAGACATGCAGTCCTGCTGCGGCCACAGAAGTGGAACCGAACCCCGACGATCATCGCGACAGAGGGCACGTTTCATCAGAACGGCGGTACGATTCTTACCGCTGATCTGCTCAAGGAGCTTCGGATCTTCACGGCGTTGCGCGACATGCGGAAAGAGAGCGACCGTCACTTCGACGCGTGGCTGCGCGCTAGAAAGCCGGCTTCCGGCACCTCGATTGTCCGGACCGTGCTCTCCACTGAGCAGAACCGGGTCGCTGGCGCCGGAGATGAAGGCCCCGACCCGCCGGATCCGCGCATGGCTCTCAAGCTCGGCCGCGATGCCGAGTCCAATATCGCCATCGAACTCGGGGTCACCGCCCTCGCCAAGCACACTGCCGTGTTCGCCGGATCCGGATCGGGAAAGACTGCGATGCTTCGGCGGCTGATGGAGCAGTGCGCACTGCGCGGGATCTCGGTGATCGTGCTCGATCCGAACAATGACCTTGCCCGTCTGAGCGATCCATGGCCGGAACGTCCTTCGAGCTGGGACGAAGACGACGATACCGCCGCAAGACAATACCTCGCAGGCACCGAGGTCGTGGTATGGACGCCTGGCCGACAGACCGGCCGTCCGCTGTCTTTCCGTCCCCTTCCGGATTTCAGCGCGGTAGCAGACGATCCCGACGAATTCCGTCTCGCCGTCGACTCGACAGTGGCCGTTCTCGCCCCACGGGCGAAGGTCGACGGCAAGACCCCGAAGGATGAACAGCGCCGGGCCATCCTGCGTTCGACGCTCCGGCTCTTCGCCGAGCGCACACCCACCGGAGGCATCGAGGATTACCTGCGTCTCCTCAACGACCTTCCCGCCGAGGCAAGCGCGATCGCCAAGGCGGACACGCTCGCACACGAGATGGCCCAAACACTCGAGGCGGTACGCGTCAACGACCCGCTCTTCGGAGGCGATGGCGAACCACTCGACCCGGCAACGCTGCTCACCCCGGGGAAGGGAAAGCGGGCGCGTATCTCCGTGATCAACTTCGTCGGGCTGCCGGATGAGGAAGACCGCCAAGGGTTCGTGAACCAACTCCAGATGGCGCTGTTCTCCTGGGTGAAACGCCGTCCCTCCGGTGACCGCCCGCTCGGCGGCCTCTACGTGATGGACGAGGCGCAGACTTTCGCTCCCTCGGGAAGGTCGACGCCGTGCACCTACTCGACGATCGCATTGGCCTCGCAGGCAAGGAAGTACGGCTTGGGGCTTGTGTTCGCGACGCAGTCGCCCCGAGGCATCCACTCGCACCTCGTCGGCAACTGCGCCACGCAGTTCTATGGGTTCCTCAACACAGTGGCTCACATCGAGGCGGTGCGGGAGCTCGCTCGAGCCAAGGCCGGCGGCGTTCCTGACATCTCGAGGCTGCGTGCAGGCGAGTTCTACATCGCCAGCGAAGGGGTGGCGTTCCGCAAGGCCGTGGTCCCGATGTGCCTGAGCCACCACCCTGGTAGCGCGCTCAGCGAGCAGGAGGTTCTGCGCCGCGCAGCTCAGCGAACATAACCGTGCTCTGCCCGTACGCCTCGATCATTCCTGTAACCCGGGTCGCGATGAACAGCCCGGTTTTCGGCGTTTCGACCTCAAGTGGTCGCAATTTCAAGGGAACGCGGCGCGCGACCTCGACCATGCTCAACCAGCTGGAAGACTTTGGGAAGGAGGCGGTCAAAAACGGACCTCATGAGCTGGGCCCGGCGGGATCGACGGGCCGCCATTGCAGAGGGGAGCCAATCCGAACGTTGGCCGAATATGCGCTCGCAGAGGTAGTCAGATCCTATCTGGCGCAGCTGGATTTGTTGAGCCCTCATGCGGTGATGCCAATACGGCGTCGGCGGCGGGCACCGCGGTCACGTTCACAGCTCACCGGTTTGTTCGGCACATGCCGGTTTCATATCATTGATTCGCGACCACCCCTGCAATGCCGTCCGCCTGGAGCCGCTGATGCAATCCGAGACCCGTGTCCCCACCATGTGGGACCTGCTGTTCCCTGTCCTCGATGCCGTTCGTCGGCTCGGTGGCACCGCCTCGAACGCGCAGATCGACGAGGCGGTCATCGCCTCCGAGCGGTACTCCAAGGCGCAGCTTGAGACGGTCGGTTCGAACGGTCGCGAACTCATTCCATATCGAATGGCCTGGGCTCGGAGCTATCTCAAGAAGGCGGGGCTCCTGGAGAGCACCGAACGAGCAGTATGGACGGTCACTGAGAAGGGGAATGCGATCGGCAACGATGAGATGCTCCAGCTCGTGAAGGCGGTCTCCGATCGATCACGCGGGGAGGAGGTTCAGAAGGGGCGATCGGTGTCGATCGTGACCGTGCCCGATGACAGCGTCGACAACGTCGAGCAGCTCGCCGAGTATCTGTCACGGTGGCATCGCCTGGTCGGTGAATCGCTGCTCGATCAATTGCTACGGCAGCCGCCGGAGTTCCTCGAACGGGTCATCGTCGATCTGTTGTCAGCAATGGGGTATTCCGGTAGCGACGGATGGTCCAAGACTCTGGGAGGCCGGAGCGACGGCGGTGTGGACGGTGTGGTGATCGAGGACCAGCTCGGCATGCGCAAGCTCTACTGCCAGGCGAAGCGCTATGCGAAGTCCCGCCCGATCGGGCCAGGCGACATCCGAGACTTCATCGGCGCGCTGGACATCAAACGACGGCATGAGGGCGTCTTCGTCACGACCAGCAGGTTCACCGACGAAGCCCGGCAGGCCGCCGAGCTGAGTTCCAAGCACATCAGCCTGATCGACGGCCAGTACTTGAGCGAACTGATGCTGCGCTGCGACATCGCAGTGGCATCTCACTCGTTCGTGTTCAAGCAAGCCGATCCCGAATACTTCAACTGATCCCCGCAGGGATGCGCCGCTGTGGAAGCCGCGGGACCCGAACGGCTTCGATACGATGTGCGAGGCTCGATTCGAACCCCCGATGCTGGAGTCGCCGCATATGCGCCTGTACAAGGACACCACGTATTCAGTTCACCACCTCGTCGAGGACATCCGCAACGGGCGTCTCGCGCTCCCGGAGCTGCAGCGGCCATTCGTGTGGAACACGACGCAAGTGCGAAACCTGTTCGACTCCATGTATCGCGGCTACCCGGTCGGGTACCTGCTGTTCTGGGCCACCGGTGCCGACTCCTCCCGTCGCGGCATCGGCGAGAACGACGCTGAGCGGGCCGCCCAGTTGATCATCGACGGCCAGCAACGGACCACCGCGATCTACGCGGTGCTCACCGGCCGCGAGGTGCTGAAGAAGGACTACACGCGCACACGGATCACGATCGCGTTCCGACCCACCGACGCCACGTTCGAGGTCGCGAACGCCGCCACCAGGAACGATCCCGAGTTCGTCAACGACATCTCGCGCGTCTTCGCCCCGGGCTACGACCACTTCTCGGAGACGACGGCGTTCATCGCGCGCCTCGTCGAGCACCGCGAGGTCTCCGTCGACGAGCAGGGCCGCATCGCCCGCGCGTTGCACCAGTTGCAGGACTTGGCGAAAGCTGACTTCAAGGTCATCGAGCTTTCGGCTTCTGCGGGTGTGGAGGAAGTCTCGGAGATCTTCGTCCGGATCAACTCGGCCGGCACCGAACTCAACCGCTCCGACTTCCTGCTGACGCTCATGAGCGTCTACTGGGAGGAGGGCCGACGCGACCTCGAACGGTTCTGCGCGGACACCCGCGTTCCACGCATCGACGGGCAGCCTTCGCCGTTCAACTGGCACCTACACCCGAAACCGGTCGCGCTGCTGCGCGCCGACTTCGCCCTCGCGTTCCGTCGGGCCAGACTCGAGAGCGTCTACACCCTCCTGAGCGGTCGGGACATGCCCGAAGGTCCTGAGCGGGCCAAGCGTATCGACGAGCAGTTCCGCCGGCTCTCCGAAGCCCAGGACAAGGTCCTGAACCTGCTGCACTGGCACGAGTTCCTGCAATGCCTGGAACTGGCCGGCTTCAGAGGCCAGAAGATGATCACCTCCGACAACGCGGTGGTGTTCGCCTATGTGATGTGGCTGATCGGGCGTATCGATTTCAAGCTTCCGATCGACCGGTTGCGGCACCTGGTCGCCCGCTGGTTCTTCATGGCCCACACCACCAGTCGCTATTCCGGGTCGTTCGAGACGCAGGTGGAGCGGGACCTGTCGCAGATCTCCGGGCTCAAGACCGGAGATGCTGAGGGCTTCGAGAACCTGCTCGGCCGACTCATCGACGAGCGGATGACCAGTGACTGGTGGACGGTGACGCTGCCCGGTGACCTCGAGACCTCTGCGAGCCGGTCTCCCGTGCTCAGCGCGTACATCGCAGCGTTGAACATCCTCGACGCCGACGCGTTGCTGTCGAAGGTGAAAGTCCGCTCTCGGCTGGATCCGTCGATCAAGGCGCGCAAGGGCATCGAGCGCCACCACCTCTTTCCGCAGAACTACCTCAAGAGCACCCTCAAGGTTCAGGAGACCCGCAAGATCAATCAGATCGCGAACATGGCGCTGGTCGAGTGGGCCGACAACATCGCCGTCTCGGACCGTCCCCCGGCCGAGTACTGGCCGACGCAGGTGCAGGCCAACCGGCTTTCGCAAGCGGACCTGGACCGACACGTCTACTGGCACGCGCTCCCCGAAGGCTGGACCGACATGCCGTACGGGGATTTCCTCGCGCAGCGCCGGCGATTGATGGCCGGGGTCGTGAAGGACGCCTTCGAACGTCTCGCCAAGGACGACTACCTCGCGGTGTACCCCGAGCCGACGGGAACGGTGCCGGAGACCACGGATGATCTCGCGGACCTGATCGCCGAGGGGCTGGTCGTCCCTGGCGAATCGCTGCTCAACGAGACCGATCAGGTCCAAGTCACGGTGCTGGCCGACGGCAGACTCGATCTCGACGGCGCAGTCTACGACGGCCCGGATGATGCCGCGCGGGTCGCCGCGGGCGCCGCGCGTGACGCCTGGACGTATTGGTCGGTCGAATCACCGGGGGATGGTGTCCAGACGCTCGACTCGCTGCGTCAGGGTGTCTGAGGCTCATTTCGGAGCGACGTGGTCCGGTGTGATCAGGCCGCGCGTTCGAGACGCAGGAGCGGGCTTGGTTCGCCGGCCCAGGTGAAGACGACTTCGTCCCGGGCTCGGGTGACGGCCACGAACAGCAGGTTGCGGGCCTTGACCATTTCCAGCTCGTGACGGTGCGGATCGGTCTCCGCCAGCTCCCGAACGAAATCGTAGGGAAAGTACTCGGCTCCGATGCAGCTGATCAGCATGAACCGGTACTCCAGTCCCTTCAGCCGGTGCATGGTGCCGACGTGGACGGTCTCCGCCTCGGGCTCCTGGTCGGACCCGAGCTGGAAGCCGTCGATGCCCACAGCGTCAAGTGCGCCGAGCACCTTGCCGATCAGCCGCTTCTGCGGCACCGCGACGGCGATGCCGCCGGGTCCGTGCGCGTCGGTCCAGGCCCGCGCCTGGGCGGCGATCGCGGCGAGTTCCGCGTCTTCGTCCGCCTGGGGCCGGAATTCGGGGGTGGCACCGCTCATCACCGACCGGTACCCGGCCAGGCTGTCGGCTTCTCCGTCGAGGTTGTCGGCCTCCGCGCCCGCCTCGATCGCGAGCGCGGTCTTCAGGATCTCCTTGGTGGTGCGGTAGTTGAGGGTCAGGCGTTTCGAGCGGCCCCGGATCTCGATGCCGAGCTGTCCGAGCGTGACGGGCTGGCCGTAGATGCGCTGGAAGGTGTCGCCGGCGATGAACAGGTCGTCGCTGCGTTGCGGCGCGAGCGCCCGCAGCAGCACCCAGTGCGCGGAGGTGAGGTCCTGCGCCTCGTCTACGACGATGTGCCGGTAGCGGTACCCGCGTTCGGAGCGGTGTCGTTCGGTCAGTGCGGTGGTCGCTCGCATCTGCGGCCAGCACCAGGCCTGCTTCTCGACCAAGCGGGCACTGAACCGTTCGGACAGCTCCCACACTCTGGCCCGCTGGAGCCGGTTCAGACGGCGGGGGCGCTTCACTCGTCTGGCCTGAAGATAGTCGGAGCGCCGGGTGAGCAATTGGGCGCAGATGACCTCGGTCCACTCGTCGAGCAGGAACTCGGGAGTGAACTCGGTTTCTCCCTGCTCCTGGCAGATGAGCCGCCACCACCCGATCAGGTTGTTGTCGCCGACCGCGCTGCCGAGCCCGCCGGACTGCTCGGCGGCGAGCCGGTAGACGACGCTGTCGAGATGTTCGACATCGATGCGTCCCATCGTCTTCTCGTCGACCAGCAGGGCCAGTTTGCTCTTGAGGTCCACGGCGAGGTTGCGGGTGAAGGTGGTCAGCAGGACCCGGTCGTCGCCATCGGGATCGAGGCGCTTCGCGAGGCGCGCGGCGCGGTGGAGCGCGACGACGGTCTTGCCCGTTCCCGGCCCACCGCCGATGCGCGCGGGACCGTTGTAGGTGCGCTGGATGATCTGCTTCTGGGTGGGGTGGGGCCACAGGCGCCACTCTTGGAATCGGCCGTCGAGCATGGCCGCGACGGCTGCGTCGGAGCTGGTGACGTAGCTGGCGGGACGTTGCACGGCGGTCTCGAGGTCGGTGGTGTCGACCGGTTCGGCGGGCCTGACCGGGTCGGTGACGATCTCCTCGACCTCTTTGGCGGAGAACCCTTCGTCGAGGGCTTGCAGCACTTCAGCGGTGTGGTGGGGCGCCCACTCGCAGAACGACATCAGCTGGTCGAGGGTGCTGATCTCCCGGATCAGGGGCAGGAGCGGCGCCGGTACGCCCAGGTTGATCAGCACCTCATCCGGTTGGTCTTTGAACCGGTCGTCGGCGACCGGATCAGAGTGGGTGGTGAACGCTTGCGGTGCAGCCGGTTCTGCCTTGTCCATCCCGCGGACCGCGGCGCGCAGTTCCTCGAAGTCGGTGATCTCGAAGGCGCCGGTGACGGCGTTGACGGCCGCGCCGTATCGGCTCTCGATCCCGTCGTAGGCGGATTGCCGGGGCACCACGTCGAGCAGCATGAACTGGGCGCCGGTGATCTCGTAGAGGATCGCCCGGTAGTCGTCCGTGACGCGCGCCGACCAGAGCCGCCGGTCGCCCTGGAGCCGTTTGAGCCGGAGACCGGGCTGGTTCATGTTCGCGCAGAACTTCTTCTGGAACTCCACGAAGCGGGCGTAGATGTTGCGGTCGAGCTTCGCGAGCTTCCGCGTCGCGCCGCGGTCCATCGACAGCACGGCTTCCTGGGACTCGGTCATGCATGCGCTCCCTGAGGGGGACGGGTCAGATTACTGCACCGAATACGAGGTGAAGATATTACCGTCCGTCATCTTGCAAGGAGAACCGGCTCTGCGCGCTCCCTGTCCGGGTCGCGGTTATCCGATGCGTTCGAGCGTGCCGTTGCCGACGAGGGCACGCAGGTGCTCGGCGGCTCGCTGCGGTGCCGGGCCCCCTTTGACGAGCACGCCTGCTTCGATGTTGCGGCCCAGTCCGGAGCCGGTCAGATTCGCGCTGGTCACCAGGAGCGTCGTGGCGTCGGCGAGGGCGAGCTTGGCGTGGAGTTTGGCGTCGGCGGGTCGCTTGGCGGGCGGCCAGCCGTACAGCTTCAGTCCGTCGACGCCGGCGAATGCATGGGCCGGTTCGGAACCGCTGATGGCCGACCCGGCGCCTGCGAGCGTCTCGACGGCGATCGCGACGGCCACGCCGCGGCCGATCGCGCGTCTGATCGCTTGGAGCAGCGGCTCGTGGGGTTTGGCCGAGTAGGTGGTGAGCCAGAGGTCGTGCCTGCTGGCATCGACCACGGCGAGGAGGGTGGGGCCGGTGGCGCGGACTGGTACGCCGTGGACGGACGGACCGGTCCAGATGAGTTCGGCGGACTCCCGGTCGCCGGTCCGGCCGTCGGCGAGGCCGATCAGGTAGGACTCGGCGCGGTCGGCGCCCCATTCGCGGCAGGAGTGGACGAGATGGGCGATGCTCTCGACGGCGTCGGGTCTGCCGAGCCGGTCGGCGATGATCGCCGGTTCTCCCCCTGCCGCGATCTCCTGAGCACTGGCCGCCAGCGCGGTCGGTCCGATGAGGTCGAGCAGCCGCAGTGCCGCGGTGCGGACCTCGTTGCCGTTCACGCCCATGACGGGAAGAAGGCGAGGTCGTCGCCGAGGTCGGTGACGAAGCGGCGGTCGAGGAATCGATTTCCGCGTTCGCAGGTGGTCTCGGAGACGAACAGGCAGGAGTGGCAGGCGGCCCCGTGCAGCGAGTCTGCGGGATCGGCGGGGAGGTGGTCGGCGCACACCGGGTCGCCGGAGCATCGTTCGGCTCCGGTGAGCGCCTTGCCGACGATCCGTGTGAGCTGGTTCGGTTCGGCGAGGCTGACCAGGCCGCCGAGGGTGCCTTCGGCGTCGGGGACGGCGGTGTAGATGAGGATGCCGGCCTGGTCCCCCTTGCTGTAGATGCGTTCTGCGAGGCTCGCCGAGTTGTAGCCGCATTCGAGGGCGATCGAGCGGATGAGCAGGTGTGAGAGCGTGTGGAGGACGACGTATCCGGTGCCTGGCCAGCCGGCCATGGGGTCGAAGCCCCCGGTGAGCCGGTTGGAGTGGCGGTTCTCCCGGAACTTCAGCCAGGCGCTTTGGAGGCGCTGCACGGCACTGCTGGATTCGACCTTCGCCGTCCACTGCCGCAACGCGTCGGCGTCGATGCGGAGGAAGAGTCCTTCGCCGAAGACTTCGCTGGTGGGCACCCAGGTGGGTTCGTGGCGGCTGACAGGCGCGGTCGGCACCAGGTCGGGTTGTTCGGGGTCGGGGGCGTCGAGCCGGGTGAAGCCGTAGAAGGCCCGGACTTCGCGGAGGCGTTCGGCGCGGACCACATCGGTGAAGAAGGGCTTGAGCCGTTCCGGGACCCCTTCGGGGTCTCGTACGGCGGTGAAGTTGCGGCCGTCGTCGGGGAGGGTCTTCGCGGTGAGGGCCTTCCATTCGGGTTCGAGGAGGTCCCGCCGCTCGGTGTCCTGCGCGCCCGGCGTGTACGCGTCCATGGCGGCTCGCAGTTCGGCGGCTTCGAACTCCGCGAACGGCTTGAGCTGCGGCAGCGACCGCATGAGCGGCGCCATCTGCTCCGCGCTGAGCGTGGCGACCATCTGGAGGGTCTCCCAGTGGTCGGCGACGAGTGCGGCGAGCTTGTCGGCGCTGTCGGGCGGGACGGAGAGCACCGACGCCGTCTGCGGGAACCAGAGGTTGGAGGCGCCCACGATGAGCGGTGAGAGGTCTTCGAGGCAGTCGTCGAAGGTGTTCAGGTGGGGGTGGCGTCCGCGGCAGCCCGGCAGGTTCGCCTTCCCGAGTTCCCCCATGGCGTCGCGGAGGTTCCGGTCGGAGCCGCAGTCCTCGCATTTGATGAGCACGTTGACGGCCCGGTTCCCGGCCCGGTCGAGCATCGTCAAGCGCGGCTTCTCGGCTTTCGGGCACGGCGCGGCGCGGTGGACGAACCATGCGTAGGGGAACTCGTCGAGGTGGCCGGCGCGGCAGGCCAGGAGGAACCGCGCCGGCACCGCCTTGTAGTCCTTCTTGCCGCCGCAGTTGCGGTGCTCGAATCTGGCGAGGTCGGGGCGCTTGCGCTTGTCGTTGACGTAGGTGAAGTTCTTGCTCTCGATCGAGTCGAGCCGGTTGCATTTGGTGCATCGCAGCCAGGCGGGGAAGGGCCGGGCCGGCACCCCGATGTTCGTCTTGTCGTCTTCTTCGGACAAGGGGATGAGCCGCAGTTCGCCGACCTTGCGGCCGACCTTCCGGCGCACCTCGTCGAGCAGGCGCGGTTCGAGGACGACGCGGGTGTCGTTGCGGTAGTGGGGCTCCCAGTCGTCGAGTCCGCCGATGAGCGCGGCCATGTTCGGCAGGTCGACGATCGCGCCGATCCCGCCGGTGAACATGAGGTGGCTGGGCCGGGCCGAGCCGACCGCCCTGATGGGTTGTTTCGGGGCCATCGCTCACGCACCGTCCTTCGCATCGCCGGGCCGCTTCTTGACTCCCCAGTCCGGTGTGCCCGGCACTCGGGCGTAGACCTCGTCCTGCAACGGGAACAGGAGCTTGGCCTCGCCTTCGGTCTCGCGCATCGAGTTGGCGACGGTGCGCGTTCCCCACTCCGAGCCGTCCGCGGTCTCCAGGAGGCCGTTGCGGTTCGTCTGGCTCTGGCCGGCACGGTAGACCAGGTTCCCGACGGCCCGTTCGTTCTCCCAAGCGTCGAACAGGGCCTCGGCCCGTTCGCGGAGGTAGCCGCCGGCCTGACCGGCGACGTCCTGGGCCCGCTCGGCGAAGCTGTCGACCACGTCCCGGACCGAGCTCGAAGTCCGCTCGAACGCCGCCGCCGCGGGGTTCGCCGATGAGGCGATGTCGCCTTGCCGGATCGCCGCCACCAGCGCGCCGGTCGCGCCCCGGTCGAGCGCGCGCCTGGTGAACGGCGTCACCGACAGCGCTTCGACCTGCCGGTAGAAGTTCGCGTGGTAGTGGTAGAAGTCCTCGAAGTGGCCGAGGTCGCGGGGCCGGGTCCAGTTGTACAGGGCCACAACCAGGCCGGGGCGGTTCGCATCGCGGCCGACTCGTGAGGACGCCTGGATGTACTCCGCGGTGTTCTTCGGCTGCCCGGTGACGACCATCAGCCCGAACCGGGAGACGTCCACACCCACTTGGAGCATCGACGTGGCGAGGACCGCGCCCGTGCGGGGGTCGCGCTCGCTCATCTCCTTCGCCCGGGGGTCGACCTCGCGCCGCTGCTTCCTGGCCACCGAGTACTCGCCGCGCCAGCCGCGTTTGCGCTGCGTCGTGTCGCAGTCGGGGTCGAAGCCGACTTCGAGGTCCGCGAGGGTGGCCGCGACCTCGCGGGAGGCGATGCGGGAGGTCAGCTCGGTGATCTTGAGCGTCTCACCGCCGACCAGCCTGCGCGGGAAGCCGTCTCGGGGCCGGCTGATCCTGATCGAGACGTCGTCGTCGAGGTAGCGTCGCATCCCGGCGAGCTCCCGGGTGGCGTTGAAGTAGCCGACCGGGGTCATGTACGGGTCGGCGGCCGTCCCGTGCTTGTCGAACAGGGCCTGCCCCACCAGGAGCATCGTGTCCCACAGGCGGATCTCGGCCTGCTTGAGCCGCACCCCGTGCGCGCACAGGCCCAGGTAGCGGCGGCCGGGCGTCTGCTGCGTGACCGCATCCTGCTTGGAGAAGAACGTGTCCTCGATGTCGAGCACCGGCGGCGGGAACAGCGCCACCCCCCGGTCGTAGATGCCCCGCACCTGCGACGCGGAGCGCTTGGTCGTGGCCGTTGAGGCGACGATCTTCGGGCCGACGGTGCGGCCGTCGTCGAGCTCCCACTGGAGCAGGTAGTCCACGGCCGACTCGAACAAGGCCACACTGGTGCCGAGCGCACCCGAGATCAGGTGCAGCTCGTCTTGGATGATGAGGTCCCACGGGCGCGGCCGGACCACGGGCACCGCCTTGACCGCGGGCCAGCGCCCCTTGGCCTTGTGCTGGCCCGTGCAGTCGACCTTCCCGTCCAGGTCGGGGTGCTTGTAGCCGTGTCGGGGGCAGCGGCCGCTCACCCGGCCGAACAGCATTCCCGCTTCGCCTTTCAGCGGCAGCTGCGCCAGCTTGTCGACGGTGGCGATGACGAACGCGGGCAGGAGCCGGTAGATCTCCTCGTCCACGCTCACGATCGGCACGCCCTCGTCGGGGGACTCCCGCCGCGAGAACGGGCAGCGGTCCTCCGCGCTGTTGCTGCGCGGGCAGTAGACGAGCACGCGTTGGCGGTCGCCGTCGATCTCGACCGCATTGGGGTCGAACGGTTCGCCGCACCACGGGCACGCCTGGAGCTGGAGGACCTTCGATCCGGCGATCCTGCCGGACTCGCGCATGTCCGCGATGTCGTCTTCGGCGTCCTGGAAGGAGTTGGGCGTGACCTTCAGGCCCACCCACAGGCCGATCCGGTACGGCTCCTCGCCGAACACCGCAGGTTCGGCCCGGCGCAGCAGCTCGGCGGCGCACACCAGCGCCGAGGCCCGCTGGAACTGCTGCGAGGTCAACAGCCGCAACGTGTACCGCATGAACACGGCGACTCCGGCGGCGGCGTCCCGGGCCTCCTCCCCCGTGCCGGTGACGCCCTGGAGGCGTCGCATCGCGAGCGTGAACGCCGCCAGCCCGAGGTAGGCCTCGGTCTTGCCGCCGCCGGTCGGGAAGAACAGGAGGTCCACCAGGCCGTCATGGTTGGCCTTGCGCTCCTCGTGCCCCGGGTCGGCCAGGCTCGAGATGTTGAGCAGCAGGAACGCCAGCTGGAACGGACGCCACAACGCCGCACCCGGGCCCTTCGCCTCGATCGCGGCCTTCGCGGTCGGATAGTCCTCGCCGGTGGCGGAGCGACGGGCGGCGATCTGGGTGTGGAGCCGCTGCTCCTTCATCGCCGCCTGAGCGAACCTGAACGCCCGCAACGCATCGGCGTGGTGCTCCACGCTCTCGTCGGTGAGCAGCCGCACGCCGTCCCCGATGCGAGCGGCAATCCGGCGGGCGTCCTGCAACGACGACTCGGCGTACGGGCGAAGCTGCGCGGGAAGCCCTGCGAGGCGGCCGCCCTGCTCATCGAGCCAGTCGACGTAGCCCTCCGCGAGCGGCGCGAGACCGGCGCGCAGCGCCGGAGTCTCGACCCGGGCCAGCGCGGCCATCGACAGTTCGAGACCGGCCAGGCGGGGCGACTCCTCCGGGGTGGGCGCGGACGTGCCCGGCACGTCGGTCGCGGGCAGCCATTCGGTGCGCAGCACGTTCGCGCGCCTGGTCCCGTCGACCTCCTCGGCGGCGACGGCCACGTTGCGGCCCATCACATACTGGAGCTTGTTGCGGTAGAGCAGCCGCAGGCGCATGTCCTCGGCGTCCTCGACCCAGGTCGAGGGAATGTCGTCGGTGAGCGGGTCGTCGAGCGGCAGGAAGATCGGGGCGGCCCCGTCGAGGGCCCGGATCGTCAGCTGCGGCTGGAACAGCCAGGCCTCGTCGCCGTTGGAGCGCGGTTCGCGCTGGCCGTTGACGAGGCTGACGTCGACCACGGTGCAGTCGGTCTTGACCTTGGTCTCGACCTGGAGGATCACGCACGCCTCGTCGGGAGAGGAGCCGGTGAGCGCGATGCGCTCGGTTCCGGCCTGCAGCCGGACCTCTTTCGGGTAGGAGACGGGTTCGCGCTGCCACACCCGCATCGACTTGCCGTCCTCGTTCTCCTGGACGACCTTCTGGTAGCGGCCCCAGGCTGCGGTGACGTGGATGGTCTGGGTCTCGGGCGCGAGTTTGAACGACAGTCCCATGCTGGAGGCCCACAGGCGCCCGGCATCGACAGGGGGCGTCTGCTCGGGAAGTTCGGTGTCCTCGGTGGAGGCGATCGGGCCGGTGCCGTCGTCGAGTTCGGACGGGTCGTTCTCGGGGTCCTCGGCGTCGCGGGGCTCCCCGACGGGCCGAAGTGTCTTCGGCCCGAGCTGGCCGACCAGGTAGCGGTCGCGCGGACTGTAGGGCGAGAGCTGCTCGGTCTCGCCGCCCCAGGGCCCGAGGAGGTCGCGGGTGAGGTACTCGATCATGCCGTCGCGGACTTCGTAGGAGGTGGCTTCCTCGAAGTCCTGGGGGTCGTGCAGCAACTGGGCCGGGGTCGGTCCTTCGGGTGCCCCCGAGGCGCGGCCTGTGCGGCTGGACGGTGTGACCATGACGCTCCGTTCTGCCCTGATCCCGCGAATAGCGGATCTGAACATTCTGCCCGACCCCACCGACACGCGGGGCGCCCGTGGCCGACATCGGGCACCCCGCGTGTGGAATGACGCCCGGTCAGGAGACGGGCGGCGTGTCCTGGGCCGACCGCGCCTGTCTGACCACCCCGATGGTGTTGCCGTAGATGACGCGGGCCCACGGGTCGCGGGCGTCGATCCAGCCTTTGCGCCATTCGACCTCGGGCGACGGGCTGAGGCGGCCGAGTCCTTCGATCGTGAGGATCGGGTACGGGTCTTGGATGCCGTCGTCGAGGACCACTCGCGCGGCTTTCGGGTTGCGCTCATCATCCCCGAACACGGTGAAGGTCAGCGTCTTCGCGAACCTGAACTCGCCGAGGCGGTGGCAGAACCGGTCTTCCTCGGTCCTGCCCCGGACTTCCGGCTTCCCGGTGGAAACGGCTCGCAACCGCGACCCCTCGTTGGCGAAGCGGCTCATCGGCGGTTCCTCCCTCGACGCACGGTGTCGGGCACGAGTGCCGCCCCGTACCAGAGCGCGGCGACCTGTTCGATCACGAGCAGGCGGCCCTCGACGTCGAGCAGGCCGGCATGGGCGGGTTCGACCCGCAGGCTCGGATCGGTGTCGAGATCGATCACGATGCCGAAGCGGACGCGTTGGCCGGTGAAGTCGAGGCCGACCGCGTCTCCGCCCAAGGGCCAGCTGACCGTGGCCAGGCTTCCGGCGATGTCGATCTCGCCGAGGAACTCCACGAGTGATTCGTTCAGGGTCTGATGTTGCGGCATGGCCGCCTCCGTTCGATCCTGGAAGGACCGGCGAGAGGAGGCCCACCAATCGGCAGCGCCAATGCCGCCTCCCCTCGCCGAGCCGGTGCGCCCCACCGCGCGCCGACTCGTTGAACGTACGGGAGCCAGGCAGTGTTTCCAAGCCTCTGACCTGGTATTTAATCCGGTGCAGCTCAGCAGTGCAACCCCACGGAAGGCGGTGGAAGACGACGTTGAACGACGGCCGGGATAGGTGTCGATGAGCGACACCTGATCCGAATATCCCTCGGCCGGAGGACGTCTGCGACGAGGAAGCCGGGACTCGCGATTGCGGGTCCCGGCTTCGTAGCGGTTGATGCTGTGTCTTGGCGCTGTTGGCTTCTGCCGCTGGATACCCGAATCGCTCGGGCTGGCCTTGTGGCACCTGCACGGGTTGTCAGCACGGGGAGGTGTCGGGCCATGAGGTTGAACGCGGATGCTTGGCGCTGTGGCTCAGCGCTGAGCGGTCCCAAGCAGGGCGGTGAAGTCGCCCTGGGTAAGCCCGAAGACCGGGGAGTCCTCGGACAGCTTGGAATCGCGAACCTCGAACCCTGACCCAGCGGCGCGAGCCTCAACGCAGTCACTGCTCGTCTGGTCAGCTCCTGAACGACTCGACTTGCGCCACTTCGAAGTTGTCATAGCAGTATGTAGTCCTTGATCGGATCGGCCTTCTTCGCGGAATCGTCGTGGGCGTGCTGGAACGAGACGACCCGCTCGGGCCGCTCGATGTAGCGCGCTCCTTCCAACGATTCTAGATAGACCGTCTTCGGGAACTCCCCTCCCTCGAACTCGAAGATCCGATACGAACGACCCAGCGATCGATGCTTCCCCGCCGCGAACGGCACCACCTTGAAGGTGAACAGCGAGAATTCACGGTCCAGCCGTTTCAGGTGCTCAAGCTGCGCGGCCATGATCTCGGGCCCACCAATATGTTGGCGCAGGGCCGCTTCAGAAGTCACGTAGACGACCTCAGGGAGCCAGTCGCGCTCCATGAACTGTCGCTGACGATCGAGTCGGAACCCAGACCCATCAGACGGGCCGCGGTACTCGGGTTCGACACCGTCTCGGAGAGCCAACATGTACGCCTCGATCTGGAAGAGCCCCGTGATCAGCTCCGTCTCGTAGATCATGATCTTCGAGGCGACCATCTCCATCTGGAGGAAGGTGTAGAAGGCCGAGGGAATGTCGAAGGTATGGAACAGGTCCGGCTTCTCAGACTCCTCGGCGAGGCGGACAAGGTTGCTGGTCTCCTCCGGGCTGAGCTTGTAGATGTGGGCGAAGGTCAGCATGTCGCCCCACCGAACCTGATTGCAGCGAGCGTGTTCGAGGTCGCGGATCTTGGTGACGCTCATCTGAACCTTGTCGGCGACCGCCTTGTGGGTCAGCCCGGCCCGCTTGCGGTACTGCACGAGCAACCGTGCAATCTGGATGATGGTGAGGAAAGCCTTCGCGCTCATGACACGCATAGTGGCAGGAGCACTACATCGGACACAACCCTCGGGTCGCCGTTTCCTCCACGCGGAGAGACGTAACACGCCTACGTAACCACTGTTCTGTCAAGAATCCGACAGTCAGCATGACTACCGCCGGGCGCCAATCGGAAGCGCGATCAGAACAGAGAATCCTGCCCAGGAGTCTCAGGCTTCACCTTGGTGGCCTTGGAGGTCGTCTTCTTGGCGGCCTTGCCCTTGGAGTGCAACCCCTGCTCGACCTCGATGGCGTAACGCCGGTGGTTCTCCTCAAGCAACCGGTCAAGGATCTCCTGCCGAGGCCCAGGGGCGATGGTGTAGCGGGTACCTTGCCGGGTCTCGTAGTGGTCATGAGCCAGTTGAGGAATGAGGTCCTTCCAGCCGTAGCACCGGCAGACCTCCTCATCGATGAGCCGATGAATCTCCCGAAGGTTGAGGATGTCGGGATCAGAGTTAGAGGGATCGTGAACCATGTTGTAGGTGTCGGTGAGTCCAGCCTGCCGAGCAAGCATGAGCTCCCGCCGCTCAAAATCAAGCCGCTCCCCAAGCCCTCGAAGAGCCTCACTCAACACCGGAGAAGGGAGAGTTTCAAACGCATCACTCGGAGCATAATTAGTTCGAGTCTCCAAGGTTGAGCTTCTAACAATCGCCCACAAATAGTGGACCGAGCTCGAAATAAACGCAAATAGACCCCGATCATCGGATGCAAAGACGGCAAGCCTGTGAGCAAATACCTGACCACAAGGAACAATTGCAGGCATCACCACTTTACTAACAAGGGTTAGCACAATAACATCATTCAGGCCAAAGATCGCCCTCTGAAGCCTTGGCTGTCTCTCAGCAAACTGCCACCAGCGGTCCCGATATACCTTTCTATTACTGCGCTCTCTTTCGGGTTTTACAAGCTTCAAGACGCGATCGAAGCAATCCTTGTACGACCGAGCACGTTCTTCACTAAACTCATGAAAGTTAATAACCCAGCGACTCGCCGAACAGTCCGGGCGCTGATTTAGATCTTGACCATTCAGGTATGGAAACAGAATTTCAGAATTCCTGCCATCATTCGAAATCAAGTTCGATGCGCTCTGAGGATCCATTGTAAAACCTAGGCCAAGCACAACCGAACCCTGAAAAACTCGATCCTTGTTCGAGAACAGTCTCTCTGCTTTTCCCTGAACGCGAGATATTTCGTCAAGTGATGAATTGATCCCAAATACCTGAACTCTGTCTAGCCTTCTTTCGGCAGCGTCGCCCAGAGCGGCCCTCGATGCCCAAACCGCACAGTACTCAAGGGCGGCACTCTTCGACGGCCAAGATTCGCTCTTTATACCAGATCGAATTACATACCCATGCTCTGCAATTTGATCAAGTCCAACCTCCCTAGTATCACCTTGCGCAAGGGTGTTAGTGGCAATTAGAGCAACCTGCCCAAACTGGCTGACGATCTTCGCCGCGCGCAAGAGAAAATAAGCCACTAGGTCTGCGTTACCCTTAATACCGCCACCGACATGTCTTACCAGAAAATCACGGTATGCAGACCCATTGGTACCACTAATCTTTTTTCCTCCGAGAAAAGGAGGGTTACCAATTATTGCATCGAATCCACCCTTCTCGAAAACTTCCGGAAATACCAAAGCCCAGTGAATCGGGTCTCGATCGAACGCTCCTACTTGCAAATCAGTCCGAAGCCATCGGGCAAGCCGCTTGTCCAGTTCGACACGGCCTTCATTGGCCTGGTTGCTACCAAGGTTCGCTGCGATCAACCAGGCATCTTCGTTTCCCGCCAGACCGGCGCCGACCAGCAAGTCTCCATACTGGCTCGCCTCAACTGTCAGCATGTTAGCTCTGGCAAACAGCTCTCGCTTGCGCTCCTGGTCCTCGGCGCTCCTGTCGCTGATGTCGGCGATCTCCTTGCGAGTATCGGCTGCCTTCCGCACCAGTTCCCTGATATGAGCGGTGAAATCGAGAATCGTTCCTTCGTGCAGCTTTCGACCTTCAGCCGGATTCAGGTGCATGAATTCCAATTGCTCGATACTCGTGATACCCAGCAGGCTGTCACCGCAGACCAGCTTGTCATCAAGGAAGGTGAACGGGCGATCCTTGTCCATCGAAACCAACCAAAGGGACAGTTTCGCCATCTCGACCGCTGCCGGGTTGATGTCCGCCCCGTACAAGCAGTGCTCGATGATAAGCCTGCGAGCCTCGATCAGGTTCGGGTCTTCGCCTGCCTCATCCGACCGGTCCTCGGCAACAGCACCGCGCGGGTCGCCCTTCGCTCTCCACGCCTCTACCAACCGCTCCGACAGGAACCGGCACGCCGCCACCAGGAACGCGGCCGAGCCCATCGCGATGTCGGCTACCTTCAGCGCCAGGATGTCGTCCGCGTCCTTCAGCACCCAAGTGTCCGTGTCCGCCGTCTGCAACGGCCCCGGTTCGTACACCAGCGGCTCAAGCGCGCCCTGCACAACCTCGTCCGCGAGCTTCCTCGGCGTGTAGTGCGCGCCTGTGTTCCCCCGCAGTTCCGACTCGGTCATGTACAGCGTCTCGGGCAGTACCACCGTCGCCTGTCCACGCAAGTCGGCCCGGATGACCCCATAGAACGGCATGAGTCGCGCCGTCAGCTGCGGGTCGTTCCCGGTGACCGACAACAGGTCCCGCTCAGCCCGCTCCCGCTGCTCAGCATCCATCGGCTCCAGAAGTTTCACGATAGCCTTGGCCGTGCCGATGCCAGACTTGCCGTGCTTCTCGAAGCGCTCGAACAGCACCTCCGCCAGCGTCTCCACATCCCCGCCCGCGCGAGCCCACATCGCCTCAAGGTCACGCAGCGAGACCTCGGCTTCCTTGCTCTCCTTGCCGACGAGCCCCACCACGACCTCGGTGGACCAGCGTCCTTCCCAAGCCAGCAGGCCCTCGTACACGTACCCGATCTGCTCGACACCAAGCCGGTCGAAGTTCAGCGTCCGGTACTCGCCCTTCGGCCTTCGCTTCGGGTCGGCGAGCTGAATGCCGTTGAGGGACTTGGGGGTCTTCTGTTTCCCGGCGCTCATCCACACCGTGGTGACGGACTTCAGCACGTTGTGCAGGGTCCGGTCGTCGATCACGAGCGGCTGCTGCTGGTCGAACAGCCACGGGTACGCCTCGGGGTCGAACAGGGAGCCTCCGTAGGCCGGGATGGAAAGCTCCGCGGTGTCGACACCGCGATGCACGGCGTTGAACAGCGCCAGGAGCCGCAGCCAGGCGCGGTGGCTCTGCTCCAGGAGAGCTTCACTTCCAGAGTCGACGCGCTCTTGAAGTACCTGCGCGGATTCGGCGACGGAGTAGGCCTCGGCGTAGAGCGGGTTGTCGGCCGGGAGGAGGCGGCGTTCCTCGGCGAACAGCAGAAAGACCAGGCGCATCATGACGGTGACCGCGCCGCGATAGGCCTCGTCTGCTTCGACGAGGCGGCGGGTGCCGTCTTCGCCGATGACGGTGATGCCCATGCCGTCGCGTTCCTTCTTGGCCTTGTGGGCGCGGCCGATGGCTTCGACCAGGAGCTCCACCGCGCGGCGGACCTGCACACCGAGGGTCTCGGTGAGCTCTTCTTCGCGGTCGGCGGACTGGTGGAACAGGTTCGGGAGTTGCTGTTCAGTCTGGTAGTCGGTGAAGCGGCGGCGGTTCAGGAGACTGAACAGGGCGCGCAGGACCACCAGGTCGGAGTGGTCGGTGATGGTCATGGTGTCGAAGACGCCGTAGGCGCTCGGTCCGTCGGCGGGTGCGTAGACGAGCGCGAGGAAGCGGCCGTCGGTGGCGAGGCCGAGTTCGGTCTTGTTCGCGGCGCAGAGGCGCAGGAGCCGGTCGATGGGGGTGGCGGCCCAGGTCTCGCCCTTCATGCGCTTGGCGGGGTGGTTGTCGGGCGGGGTGATGAGGCCGATGATGCGGGGCGCGTCGCCGTCGTGGAGGGTGAAGTCGGGGCTGACGGTGGTATCGTGCTGGCCGATGTGGACCGGTTCGATCCCGTCGACCGCCGCACCCGGTTCAGCCGCCCAGTGCAGGCCGTCGCCCCAGCCGAGGAAGTCGGCGAGGAGCGTCTGCGTCCAGGCTCGGCAGCGGGCGGTGTCGCGCGGGTCGTCGGCCCATTCGCCGTGGGCCGCGCGCAGTTCGGCGCGTCGTTCAGGGGTGACGGCGTCGAGGTCGGGCCAGGTCTCGGTGAGCACCGGCAGGGACAGCCAGGGTCCGTCGGTGTCGATGAGCTCGATCCAGTCCTGGTGGACCTGGGTGCGGTCGGAGCCGGTGCGGCGCTTGCGGTTCATGATGCGGCTCAACGGTTGTCCCTCTCAGGTACGACGCACACGATCGCCAGCGGCGTGCGGTGGCCCTTCGGATCGGCGTAGCGGTCGCGGGCGGCGGCGAGTTCGCGTTCGCTCTCGGCTTCGAGCTGTTCCAGACGCTCCGCCCAGTGGCCCTCGTCGCGGCGGGCCTGGTCGAGTTCGAGTTCGGCCAGGCCGAACAGTTCGTCCTCGTTCGTCTTGCGGCCGTGGATGGCCTCTTCGAGGGAGGCGCGGAACTGCCGGTAGGCGAAGCGGATGCGCTCCTGCTCCTCGGCGACGCGCTGCTCCAGTTTCTTCTGGAGGGACTCGTCGCGTTCGGCGGTGCGGCGGGCGAGCGCGTCGCGCAGGCCGCGGTCGACTTCGGGCCAGTGCTCGGACAGGCGCAGTTTGGTTCCCGGTCCGGCCTCGGTCCCCTTGTCGAGGGCCGCTTCGAGGATCAGTCCCGTCCGGGTCAGGTTCTCGCGGCGGAACCGGCCGGTGCGGGCGTCGAGCCAGCCGCCGACGGCCATGATCTCCTGGTGCAGCTGGGTCGAGCCGCCGCCGGTGACGGTGTACTTGGCGTAGGCGGCGACGAACATGTCCTCCAGGTCGTCGGGGCCGACGACGGCCGTCACGCGGTGGAGGTCGACCCGGTCGGAGTCGGCCGCGGCGCGCAGCAGGCGTGACGACATGTCGACCAGCGGGTGCGACAGGTGCGCCAGGACCACGTCGTCACGGCCTTGGGCCACAAGCGGGTCGAAGGTCACCGGGCGCTGGTGCGGCTCCTGTCCTTCGGGGGTGAACGGCGCTACGAGGTTCTTCGTGGCGCGCACCCATTCGCCGGTCATCACCGGGACGTCGAACTCGGTGGCGGGGACGCCATAGACCGTGGGGCGCGGTTTGAGCGGCATCTGGTGGGCCAGGTCGAGCGCCGTGTCCACCACTCGCCGGATGCGTTCGGGGTGGAGGTGGAGTTCGTCGACGCTGTTCTCGTACTGCTCGCCGAGCCGTTCGACCTGCTCGGAGACGTTCGCGGCGGCCTTGACCTCGCCGGCCTTCTTGCCTCGCGCTGTCGCCTGCTGGGCCAGGGTCTCCACGTCGCCGACCGTGGTGTCCCCGGCGAGGCGCCGTTGGAGTCCTTCGGCCAGCACCGGGTTGACCGAGCCGAGGTCGGTCTGCATCTGGCTGACCTTCGCCGCGACGCGGGCCAGGAACTCGATCTCGCCGAGGAACGCGGAGTCGCCCGCGGTCGGGGCGGGCACGAAGTTGTAGACCTCGGGGCTGTGGCGCTGGCCGTAGCGGTCGATGCGCCCGGCGCGCTGTTCGAGCTTGTTGGGGTTGAAGGGGATGTCGTAGTTGACGAGCCGGTGGCAGTGGTTCTGGAGGTCGATGCCCTCGCCGGCGGCGTCGGTGGCGAGGAGGACCCGCACGGGGTGGTCGGCGGGGTCGGCCTGGAACGCGAGCCGGATCTGCTCGCGTTCGTCGATGTCCATGCCGCCGTGGAGCAGTGCGACGCGGTCGCGGCCGAAGCCGCGGGAGTCGAGGAGGTCCTGCAACCAGTGGAGGGTGTCGCGGTACTCGGTGAAGACCACGACCCGCTCGTTGGTCCAGTCGTCACCGGCTTTGCAGACCTCGCCGAGGTACTCGAGGAGGCGGGCGGCCTTGGTGTCGGGCGCGGACAGGTGCTTCCTCGCCCAGTCGTTGATACGGGACAGGAGCTCGTGCTCGGCCGGGTCCAGGCGCTCCTGGTGGGAGGCCGATCGCCGCAGGTGCTCGTCCTCGAAGTCGTAGAGCTCGTCGTCGTCGAGGGTGGCCTCCTCGTCCCACACCTCGTCGTAGAACTCCGGGACCTCGTCGCTGGCGGCGGCCGGGGCGGCGGGCAGTGCGCCGGCGTAGGTCTCGTAAGTGTTGGCGAAGGCCTGCGGGCTCGACAGGAGCCGCTTCTTGAGCAGCAGGGTCACCAGGTCGGCGGCGGCCCGGCCGCGGCGCCCCTTGACGCGGCGGGATCGGCGGGCCTGGGTGAACTCGCTGAACCAGCGGTGCACGTCGATCTCGTCCTCGGCGTATTCGAGCCGCAGGTCCCGGACCTTGCGTTCCGGGAACTCCGGCTTGCCGTCGGACCCGGTGATCGTGGATTTGAGGCGGCGGATCACGACCTCGTCCTGCGCCTGCTGCGAGGGCGCGACGCCGCGGGCGAAGCGGGCCGGGTCGAGGATCTCCAGGAGCGCGGTGAACGACTCCGGGTAGCCGTTGTGCGGGGTGGCCGAGAGGAACAGGCGGTGCGTGAAGTGCTTCGCGAGCTCCCGCATGGTCTTGGTCTGCTGCGAGTCGACGGCGTAGCGCTGCTTCGGGGCGGAGGGGGCGATGTGGTGGGCCTCGTCGAGGATGAGCAGGTCGAAGTACGGGCGCGTGTCCTCCCCCGCGCCGCGCAGCAGTTCGCCGAAGAGCAGTCGCTCGGCCTTGGGGCCGCGCAGCCACGGGAGGCTGACGATCGTGTTGCGGTAGACCTCGAAGGGGTTGGCGCCATTGCCTCGTTCGCGCCGCAGATCGGTGTAGGTCTGGGCGTTGACGATGGTGAACTCCAGACCGAAGAGCTTCCGCATCTCGTCGTGCCATTTGGTGGTGAGCCCGGCCGGGCAGACGATCATGACGCGCTTGGCGCGGTTGCGCAGGATCAGCTCGCTGGCGACCAGGCCGGCCTCGACGGTCTTGCCCAGGCCGACGTCGTCGGCGAGGAGCTGGTTCACGCGCGGGGCCGACAGGGACCGCCACACCGGTTCGAGCTGGTAGAGCTTGATGTCCGCTCCGGAACGGAACGGCGCCTGGAGGTTGCGGGTGTCGGCGCTGGTGAGGGCCGACCAGCGCATGGCGTCGAGGAAGGCGGCGAGCTGCGCGGGCTTGTCGAACCCGTCGCGGGTCACCTCGGGCAGGCCGGAGGACGGCAGCACGCGGCGTCCCGGTTCGAGTTCCCACACGAGCCGCAGCTGCTCCCCGAAGGCGTCGTCGGCGAGGCTGTTCACTTCGACGATCGTGTCCGCGCCGGAAGCGATTACGTCGGCGACCATCCACCTGGACCCGCGCACCTCGACCCGGTCCCCTACCGACGGCACTCCTTCACGCTCCGCGGACTGCTGTGCGGGCATAGAACGGCCTCCCGGTGTCGACGTCTCTGAGCAACTGTCAACCCTGCTCAACGCCCTACGAGACTACCAGCGCCCCACTCATATCGGAGTCCGGCAATGCGATGGCGGCAGCAGACCGACCGGAGGCTTCGAACCGGGCTTTCGACCCATGCGAGTGACGCCGACTCATTTATTGCCTGAAATACACATACAGTGCAAATTTCCAAATCTCGCGTGAGGAGTGCCGCTATGGCCTTTCAAGAGTTCCTGCGACTGCTGGTCGGCTGGCTCGTCGGAGGACCGGCGATGTTCGGCATTCCATTCATGCTCGTCCTGGTCGTCGACAGCGGCGCCCGTCGATGGATGAGGCTTGCACATCCCTTGCCGGCAGCAATCCTCAGCCTCATCGGAACCGGACTCGCCGCCGCCGTCGTCTACGGCTGGGCGGCGTGGCCGATCCAGGTCAATCGAGGGCACTTCGGGTCGCCCGTGCTCATTGCGATCTCGGCCCTGAAGGCCGGATCCGACGCATCCAACCGACCGTACGCGGCCTGATTCCCATCGTCGTCCTTACGTTGCTGCTCTTCGCGACCCTCTTCGCAATGCTCGGCATCACCGCGGTCGACTGGCCCCTGCCTTAAGGTCACCGATCGCCGGCTTCCAGTCCCGTCTGAACGTGTTTCAGGTCGGGCCTCACCGCAGTTCGCGGAGTTGCTCGGCGAGGTGGTGGTGGCCGGACTCGGCGGCGAGATCGGCGAAGCGGCCGAGACCGATCGGGTCGAGTTCGAGCTGCTGGCGGAACAGGGTGAGGCGGGCTTTGGCCTGGTCGGGCTTCGGTGAGCGGGCGGAGGCGAGGTAGACGGCGGCGCGGTCCAGGAGCGCCCTCGTTCGAGCGTGCGGCGAGCCGCACCACAGCTGCAGGATCATCTCGCGGGTCACCTCGTACTGGCCGATCTTCCTGGTCGCCGGCCGGTCCTTGCCTCCGAACGACTTCTCCGGCAGCTCCACCCGCCACACGCCCTGGACCCGCTTGACCGAGGTCCGCGCGCTGAAACCTTGGCGGTCGAGCCATTCGGTGATCCGGTCGCGGTCGAGTCCGCCGACCCCCTGCGCCTCCATCTGCTCAAGCCGCGCGGCCAGGAACGCATGGCTTGTGCAAGCCTCGGAGAGTTCGGGGTCGTGCCTGGTCCCGACTTGCGAGTAGACCAGGCAACGAGGCCGTCCGCCACCCCGCGGCTCGGCGCGAATCACGAACACCGGCAGGTATACCTGCCGATCGGCACCGAGCGCCACGAGGTCCTCCACGCCGCCGGGGAGGTTGAACCGATCGCGGTCGGGCCGCCGGGCGAGGGCTTGGAGCGCGTTCGCGTGCAGGCCGTCCACTGGCCCCACCGGCTGGAACCGGACGCCTTTGTCGGGCCTGGTGAAGCGCTGAAGTTCGTGCGACTCCACGATCGAGACGCTCCTGGTGTCGTAGTACTCGCGGGTCAGGGGCTGTGACGTCAGCGCCTCGAAGTAGAGCACCCTGCGATCGCCTTTCTTGCGCTCGAGGCGTTCTCCTTCCTGGATCGAACGTCGGCCGAGATCGGTCAGCCGATAGCGCCCGCCGTGCTCGACCAGGTGGTCGATTCGGACGAGGAACCGCAGCGCCCGATCGACGAGGATGTCGTCCAGGGAGTAGAAGTCGGCCAGCGCGGCAGCCGTGTCGAGTCCGGCCGTGGCGATCGCCTCCTCCAGGAAGCGGTCGATGAGGTCGTAGGGTCGGCCGAGGGTCACCGTGGCCTGGATCTCGACTCGCCAGAGCGGCAGCAGGCAGGCGAAGATCCTGGTGGGTGTCAGGCCCAGTTCGTGGCGGGCGTGTTCGATGGCCCTCCCGCGCCGATTGGCGAACGTCGACTCACCGCCCGCCATGTGCGCCGCCTTCGCCACGAAGGTCCTTGAGGAGCGCTTCGATCTCCCTATAGGGCCGGATGTCGCCCCTGCTGTTGAGATGCAATTGCAAGTCCTCCATGAGGTCGCGGAATCCAGGGTCGGTGCTGCGGGAGAGGGTGGAGAGGTCGCCGGTGATGATCAGCTGCGAGCGGGCACGGGTGAAAGCCACGTTCACGCGCCGCAGTTCACGCAGGAATCCGACGCGGCCGGCCTTGTTGCTCCGGGTGAACCCGTAGAGGACGACCTCGCGCTCGCCGCCCTGGAAGGCGTCGACGGTGCCGGTGTCGCGTTCGATGGCCTCGGGGTCGGAGATGAGTCTGCGCAGTTTGGCTCTGATCAGTTGCAGTTGCGCACGGTAGGGAACGATGACGCACCAGTCCCCCGGTTGATCGTGGTAGTACGCCGCGAGTCCGGCGAGCATCTCGGCCTCGGCGTCGTTGGCGCTGCCACTCGCCGCCCACCGTTCGCGCACCTTCCCGGGCTGCTCGAATCGCCGATGCGGCGGCAGTCCGGAGGTGTCGATGAGGGTCATCGGGGTCTGCATGAGTGGGTCGCGATGGGGCCGTGCGTGTTCGGTCTGGAGCCGGGACTGGTAGAAGCTGCGGGAGATGAAGTCGGCGAGTACCTCAGGCATCCGGCGCTGTCGGATCAGCGAGACCTGGTTGCTCGGAGGCAGTGCGCCGGTGAGGATCTCCAAAGCACTCTTGGAGAGCATCGTTCGGATCTGGGGATTGCGGAGACCGGCGCCCCAGGCGTCGACCTCGGTGTCGAGAAACGGTGGGAGCTGCTGGTGGTCGCCGACGAGCACGCCTCGGCGGGCGCGGGTGAGCGGAACGAGGACGTCGGTGATACCGATCTGGCCGGCTTCGTCGATCACGGCGAGGTCGAATTCGACTCCTGACAGCTCCGGGCGGGAGGCCGACCCGGTGCAGGTGGCTGCGATGACATCGGCGTAGCGGATGAGTTCGCCGTTCAGCTGGTCCTTGGCGGAGTCGACGGCCGCGTGCCACCTGGTGAGCAGGTCTCTGCGGCCACGCAGGAGCGGGAGTTCGCGTTGCAGCCGTTCGCGTTGCGTGCCGGCCCAGGTGGCCGCCGCGCGCAGATCCGTGTCCTCGACGGCGGGCTGCTCAGGAGGTCGAGGCGGGTGGTCGACTGCGATGAGTCCGCGCAGGGCCGTGCACAGCGCCTCAGCGGCCTTTCGCACCTCGCGCCAATCGCCCTGCCCCTCGCGTTCACACGCCGCGCGCCGCTGCCGTGCCTCGATCACCCCGGCATCGGTTGCGACCGCCTGGTCTCGCGCGGCCGCGGCCTCGGCGTGCAGCGTCTCGAGTTCGTGCAGCTCGGTGTCGATGCGGTCGCCTCGGCCTTCGGCGGAGGATTCCATACGCGCCAGCACGGCGACGACGAAGCGCAGCATCCACCCGATGAGCGGGTTGCCGGCTCTCGCTTCGACTTCGCTCCTCCACGTCGCAGTTCGCTTCTGGCGGGCGCGCACGCGTGCGAGGCGGCCCGAAGCCGACGCGATCTCGCGCTCGCACTGCTCGATCTGCGGTTGGTACGGGGATGCCGCGGCGGCGGTGCGCGCCGCGACCGCCTTGCCGGCGTTCGCCACCAGACCTGCGGCCGCATTCAGCCGGTCGGTCCGGGCGTTGAACTCCGACACCCATGCTTCGGCCGTGGCGAGATGCCCGTAGGGTTCCAGCTTCATCGCCGCCGCGACCCGCACCCGTTCGCGCAGTTCGGCTTCGCGGTTCTCTAGGAGGTATGCGCGACCTTCGGGAGTGACCGCCTCCCGGTAGCCGACGCGGATCACCTCGACATCGTTCGGCAGCGTGGCCAGGACGTTGTCGACCGCCCGGTTCGAATGCGACGAGATCAGCACCTTCTGGCCGAGGTCGTGAACGGCCGACCGGGCCGTCTGGCTGATGGTCCGGGTCTTCCCGGTGCCTGGAGGGCCGTGCACGAGCAGCAGGTCCTCCACGTTGAGCGCCTTCGTGAACGCGAGCCGCTGCTCGGCGTCGAGCGGTTCGTTCGGGGTGAAGGAGCGTCCCGGAATCGGCCTGACCCGGTGGTCGACGACGGTTCGGAGCAGATGCGGGTTCTCGGATCCGCCCGCGCGCAGGAGCTCCACCGATTCGCGCTGAGTCCTGAAGACCGTGGCGTTCGGAGTCTCCCGCAGCTCGCCGACCTGCGGAAGCGCATCCCAATCGATCGGTACGTCGAACTTCACCGTGACGGTGCCGCCGCTGACCCTGGTGACCTGGCCTTTGATGTCGGGCTGTTCAACGTGATGAACGTATTTGCCCTCGCCCAGCTCATGCTCGCCCGCCATGTCGAACCGGTACACCGAGTGGAGGCCGAAGCGCTGCTCGCCGGTGGAGTGCTTGGCGCGGTACAGGGCAGCGCTGGACTTCTCGGTCTGGTTCCGGCTGATCGTCTCAGTGGCGTCGATCATCTCGTCGAGCATGTCGAGGAACCCCGTCTGGTGCGAGGTCAGCGGCGCTGACCCGCGTGCAGCGGCCCGCTCGGCTTCCAACTGCTTCCACGCGTACGCGATCTCCCTCGCATAGGCCGCCGAACCGTGAGGGATCTGCGGCGGGCTGGGCACCGCCGTCCAACCGGGTGCCCGCAGTTTGAGGCAGCTTTCAGCGAGGCGCTGATGATCGTCGTGTCTCAGGGACGCCACGAACGCGATCATGTAGGCGTCCCGATCCCGGGTGAGGAACAAACGGATCTTGTAATCGGGGGTGTAGGCGAACCATCCCCAGTCCTGGCCCTGCTTCGGTGCGGGAACGGTCGCCGGGATCCCGCTGCCGTTGTTGAGCTCGACGAGCTTCCGGAGGACCTGTCCGACATCGCCGGGCATTCGCGGGTCGTCGCGGGCGGCCGTACGGAGTTTCCCTGGGAGGTTCTTGCCGGGGACCAGAACGATCGGGCGCGGGAGCATGAGCGTACGCAAGCGGTCTCCTTATGCGAGTTCGTCGGCGACTGCGCGGAACGCGTCGCCGAGGGCGGGAGCGGTGGGCCGGTCGGCGGGCCGGGCGGAGAGTGCGCTGTCGACCGCGTCGGCGAGCTTCCCGGGTGCATCCGGAGCTTGCGTACGCAATGGTGGTGCGGCGACGCCGGGCGGCGGGTGTCCGGCCGCGAGGTGGTAGGTGAGCGCGGCGATCTGATACACGTCGGTGGACGGACCCGGCGGTGCGTCACTTCGGCGCCGCTGCTCCGGGGCGGCGTAGGAGCTCTGTGTCTCACCGTGGGCGGGTGCGTTACCGGTCTTACCGAGATCTCGCAGCACCAGCCGCCGGGCCTCTGCCAGGAGTATGCCTTCGAGCGTGAGATCGCGGTGGCTGAGTCCGCGCTGGTGCAGCATTCCGAGCGCATCGCACAGACCGGCGAGACCGGCGAGGAGTTCGGCGAGCGCCCATTCGCTCAGTGGTCGCCCATCATCTGGGGCGAGGCCGTCGAGTCCATCGCAGGGGGCGGTGCCGCGCCGCTGCGTCGGCCATGCGAGTGCCGAAGTCATCGTGGTGCCGTCGGTCTCGAGCTGGACGGCTTTCGGAAACGCCCGAGCGGCTCCGCGTTCAGAGCCGATCTCGGCCAGGAGTTCGTGCTCACGCCGCAGCCCGCTCTCGGCCGCGCGGGCCATGAGCCCAGGTCGCAGCCGTTTGAGCTGCCGGAGCCATACGAAGCGGGCGCCCCGGTCCCGGGTCGGAGCAAGCCGTTGTGCGAGAGCAGTGCTGAGTCGGAGGGAACTGTCCGGTGCGATCCGCTCGGCGGTCTGCCGGTCGTAGAGCAGATAGCGCTCCTGGCCGGCGGTGATCTCGGCCCCTGGGGTCCAGGTCTCGAGTGGTGGCGGTGGATGGGCGATCTGCACGGGCGGAAACAGATCGTCCGGCTCGACACCGAGATCCCCGGCCGGAAGAGTCGGTGATGCCGGCAGCTGGGATCCGTGTGAATACCGCTTCTCGAACTCGTCGAAGCGGTCGATGAGGTGCGTCTGCCCGGCTTCGATGTCCGCCAGTGATTCGAGGATGCCTCCAGTGCGCCCCTCCAGGGCGGCGAACTCGTCGCGGAGGTGGTCGTGCAGTTCGTCGGCGGCGCTGCCCAGGGCCGCTTCGAACCCGTCGACGCGCTCGATGAACTGCACGACCTCGGCGAGCAGGCGTCCGGCATCGGCGTCGCCGCGATCCAGTCGCGTCGCGATCTCGGTCTGGATCGTCTGCTGGATGAGTTGAGGGAGATCGGTGTCTAGAGTCCCGGCGCGCTGCCCGCGGATGCGATCAGCACTGCGTTGCAGCAGTGTCACGAGCTGGCCTCCGCCGACACCGCCGATGACCCCGGCGGCCGCGAGTGCGATCGGGGCCGAACCAGCGGCGGCGGCGATGACCGGCGCGAGGGCTGCGGCCCCGATGACGGCGACGAGGGTGTTCGAGGTCGCGGTTCGGAGCCGCGTCGACCTGGCCTTGACGGCGCGAACGATTTCATCTCGGGATTCCTGGGGCGGAATCGAGTTCATGGGGCGACTGCCCTTCGATGAGGGGGCGTGCAGTAGTGGGGATATTACCGACTTCCATCGAATCGGGCGTCCCTCGAACGTGTCGCATGCCGGACACGCATCCCAGAGCGCGGGCTTCTGGCACAGTTCGGTTCGTTCACAATGAGCTCAGGTCATTGATCGGGCAATACCTCCAGCGGCGGGAGGGCGTCCACTATCGCCGTGGTCTCCAGGCTGACGGTCACGATGCGCTTGAGCAAGTCGATGATGTAGCGCGGGTCGTCAGACCAGTCGTTGGGGTCGTTGACTATGCCGCTGGCCTTGTCGGTGCGGACGTAGTAGCGGTCCATGATCCACTCGACGGCCGATCGGGAGCCGATCTGGTAGCGGTAGGCGGCTTCCGGGATGTCGGTGAGCGTGACGTGGGGGTTGTAGACGATCCGGGTGCGGTCCTGTCTGGATGCGAATCGCATCTTGCGGTCAACGCGGTAGAGGTCCGCCGGGTCGGTCGTCTTGGTTTGGCCAACGATCTCTCGGATGCCGGGGTACGGCTCGACCGATTCGTAGGCGAGGTGCAGCCGCATGAGCCGGCTGCCCGAACGGGCAAATTCATGGAACTGCGCGACTTTGGGGATTCGCGGTAGCGACTTCTTCAGATCCGCTTCGAACTCCGACCGGTACTCCGGCGAGTGCAGGATGCCGTAGGCGTAGTGGAAGATGTCGTCCTTCGAGATCGAGTCGTCTCGGTAGGTCTCCCGGTAGTCCCTGAGGGCGGTGTCCGTGATGTTGTCCGATCGTTCGTAACCCCCGATTGCATTGCCAAAGGCCAGAGAATCGGGACCGACACGGTGATAGGCGTAGCGAGCGAAGAGCGGTCCGACGCTCATGGTTCCTACGGCGTGCAGGTCCGGGACACTGTCGATCGCAAGCACTGAGAACGGCTCTTCAGAACCGGTACCAGTCGTATAGAAACCCACATTGCCGAGGTCGGGTTCGGGGAACACTCGTTCCAGCTGGTAGACACAGTCGCTGGTCTCAGTCGTGAGGTAGACATGCTGTTTCACAAATGGGCGGTAGGTCGCTTCAAAGACCCTATGCTCGTTGAACCGTAGCCGCACACCTCTTAGCAGTCTTCTCCGATCCGCCCTGTTCCAACTGAATTGACTCCCGGTAGCGGCGAAGAGCTGGTCTCCCACCGCGGCGTCTCCCTTGAAGGATTCCAGTCGCTCCACTCGATCGTTGTAGAAGTCGATCATCGTTTGCACGCTATGTCTCAGCGAGGGGTCGGTGAAGCTGTACACCCATGCGTCCCGCCCCGTCTTGAGTCCGCAGGTATGCGTTTCGAAGATCGGCATCGACAGAGTCTTGCCGGTCTTGTCGCCCAGGGCACGGAAGCTCTGAAACCGCTTGTCTCGTACGTTGATCCAGTCTCCGTCCGCTTCTGCGTCGAGTTGCTGCCACCCGAAGGCGTCCAGACCCTGCGCCCGAATGAGATCGGTTCCATTCGCCACGATCTCCAGTTTGCGCTTCCGGTCGTGGTAGTCGCCGATGTCCCGGTAGTAGAGATGGCAGACTTCCTTTCCGGCCGCGCTGCCGCCCTTGACAAGCAGGAGCACGGCAACCCCTGCCCGGCTGTTGGAACCGAAGATCTTGCCGCCCTCCTTCCTCGAAAGTTCGCCGGCGGTTCGCTGGTTGCCTCGGAGATTGAGGCAGTAGATCGCGTCGAATTCCTCGGTGAGGGCGCGGCGCAGGCCAGCTGCGGTGTTCCCGTCGATGAACCCGTTGTTCACGACGAGGCAGATCACGCCATCGTCCTCGATCCGGTCACTCGCCCAGCGGAGTGCTCGCACATACGTGTCGTAGAGCGAGTTCTTGTTCGTAGCGGTCGACTTGGCCGCATAGGTCTCGCGGATGCGACGGTCGAGGCTGGTGTACTTCAGGTTCTGGTTGCCGTCGTTCTCGCTGTTCTGTCCGACCGAGTACGGCGGATTGCCGGTGATGGCGATGATCCGCGAACTCTGCTGGCGCACCGCGCGCTTGGTGTTACCTCCGAGCACATCGTCCGCGGCTTCAGTCGCTCCCTCGTAGAGTTGGAACGTGTCGGTCAGGACGATGCCATCGAACGGCTGGTACGCAGCCTCCTCGGACCTGCTGTGGAACGCCTCCTCGATGTTGACGGCGGCGATGTAATAGGCGAGCGGGACGATCTCGTTCGCGTGGAGCTCACTGCCGTACTTCCTTTCGAGATCCTCGGGGCGGATGAGGTCCGATTGCAGGAGCCGGACGAGGAAGGATCCAGTGCCCACGAACGGGTCGATCACCTGCACCCCTTCATCGCTCAGCGAGGCACCGAGGTACTTCCGCAGCGCTTGATCGGTGAGATGAAGGGCGAAGTCGACGACTTCGACCGGGGTGTACACGATGCCGAGCCTGTCTGAGACCTGGGGCATGGCGTTCTTGAAGAACTGCTCGTACAGCTCGAGAAGGATCTTCTGCCGCCCCGCAGGGTTGTCGATGCCCTCGATGCGGACTCGGATCTGCTCGTAGAACCGTTTGAGTTCGTCTCGCTCCGTGTCCAGTGCCTGATCACCGAGTGCTTCGAGCACCGTGTCCATTGCTTTCGAGACCGGGTTGTACTCGGCGAACTCGTACCGTTCGAATAGCGCGTCGAAGACCGGCTTCGTGATCAAGTGCTGCGCGAGCATCTCGACAGCATCGTGCTCTGAGATGGAGGGGTTGAGGTTCGAACGCAAGGCTGCAACGAATGTGTTGAACACGACTCGTTTGCCCGGGAGCTCGACGGCGGTGTTGATGCGGGCCATGTGGTCGCCCGCAATGTCCGCTATCTTCTTGGCCCACTCCTTCCAGTAGACCCGTGTGCCGACCTTCTGCACGATTCGCGCGTAGATGGCGTCGCGCCAGTCCTCGACCGATGCCATGCCGCTGCGGGCGGCCTGCACGAGGTTCCCAAGGTCGCTCGGGTCGTCGTCGGCGGCAATGTGCCCAGCGAGAATCCGATCAGAGCGGGACTTGTTGAGGCCGATCCGGTTGATTTCGGCGTTGAATCGATCGTCATGCGAGCGAAGGGCATTGAGAACCTGCCATACGGCCTTGTAGCGCTCGTTGTCATCGAGGGCCTCGTTCGGAGGTACGCCTTCCGGAATGGCGACGGGGAGGATGATGTAGCCGTAATCCTTGCCAGGAGCCCGCCGCATTACACGTCCCACGGCTTGGATGATGTCGATGATCGAGTTGCGCGGGTGGAGAAACAGCACCGCGTCGAGCGCCGGCACGTCGACACCCTCGGACAGGCATCGGGCGTTGGAAAGGATGCGAGCCGTGCGTTCACCGGGTTCGGCCTTCAGCCATTCGAGGGCTCTGCCGCGCTCCAGGGCGTTCATCGTTCCGTCGACGTGCTCGACCTCGCAGCGCAGGCTCTCCTCGGCGGTTCCGCCGAGTCGCTCCGTCACCTGCGAGAAGACTTCGGCCAGGTGCTTTGACGCGGCGATGTTCTGCGCGAAGGCGACGGCACGCCGCATGGGCGCCTCGCCGGGGCGGAATCCGCTCTCTGCGATCGAGGGCCCGAGGCGCTTGGACAGCCCGTTCCAGACTCCGATCACCTTGGCGGCGTCGGCCACGTTGAGTTCCATGTTGTCGTCGGCGAGTTCCACCTGCAAGGTGGTGGCCGCATAACGCGTATCGACGCCCAGCACCATGACCTTGTAGTCCGCGAGCAGACCGGCCTCGACCGCCTTACCGAAGCCCAACTCATGGAACTCGGGCCCGAACCTCGCCTCGTCGTCCATCGAGCAGAGCTCGACGCTCGCCCGCTGGGCGTCCGCTTTGGCGGGCTCGGTGAAGATCCGCGGCGTAGCGGTCATGTACAGGCGCCGCTCGGCGGCGATGTACTGCGGGTCGTGGATCCGGGTGAAGCTGGACTCGTCCCGCCCGGCGAGCATTGCGCCGGTGGTGCGGTGCGCCTCGTCGCAGACGACGAGGTCGAAGGCGTCCAGACCTGAAGCCTGAGCATCGGCGATGACGGGCAGGGACTGGTAGGTGCAGAAGACCGCGGTCATTCCGGGCCCGTAGTCGCCACCGCGGACCCGATCGGCGAGCTTTACCGCGTTCGTGGTGGCGGGCAGGGCGAGGTCGTGCACCGCCTGGTCGCCGGAGTCGGAGAGCTTGGACTGCTTCGAGACCTTCGGGTCTGAACACACCGCGAAGGGCCGCAGAGCGGATTCGGCCTCGGTGACCCACTCGCGCATGGTCTGGGACAGCAGGGCGATCGACGGCACCAGGATCAGCACGCTGATGGGATCCTCATGTGCGGAGGCGAGCCGTTCGGCGATCTTGAGCGAGGTCAGGGTCTTGCCGGTGCCGCAGGCCATGGTCAGACGGCCTCTGTCGTGCGTCTCGAACCCGGCGAGCACGGCTTCGATCGCTTCGTCCTGGTGCGGCATGGGCGCCTTCTTGGCGCGCAGATAGCGCGGCCCGAGACGCTCCCCGGCGGCCCACGCGTGCTCGGAGGCGACCTCGCTCCAGTCGATCGGGCTCGTGTCGAGCTGAGACATGCCGACCCTGGTCACCTCGACCTGCTGGTCCGCAAGGGCGGCCTCGGCGTTCGGGCCCCATTTGTCGGTGCTCGACACGATGATCCGTCGGTTGATGCCCTTCTTACCCGAGGCGGTGAAGAAGGAGTCGATGTCGGCTTTGCGGATCACCTTGTCCGGCTCGTAGAACTTGCACTGAATCGCGCAGAACGCTTCGGATCCGACCTCTCGCGCCACGAGATCGATGCCGGTATCGGTGGCATTGCCCTCGGCGAGGGGCGAGTCGGCCCACATCCACACCTCGGAGAACTGCTGCCGCCATTGCGGATCAGTGCGGAAGAAGGCGAGCATGAGCTGCTCGAAACGTCTGCCTCGTTCCGCATTGGTCTGCGACGCGACTCGAATGTGGTCGAGGATGTCCCGAACGCTTCCGGTCATGACGCTGCCTCCCTTGGGAAGGAACGGCGTCAGACTTACCCCCACTTTGCGTAACGCCCTCACTACATGAAGGACGTTAGCGTATCCGCACTCTCTGTACAACCCTCAGAACAGCACTGGGCCTATGGAGGGCGTTTGAGGGCCCTCGACCAGATCAACGAAGCGTCTCCGCCGGGGTCATCGTGAACCAGGTCGGTACCGGTCCCCGTTCTGCACTCCTGCCGGCCGGTCCCCGGTTCGTGGGGTGCCGTGGTGGCGGAGGTGGGCCAGGACCGCGAGTACTCGGCGATGGCCGCTGTCTTCGGGAGACAGGTCGAGCTTGAGGAAGATGTTGCCGATGTGCTTGTGGACGGCGTTGTCGGTGATGAAGAGGCGGGCGGCGATGGTGGTGTTGTCGAGGCCCTCGGCCATGAGGGCGAGGACTTCGCGTTCGCGCGGGGTGAGGGTGTCGACGGGGTCGCCTTGGGCGAGGAGCTGGGCGATGACCTCGGGGTCCATGACGGTGCCGCCGTCGGCGACGCGGCGGAGGGCGTCGGTGAACTCGGTGACGCGGCTGACGCGGTCCTTGAGCAGGTAGCCGATACCGCCGCGGGTGTCGGCGAGGAGGCGGGTCGCGTACGCGTGCTCGACGTACTGCGACAGGACCAGGATCGGCAGGGCGGGGTGATCGCGGCGGGCCTGCAGGGCCGCCCGGATGCCTTCGTCGCGGAAGCCGGGCGGCAGACGTACGTCCACTATGGTCACGTCGGGTCGGTGGGCCTCCACGGCGGCGAGGAAGCCGGGGGCGTCGGTCGCGACGGCGGCGACCTCGAAACCCTTGGTGCCGAGCAGGAGTTCGAGCCCGGACGAGAGCAGGACGTTGTCCTCGGCGATGACTACGCGCACGGCAGCGCCACCGTGATGACGGTCGGTCCGCCGGGCGGACTGCTGACGTCCATGCTGCCGTCGAGGGCGGCAACGCGGCGGCGCATGCCGTCGAGGCCCGAGCCGCGGGAGGGGTCCGCGCCGCCGTTGCCGTTGTCGGTGATCCGGGTGCGCAGGAGCGCACCGTCGAGTTCGACGTGAATGGCGGCGTCGGTGGCGCCGCTGTGCCGGGCGATGTTCGCGAGCGCCTCGGTGACGGCGAAATAGGCGACGGCCTCGACCGCGGCGGGGATCTCGCCGAGGGGCCCGACGTCGAGGCGCGTCGGCACCCCGGCCCGGGCGGTGACGGCGGTGAGGGCGCCCGGGAGTCCCTGGTCGGCCAGCACCGGCGGGTAGATGGTGTGGACGACCGAGCGCAGCTCGGTCATCGCCTCCTCGGTCTCGGCATGGGCCTGACGCACCAGGCCGGCGGCCGCGTCCGGGTCGCGCGCGTAGGCGTCGCCGGCGACGGCGAGCCGCATCGCGATGGACACGAGCCGGGCCTGGGTGCCGTCGTGCAGGTCGCGTTCGATCCGGCGTAGTTCCGCGCTGTGCGCCTGGAGGACGTCGGCGCGCGTACGGGTGAGCTCGGTGACCCGCTCTACCAGGTGCTCCGCAGGCGAGGGGGCCAAGACCGCGAGGCAGCAGCGGGCGTGCACCCCGGCGAGCGGCGGGATCGCGGCGAGGGTGAGCACCGACAGGACGATCAGGTTCACCGCGCCGAGCGAGAGCGCCGCGCCCCAGCCGGTGATCGGATCGCTGATCACCGGCATCCACGGCGGGTCCGGAAAGGCCCACCACAGCCCCGCGACGGCGAGGGTGACCAGCAGGCAGGTCGAGAGCAGCAGGACGAACGCGCCCAAGGGAAGACCGATGAGCACGTGGGTCGCGAGCCATGTGAGGTTGCGGCCGGTGGCGCGCCGGCGCGGTTCGACGCTCCGTGCCGTCAGCGTGCCCGCGCCGCGGCGGTGCCGCTCGGTCCACGCCTGCCCCAGCGACGGGACGCAGAGGACGGGAGCGGCGGCGACGGTGACCAGCGCGCTGACCATGACGCCGAGCAGATAGCGCCCGCCGCGCACCGTCGCCCGTGTGCGGCCGCGGGCCGCGTCCAATGCGCTGCGCACCGATCGCTCCTCTCTCGTGGGTGAGCGGCACGGGGTCATGCCGCGCGGTTCACCCTATGCACCGGGCGGGCGCTTGGCACTACAGGTGGCTGTAGCTCGTGGACGGGAGTCCGCCGTAGCGACTCGCAGCGCTTGACGCGCTTAGCGTTCGGGGCATGAAAACGAACGAAACGACCACTGGTCCGGGGCCTCGACGCAGGCTCCTGCTCGCCGGCGGTGTGCTCGCCCTCGCCGCCGTGGGCGTCACCGCCGCCGTCCACTTTCAGGACGATGAGCCGCGCGGCGACACCGCGAACGAGTACGGGGCGGAGGACCTGCTCCGCGATGCGGAGGCCATCGAGGCGCTGGGCGTCGTCGGGGTGCAGGCGCGGGTGAGCGACGAGACCGGGCCGGATCTGACCGCTGTCAGCGGCGTCGCCGAATTCGGCACGGACCGGCCCGTGCCCGAGGACGGCTACTTCAGGATCGCCAGCACCGGGAAGTCGCTCGTGGCGACCGTGGTGCTGCAGTTGGTCGGCGAAGGGGCCCTGTCGCTCGACGACACCGTGGACCGGTGGCTGCCGGGTGTGGTGGACGGCAACGGCAACGACGGGCGGCTCGTCACCGTCCGCCAGCTCCTCCAGCACACCAGCGGCATTCACGACGACCTGCCCGGTTACGCCGACCATGCGGACTACCTGGAGCGCCGGTACGACGTCTACACGCCCGAGCAGATCATCGAGCGGGCGATGGCGCACGCGCCCGACTTCGAGCCCGGGACCGGCTGGGGCTACTCCAACACCGGCTACGTCCTGCTCGACATGATCATCGAGGAGGCCACCGGCCGCCCGTGGCACCAGGAGGTCCAGACCCGGATCCTCGATCCACTGGGCATGGACCGCACCTATCTCCCCGGCGGCGACCCCACACCGCGCAGCCCGCACGCGAGGGCCTACGAACGCTATCCCTCCGGCGAGCGAGCCGACGTCACCGAGGTGATCGTCCCCGACCCGGGCGGCTACGTCTCCACCACCGCGGACGTCAACCGCTTCTTCCAGGGCCTGCTCGGCGGCGTGCTCCTCGACGAGGCGATGCTGGCCGAGATGCGGGACACCGTCCCGGTCGGCGAGGAGATGGAGGCGTACTGGCCGGGTGCGGGTTACGGCCTCGGCCTGATGAACCGTCCCCTGTCCTGCGGCGGGAGCTACTGGGGCCACGAAGGAGGCGAGAGCGGCTACATCACACTCAACGGCGTCACCGACGACGGCGGCCGCGCCGCTACCGTCTCCATGTCCACCGCCCTCGCCGACTCACCCGACAGCGCCCTCCAGCAGGAGCAGGCCGCCAGTGCGCTCATCGACCACGCGCTGTGCGCCACTTCCGGACAGGACCGCCGCTGACGCCTTCGGCGGGCTCAGATCGCCGTTCTCGGTCCCCGATCTCGTCCGCGCCTCCGCCTTCCAGACGTCCCCCGCGGATCCAGTTCGGGCCGTGTCCAGTGGTGGTGAAGGGTTCATAGGATGCGGCGGTGGTCGGACGAGGTGAGGGGGCCTTCGATGGGTGAGGGCGGGAGCGGGTCGCAGGAGCCGCATTGGCACGAGTACCCGGTCGGGATTGCGGGTGCGGTGGCGGGGGCGTGTGCTCGGGCGTTGCTGGCGGTGCTGGTGGGTCTGGGCGTCTCGTTCGCGTTGATCCTGGGGGCGGGCATCCTCGCTGAGGAACATCTGCTCGGGGACCCCGGACTTGAGACTGCGGTCGATCACCTCATGCGGTTCAGCGTCGGTTTCCTCATGCTGTTCGGGCTCGGTGTGGCGTTCGTGTGGGCGGTGGTGAGCTGTCTGCGGGAGGTCGCAGTCTCGAGGGCGCTGGTGAAGGCCGCCGAGCAAGGGGCGTCTCGTTCCGCTGTGCCCTCGCCTGATCAGGTCGCGTCGGTCATCGAGCCGCCCGCCTCGCGGCTCGGCTTCCTCGGGTGGGGGAACGCGGCTCTGGCGGGTCTGCTGGGGGTGGTCGGGTTCTTCGTGGTGCTGGTGGACAGCAGCCCCGAAGGGTGGGTGATCACCTTGTCCGCCCTCGGATACGCGCTGGTGATGAGCCTGCTCGGGTACGCGTGCCAGCGGTGGCTCCCGCGGCCGCACGCCAGGCGGCGGGAGCGGATCGCCTCGCATTGGAGTGCGGCGGACGAGGCGCGGGCCTGGAAGCGGGCGAAGAGCAGCGGCGGAGCGGACCCGCTGGCCTCGCGGTCCTCGAAGGCCGCCGGCTTCATCTACGCGGCGGGGCTCGTCGGTGTCCTCGGTTTCGTCGCGATGCTGGCATCGATGGTGATGCGGTGCGCGAGCTTCCCCGGGCGCGGGACGAGCGAGTGCGACGAGGTCTACTACGGGTCGTTCATCGAGCGGGTGCTCTCGTGGGGGTTCTGGATCTTCGCGGTCGCGGTCCCGTTGACGGCGCTGCTCGCGCTGATCGGGGCGCTGCTCTACTGGGCGCAGCAGCGCGGCGAGCGCAGCGACCTGCTCACATCGCTGGCCGACGCGAGGTCTCGCCGCCCTGACAAGGACGTCCTGGCGTTCCATTCAGAGCAGCGCATGCATCCGCTGGCGCGCGTGGGCGCGATGCTGTCCGGTGTCGGCCTGGTCTTCGGTTGCTCTGCATACATGCTCGGTCAGGGCATGGGGCTGGGCTCGCAGGAGGTCTTCGCCGCGTACCGCACCGAGTCGCTCGCCGCGATCCTGGTCTCGGTCGGGCTGTTCGTCGCCGCCGTCGTCGGCACCGGTGTCACCGCCGCTCGCGGCCGCGAACTCCGCAACGCCCTCATGCGGCGCTGGCCCACGATCCCCGAACAGCAGCGGGACAGCCAGGGCAAACCAAAGCGCCGCTACCACCGCCTCGCTCCCTGAGGCCCGCCGGCCGACTTGGTCCGGCGGGCTACTGGTCGGCGAGCGTCGTCTTCGATGCACCCGACCCGCAACGCAAGTGGGATCACTCCTCGTCGGGGAAGCCCCAGTCGAGGGAGATGCGGGCGCCGGGGGCGACGGCGTGGATCGACTGGTCGACGTCGCGCTCGAACGTCGGGCTCCATCTGCCGAAACCGCTGATGATGATCGGGTAGGGCTCGCTGCGGGCCGTGACGGATGGCGGGTCGTGGGCGACGCGGACCACCATCCAGGACTCGATCCCGTGGTCCTTCAGGACGAGGTCCACCGCCGCTCGGACTCGGTCGGCTTCGTCCGGCGACTCGAGGTTGCCCACGTAGAGGTTCAGATGGATGTTCACTGACATGGCCGTCATCCTAGGGCCGCCCGCAAGGGCTGGTGTGCGAGGTCGCCTCATGCCCCGGTGGCCGGGGGCTGCGCTGTGGTTCGGAGGGACGCCTCGTATCGGGCTCGGTCGAAGACGAAGAGGCGGAGGGTGGTTCGGTCCCAGCCGGGTCGGTGCGGGTTCGTGAAGTCGCTCCATGTGACGGTGGTGGGGGTGAGGAGGAATTCGACGCGGTTCATGGCGGGATCGTAGTCGGGCGAGGCTGGACCCGGCGGGGGTTGGTCGGGATACTGGGGCGACCTGAGAGGGAGGTTGCCGGTGGGTGGATCGAACGTGCCTGCGGATGCGGAAGTGGTCGTCGTCGGCGGCGGGGTCGTCGGGTTGAGTGTGGCGTTCCACCTGGCCGAGGCCGGGGTGCGCGGGGTCGTGGTGGTGGAGCGGGACCTGGTGGGGCGGGGGTCTTCGGCGAAGCCGGTGGGCGGGGTCCGGGCGACGTTCTCCGATCCGGGGAACATCCTGCTGGGGCAGCGGAGTCTGGAGGCGTTCGAGCGGTTCGGGGACGCGATCGGGTTGCGGCAGGTCGGGTACCTGTTCCTGTGCCGGAGCCCAGAGGAGGTCGACGCGGTCGAGCGGTCCACCCGGTTGCAGTGCGGTCTGGGCGGGTCGGGACGGATGGTCTCCGCGGCGGAGGCCGCTCGGCTCAATCCCTGGCTGGACCCGCGGGCGCTGCTGGCCGGTTCGTTCTCGCCGCGGGACGGGCATGCCGAGCCCGCGCTGGTGGTGGCCGCCTATCGGGCGGCCGCGGAACGGCTCGGGGTCGTCGTCTGCGAGTCCGCCGAGGTCGTCGGGATCGACGGTTCGAGCGGGGCGATCGAGGCGGTGCGCACGAGCCGCGGGGTGGTCAGGACCGGGCGGGTCGTGTGCGCGGCCGGGGCATGGTCGAAGCGCGTCGGGGAGATGGCCGGGGTGTCGCTGCCGGTCGAGCCGGTCCGGCGGCAGATCGGGATCACCGCCCCTGAAAGCGGGCTCCCCACGGTGCCGTTCACCCTGGACCTCTCGACGACGCTGTACTTCCACAACTGCGACGGCGGACTGCTGCTGGGGATCTCGGACGCCGCGCAGGAGCCCGGGTTCGGGCGGGAGTACTCGGACGAGTGGCGGCCGGCGTTCGACGAGGCGGCGGCAGTCGTGGCGCCGTCGCTGGTCGGGCGGGAACTGGTGTCGGGGTGGGCCGGGCTGTACGAGAACACTCCCGATCACAATGCGCTGATCGGAGTCTCGCGGGAGGTGCCGGGGTTCTCGTACGCGACCGGGTTCTCCGGGCACGGTTTCCTGCAGGCGCCCGCGGTCGGCGAGGTCGTGCGGGACTTGTACCTGGGCCGGGAGCCGTTCATGGACCCGTCGGCGTTCCATGCCGACCGGTTCGCGGCCGCGGCGCCGGTGCACGAGCGGCACATCATCTGAAGGAGCAGAGCATGGTTGCGACATGGGAGCTGCGGGCGCGGTTCGCGGTCCGGTTGGCGGAGATGTACGGGAGCGAGGTCCCGGCGTATCACACCCTTGTGGACGTGTGCACGGAGGTGAACGCCGAGGCCGCGAAGGTTCGGGGCGACGAGCGGCTCGGGAGCATCGAGCGGGTCACCGCGGAGCGGCACGGGGCGATCCGGGTGGGGTCGCCGCGGGAGATGGCGGAGGTCGCGCGGGTGTTCGCGGCGTTCGGGATGGCCCCGGTGGGGTTCTACGACCTGCGGGACGCCTCGGCGAGTTCGGTGCCGGTGGTCTCGACCGCGTTCCGGCCCGTGGCGGCCGAGGAGCTGGCCCGGAATCCGTTCCGGGTCTTCACTTCGATGCTGGTCACCGAGGACCGGCGGTTCTTCGACGCCGAGACCGAAGAGCGCCTCAAGGCCTTCGTCTCGGAGCGGGAGCTGTTCGGCTCGGAGCTGCTGGCGCTGGCCGACCGGGCCGCCGCGGAGGGCGGGTTGGACGACGATGATGCGGAGCGGCTGCTCGGGCTCGCCACGGACTCGTTCCGGTTGACCGGTGAGCCGATCGAACGCGAGTGGTACGACCACCTGGAGCGGATCTCGGCGGTCGCTGCCGACATCGGGGGCGTGCCGGCCACGCACATCAACCACCTGACGCCGCGGGTCCTGGACATCGACGAGCTGTACGCGCGGATGCAGGCGCGGGGCATCGCGATGATCAGCGAGATCCAGGGGCCGCCCGCGTGGGAGGGGCCCGACGTACTGCTGCGGCAGACGTCGTTTCGGGCGCTGGCCGAGGAGCGGGTCTTCCGGCAGGCCGACGGGTCCGTGCGGACGGGGTCGCTGCGGGTGCGGTTCGGGGAGGTCGAGCAGCGCGGCATCGCGTTGACGCGCAAGGGCCGCGACCGATACGACCGGCTCGTCGCCGAGGTCGACCGGCGGCTGGGCGAGGAGCAGGGCGGGAGCCGGCAGGAGGTCGCCCTCGACGTGTGGCGGGAGGGGCTGCCTTCGACCGAGGCCGAGCTCGAACTCCAGGGGCTGGGGTTCTTCTCCTATCGCGCGGCCGGGGTCGCACCGGGCGCGGAGCGGGCGTCGCTGCGGGAGCTCGTCGACGCGGGCGTGCTGGTGCCCGAGCCGATCGTGTACGAGGACTTCCTGCCGCGGTCGGCCGCGGGGATCTTCCAGTCGAACCTGTCGGACGAGGGCGTGCGCGACGACGCGCAGGCCGGGGCCGTCTACGATCTGGACCGGCTCGCCGAACTCGTGGGGGCCGAGATCCATGACCCGTTCGACCTGTACGCGGCGCAGCGGGACGGGTCGCTGCGGGAGGCCGAGCAGATCCTCGGTCTCCGAATCGACGACGACACTCGGGAGTGACGATGACCAACCCCACCACCGCCCCTCCGGCGGCCGGCACCCTGGCGGCCTCGGTGCGCGAGGCGCTCGCGGCGCTCGGCGTCGACGCCGGGGCGCTCGGCGGGCCCCACGAGGCGCGCTCGCCGATCACCGGCGAGCTGCTCGCGACGACCGCCGAGCACACGAAGGCCGACGTCGAGGCGGCGGTGGCCGCGGCCCACGAGGCGTTCCTGACGTGGCGGGACGTGCCCGCGCCGGTGCGCGGGAACCTGGTCAAGCGCTGGGGGCAGCTGCTCACCGAGCACAAGGCCGAACTGGCGCTGCTGGTGACCGCCGAGGCCGGGAAGATCGAGTCCGAGGCGCTCGGCGAGGTCCAGGAGATGATCGACATCTGCGACCTGGCCGTGGGCCAGTCGCGGCAGCTGTTCGGCCGCACGCTGCCGTCCGAGCGCCCGGGGCACCGGCTCGCCGAGACGTGGCATCCGCTGGGGGTCGTGGGCGTGATCTCGGCGTTCAACTTCCCGGTCGCGGTGTACGCGTGGAACACCGCGCTCGCGCTGGTCTGCGGCGACGCGGTCGTGTGGAAGCCGGCCGAGGCGGCGTACCTGTGCGCGATCGGCGCGAACGCGCTGCTGGCACAGGCGGTTCGGGACGTCGGCGCCCCGGAGGGCGTGCACCGGCTGGTGCTCGCCGACCGGGCCGTGGGACAGTCCCTTGTGGATAATTCGCGGGTGGCGCTGGTGTCCGCGACGGGCTCGGTGCGGATGGGCCGCGAGGTCGCGCCGCGGGTGGCGGCGAGATTCGGGCGGGTGCTGCTGGAGCTGGGCGGCAACAACGCCGCGATCGTGGCCCCCTCGGCCGACCTGGACCTGGCGCTGCGCGGCATCGTGTTCTCGGCGGCGGGCACGGCCGGGCAGCGGTGCACCACGCTGCGGCGGCTCATCGTGCACGCGTCAGTTGCCGACGAGCTGGTCGGGCGCATCGCCGCCGCGTACGGGACGCTGACCATCGGCGACCCGACCGCGGCGGGGACTCTGGTCGGACCGCTCGTCAACGGCGCGAGCTTCGCGGCGCAGCAGCGCGCACTCGCGCGGGCGGTCGAGGAGGGCGGCGAGGTCGTGGCCGGAGGCGGCCGGGTCCTGGCCGACGAGGCACCCGACGCGTACTACGTCGAACCGGCCGTGGTGCGGATGCCCGGCCAGGCCGGGGTGGTCCAGGAGGAGACCTTCGCGCCGATCCTGTACGTGCTGACGTACGAGGACCTGGACGAGGCGATCGCGCTCCAGAACGGTGTGCCGCAGGGCCTCTCGTCGTCGATCTTCACGCAGGACCAGGCCGAGGCCGAGCGGTTCCTCTCCAGCGCCGGGTCGGACTGCGGCATCGCGAACGTCAACATCGGGACCTCGGGCGCCGAGATCGGCGGCGCGTTCGGCGGCGAGAAGGAGACCGGCGGCGGCCGCGAATCGGGGACCGACGCCTGGCAGGCGTACATGCGGCGGGCCACCAACACCGTGAACTACTCCGGCGAGCTGCCGCTCGCGCAGGGCGTGAAGTTCCTGTAGAGGCCCGGCCGCTCGCGCAGGGTGTGAAGTTCCTGTAGGAGCCCGGCCGCCCGCGGGCGGCCCGCGCCGCGCGACCGGTTGCGGTACAACGGTTCGATGCGGCGACGATTGCGACGGTTCTGCTACGGCATCGAACGGCCGGACTTCGAGCGGTCCGCCGGCGTCCACCTCGTGCGGGCGCTGGTGTTCGGCCTCGCCGGGCTGTGGCTCGGCGCGACCGGGCTGCTCCTGGCGTACTCGCTGGTCGCGGGGTGGACGGCGGCCGAGTGGAGCGCGGGCTTGATCGGCCTCGGTGTGCTCGGGTTCGCCCCCGTGGCGCTCATGCAGGGGCTGGCCCAGCCCGCGGCCCAGCGGTACACGCTGCGCCACAGGAGGACCGGCGGTGGCGGGCGGTGAGGGCGGTGCTCGCGGCCGCGCCGTTCATCGCGCTCTTCCTGCTGGCGGCGGGCGGCTGCATCGCGGCGGCGGTGCTGAACGCCAGGCGGTACCGGGCGGTGAAGGCGGCGCCGCCGATCCCGCTGGACCTGGCGTCGCCGCTGCCGACCGCGTCGGGCTTCCCGTGGCACCCGCGGTACCGGGGGCAGCGCTGGCCCGACCCGAGTCCCGGTGGCGCGCGGATGTCGGTCGAGTCGGCGAGGCGGTACGCCGGTGCGGCCGAACGGAAGTCGCGGCGCTGCCTCCTCATGGGCGACGCCGCGATCTTCATCCTCGCGATCCCTTCGGGCCTGTTCGCGCCGATGTTCCTCCAGCGCTGGCCGGACCCGCCGCCGGCCGCCGGGTGGGTGTCCGTGGCCGTGGTGCTGGCCTCCATGATCGGCGGGATCTCGCTGAAGGTCTACGCGGCGCCGTACTGGGAGGCGGTGAGCGACGCGTACTCAGAGGCGGTCGAGCGCCTCACCGCCGCGGAGGCGGCGTCCGCGGCGGCCCCAGCGGCGCCCCGCGGTGCCGGGGACCGGCTCAGGGCCGCGTGGCGGGAGCTCTTCGGCTGAGCCGGGTCACGCCGCGCGGTATTCGGCGACCACTTCGATGGGGCCGACGATGTGGCGGTTGAACTCGTCGAGCTCTTCGGCGGGGACCCAGAGTTCGAGGATGGTGCGGCCGCCGGCCTGCTGGACGGGGTAGCGCCGGGCGAAGTCGTGGTCGAGTTCGAAGCGGGTCACGTAGCCGACGCCGTCGCGCGGGGCGTTCCAGTCGCGGGCGATCTTCGCGGCGTACTCCTCGTTGAGGACCGGGTAGAAGATCGGCTGGTCGGGGAGGCGGGGCGGCCACGCGGTCCAGTCGGAGGCGCGCACGAGTTCGAGCTCGGCGGGTCCGCAAGGGCGCCAGAGGGTCAGGGTCTGCATCGGTCGGTCCGTTCCGGTGAGGGTCCCTGTGACTGTGGCACATCGGGGGTCGGCGCGCACCCGGTTTCAGGTCCGGGCCAGGCCGCTGCGGGCCTGGACCGCGTCCTTGAAGACGAAGCGGTCGGGGACGGCGCAGACCGGTGCGGTAGCCGCCCGGTCATCGCTTGGCGGCCTCGAAGCGCACGGTGCGCATGAAGGGCATCCACGGGGAGCGGAAGGGGGTGCGGGCGGTCTCGGCGAGGTCGTCGAAGGCGTCGAAGGGCCCGCGCGGGAAGTCGTAGTCGAGGAGGCGGCCGCCGTCCTTGAGGACGCGGGCGATCTCGGCGCCGCCGGTCTCGGGGTCGGACCAGTGGTGGGAGCTGTAGGTGGTGACGACGAGGTCGAAGGCGGCGTCGTCGAAGGGGAGGGCGGCGACGTCGGCGGTGCGGAGGTCGGGGGCGGGGTCGAGGTGGGCGAGGTTGCGGGCGGCGTGGTCGATCATGTCCCGCGCGAGGTCGACGCCGGCGAGGCGGAGGTCGGGGCGGCGCTTCGCGAGGATGCGGAGGAGGATGCCGGGCCCGGTGCCGACGTCGAGGACGGCGGCGCTCTCGGGAGCGGCGGCCGCGATGTCGGCGGCGATCCTGCGGTACTGGAGGGGGCCGAGCAGGCGGGCGATCCGGTTGTAGCGGTGGCTGTGGCGGCCCTCGATGGCGCCGTGGCGCCGGTCGTGGTGATCGTGATCGTGGTGGTCGTGCGGCATGGCGGACTCCTTGATAGTTGTGCTCTACAACCTTTAGGGTACGGCAGACGGTTGTAGAATGCAACCATGACGAAGCACGACGCGGATCACCTGCACCACCTGCTGATGGACGTGGTGCGCACCGCCGAGTTCGCGCTCATGGCGGAGGTCGTGCCCGGCCGGTCGCTGTCGATGTCGCAGCTGTTCGCGCTCCACGAGCTCGACCACCACGCGGGGATGTCGCAGCGGGAGCTCGGCGAGCGCCTCGTGCTGGAGAAGAGCAGTGTGAGCCGGCTGGTCGCGGACCTGGAGTCGGAGGGGCTGCTGACCCGCGAGCGCGATCCGGGGAACCGGCGGCTGTACCGGCTGGAGATCACCGACGCCGGGCGGCGGCTGCACCGCGGCGCGGCCGAGGTGCTCCACGGGCGGTACGAGGGCTGGGCGGCGGGGATGACGGCGAAAGAGCGGGAGGGCCTGGCGGTGGGGCTGCCGGCGCTGCTGCGGGTGATGCGGGCCGAGCGCTAGGGCGGACGACGAACCGGGCCGGAGTGGCGTGCGGGGTCTCGGCCGGAGCCGGGGAGGCCGGAAGCTCGGTCGCCCTGCGACGCACGGCAGCGCGGGCCGCGTCGCGGGCCGCGCTGCCGTCCCGGTCTACCTGAAGGGGTAGCCGGGGTAGATGTAGCCGGCGCTCCAGTGGGGCATGAGCCCGTAGTAGCCGTAGACGTCCTCGCCGTAGGGCCGGCCGGGGTCGTCGTCGGTGGTGAGCTCGGGGTCGTACCCGGGGCCGGACGCGACGTGGTCGCGGTCGCTGCTGAGGTGGACGTGCTCGTCGTCGACGCGGGTCACCGCGCCGACCGGGACGAGGACCTTGCGCTTGCCGAGGCCGAGGAAGCCGCCGGAGGCGACCTCCAGGAACCGGACCTTGCGCAGGCCCCGGTCGATCAGGAGTCCTTCGACCTTGCCGGTCTCGTCGCCACTGCGGTCGAGCACGGTGTGCCCGCGCACGTCGTCGGCGCCGTCGGCGATCGTGAGGTCGGTGTCGTCGAGTCGCACGAGCGTCATCGCCTGGTCGGTCATGATGCTCCCTCCGTCGAGTTCGTTGCAGGTGAGGTACCCCCGTGGGGTGCGGGCGAAACGCGGCCGTGCGCGGGCCGGGCCGGTCAGCCGCCGGGGCACTCGGAGTCGCCGCCGCTGCGAGGGAGGCACTGGGCGGGGTCGTGGGGCTCGGGTTCGACGGTGGGCCGGTCGTCGCGGAGGACGTCCGCGGCGATCTCGCGGGCGACGCCGCTCTGCGCCAGGACGACGGCGATGATCACGACGAGGATCGCGTAGACCGCGCCGGTCTTCGGCATCTTGAGCAGGAACGGGAGGATCGCGAGCAGCACGAGGGCGGAGGGGATGACGACGAAGGCGATCAGCCACTCGTCGGGGGTGGTTTTGCGCCGTGTTGGGCGGCGGTTTTTCTCGGCATCCGCCAGACGGACCGCTAGCCGAGGACGGCGTCGGCTCGGCCGCGGGCCTGGAGCAGGCGCACCAGGAGGGCCACGGCGACGAGGGCCGCCGAGAGGGAGGCGAAGACCGCCACGGGCGTCTCGGCGCTCGCGGCGATCCAGGCGAGGGCCCAGATCGCGGCGGCGGCGAACATGGTGACGCCCTTGGCCTTCGCGACGACCGCGATGAGGACGATCGCGGTGGCGCCGAGGGCGATGACGGCCGCGACGGTCCCGGCGCCGTCGCCGGTGGCCGCGGCCGCCGTCGTCAGCGCACCGACCACGGTCGCGACCGCGACCCAGCCGGTGTACAGCGTCAGCGGGCCCCAGAAGAGCCAGCGGGCGGCGCGGCCGGAGGCGGGCTCGGCGGCGGCGTTCCGCCAGGCCGCGGCGAGGGCGACGAGCAGGAGGACGATGACGATCTGCGCGGCGGCCACCTGGTCGGCGGAGAACAGCACGACCCAGACCGCGTTCAGGACCCCGACGGCCGCGATCCACCAGCCGGTGCGCCGGTGGAGGGGCTCGCCCCGCTGGGACGGCAGGAGCTGCCAGACCGCGAGCGCGAGGACCGCGAGGTAGATCAGGTTCCAGATCATGAACGCCCCGCCTGCCGGGAGCAGCGGGTTCGGGTAGGAGCGGGCGACGTCGCCGACGGGTTCGCCGAGGGCGCCGCTGCCGCCGAGCGCGCCCGCGACGGTCTGGAGCACCGCCGCGGCGAGCACCGCGGTGGCTCGCGCGAGATCGTTTCGGGACATGGCAACCGCCTCCGGTAGTTCGACCGTCGAATCAATCCTCGTCGGTGTACCCGCCGGAAGCGCGGCGCACACGCCGGTCCCGCGGCGAGCGCCGCGGGACCGGGCCGAGCGGTTACACGCGGGTCCACTTCTGGTTGGTCCCGGTCCAGCACGAGTAGAGCTGGACGTTGGCGCCGTTGGCACTGGAGTACACGTCGAGGCACAGGCCGGTGCCGGTGTTGCGGACGGTGCCGTCCGATCCGAAGGTCCACTTCTGGTTGCCGGAGCCGGAGCAGGCGCTGATCTGCGCGAGCGCGCCGTTCGCGGTGCCGGAGGGCTCCAGGCACCTGCCGAGGACGCGGAGCTCCTGCGCGGCGGTGTAGGTGAACTGCTGGTTCGCGCCTTCGTAGCAGGTGTAGAGCTGGACGCGGGTGCCGTTGGCGGTGCCGCCGCCGGGCACGTCGATGCACTTGCCGGCGGAGTTGGAGCGGAGCAGGTCGGTGCCGGTGCCGCCCCCGCCTCCCCCGCCTCCGCCGCCCGTGGGGGCGACGGCCTGGCCGGTGCTCGGGGAGATCATCCCCGCGCAGAGGCCGCGGGCGCGGAGGTTGGACGCGATCTGCGGGATCGCGTTGATGGTGTTCTGGTAGGCGTCGTGCATGAGGATGACGCCGCCGTTCTGGAGGTTGTTCGCGGCGGCGACGATCTGGGCGGTGCTGGCGCCGTTCCAGTCCTGGGAGTCGACGGTCCAGAGGACCTCGCGCAGGCCGTACTGGGCCTCGACGGATTTGAGGGTGGCGTTCGTCTCGCCGTAGGGCGGGCGGAAGAGGACCGGGGTGCCGCCGCCGCCCTGCTGGATCGCCGTCTGGGTGCTGGAGATCTCCTGCGCCATCTGCGACGAGGACAGCTGGGTCATGTGGGGGTGCGTGTAGGAGTGGTTGCCGACCCACATGCCGGCGCTGACCTGCGCGGCGACGAGGCCGGGGTTGCTCGCGGCGCGCTGGCCGGTGTTGAACATGGTGGCGCGCAGGCCGTTCGAGGTGAGCGCGTTGAGGAGGCTGTTCGTGGTGCCGGGGTTGGGGCCGTCGTCGAAGGTGAGGCCGACGTAGCCGTTGCAGGTCTGCGCCTGCGCGGGGCTCGCGGCGGTGAGGAGCGCGACGGCGGTGCCGGCGGCGAGGACGAGTGCGGACAGGGTGGCGATGAGCGGTCGGATGCGGCGGCGGGTGCCGTGCATGCTGCCCTCCTTGGGATGCGATGCGGCGCATCAGTCTGCGTCGACGGTTCCCGGGATGAGGGCCGTTGTCGTCATGAGGGGGACGATGGAGCGATGCAATAGACATTGAGAATTATCGATTTAAGGGCGGGTGCGGGCAAGACGGCTGCGCCGGACGGCCGCCGCGGTGCGCCGAACGTGCGGCGAGTGGTCGCCGTGCGGTCACTCCGGGGTCGCGGCGGCCTTCGCGAGGAGGTACCGCTGCTCGGGGTGCTGGTGGCGAGGCGGGCGGCCTCGCGGAAGGCCGTGCGGGCCTCGGGGAGCCGCCCGGCCCGTTCGAGGAGGTGGGCCCGGACGGCGTGGAGGCGGTGGGACCGGGCGAGCGCGGGGTCGCGCAGGAGCGGGTCGAGCATCGCGAGGGCCGCGCCGGGGCCCTCGGTCATGGCGACGGCGACGGCGCGGTTCATGGTGACCACGGCGCCGGGGGCGAGGGCGTCGAGCATCCGGTAGAGCTCGGCGATCTGGGGCCAGTCGGTGTCGCCGTAGGCCGCGGCCTCGGCGTGGACGGCGGCGATGGCGGCCTGGAGTTGGAAGGGCCCCACCGGACCCGAGGGGAGGGCCGCCTCGATGAGCCGCACCCCTTCGGCGATGAGGGCCCGGTCCCAGCGGGTGCGGTCCTGGTCGGCGAGCGAGACGAGGTCGCCGCGGTCGTCGGTGCGCGCGGCCCGGCGGGCCTCGGTGAGCAGCATGAGCGCGAGGAGCCCGGCGGTCTCGGTGTCGCTGGGGAGGCGGCGGCGCAGCTCGCGGGCGAGGCGGATCGCCTCGGCGGTGAGCGGCACGTCGAGGAGGTCGGCGCCGCCGGTGGCCGTGTGCCCCTCGGTGAAGATCAGGTACAGGACCTGCCGGGCCGAGGCGACGCGCGCGGGCAGGTCGGCCCGGGTGACGTCGCCGAGCCGCGCGTCGGCGGCCGCGAGCCGGGCCTTGGCGCGGCTGATGCGCTGGCCCATCGTGGCGACGGGCACGAGGAACGCCGCTGCGATCTGCTCGGTGCTGAGGCCGCCGACGGCCCGGAGCGTCAGGGCCACTTGAGAGGCCGGGGTCAGGGACGGGTGGCAGCACAGCAGGAGCACGTGCAGCGAGTCGTCGCTGTCGGTGGCCGGTGCTTCACTTGGCTCCAGCAGGTTCGCGGTGGCCTCCCGGTCGGTGCGGGCGCGGTCGGAGCGCAGCGCGTCGACGAGGCGGCGGGAGGCGGCGCGGATCAGCCAGCCGCGGGGGTTGGCGGGCGGGCCCTCGCGGGGCCAGTGCACCGCCGCGGAGAGGAGGGCTTCCTGGACGGCGTCCTCGCAGGCGTCGAAGTGGCCGTAGCGGCGCACCAGCGCCCCGAGGACGTGCGGCGACTCGCGCCGCCACACGTCCTCGAGCGCCCGGCCCGGCGGTGCCGTCTTCGAGGCCGCCTCCCCTGAAGGTGCGGACCCCGAAGGTGCGGCCGGTGCCGGCCGCCCTGACGGATCCGCCGGTGACGCCGGGTCCATCAGTGCTCCTCGCCGCCGGGCCACATCGCCGGGCGCAGTTCGACGGTCTCGCCGGGGCCGGAGAACGCGTTCGCGATCTCCTGGGCACGTTCGGGTCCGGACACGTCGATGAGGAAGAACCCGGCGAGGTGCTCCTTGGTCTCGGAGTACGGGCCGTCGGTGGCGACCGGTTGGCCCGCGCCCCAGCGGTAGAGCGTCGACGTGCTCGGGTCGGCGAGGGCCTCGCCGTGGACGAGTTCGCCGTTCTCGCTCATCTCGGTGAGCAGCCGCTCGAACTCCGAGTTCAGGCGCTCGCGCACCTCGGCGGGAAGCGCCTGGTTCTCGGGGATGAAGTCCCCCGTCGGGTGGCCCCACGGCTGCGGGTTCGAGTGGATGAGGATGACGTACTTCATGGTGACCTCCTGGTCGCGGCTCCGGCTCTTCCGGATCTTCGTCTGGAACGACGGGGCCGGGCCGCGGTTTTCGACATCCGCGCCGGGATTTCTGGACGTTTTTCCGAGGCGGTCCTGGCGGCCTCGGTGAGCAGGCCGGATGCGCGCCCGGGGGTACTGCGTCCCCGGATCGGCGTCCCGGCGCGGCTATGCCGGGAGCCGGACGGGCGCGGCCGGGGCCGGGTCGGGCAGGGCCCTGTGCGGGCTGTCGGGGCCGGGGTTGTCCGGGAGGGGGTTGAGGAGTTCGAGCAGGTGGGCGGCGGGCGAGTCGGCCTGGTCCCAGGCGGTGGAGACGACCGAGACGGTCCACTGCGGCACGTCCTCGTCGGCGAGCGGCAGGACCCGCAGCGAGGCGGCCTGCGGCTTCGCGGCGACATGCCGCGGGACGACGGCGATGCCGAGGCCGCGGCTGACGAGGTCGAGGAGGGTGTGCACGTCGTTGACGGTGCAGCGCACGCGCCTGCGGGAGCCCCGCGCGGCGAACACCGACTCGTTCAGGGTGCGCACGCCCCAGGCCGAGCCGAAGTCGACGAAGTCCTGGTCGTCGAGGGCGTCCCACGCGACGGAGGCGCGCGCCGCGAGCGGGTGGTCCGGCGGGGTGACGACCACGAGCGGCTCGCGGCCGAGCTCGCGGTGCGGCAGCGCGCTCAGGTGCCGGTCGGTGGCGACGAACGCGACGTCGAGCTCGCCGGCGCGGAGCATCCCGAGCAGGTCGTGCGAGCCGCACTGCGTGAACATCGTCTCGACCCGCGGGTGGCGGCGGTGGAAGCGGTCGAGCAGGGAGTTGACGTCGACCAGGCCCAGGCACTGCTCGGCGCCGATCGAGAGGGAGCCGGAGACGGCGCGGCTGGCCTTGACGACGGCGTCGCGGGCGCCCGCGGCCTGCTCCAGCATCATCCGCGCGTACGGCAGCAGCGCGAACCCGGCCTCGGTCGGCTCGACCCGGCGCGTGGTGCGGGTGAACAGCGCGGTGCCCAGCTCGTCCTCAAGGCTGCGGATCGCCGCCGACAGCCCGGACTGGGAGATCCCGGTCAGCTCGGCCGCCCGTGTGAAGTGCCTCTCATCGGCGAGCGCGACCAGGTACTCCATCTGCCGCAGGTCCATGGATCATTCCTTCGGGTTCTCAATCTCAGAAACGTCAGTTGTTGGACTTCTAGATGCCTCGAACCTAGCATCGACCTGGTCATCCGCCAGCAGACGGGAGCGCGCCGCCGCGCCCCGCCCGGCCGCAAGGAGTGCACCCATGCAGCAGCGCACCATCGGGAACCGGCAGGTCTCGGCCATCGGGCTCGGCGGGATGCCGATGTCGATCGAGGGGCGGCCCGACGAGGCGCGGTCCGTCGCCGCGGTCCACGCGGCCCTCGACGCGGGCGTGACCCTCATCGACACCGCCGACGCCTACCACCGCGACGCGAACGAGGTCGGCCACAACGAGACCCTGATCGCCAGGGCGCTCAAGGAGTACGGCCCCGGCGCCGCCGGCGTCCTGGTCGCGACCAAGGGCGGGCACCTGCGCCCCGGCGACGGCTCCTGGACGCAGAACGGCCGCCCCGAGTACCTCAAGGAGGCCGCGAAGGCCTCCGCCAAGCGCCTCGGCGTCGAGGCGATCGGCCTCTACCAGTTCCACCGCCCCGACCCGGCGGTCCCGTACGCCGACTCCGTGGGCGCGATCCGCGACCTCCTCGACGAGGGCGTCATCGAGCTCGCCGGGATCTCCAACGCGAGCGTCGCCCAGATCGACGAGGCCAACGAGATCCTCGGCGGGCGCCTCGCGTCGGTCCAGAACCAGTTCTCGCCGCGGTTCCGCTCCAGCGAGGGCGAACTCGAGCACTGCGCGAAGCTCGGCGTCGCGTTCCTGCCGTGGAGCCCCTTGGGCGGCATCAGGAGCGCGCCCGAGCTCGGCAGCCGCCACGCGGCGTTCAACGAGGTCGCCGAGGAGGCCGGCGTCAGCGTCTACCAGGTGGTCCTGGCGTGGCAGCTCGCGCTCGCGCCCGTCGTCGTCCCGATCCCGGGCGCCTCGCGCCCCGAGAGCATCCGCGACTCGGCCGGAGCCGCGGACCTCCAGCTCACGGGCGACCAGGTCGCCCGCCTGTCCGCGGCCTAGAAAGGAATCCCGATGAAGCGGTTCACGCTGCCCGGCACCGAGATCGAGGCGCCGAACGTGGTGCTCGGCCTCATGCGCATCCCCGACAAGACCGACGAGGAGGTCCGCACCCTCGTCAAGACCGCCACCGACGCGGGGATCGACTTCCTCGACCTCGCCGACGTGTACGGCCACGAGGTCCACGGCTGCGAGCGCCGCTTCGGCGAGGCCATGCGCCTCACCGCGGCCGAGCGCGAGCGCCTGGTCATCCAGACGAAGGCCGGGATCGTGCGCGACGGCCCGTACTTCGACTTCTCGTACGAGCACCTCATTGCCTCGGTGAACGGCTCGCTCGAGGCGCTCGGCACCGACTACATCGACATCCTCCTGCTGCACCGGCCCGACGCGCTCGTCGAGCCCGAGGAGGTCGCCCGCGCGTTCGACGAGCTCGCCGCCGCGGGCAAGGTGCGGGCGTTCGGCGTCTCGAACCACACGCCGCGCCAGATCGAGCTGCTGAAGAAGCACGTGACGCAGCCGCTGGTCGCCAACCAGCTGCAGCTGTCGATCACGCACGCGCCGCTCGTCGCGCAGGGCACCGCCGCGAACATGCAGGGCCTCGACCAGTCGCTCAGCCGCGACGACGGCCTCCTGGACTACTGCCGGCTCAACGACATCACCGTGCAGGCGTGGTCGCCGTTCCAGGCGGGCTTCTTCGACGGGCCGTTCCTCGGCTCGCCGAAGTACCCGGAGCTGAACGCGTCGATCGACCGGCTCGCCGCGAAGTACGGGGTGCCCGCGATCGCGATCGCGGTCGCGTGGATCACCCGCCACCCGGCGAACATGCAGGTCGTCATCGGCACCACCACGCCTGAGCGGGTGGCGGCGTCGGCGCAGGGCTCGGACGTGCCGCTGACGCGCGCCGAGTGGTACGAGCTGTTCCGCGGCGCCGGGTACACGGTGCCGTAGCGAGGCTTCGCTCTGAGAGGGGGCGGCAGGGGCCCGGACGAGCGTCCGGGCCCCTGCCGCTGTGCTGATGCGGCCCATGGGTGTTCGGCCGCCGCCCCGGGTCGGGGCTCAGCGCGCCCCGGCGCGCAGGCGCCGGAGCATCCGGGCGTCGCCGAAGCCGACCGCGCGGGCGGCGGACTCGGTCGGGCTCCCCTGGCTGATGAGGTGCTCGGCGCGCTCCAGGCGGAGCGTCGACTGGTACCGCAAGGGGGTCATGCCGGTCGCGTCGGTGAACCGCCTGGTGAGGGTGCGCTCGCTCAGCCCGGCCGCGGCGGCGAGGTCGGCGAGGCGCAGCGGTTCGGCGTACCGGGCGTCGATGAGGTCCTGGACGCGGTGGACGGCGTCGGAGAGGTGCGAGCGGTGGCGGAGCATGGCCGAGTCCTGGGCGGCGTCGCCGTCGCGGCGGGCGTAGACGACCATGCTGCGGGCGATGCGCGCGGCGACGGCGGGCCCGTGGCGCACGGCGACGAGGTGCAGCGCGAGGTCGATGCCGCTGGCGATCCCGGCGGAGGTGACGACCCGGTCGTCGACGACGAAGAGGCGGTCGCGCAGGACCGCGGCCTCGGGGTGCCGCTGCGCGAGCTCCTCCTGCAGCTCGTGGTGGGTGGTGCAGCGTCGGCCGGCGAGGAGCCCGGCCTGGCCGAGCGCGAACGCGCCGGAGCAGACGCTGCCGACGGTGCCGCCGCGCCCGTGGTGCGACACCAGCAGCGCCGCTTGGGATTCGGTGAGGCGCGGCCCGCCCGCGGTCTTCGGCGAGCGCCAGCCGGGGACGAGCACCAGGTCCCCCGGCCCGAGGTCGGGCCAGTCGGTGGCGGCGCGCAGCGGGAGGCCCTGCGCGGTCGTGACGTCTTCGCGGTCGGCGACGAAGGACACGTCGTAGCCCAGGCCGAGGTCGGCGGCTGTCGAGAAGACCTGGGCGGGTCCGGCCAGGTCGAGCAGGTGCAGGTGCTGCACCAGCAGGAAGACGACGCGGGTCATGCAGGGCCTCCCGATCCGGTCAGCGCGCGGTCACTTCGTCGACGGTACTGATCGTCGCGAAGCGGCCCGCCAGCGCGTACTCGGTCCGGGCGGTCACGTCCGCGGTCTGGAGCGTGAGCGGGTCGGCGAGGATCTCCTCGATGGGCCGCTCGTAGTCGGAGTCGCGGTGCGGGATCGGGTGGGTGGCGGTCGCGTCGATGACGAAGTCGACGGTGAAGCCGAGGTCGGAGGCGACGCGGGCGGTGGTCTCGCAGCACTGCTCGGTGCGGATGCCGCAGACGGCGACCTCGCGCACGCCGTGGGAGGTGAGGATCTGGTGCAGGTTCGTGGTGGTGAACGCGTTGTGCGAGGTCTTGACCAGTTCGGGCTCGCCGGCCTCGGGCTTGAGGCCCTCGATGTAGCGGACGAAGCCGCGGGCGGGGTCGAAGACGTTCCCGCTGCCGGCCTCGCTGTGCAGGACCCAGACGACGAGGTCGCCCTTGGCGCGGGCGTGGACGACCAGCCGGTCGACCTGGTCGGCGATCTGCGGGTCGGAGGTGGCCGCCCAATTGGGCCGCTGCCGGAAGGACTCTTGGACGTCGATGACGATCAGGGCTCGTTGCATGCCTCCATCCTGTCGCCGGGGCGGGCCCGGCGACAGGCACGATCCCGGCCGGCACCGGAACGATCCGGTCAGCCGAGTCCGGAGGCGGCGAGGAGGAGGGCCCGGCCGTCGCCGGCGTGGACGGCGACGAGGTCGCCGCTGATCGCGACGTGCTCGTAGAGTTCGACGCCGGTGTTGTGGACCGGGGTCCGGTCGCCGGTGGCGAGGTCGAGGACGTAGACCTCCCAGGCGGTGTTCGTGCCGTCGTAGCCGACCTGCTCGACGACGGCGCGGCCGCCGCGGACGGCGAGGACCGAGGAGTAGGGCTCCTCCCCGCCTTGGACGACGGTCCCGTCGAAGTCGACGACGCGCGCCGCGGACACAGTGTCGAAGGTCTGGTCGCCGTGGACGATGCCGGTGGGCGAGGTGTACCACTGCTCTTCGACGGCCCAGTCGATGGAGTCGAGTTCCCATGCCGCCGTGCCGCTCTGGGTGTCGACGGCGACGGTCTGGTAGGTCTCGGCGCTGGAGTTCTCGACCGCGGCGCAGACGAGGTGCTGGCCGCAGGGCTTGACGTTGACGATGGCGTCGCCCGCGGCGAACTCGACCCGCCAGGCCTCGGCGAGGCCGTCGAGGGCGAATCCGGCGAGGACGGCGCGGCCGGGGGAGGCCGCTTCGGAGAGCTTGCCGACGGCGAGGCCGTCGAACGCGGTCCACTGGTGGGAGTCGAGGGGGAGGTCGCCGGAGGTGATCGAGCCGCCGTCGGCGGCGTCGCGCACGACGGCGGTGCCCTCGTAGGGCTCGAGGTCGACGACGCGGTTCGCGACGGCGAGGTTGTCGTAGAGCGCGTAGGAGTTCGGGGGGACGGCGCCCGCGTACTCGCCGCCGTCGTTCCAGACGGTCTCGGCGCGGATGCGGTACTCGTCGATGAGGAACAGGCCGTCGGGGCCGCCCTTCTTCCACACCTCCTCGCCGGTGGTGAGGTCGATGCGGACCACGGCGTTGTCGTAGATGCCGGTGCGCTGCTCCACGAGCACGTCGGTGCCGTAGAACGCGAGGTCGTTGCGGTCGATCCACGGCTGCTTCCAGAGGAATTCGCCGGTGTCGAGGGCGACGGCGGCGCGCATGTTCTGGCCTTCGTCGACGGCCGAGCCCATCGCGTCGATGAGCAGGAGGTTCCCGGTGATCGTCAGGAACGTCTCGGTGGGCTCCAGCTCGTACTCGTTCGTCCACAGTGCAGTGCCGGCGGCGTCGTAGGCGTTGGCGAGGAGCTTGCCGTCGACGACGTCGGTGATCACGGCGACGCCGTCGCCGGCGGCCACCGCGGCCGCGCCGGGCGTGGTGAGCGCCTGCTCCTTGACGACCTGGAGGTCGGTGCCGTCGGTCGCGCCGTCACCGCCGCCGAGGTCGCTGAGGCCTTCGACGAGGTCGCCGCCGGAGAAGTCGCCGAACAGGGAGTCGAGCTGGATGCTGTTGACGGCGACCACGATGAGGATGACGATCGCCATGGCGATCGAGGACACGACCGAGAGCGCGATCCAGCGCTTCGGCGCCGGCCCGGACCCCGGCAGCGGTCCGGTGTGGACGTTCGGCTGGAATCCGGTGCCGGGCGCGGCCGGCGGCGGGTACGGCCCGGCGGGCGTCGGCTGCGAGGGCCCGTACGGCGGGCTGGGCTGCGAGGTGTGCGGCGGCTGCGAGGGACCGAACTGCGGGCTCGGCTGCGGCGCGTGCTGCTGGGGCGGGAGGCTCCCGGCGGGGCTCTGGACCGGGTACGGCGCGTAGGTGAGCGGCGTCATCGGGGTGGTCGCGGGCGGCGGCGCGGTCTCGGGTTCGGCGGTGGCGTGCTGGAGGGCGCCGAAGGCGACCGGGAGTTCGGGCTGCTCGGGCACCGAGGGGGTGACGCCGAGGCGGGCGTGGAGGCGGGTCGCCACGAGCGGCATGCGGCTGGAGCCGCCGACGAGGAGGAGCGCGGCGAGCGACGCGGGCTCGACGCCGGCGCGCTCGACGGTGCGGCGGGTCTCGTCGACCGCGCGGGCCACGAGCGGGTCGGCGAGGCTGGTCAGCTCGTCGCGGGTGAGGTGCAGGCCCATCGGGTTGTGGCCGGGCAGGCCCACGGGCGCGGTGGAGGTGCGCGAGAGCATCTCCTTGGCGGCGCGCACCTCGCCCCAGAACGCGAGCCGGTCGCGCAGGTCGGCGGTGGTCTCGGGTTCGCTCAGGCGCTTCCACAGCGCGGGGTCGCGGCCGGCGACGACGCGGCCGAGGTGGGAGGCGAGGGCCATGTCGATGTCGAGGCCGCCGAGGTCGTCGAGGCCGCCGAACGCGAGGGTGCGCAGGCGCCCCTGGTCGTCGCGGCGCACGACGGCGACGTCGAAGGTGCCGCCGCCGAAGTCGAAGATGGCGACGGTGCCGCCGCGCGGGATCTCCTGCCCGAGGACCTCCGCGCAGTAGGCGGCGGCCGCGATCGGCTCGGGCAGCAGCCGCACCCGGCCCATCCCGGCGAGCTCGGCGGCGGCCTCGAGGCGGGCGCGGCGCACCGGCCCCCAGTCGGCGGGGTAGGTGAGCACGATGTCGGTGGGGCGCATGCCGGAGGCCGCGGCCTCTTCGGCGACGCGGCGCAGGCCGGTCGCGAGGACCTCCTCGACGGGCAGCTCGCGGTCGCCGAGGAGGACGGTGCCGTCGTCGATGCGGCGCTTGGGGTGCGGCTCGAACCGGCCGGGGTCGGCGGCGGCGAGGCGCTGGGCGTCGCGGCCGGTGTGCAGCGCGCCGTCGGCGTCGAGGTACACGCCGGAGGCGAGGAGCGGGGAGCCGTCGAACAGCAGTGAGCGGGGTTCCTGCCCGCCGCGGCCGATGACGGCGACGGTGTGGGTGGTGCCGAGGTCGACGGCGAGCCAAACGGGAGCGTTCACGGGTCCTACTCACTCGGTCGGGGCTGTGGGGGAAGGGTGTCCGCGATGGGGCTCCGGACTCCCGTGAGGATACCCGGCGGGACTGACGCGGCCGGTCGTGCGGGCTCGCGGGGGCACCGGTCGAGACGCAGCTGCCGGGGCGTTTCCGCCCGTGCCGGACCCGCCTCGCGGGCGGGTCCGGCACGGGCGGCGGCTCAGGGGGCGACGGCCGTCAGGATGACCACTTCGGACTCGTCGTGGGCCAGGTACCGGACCCGCACGACCATGCCCGGCTGGACCTGCGGGACGGCGCTCGCGTCCATCGGCTTGCGCTGCTTGAGGTCGAACACGGAGCCGTCGGCGCGGGTGACGCGCAGGGCGATGTCCATGACGGCCCGGTCGCCCTGGATCTCGCCGGTCGGGGTGAGCGCGAGGACGACCGCGCGGCCGTCGACGCCCTGCTCGGCGATCTGGAGCTGGCGGGGCGTGACCAGGCCCTTGGCGAGGCGGACGCGGTCGAACGCGGCCTGCATCTCGGCCTGCGGGGCGTCGACGGCGATGACGACGCGGCCGTCGGCGCTGCCGGGCCGGTACCGCACGGGGAGCATCGCGCCGGGGACGACCGCGGCGAGCTCGGTCAGGTCGACGAGGCTGCGCGAGACGGCCCGGAACGACTGGCCGTCGGGGGTGTCGACGTCGAAGAGGATCTCCAGCTGCGGCTGGTCGTTCACCGACAGGCCGGTGCGGGAGACCTGGACGACGGTGCCGATCGCGAGCGGCGCGCCCTCGAACCCCTTGGCGACCATGCCGCGGAGCTCCCGGAGCGGGCCGTCGGCGAGGCGGCTCATCATGCCGAGGAACGGCAGGACCGACACGAGGATGATCGGGCCGGCCATCCAGCCGTTCAGCCACGGGACCGGGCTGTCGGAGGTGAGTCCGGTGAGGACGTACATGCCGGTCGCGGCGAGGCCGGCGAGGAGGACGACGACGTTGACGAACTTGAACATTGCGGTGTTCCTTTCTCGGGGACGATCTGAGTCTCTGCGGGGACCGGCGGCTACCGATCACAGGTTTCGGTCGGCGGGGTCGCCGAAGAGGTCGAGGTCGCCGAAGACGGCGCGGTCGACCGACCCGTCGGGCGCGACGATGACGAGGTCGCTCAGGAGGACCCCGCCCGCCGGCACCGCGGCGACCACGGTGTGGCCGCCGGGCGCGGTCATGCTGCGGCCCAGGCGGTCCGCGGTGGCGAGCGACGCGGTCGGCCGCCCGGTCGCGAGGTCCACGACGGTGAGCGTGAAGCCTTCGGCGCCGGGTTCGGTCCGGTGCTCGACGAGCACGTGGCCGGAGGCCGCGCCGGCGGCCACGCCGCCGGGGAGCGCGAGGTCGACGGCGGCCGCCGGGTCCTCCAGCACGCCGTCGATCAGCCCTTCGACGTCGATCTCCCAGGCCGCGGCGGCCGCGGTCCGGTCGAGGACGATCGCGGCCTCGTAGTAGACGCCGGCGCCGAGCGTCCGGCGTCCGGCGGCGTCCTCCACGGCGAGGCTCGCGCCGAGGGCGCCGGCGGCGGTCGGCTCGAGGCTCACGGTGGCGTCCTCGCCGACCGACGCCGTCGTGGAGGTCGTGCCGCCCAGCGCGGGGGCGTCGCCCTCGGCGGCGAGGCGGCCCCTCCAGGCCTCGGCGACGGCCGGGTCGGCGGGGAGCGCTTCGAGGGCGTCGAGGGCGACCGTGTGGAGCCCGCCGTCGACGTCGAGCGCGACGACGCCCGCCGCGGGGTCGAACCCGTATGCGGCCGTGCCGGAGCCGACCGCCTCCAGGCCCGGCACGTCGCCGGTGACGAGGGCGCCGTCGTCGAGGTCGCGGACCTGGAGGCCGTCCGCGGTCGCGACGTAGGCGTACTCGGCGCCCGCGGCGACGGCCGCGGCGTCCCGGTCCAGCTCGTCGGCGAGCTGCACGTCCCACCGCGTCTCCCCCGACGCGAGGTCGACGGCGGCGAGGCGCACGGCGCTGGCGTCGCTCGACAGCTCGGCGAGGAGGCCGCCGGCCCCGGCGCGGTCGTACGGGACGAGCGCCAGCCCGTCCGCGGAGAACGCGATCCCCGTGCGGAGCATGACGTCCGGTGCGGGCGCGGTCAGGTACTCGCCGCCGATCGCGACGGCGCCGATGCCGAGGGTCAGCGCCGTCGTCGCGCCGAGCATCATGCCGCCGAAGCCGCCGCGGCGCCGCTTCGGCTCCAGCGGATGCTCGGGGGTGCCGTACGGGGACCGCACGAGCTGCGCGTGGGCCGGGAGCGGGCCGGCCGCGCGGAAGTCGCGGAACATCGGGGCCTCCTTCGGGGTGGGCGACGCCGTCAGCGTCGCCCCGCGCGGGCCCCTACCGATCACAGGTTTCGCGTTCGCCGGTACGACTCGACTACACTTCGCGACATGGTCCAAGGCCTCGCGGCCTCGGCGGCCGTCCCGCGCGGAATGCTCGTCGCCGACGCCTGGTCCCAGCTCGGCGATGCCGTGGCGCCCTTGAGCAACGCCTCGGGCCGGCCGCTTGCGCGCACCGTGAAGCTCCTGCTCGACCCGCTCGTCCTGCGGCCCGCCCAGAACCCCCGCTTCTCCGGCGGCGCCGTCGCCGTCGAGCACGTCGACGCGCTCCGCCGGGCGATCCTCGACGCCGGGCCCGCCCTCGCCGCGACCGCCGCCTGGTTCCAGCTCCTCAAGCGCGCCCGCCGCCGCGCCGGCGTCACCGAGGGCCACCCGCAGGACCTGTACTTCCAGCGCTGCTACGAGCTCGCGCACCTCCACGGCGACCCCGCCGCGCTCCCCGACGCGGCCGGCATCGCGGCCGCCGCCGTCGACGACGTGCACGCCGAACGCGGCGAGGTCTCGGCGGACCGCCTGCGCCGCTTCCTGACCGACCCCGCCCGCACCGCCGAGCTCACCGGGCTGCTGCGCGACGCCTGGTCGCACCGGGCCCGCCCGCCCGACGCCCCGGACGGCCCCGCGCCCGGCCTCGCCGCGTTCCTCGACGACTGCGCGACCGCCCCGGACCCGCGCCTGTGGCAGGCCCTGGCGGACGCCGGCGCCGGCACCGCCGAAGCCGCCGACCTCGACCGCCCCGGCGTCGCGTTCGACCACGGCCTCACCGCGCACGAGCGCCCTGCCGCCCCCGAACTCGGCGACCGCGCCGCGAAGCGCAGCCTCCCCAAGCCCTTCGACAGGTCCATCATGGAGCGTCTGTTCGCGGGGCTGACCACCTGGTTCCAGCGCGAGTCCATGGCCGACGTGCCGTCCCTGGTGACCGGGGAGATCGCGCGCTCCGCCGCGCCGTGGCAGCTCGCCGAGGAGCCGAGCCGCGTCGCGATGGCCCTGGGCCGCGGCGCGAGCGCCGGACTCGGCGCCGACGACGCCCGGCCCGCCAGCGACGCCAACGCGCGCCTGCTGCACCGGTGGCGCCGCGAGTCGTACGTCCACCGCGTCCTGCGCCTCCCCGACGCCTCCGCCATCGGCGTCGAGGTGCGCGGCACCAGGGGCGCGTACCTGCGGCGGCTGTGGGTGCGCCTGCACGGCCGCGAACTGCGCGGCGAGGCCACCGCCGCCGACGGGGTGTGGGACCTCCTCGACGGGGCGCTGCGCTCGGTCGTCATGGACCAGCGCGACCGCCTGAAGCGCTCCCTCGCACGAGAGGCGGACCGGTCGTGACCGCCTTCGCGGTCGCGCGGACCGCCGCCGGGACCCTGGTCGGGACCCGCCCGCCCCACCCCGAGCGGACCGCGCTCGTGGAGGCCCGCGGCGCGCTGCTGCACTGGGACGTCCTCGACCGGCGGCCGCACCCGGCCGCCGAGGTCTTCGACGCGCGCGCCGCCGCCGACTGGCTGTGGGAGGTCTACGGGCCCGACGCTGCCGCCGCGATCCTCGGCGACGCGACGGCGGTCGACACCGAGTGGACCTCGCCCGTGCTCGACGCCGCCCGCGACCTCGCGCACCTGCGCTGGGCCGAGGCCTGGTGGCCGTCCTCCCACGCGGCCGCCGTCCCGGCGCTCCCCGGCGGCCTCCTGCGCGCCGAGATCGCCTGGCGCACTTCCGGGACCGAGCACCTCCTGGACGACGAGGACGCCGTCGAGCGGGCCCTCGCCGGGGTCGACCTCGGCTCGCTGGCCGCGTTCGAGGCGGTCCCGGAGGCCGCCGCCCTGCGCGCCGCGCTCGACGACCTCGCCGACGACTACGGGACCGCCCTGAGCGAGCGGGCCCCCGCCCGCGAGGACTACGCCCTGGCGGCCGGCGGCGGGCCCGCGGGCGGCTTCACGCTCGGCTCCGGGGCCACCCCGGTGGACTGGGGCCGCGTCCCGCAGGGCCTGGTCGACGCGGCCGCCGAGGCGACCTGGCAGCTGGTCGACCGCGACGGCGCCCTCGTCATCGCGGTCACGGTGCCCGCCGCGCCGGACACCGTCCGAGGGCCGCTCAGCGCCCGCGTCGGCGGCGCCGCCGTCGACCTGCGCTTCGACCCGCCGAGCAACACGTTCGTCGGCGAGACCCCTGCGCCGCAGGGGTTCCTGATGCTCCCGGCCTCCACGCGCGTCGTCGAGCTGCGCGCGCCCGGGTTCGCCTCGGAGGTGCCGCCCGACCGGCGCGACGCGATCGTCGCGTTCGCCCGGACCAGGCCCACCGCCCCGGACGCCACGCTCACCGAGCGGTCCGCCGCATGAGCGACGACGTGATCGGCATCCGCGGCAGAGCGTCCAGCGGGCCGCGCTGGACGGCGTTCCGCGACTTGAACAACGAGGCCGCCCGGCTCGCCGGGCAGGGCCGCGGCACCGAGGCCGCCGCACTCCTGGAGCGGGCCGTGGCGCTGACCCGCGTCGCCGACGCCGACGCCGCCGGGCTGGACGGCCGCGCCCGCGCGCTCGGGAACCTCGCCGCGCTCGCCGAAGGGCGGGGCGAGACCGGCGAGGCACTGCTGCTCGCCGAGGAGGCCCTCGCCGCCTGCGACGCGGCCCAGGCGCAGGCCGGCGACCGGTACGGGACGGTCGCGGTCCGCGCCTCCCTGCTCGTCAACCGCGCCCAGACCCTCCAGCTCCTCGGCCGCCTCGACGAGGCCCTCGCCGACCTCGATACGGCCCAGGCGATCACCACCGGCGACGGCGCCGACGACGTCTACCTCCGGGTCTCGATCCTCAACTCCCGCAGTGTCCTCCTCATCGGACTCGAACGCTGGGAGGAGGCCGAGGCCGCCGCGAGGCGCACCCTCGGACTCGCCGCGGCCGCCGACCCGCGCCTGACCGGGCACCCGTACGCCAACCTCGCGCTGATCGCCCAGTCCCGCAACGACCACGAGCAGGCCGCGGCCTACCTGCGCCTCGCCGAGCAGATCCACACCGCGTCCGGCGACACCGCGTCGGCCGCCCTCGCCGCCGCCAACCGGGGGCGCGCGGCCATGCGCGCGGGCGACCACGCCGAGGGGCTGCGCCTCCTCGCCGCCGCCGAGGAGGCCCTCGACGCGGCCGAGCAGCCGCTCCGCGCCGCCGAGCTGCGCTACACCCGCGCCCACGCCGCGTTCCAGACCGGCGACCCGGCCCTCGCGAAGGCGCTCCTCCCCGCCGCGACCGCCGCCCTCCGCCAGGCCGGGCACGCCGTGATGCTCGCCGAAGCGCTTGCGCTCCAAGGCGACCTGCTGGCCGCCGAGGGCGACTTCGACGCGGCCGAGGCGGCCCACCTGGAGGCGTGGCGGACCTACGCGGACGCCGGGGCGCTGTACCACCTGACGCGCATCGACCAGCGCCGCGCGTTCGCGTTCACGCGCCGCGCCGAACTCGCCGCCGACCCCGGCGAGCAGCAGACGTACCTGCGCTTCGCCTTCGACCTCGCCGTCCCCGCCGCCCTCGCCACCGACGCGATCCGCCACGGCTTCGCCCCCGGCGGCCCCCGCGAGCGGTGGGCGGCCACGGTCGCCGTCCCGGCGATGGCGCACGCGCTGAGCCTCGCGGCGGCGCTCGGCGTCGGCGCGCTCGTCTCGGAGCTCCTGGAGCACATGAGCGCCACGGTCGCCCTGCACGCCCCGGCCGCGGCGGCCTTCGCGCCGCCCCCCGAACCGCCGGAGCTCCCGGTGCCGGAACCGGACGGCGAGCTCCTGTCGTTCGCCGCCTCCGCCTTCGTCACGGGCGCCTCGGGCGACTTCCCGCCGGTGCGCTTCGCGCTGCCGCCGCGGCTGCGCGTCAACCCCTGGCGCGAGTCGCAGCTGGAGCCGTGGATCCGGGAGACCGAGCGGCGCTACGGGTTCCCGATCCGGTCCGACGAGGTGATCGACACGTGGTGAACCGGCCTGCAGTGCAGCTCAAGCTCGTCGACGCCGACGGGCTCTACTACTCGTGGCGGTGGGAGCACGACCTCGGCGCGATCCAGAACGTCATGGTCGAGGAGGGCCGGGTGCGGCCCGCCCTCGACGCGCTCGCGGAGGCGCTGCCGACGCCGCTGCCGGGCGAGACGGTCGAGCAGGCCCTGGAACGCTCCCTCACCGGCCCTCTGGTGGACCGCGACCGGGAGGCCGGCCTCGCGACCGCGCTCGCGCGCTCGCTCATCCCCTACCGGCTCGCGCAGGAGATGAACGCCCTCCTGGAGCAGGGCCTCCGGCCGCACGTGCGCATCCAGCCGTCCCTCTCGACCGCGCAGGTCCCCTGGGAGGCACTGCGGGTCGACGAGGGCGAGCGGTTCGTCGCGAACGCCGACCTCTCGGTGCTCCCGCCCGCGACCGTGCGCAACTCCCCCGCGCGCCGCCGGTCCGAGTGGCGCCCGGACGGCCCGGTGGTGGCGGTCCTCGACCCGAAGGTCCCCGGCGCGGGCCGCGACCTGGGCTCGGTCCTCGGCGAGGTCGAGGCGGGCTCGCCGCTCGCGAAGCTCGCCGAGGGGCTGGGCTCCAGGCTGATCCCGGCGGGCGACCCCTTCCGGAGGTCCGATGTGGACCGTGACGCGATCGAGCCGCTCCTGGCGACCGCCGCGCGGTTCCTGTACGTGGGCCACGTGACCATCGCCGAGCACGGGCTCGACGCCCGCCTGCACCTGAGCTGCGGCCCGGGGACCACCGGCCGCGCCGCGGTCGTCAACGGGCACCGGCCGCTCACCGCCGCGGACCTGCTGCTGGGCCACCGTCCCGGTGCGCCGCAGGGCTGGGCGATGCCGGACCGGGTGGCGCTCATCGCCTGCGAGAGCGGCGGCGAGGTCCGCTTCGCCGAGCCGGTCGGCCTGGTCGCGGCGGCCCTCCACGCGGGCGCCCGCTACGTGACCGCGACCCGCTGGACGCTCCCCACCGACGAGGGCCTGCGCCGCTTCGCCGGCCTGCCCCCGCTCCTCGCCGAGGCCGTCGCCGCCGTGGACGCCGCCCACGACGCCCCCGATCCCGTCGCGGCCCTGAACGCCTGGCAGCGGACCAAGGCCGCCGCCTGGGAGGCCCAAGGCCGCCCCGAGGACAACCCGGTCGTCTGGGCGGCCCTGGCGACGGCCTTCGGCTGACGCTAGGCGAGTTCTCCCAGGAGCGCCTTGGGATCGCCGCCGAGCGCGAGGGTGTCGAGGACGGCGAGGAGCTGGCGCTCCTCGTACCCGAAGTGGGTCTCCATGACGGCGCCGATGCCGTCGAGGTGGCGGTGGAGGGTGTCGTCGTCGGCGCGGGCGTCGATCGCGGCGGCGAAGCCGCCGAGGAGGTGTTCGAGCATGTTGTGGTCGCGCACGAGGTTGGCGATCACGGGCGCGAGCTCGGGGTGGGCGGCGGTGATCTCGGGGAAGAGGCCGCGGTCCTCGCTCTGGTGGTGGCCGCTGAGGGCGGCGCAGAAGCCGCGGCAGTAGACGAGGAGGTCGGCGCCGACCTCCTCGAACTCGCCGTCGATCGAGCGGCGGGCCAGGTCGAGGGCCCGGCGGAGGCGTTGGTGGACGGTGCGCAGTTGGGTGCTGAACGCGACCAGGCGGTCGGTCTCTGAACTGATGTGGGACTCCTTCTGGTACCGGCGTCCCGCCCGTCGGGACGGGGGCGCCGACCGGCATCGTATCGGACCCGGCGCGGGGGTCCTATGATCCCGATCATGACCGCACTCCTCACGTATCACCGCACGGCCATGGCGACCGCCGTGGACCTCGTCAACCGGGTCGAGCGCTTCGACCTCCCCACGCCGTGCGCGGGGTGGGACCTCGGGCGGCTCCTCGCCCACATGACCGCGCAGAACCTCGGGTTCGCCGCCGCGGCCCGCGGGGACGTCTTCGAGCTGCGCATTTGGGAGGAGGTGCCCGCCACGCCGCAGGCGTTCGCCGATTCGGCGGCCGCGGTGGTGGAGGCGTTCGGCGCCGACGGGGCGCTGGGCCGGGACTGGTCGCTGCTCGCCGGGGCCGACCGGGAGCTGCCCGTGCCCGGCGGGACCGCGCTGGGGTTCCACTTCATCGACTACGTGGTGCACGCCTGGGACGTGGGGGTCTCCATCGGGCGGCGGCCCGAGTTCGGCGTGGAGCTGCTCACCTCCGTGGAGACGCTGGCGTTCGAGGTGCCGCTGAGCGGGCCGTCCCGCACGGGCCCCTACGCGCCGTTCGGTCCCGCCGTGATGCCCGCGGCCGACTCCGGGCCGATGGAGCGGGTGCTCGCGGTGCTGGGCCGGGACCCGAACTGGCGGCCTCCGCGGGGCTAGCGACCCCGCGCATGAGCATGAGCGAAGGCCCCCTTCGCCGCTCGGCGAAGGGGGCCTGACCGTGCTGCGGCGCTACGCCTCGGCCTTCTCCTCGTGGGGGTGGCGCCGCTCCAGTGCGGCGCCCTCCACGTCGACGTCGGGCAGGATGCGGTCGAGCCACTTCGGCAGCCACCACGCCTTGTCGCCCACCAGGTGCATGAGCGCGGGGATGATGAGCATCCGCACCAGGAACGCGTCGACGAGCACGCCGAAGGCGAGCGCGAAGCCGATGGGCCGGATCATCGTCGAGTGGGAGAAGATGAACCCGCCGAAGACCGCCATCATGATGATCGCGGCGGCCGTGACGACCGACCGGCCGGCGCGCACGCCGAGGACCACCGACTGGCGCGCGGGCGCGCCGTGCGCGTACGCCTCGCGCATGCCCGAGCCGATGAACAGCATGTAGTCCATGGCGAGGCCGAACAGGATGCCGACCAGGAGCGTCGGCAGGAAGTTCAGGATCGGGCCGGGGGTGTCGACGCCGAACACGTCGGCGAGCCAGCCCCACTGGTAGATCGCGACGACGCCGCCGAGGGCCGCGAAGTAGCTGAGGATGAAGCCCAGCGTCGCGAGGACCGGCACGAGGATCGAGCGGAACACCAGGATCAGGATGATGAGCGACAGGCCCACGACGACCGCGAGGTAGACCGGGAGCGCGTCGGCGAGGATCTCGGAGATGTCGATGTTGCCGCTGGCGGAGCCGGCGACGCCGATCTCCTCGACGCCGTCGACGGAGAGGTCGCGCAGGGAGTGGACGAGCTCCTGTGTGGACTCGCTGGTGGGGCCCTCCTCGGGGATGACCTGGAAGGCCATGGTCCTGCCGTCTTCCGAGGTGCCGATGGGCGCGACGGCGACCACGTCGTCCTCGCCGGCGACGGCCTCGGCGACGGCGACCTGCGCGGTGAGCGAGGCGGCGTCGTCGGGGGCCTCGGCGAGGTCGGCGACCACGAGCAGTGAGCCGTTCTGGCCCTCGCCGAACCGGTCGGCGATGGTCGCGTACGCCTGGTACTGCGTGGTGTCGTGCTGTTCGGAGGACCCGTCGGGCAGGTTGAGCCGCAGGTCCATCGCGGGGAGCGCGACGGCGATGAGGGCGCCGAGGCCGACGAGGACGCGCAGGACGGCGCGGCCGGTGTGCATCGGCTGCGGGTCGGGCTTGCGCTCGGCGGTGTCGTGCGCGTCGCGTGCCCTGCGTTCGCGCTTGCTGAGGATGCGCAGGCCGGCGAGGCGCAGGAGCGCGGGGATGAAGGTGATGGCGACGAGGACCGCGATCGCGATGCAGAACGCGCCGATGGAGCCCATGAGGCCGAGGAACGGGATGCCGGTGATGTTCAGGGCCACCAGGGCGATGAGGACGGTGGCGCCGGCGAAGACGACCGCGTTGCCGGAGGTGCCGGTGGCGAGCGCGATCGACTCGTCGACCTCGTAGCCGTCCTTGAGCTGGCGGCGGTGGCGGTTGACGATGAACAGCGAGTAGTCGATGCCGACGGCGAGGCCGAGCATGAGGCCGAGGATCGGGGTCACCGAGGTCATCTCGACCGCCCCGGAGAGCGACATGCTGGCGAGGGCGCCGATGCCGACGGCGACGAGGGCCGTGGCGAGCGGCAGGACGGCGCCGATGAAGGTGCCGAGCATGAGGACGAGGACGATGCCGGCGACGACGAGGCCGATGACCTCGCTGACGCCCGCGATGGCGGGGACGGAGTCCTGCATCTCGGAGGAGTAGTCGACCTCCACGCCGTCCACAGGGGAGTCCTCGAAGACGGCGCGCACGTCGTCCTTGGTCTCGGGCGTGACCTCCATCTGGGTCTCGTCGAAGGAGACGGTGACGATCGCGGCGGACCCGTCCGAGGAGACGACCCCGGCGTCGGCGGCGAGTTCGAGGAGGGTCGCGCCCTCTTCGAGGGCGAGCGACTGGGCTTCGAGTTCGGCGTAGCCGGCGTCGAGTTCGGCCTGCTGGGCGTCGAGTTCGGCGTAGCCGGCGTCGAGCTGGGCCTGCTGGGCGTCGAGCTCGGGGCTGTCGCCGGCCTGTTCGCGGGCGGCGTCGAGCTGGGCCTGGGACGCGTCGAGCTCGGTGCGGGCGGTTTCGAGCTGCGTGCGGCCCTGGTCGGCCTGGGTGAGGCCGGCGTCGATCTGGGTGCGGCCCTCGTCGATCTGGGTCTGCTGCTCGTCGCGCTGGGCCTCGGTGGCGAAGGGGTCGACGACGGTGGCGACGCCGTCGACGTCGTCGGCCTCGGCGATGAGCGCCGAGATCGCGGCCTGCTGCGCGGAGGTGAAGGCGTCGCCGTTCTCGGTGGCGACGACGATGCTGCCGGTGCCGCCGGAGGCCTCGGGGAGGGCCTCGGCGAGGTGGTCGGTGACCTCCTCGGTGGGGGTGCCCGGGATGGAGAGCGTGGTGGCGAACGCGCCTCCGAAGAGGACGAACGCGGCGGCGGCGGCCGCGAGGACCAGCGCCCATGCGGCGATGACGGTTTTGGCGCGGCGGGCGCACCAGCGCCCGACGCGGTACAGGAACTCGGCCATGTGGTCTCCTGGTTCGGCGGTTCGACGAATCGACGGTACGGGTGTTTCGGGCGCTCAGGCGCCGGGTTCTCGCAGGACTGCGGTGGTACGGGCGACGAGCCGGTCCCAGGCCCGCCGCGAGGCGGGCGTGTCGGCGGCCCCGGTCTCCTCGATCCAGAGGTGGACGAATCCGAGGAGGCCGCCGCAGAAGGCGGCCACGAGGAGCCGCACGGCGAGGGCGTCGACCTCGGGGTGGCGGCGGGCCATCGCGGCGGTCATGCGCTCGGTGAAGAGGGTGAACGCGCGCTGCATGAGGACGGCCTCGCGGTTGCCGGGCTGCGGGTCGGCGCCGCCGAGGATCGCGAAGAGCTCGACGACGATCGGGACGAGGTGGTCGGCGGAGGCGGTGGCGACGAGGTCGGCGATGACGGTGTCGGGCTCGCGCTCGGCGCTGGCGGCCTGGGCGGACATGCGGTCGACGACCTGGGTGAGCATGTGCCCGGAGACCTCGGTGACGACGTCTTCGAGGGTGGCGAAGTGGTTGAAGACGGTGCGGCGCGAGACGTCGGCGGCGGCGGCGAGCTCGTCGACGGAGAAGTCGGCGCTGCGCCGCCTCGTCATGAGGTCGGCGGCGGCGTCGAGGATCGCCCTGCGGCTCTTGGCCTTGAGGGCGGCGCGGCGGTCGGTGGGCCCGGTGGTCTCGGCCATGCCGCCTACACTAAATGCAACGATGCACTGAGTGCATCCTTCTGTGGAACTTCCCACAGGCCCGGTCACGCCGCGGAGCGGTCGCGTCGCGCTCGGGGACACCGGCGGCGGGGCCCGGCCCGCCGGAGGCGTGCGGACTCGGTCCGGGACGGGGGTAGCGCTACAAACCGTCCAGTCGGTATGCTGAGCGGGATCGGCGGCCCCGCGTCGTCCGGTCGGGCCGTGCGGCCATGATGGCCGTGCACCACAACGACGAGGAGGTCGCCGTGGAGATCACCGGTGCCGTGCTGGAGCGCTGCGGAGCGCCCGCGCCGTACGCCGAGTCGAGGCCGGTCGCGCTGGGGCCGCTGGAGCTCGACGGCCCCGGGCCGGGCGAGCTGCTGGTGCGGGTCGAGGTCGCGGGGATCTGCCACTCGGACCTGTCGGTGGTCGACGGCAGCCGCGTGCGGCCGGTGCCGATGCTCCTGGGCCACGAGGCCGCGGGGATCGTGGAGGCCGGCGGGCCCGGCACCGGCGTGCCGGTCGGCCGCCGCGTCGTCATGACCTTCCTCCCCCGGTGCGGCCGGTGCGAGGAGTGCGGCACGCACGGCCGCCTCCCCTGCGCGGTCGGCAGCGCCGCGAACGCCGCCGGGACGCTCGTCGGCGGGGCCGTCAGGCTCAGCCGCCGCGGCGAGCCCGTCGCCCACCACCTCGGCGTCAGCGCGTTCGCCACGCACGCCGTGGTCTCCGAGAGCTCCGTCGTGCCCGTCGACGACGACGTGCCGCCCGACATCGCCGCGCTCCTGGGGTGCGCGGTGCTCACCGGCGGCGGCGCGGTCGTCAACGCGGGCAGGCCGAACGCGGGCGAGACGGTCGCCGTCGTGGGCCTCGGCGGGGTCGGCATGGCCGCGCTCCTCGTCGCGCGGGCCCTGGGCCACGAGGTGGTCGGCGTCGACACCGTGCCCGCGAAGCTCGAACTCGCCCGGTCGCTCGGCGCCGAGGCCCGCACCCCCGACGGGGCCGCGGACCTGCGCGCGCCCGTCGTCGTGGAGGCGGCCGGCTCGGCGCGGGCCTTCGAGACCGCGTTCGCGCTCACCGCGCCCGGCGGCACCACCGTCACCGTGGGCCTCCCCCACCCCGACGCCCGCGCGCAGGTCTCGCCGCTGCGCCTCACGGCCGAGGCCCGCACCGTCGTCGGCTCCTACCTGGGCTCGGCCGTCCCCGGCGACGACGTCCCCCGCTACGCCGACCTCTGGCGCGCCGGGCGGCTCCCGCTCGACCGGCTCGTCTCCGACCGGATCGGCCTCGACGGCCTCCCGGCCGCGCTCGACCGCCTCGCCTCCGGCGAGGCCCTGCGCCAGCTCATCGTGTTCTGACCTTCGAAGGGACCCAAGCCAATGACCGCAAGGACCGCCATCGTCACCGGCGCCGCGCGCGGCATCGGGGCCGCCACGGCCCGCCGCCTCGCCGCCGAGGGGCACGCCGTCGCCGTCCTCGACCTCGCCGAGGAGCAGGCGCAGGCCACCGCCGACGCCATCAACGCCAAGGGCGGCAAGGCCATCGCCGTCGGGGCCGACGTCGCCGACGAGGACGCCGCCGCGGCCGCGGTCGCGCGCGTCGCCGCCGAGCTCGGCCCGCCGCAGATCCTCGTCAACAACGCCGGCATCCTCCGCGACAACCTGCTGTTCAAGATGAGCGCGGGCGACTGGGACGCCGTGCTCGGCGTCCACCTGCGCGGCGCGTTCCTCATGAGCCGCGCCGTCCAGTCGTCCATGGTGGAGGCCGGATGGGGCCGGATCGTCAACCTCTCCAGCACCTCCGCGCTCGGCAACCGCGGCCAGGCGAACTACGCCGCCGCGAAGGCCGGGATGCAGGGCTTCACCAAGACCCTCGCGATCGAGCTGGGCCGCTTCGGGATCACCGCGAACGCCGTCGCCCCCGGGTTCATCGAGACCGAGATGACGAAGGCCACCGCCGAGCGCGTCGGCGTGCCCTTCGAGGACTTCCTCGCGCACGCCGCCAAGGAGACCCCGGTCGGGCGCGTCGGCCAGCCCGAGGACATCGCCGCCGCCGTCGCGTACTTCTGCTCCGAGGACGCCGGGTTCGTCTCCGGCCAGGTCCTCTACGTGGCGGGAGGGCCGAAGGCATGAGCGGTCCCATCACCGCGGCCTCGCCCGCGGACCTCGCGAACGCCCTCGGCGCCAAGGCGACCAGCAAGTGGCTGGAGATCGACCAGGCCCGCGTCGACGCGTTCGCCGACGCCACCGGCGACCACCAGTGGATCCACACCGACCCCGAGCGGGCCGCGGCCGGGCCGTTCGGCGGGCCCATCGCGCACGGGTACCTGACGCTGTCGCTGCTGCCGATGCTCCTGGGCGGGCTCATCGCGATCGACGGCCTCGCCATGAGCGTCAACTACGGCCTCGACCGGCTGCGGTTCCTCCAGCCGGTCCCGGTCGGCGCCCGCGTCCGCGCGGTCGTGGAGCTCGCCTCCGCCGAGGCCACCGCCCGCGGCGTGCGCGCCGGCTACGACGTGACCGTGGAGATCGAAGGGGCCGACAAGCCCGCGCTCGTCGCGCGGACCATCACCCTCTACGTCCCCGAGTAGCGGACCCGAAGCGGCGCGGGCCTTGTGGGCCCGCGCCGCTTTCGTGTGGAATCAAAGCTCAGAGGCGTTCGAGCACCATCGCCATGCCCTGCCCGCCGCCGACGCACATGGCCTCCAGGCCGTAGCGCCCGCCCGTGTCCTCCAGGGCGTTCAGCAGCGTCGAGGTGATCCGCGCGCCGGTCATCCCGAACGGGTGCCCGACCGCGATCGCGCCGCCCTTGACGTTCAGCTGCTCCTCGTCGATCCCGAGGTCCATCGCCGACGGGATGACCTGCGCCGCGAACGCCTCGTTGATCTCGACCAGGTCGATGTCCTCGATCCCCATGCCCGCCAGCGCGAGCGCGCGCCGGGACGCCTCGACCGGGCCGAGGCCCATGATCTCCGGGGAGAGCCCGGAGACGCCGGTGGAGACGATGCGGGCGATCGGGTCGAGGCCGAGTTCGGCGACGACGCGGTCGGAGACGATCACGAGGGCGGCGGCGCCGTCGTTGAGCGGGCAGGCGTTCCCGGCGGTGACCGTCCCGTTCGGACGGAACACGGGGTCGAGTCCGGCGAGCTTCGCGATCGTGGTGCCGGGCCGGGGGCCGTCGTCGGCGGCGACGACGGTGCCGTCGGGGAGGGTGACGGGGGTGATGTCCTTGGCCCAGAAGCCGTCGGCGATGGCGCGCTGGGCGCGCTGCTGGCTGCGGGCGGCGAAGGCGTCCTGCTGCTCGCGGGTGACGCCGCGGATCGCGGCGACGTTCTCGGCGGTCTGGCCCATGGCGATGTAGGGGTCGGGGAGGCGGCCCTCGTCGCGGGGGTCGGTCCAGCCGAAGGCGCCGCCGGCGCGCTTGGCGGTGCGGAGCATGGCGTCGGTGAAGACGGGGTTCTCCAGTTCGGCGCCGGCGATGGCGTCGCTGGAGCCGACGTCCATGCCGGAGACGGACTCCACGCCCGCGGAGACGAAGACGTCGCCTTCGCCGGCCTTGATGGCGTGGAAGGCCATGCGGGTGGTCTGGAGGCTGGAGGAGCAGTAGCGGGTGACGGTGGCGCCGGGGACGGTGTCCCAGCCGAGCGCGACGGCGACGACGCGGGCCATGTTCATGCCCTGGCGGCCGCCGGGGAGGCCGCAGCCGAGGAGGAGGTCGTCGATGCGGGCCGGGTCGAGGGCGGGGACCTTGTCGACGGCGGCGCGGATCATCTGGGCGGCGAGGTCGTCGGCGCGGGCGTCCTTGAGGGAGCCCTTGTGGGCGCGGCCGATCGGGGAGCGGGCGGTGGCGGCGATGTAGGCCTCGGTCATGTCGGTTCCTTTCAGACGAATGCCTGGTGTCCGGTGATCGCCCTGCCGACGATCAGGGTGTTCATGTCGTAGGTGCCTTCGTAGGAGTAGACGGCCTCGGCGTCGGCGAAGAAGCGGGCGACGCCGTGGTCGAGCTGGATGCCGTTGCCGCCGAGGACGGCGCGGGCGCGCGCGACGACGTCGCGCATGCGGGCGGTGCAGAAGGCCTTGGCCATGGCGGCGTGCTCGTCGCGGCGCCTCCCGGCGTCCTCGAGCTGGGCGACGCGGACGCAGACGGCGAGTCCGGCGGTGACGTCGGCGAGGTTCTCGGCGAGCTTCTGCTGCACGAGCTGGAAGGAGGCGATGGGGCGGCCGAACTGCTCGCGCTCCTTGGCGTAGCGGACGGCGGCCTCGTGGGCGCCGACGGCGATGCCCATGGCCTCCCAGGCGACGCCGACCCGGGTGGGGCCGAGGACGCCGGCGAGGTCCTTGAAGGAGTCGACGCGCTGGAGGCGGTCGGATTCGGGGACCTCGACGCCGGTGAGGGTGATGTCGGCGTTCTGGACGCCGCGCAGGGACTGCTTGCGCTCGATCTTCTCGGCCTTGAAGCCGGGGGCGTCCTTGGGGACGATGAAGCCCTTGACCTGGCCGTCGTCGATGTCCTTGGCCCAGATGAGGGTGATGTCGGCGAAGGTGGCGTTGCCGATCCAGCGCTTGGCGCCGTCGAGGATCCAGGTGTCGCCGCGGCGGGTGGCGGTGGTGCGGAGGCCGCGGGCGGTGTCGGAGCCGGCGAGGGGCTCGGTGAGGCCGAAGGCGCCGATGACCTCGCCGCGGCCCATGGGCGGGAGCCACTTGGCGCGCTGCTCGGGGGAGCCGCCGACGCCGATGGCGCCCATGGCGAGTCCGGAGGTGACGCCGACGAAGGTGGCGAAGGAGGCGTCGACGCGGGCGATCTCGACGGCGGCCCAGCCGCGGAAGAGGGCGCTGTTCTCGAAGCGGCGGGACTCGGGCCAGGCGGTGCCGATGACGCCGGTGGCGGCGATGCCGGGGATGAGGTGGTGGGGGAACTCGGCGCGCTCCCAGTGGTCGTCGGCGATGGGGCGGACCTCGCGCTCCATGAAGTCGCGGAGGCGGAGGGCGGCCTCCTGCTCGACGGGGGTGAGCAGGTCCTGGAAGGCGTAGAAGTCGGCGTCGAGTCCGGTGGTCGCGTCGGTCATGATGGCTCCTGGCGGGTCGGGCCGAACGATGAAACCGTCCGGTCGGTATGTTAGAGGCATGTCGATGTCCCATGGAGCCCCCGAAGGAGCCGCCGTGACCAACCGCCATTCGTTCCCGCTGCGCTGGAACGACAACGACCAGTACGGCCACATGAACAACACCGTGTACTACGAGGCGATGGACTCGGCGGTGAACACCTGGATGATGCGCCGCGCGGGCCTGGACCCGGCCGGGGACGTGATCGGGCTGGCCCGGGCCTCGTCGTGCGAGTTCCTGGCGCCCGCCTCGTTCCCGGAGGTCCTGGAGGTGGACATCGAGGTGGCCCGCCTCGGGGCCACCTCGGTCACGTGGGACCTGGCGATCCTGCGCGAGGGCGCGCCCGATCGGGGCGCGCCGCTCGCGCTGGGGCGGTTCACGCACGTGTTCGTGGACCGCGCCGGGCGGCGCCCGGTGCCGGTGCCCGCGCCGATCCGCGCCGCCGTGGAGGCCGAGCTGCGGATCGGCGAGGCGGTCTAGGAGCCGAACTCCTGGACCAGTGCGCGCTTGAGGACCTTCCCGCTCGCCCCGAGCGGGAGCTCCTCGAGCACGTGCACCACCCGCGGGTACTTGTACGCCGCGACCTTCTCCTTCATGTACGCCACGACCTCCGCGGCGTCGACCGCCGCGCCCTGGGCCGGGACGACCGCCGCGTGGACCTCCTGCCCGTGCGTCTCGTGCGGGACGCCGAAGACGGCCGCGATCGAGACGTGCGGGTGGCGGGCCAGGACGGCCTCGACCTCCGTGGGGTACACGTTGTACCCGTTGCGGATGATCATGTCCTTCTTGCGGTCGACGATGGTCACGATCCGCTCGGCGCTGACCGTGCCGAGGTCGCCGGTGCGGAACCAGCCGTCGACGATCGTCTGCGCGGTGGCGTCGGGCCGGCCGAGGTACCCCTTCATGAGGTTGTGCCCGCGGATGACGATCTCGCCGAGCTCGCCCGGGCCGAGGAGCTCGATCCGGTCCTCCACGTCGGGGTCCGCGGCGGCGACGTCGACGCCCCAGATCGGGGTCCCCACGGTCCCGGGCCGGATCGGCTCGCCGACCATGTTGAACGTGGCCGACGGCGCGGTCTCGGTGAGCCCGTAGCCCTCGTGGACCTCCGCGCCGAAGGTCCGCTCGAACGCCTCCAGCAGCGCCACCGGCAGGGCCGCACCGCCCGAGACGGCGAACCGCAGCGGCGGGCGGTCGGCGGTGCGCTTGGCCGCCTCGATCATGCCGGCGAAGTTCGTGGGCACCGCGGTGAACACGGTCCCCCCGTGGCGGATCAGCAGCGCCAGCGCCTCGTCGGCGTCGAACTTGGGCAGCAGGATGATCGAGGCCCCGCGCCGGAACGCGATGTTGAGGACCGCCATCTGCCCGAAGGAGTGGAAGAACGGGAGGCCGCCGTAGACGACGTCCTCGCGGGTGAGCGGGAACGAGTCGATGAGCGAGACGTGGACCTGCTCGACCATCGCCAGGTGGGTGCCGACGGCGCCCTTGGGGGTGCCGGTGGTGCCGGAGGTGTAGAGGACGGTGGCGGCGTCGAGCGGGTTGACGGAGGCGTACCGCTCGATCGGTTCGGCCTGCGCCGCTTCGGCTTCGAGGCGGGACACCGGGTGGCCGCCGATCTCCAGGCCCTCGGGGGCGAGGACGGTGGTGAGCGGGGTGCCGGTGCGGGCGGCGGCGGGTGCGGCCTCGGCGAGGAGCGGCGCGGCGGCCACGAGGAGCTCGGTGCCGGAGTCCTCGAGGACGAACGCGATCTCGTCGGCCTTGAACAGCAGGTGGATCGGGACGATGACGGCGCCGAGCGCGAGCGCGGCGTAGTAGACGCGGGGGAAGTCGGGGACGTTGGGGACGAGCATGGCGACGCGGGAGCCGCGGCCGACGCCGCGCGCGGCGAGGGCGCCGGCGTAGGCGCGGGTCTGGTCCCAGAGGGGCCCGTAGGGGATGGTGTGCCCCATGAAGTGGAGGGCGGGCGCGTCGGGCGTGCGGCGCGCGGTGTCGGCGAGGATGGCGGCGATCGAGAGGGTGCCGTGGCCGGGACCGTCGATGGCGGGGTCGGGTCGGTGCGTCATTGCACAACTCCTTCCATTAAGGATGATTGTAGTCGCAGCTCGGCCTTGCCCAGGGCCGCGACGTGGACTTCGTCGGGTCCGTCGGCCAGGCGCAGTGCCCGTGCGGCGGTGAACATCTCGGCCAGCGGGTGGTCGCCGGAGAGGCCGGCGGCCCCGAACACCTGCATCGCGCGGTCCAGGATGCGCTGCACCGCACGGGGAACGGCGACCTTGATCGCCTGGATCTCCTGCATGGCGGCGCGGTTGCCCGCGGTGTCCATGAGCCACGCCGTCTTGAGGACCAGCAGGCGCAGGGCCTCGATCTCGACGCGCGCGTCCGCGGCCCACTCGCGCAGGACCCCTTGGCGGGCGAGGGGGCCGCCGAACGCGACCCGCTCGTTCGCCCTGCCGCGCACCAGGTCGAGAGCCCGCTCGGCCATGCCGAGGGCCCGCATGCAGTGGTGCACCCGGCCCGGCCCGAGGCGGGCCTGCGCGATCGCGAACCCGTCCCCCGCCTCGCCGAGCAGGTTCCCCGCGGGGACGCGCACGTCCTCGAACAGGACCTCGGCGTGGCCGCCGTGGTCGCGGTCGTCGTAGCCGAGCACCGTGAGGGGCCGGATGACCGAGACGCCGGGGGTGCCGCGCGGGACCAGGACCATGGACTGCTGGCGGTGCCGCGGCCCGTTCGGGTCGGTCTTGCCCATCACGACCAGCAGCGCGCAGTCGGGGTTCATCGCCCCGGTGGCGAACCACTTGCGGCCGTTGACCACCCACTCGTCCCCCTCCCGGTGGACCCGGGTGCCGATCTGGGACGCGTCGGAGGACGCCGTGCCCGGTTCGGTCATGCAGAACGCCGAGCGGATGCGCGCCTCCAGGAGCGGCTCCAGCCACTCCTCCTGCTGCGCGGGCGTGCCGAAGTGCGCCAGGAGCTCCATGTTGCCGGTGTCCGGGGCGTTGCAGTTCATCGCGGCCGGAGCGAGCCGGGGGCTGCGGCCGGTGAGCTCGGCGACCGGCGCGTACCGCAGGTTCGACAGGCCGCCGCCGTAGCCGTGCGGGCCGGGCGGCAGGAACAGGTTCCACAGGCCCCGCTCGCGGGCGGCCTCCTGGAGGTCGCGCACCACGGGCCGCACCCGCCAGTCGCCGGGCGTGTCCTCGACCTGCTTCGCGAGCACGGGCTCGGCGGGCAGCACGTGCTCGTCGAGGAACGTGCGCGCCTCGTCGGCGAACGCGCGGGTCATCTCGTCCGGTCGGAAATCCACAGGCCCTCCTCGGCCAGCGGCGCGACGAGCGCGCCGATCGCATCGAATCCCTCGCCGACGGTCTGCCCCTTCGTGAACCGGAAGTGGACGCCTTCGAGGATGACGGCGAGCTTGTAGCAGGCGAACGCCCGGTACCAGCGCAGGTCCGGGACCGCGGTCCCGGCGCGGGCGGCGTACGCGTCGGCGACCTCGTCGAACGACGGGTAGCCGGCGCCGGGCACGATCGGGCCCGCCGCGCGCTCGCCGCCGGGCAGTTCCCTGATGTGCCAGTACATGCCGAGCATCCCCAGGTCCACGAGCGGGTCGCCGAGCGTGGCCATCTCCCAGTCGAGGACCGCGGCGATCCGCGGCGCGTCCGGCTGGCCGGCGACGAGCATGTTGTCGAGCCGGTAGTCGCCGTGGACGATCCCCGACCGGGCCGAGGCCGGCACCGCGGCCGCGAGCCGCTCGCCGAGCGCGTCCAGGGCCGGGACCTCCCGGGACCGGGACGCGTCGAGCTGGCGCCGCCAGGTGCGCATCTGCCGGTCGAGGTACCCCTCGGGCCGGCCGAAGCCGCCGAGCCCGAGCGGGCCGGGCGCGGCGGCGTGCAGGTCCGCGAGGATCTCGGCGACCTCGAGGCCGAGGCGGTGCAGGCCCGCGGTCGTCCAGTCCGCGTTGCGGTCCGGATGGTCGAGGACCTGCCCGTCGACGTGCTCCATGACGAAGAAGACCGTGCCGGTGACCTCCCCGGACGCCGTGTCGTCCACGACGTCCACGGTGGCCGGCACCGGGATCGTGCCCCGCAGGGCCGAGATCACCCGGTGCTCGCGCCGCATGTCGTGCGCGGTCGGCAGGGCGTGGCCCAGGGGCGGGCGGCGCAGCACCAGCGGCGTCTTGCCCCCGTCGACCCGGTACGTCAGGTTCGAGCGGCCGCCGTCGATGAGCGCGGCCCGCAGCGGCCCCCCGCCGGCCAGCCCGGGATGCTCCCGGGCCAGCCAGCGGGCGAGCCCCGCGATGTCGAGACCAGGCACGTCGGGCCCCGGCGCTTGCGCGTCGTCGGTCATCGATCTCCTTCTCCTCTGGGGCGTCCCGGCTACGAGCCGGGGATGCCCTCGTTCTCGAGCGGGACGGGGCTCGGCTCGACCGAGGTCACCTGGCCCGCGGACACTTCGTAGGTGGTGCCGATGTAGTCCTGGACGCCCTCGTTCACCGTGGTGACGCCCACGGCCCGGTACGCGGCGTGGTCGTCGCCGCTGAACGACAGCGGCACGATCCCGTTGCCCACCAGGTCGCCCGACTCGACCGCGGCCACCAGCGACTCGCGGGTCGGGTCCTCGCCCGCCGCGGCGAGCGCCTCGGCGAACAGGTAGCCGACGCTCATCCCGAAGATGGTGTTCCCGGTGTACGGCGCGCCGTCGTTGTACTCGTCGTTGATCTGGCGGAACAGCGCGTCCCACTCGCCGCCCGCGCTGGAGGGCAGGTAGTTGACGCTCACCATGCCCTGGAGCAGGACCGGGGCGAGGTCCTCGCCGAGGTAGCCCGCGAGGGTCGGGTAGTCGGCGCCCGAGGACGAGACGTACCACTTCGGGAACCACTCCATCTGCGCCGCGGTGCCCACGGCCATCGCCGTGAACCCGTTGATGGTGCCGAGGACGTTCACCTGGCACCCGGCGGCCATCATCGCGCCGATCTGCGCGGTCAGGTCCTCCGCGGACACCGAGTAGTTCTGGACCTCGGCGATCTCGTTGGAGCCCACCACGGTCTCGACGCCCTCGATGATCCCCTCGCCGTAGTCGTCGTCCTGGCCGAGCACGCAGATCACGGCCTCCGGGTCCTGCTCGACCGCGTACTGCGCGAGCGCCGCGCCCTCGGTCACGTAGTCGGCGTTGAACGCGAAGGTGTTGTCGTACACGTTCGGCTGGTTCCACGTCAGCGACCCCGAGGACACGAACAGGTCCGGGACGCCCTGCTGGTCGAGGTAGTCCAGGACCGACGAGTGCGTGGGCGTGCCGAGGCCGTTGACGACGGCGAAGACGTCCTCCTCGGTCACCAGCTCGCGCACGGCGGTCTGCGTCGCCGCCGGGTCGTACGCGTCGTCCTTGACGAGGTACTCGATGTCGCGGCCGTGGATGCCGCCGTTGGCGTTCACGTACTCGAAGTACGCGGTCGTCGCGGCCGAGATCGCCGAGTACCCGGCCGCGGCCGGGCCGGTCAGCGGCTGGTGCGTGCCGATCGTGACGGTGTCGTCGGTGACGCCGGGGACGTCCTCGTCGCCGCCGGGGGTGCTGCACGCGGCCAGGCCGAGCGCCGCCGCCGCGGCCAGGGCCGCCGCGTTCTTGAAGGGGTTGGGAGTTCGCAATCCGATCACCTCTCTGTGGTCGTGGAAGGGGTAGCGAAGCGGAAGGGCCGGGCGGCGCGGAGCCGGTCGAGCAGACGGGAGGCGCCGCCCGGCCAGATCACCGTGAGGGTGATGAGGCCGGCGCCGAAGAGGAGGACGGCGAGGTTGCCGTCCAGGCGCCGGCCGAGATCGGCCGGTGCGAGGGCCACCAGTTCGTCGATGGCCCATGGGAGGACGGTCACGAGGACTGACCCGACGGCCGCGCCGCCGATGGAGCCGAGGCCCCCGGCGACGGCCGCGACCACGAGCAGGAGCGAGAACGCGAGCCCGTAGCCGCCGGGCGTGACCTGCTGGGTGGCGATCGCCAGGACCGCGCCGCCGAGCCCGGCCGGGACCGCGCTCGCGACGAACGCGCCGGTCTTCACCGCCCCGGGGTCTACACCGGACAGGCGGGACGCGGTCTCGTCGTCGAGGACCGCGCGCATCCGCAGCCCGGCCCGGCCGGACCGCAGCACCACCAGGGGCGTCACGGCGACCGCGGCGACCGCGATGGCGAGCCAGGCGTGCCACTGCTCCACGGCGATGAGCGTCGAGAGCGCCTCGGGCACGGCGAAGAACGGGGCGCGGGCGCCCTGGTCGCCGTCGAGCGGCAGCGTGTTCGCGGCCGCGGGCAGGGCGATGACGAGCGCGAGCGTGAGCCCGGCGAGGTAGGGGCCGCGCAGGCGGGCGGCGGCCGCGCCGAGGAGGAGCCCGAGGAGCCCGGCGACGACCGCGGCGGCGGCGAGGCCGACGAGCAGCGCCGCGATCCACGGGCCGTCCACCGCCGAGGCGGCGTAGGCGAACCCGTACCCGCCCGCGGCCATGAGGACGGCGTGCCCGAGCGAGAGCTGCCCGGTGAGTCCGACCAGGACGGTGAGCCCGGCGACGGCGGCGAAGCACGCGGCGGCCGTGGCGAGCTGGTAGTTGCGGAACGGGTCGAGGCCGAAGGTCGCGGCGATCGCCAGGACGGTGAGGAGCAGGGCCCGGACGGAGGTCTTCATGCGGTCCTCGCTTCTCGGGGGGCGAACAGGCCGCCGGGGCGGACGAGCAGGACGAGGGTCATGAGGCCGAGCACCGCGAGCGGGGCCGCCGAGGCCGAGACGTAGCCGGTGACGAGGCTGACGAGCAGGCCCACGCCGATCCCGGCGAGGAGCGCCCCGAGCGGGGAGTCGAGGCCGCCGATGACCGCGACCGCGAAGGCGTTCACGAACAGCAGGTCGGCGGCGTGCGGGTTGAGCCCGAGTTCGGTGGGCACCAGCAGGAGCGCGGCGAGCGAGGCGGCGGCGACCGAGAGCGCCCACCCGAGGGTGACCATGCGCGGCACGCGGACGCCGAGGAGCCGGGCCGTCTCGGGCGCGAACGCCGCGGCGCGCAGCTGGAGGCCGAGCGAGGTGCGGTTGAACAGGAGCGCGAGCGCGGTCATGACGGCGGCGGCCGCCGCGAGCGTGAACAGGTCGTACGGGGAGAGGACCGGGACGCCGCCGACGATGAAGGGCCGCTCGGAGAACGGCGGGTGCATCGGCCGGTGCTCGGGCCCGAACGCGATGGCGAGCCCGGCCTGGAGGACCATGACCAGCCCGATCGCGACGATGATCCCCGGCAGCGGCGCGTGGACCGGGAGGCGCCGCATGAGGCCCCGCTCGGCGGCCGCGCCGAGGAGGGCTCCGGCCGCGAGCCCGGTGAGGAGCCCGGCCCAGTAGGAGCCGGTCGCGGCGGTGACGGCGAACGCGGCGTAGACCGCGGCGGCGGCCATGGCGGCCTGCGCGAAGTTCACCACTCGCGCGGTGCGCCAGACGATCACGAGCGAGAGCGCGAACAGCGCGAGCACGGCCCCGCGGGCGAGCCCGGCGGCGGTGAGGAAGACGAAGCGGTCCATCAGCGGGCCTCCCTGGAGGCGCGGCGGCAGGCCGGCGGGGCGTCGGCGACGCGGCGGCCGGT